>NZ_QEWN01000070.1 GCF_006124995.1 Vibrio sp. Hep-1b-8
AAGAGTATATGTTGTTCACTATCTATTTTTATGTGTTTTGGCACCGCAGTGGCAAACAATCTTCCTCAGAGCGACAATCTCAGAGAGCTAAAAGTAAACTACACTATTCAAGATGGTGTGGGTATAACTATGGCATATATACCAATAGACAGACCATGCTTGAATGTTTTGCATGGAGATGCTCATAGAGAGTTCTGTTTTATTGATTCAGAAACCGAGGACTTGCGTAAGAGTAATGGCAATGGTTTCTATATTTCACTTAACAGTGTGAATAACAAAAGAGTTTCTTTTGAATATCACACTCTGTGGTATTCAAAAAAGTGTAAATATTACATATATAAAGAAAAGCCGACCTGTGATGAGCCTTACACTAATTAATGCAATTAACTTAAATTTTTTGCTGTAAGACGATTCAAAGTAAGCGTTCACCAGCACCGTGTTGACTAAGTGTTTAGGTAAAAACTCGTGTGTTTAAGATCGAGCACATTTGGGTACGGCTGCTGACGAACAACAGCATTGACTATGCGTGAAAGCGTATCAAGTGACGATATCTTTCGCTTTTTACAAGTTTCGATTAGCGAGTGTAGGCGGTCTCGGAACTTGTCGCCTGCATCCGAGGTAGTGCCGTAGCTGATTTTTCTTTGAATAACAAAGCCACGAAGCCGGCGTTCAGCTTCATTGTTGGTCAATGGTATTTTGGGGTTAGTTAAGAACAACCACAAGCTTGGGCTATGCTCATCCAGTTTTTTGCAGCGACCTTGATAGCGTTGAATTGGTATTTGCTTGCTCCCTTTATTGAGCCAGTAATTAAAACGCTGTCTTATTCGACTTAATCTGTTTAGGTACAGGCTATATTTTATCGTTTCGGACTCCCAACGATGTCGCGTTCGAAAGACCAATTTGCTCAGCATAACAAGTCGTTGGCCTATTTTAGCTGTATGACCTTTACCTGTGTAATCCGCAATCTGTTGTAGGTTTCGGATCACGTGTGACCAACATAGCTGATGTTTATTTGGTGATATCCAGTTG
>NZ_QEWN01000071.1 GCF_006124995.1 Vibrio sp. Hep-1b-8
CCTTAGTGACTACGTTCTTTCTGAAAAACTTAAGCCTGAAAATGGCGGAAGCCAAAGCAAGCTTTCTGCTACTCAAACCATGCACCTAATCGAGCATTTGACTGAGAAAACCTATTCTCACACTCATCAAATTGTCGCCTACGTTAAAGAGGCATTTGGACTTGATTATACGGTCTCTGGTATGAACAAATGGCTTCACCACAATGGCTTTAGCTACAAGCAACCGAAAGGCGTTCCACACAAGTTTGATAAAGCAAAACAGCAAGCATTCATAGAGGCTTATGAAGCTCTAAAGGCAAGCTGTGGCAAGGATGAATCGATAGTCTTTATCGATGCAGTTCACCCAACCTTATTAACAAAAATATCTCATGGCTGGATACGTACTGGTCAGGCTAAAGTGATTGAAACAACGGGCAATCGTAGCCGATTGAACATTATTGGCGCACTAAACCTGTCAGATATTGGTGCCACCATCGTTCACGATTACGAGAGTATTAACAGTGAAAATATTGTTCGCTTTTTCTGTAAGTTAAGAGAGAGTTATCTATTAGCCCATAAGCTTCATATCATCTTAGATGGTGCGGGATATCACCGCAGTGACTTAGTCAAAGATGCAGCGTTTGTCCTAAATATCGAACTACATTATCTTCCACCTTACAGTCCAAACCTCAACCCAATTGAGCGGCTTTGGAAGGTAATGAACGAGCAGTCGAGGAATAACGTTTACTTCAAAAATAAACGAGACTTCAAGGAAGCCATCGATCAATTTTTTACTGTGACTCTTCCAGAGATCGCAGGTTCACTGACGTCTCGAATCAATGATAATTTTCAGGTACTCAAGCCTGCATTTTCAAGTTGATTGGGTATAGTCGTTATTTAGCTTACACACAGTTTTACGGCTTAAAAGTTATAGCTCAAGCATTTAGGTTAATTGCTTGAGCTTGAGTATCGTTCAAGTTAAAGATATGTTACTGAACTATATGGTTTAGAATTTATATCGTCCACCAAAGCTAACCGTTGAAAGGTTCACTGCAATATCATCAGGTGCCGTATACATCATGCGATACCCTAAGTTTAAGACGAACCTCTCAAATTCATACCCTAACTCAACTCCTAAGCTGTGCCCTAAATCTGTAGAGTCACCACTTCCTGAAGGAAGGATGTTACTATCAACACTAGCATCTATTTTATATTGGCCAATACCAGCGACTGCGGCGATGTAAAAACCGTTATTCATTGGTTTGTAAATTGGTCTAATATTTACTGACAAAGAAGAAACACTAACCTCAGATCTTGCATAATTTCCTCTGTAA
>NZ_QEWN01000072.1 GCF_006124995.1 Vibrio sp. Hep-1b-8
GAATAACGTTTACTTCAAAAATAAACGAGACTTCAAGGAAGCCATCGATCAATTTTTTACTGTGACTCTTCCAGAGATCGCAGGCTCACTGACGTCTCGAATCAATGATAATTTTCAGGTACTCAAGCCTGCATTTTCAAGTTGATTGGGTATATAAGTATATAGAGGAGAAATGTAGGTTTGAATATTTTGAAAGTATAGGGACTGAAGCAGAAACATTAAATATTTGCAGTTGTTTGATTGATGAATATACAAAGTTCAATGATTACTTAGTTGAAAAGATTAACTTACCTTGATGTCTCCTTTATCAGGGTACACTCGATAGGACATTAAAAATGTCTGTGATGTGTCGAGGCGATAACAGCCCTAGAACAAGGGAAGGCTTTGTTCCTGCATTGGTTAATTTTGATGGTGACAGGTTTGTAGATGTGATGGATGATGAAAACCGATTATGGACAAGTGTTGATCAAAACAGGAGAGTAAGGCGTGTTGAGCATTTGTAAGAGTATATGTTGTTCACTATCTATTTTTATGTGTTTTGGCACCGCAGTGGCAAACAATCTTCCTCAGAGCGACAATCTCAGAGAGCTAAAAGTAAACTACACTATTCAAGATGGTGTGGGTATAACTATGGCATATATACCAATAGACAGACCATGCTTGAATGTTTTGCATGGAGATGCTCATAGAGAGTTCTGTTTTATTGATTCAGAAACCGAGGACTTGCGTAAGAGTAATGGCAATGGTTTCTATATTTCACTTAACAGTGTGAATAACAAAAGAGTTTCTTTTGAATATCACACTCTGTGGTATTCAAAAAAGTGTAAATATTACATATATAAAGAAAAGCCGACCTGTGATGAGCCTTACACTAATTAATGCAATTAACTTAAATTTTTTGCTGTAAGACGATTCAAAGTAAGCGTTCAC
>NZ_QEWN01000073.1 GCF_006124995.1 Vibrio sp. Hep-1b-8
ATCTGAGGCCACGGGCGGCGAAGATGAGAATTTAGATTTTTTCTTTTTCATGCATTAAGCATGACGGCTAGAAATGATCACTCAATTAGGAATGTTGGATCAATTGCGTTAACTCACACTTTTTGTCAATGGACTGCTGGTGAACGCTTACCGTTTTTTGATTACAGGAGATGACTCATGAAACAACATAAAGCAAAGACTAATCTAGGCATTTCATTTAAAGTCGTGACGCCTAAAGGTTATGTTCGCAAGACTAAGCCTTTGAAAGATGAATATAAAAAAGTTGAGGAGTTGCAGGACAATCATCACAATCCAAATGCACCTGCTCATATTGTCTGCTAAAGCATTTCAGCGTGATTCTCAACGCTTATATGGACTCCCTATTGTTGTCAAAAAGTATTGTTAACGAAGGTTAGATGCTTGCTTATATACGGGCTCTAGTTGAGAAGCTATCTCGGGCCACTTTGATGTGTTCGCACCGTCATGACTTTATCTTGGCAGCGGTATTTAATACCTAAGCGTTGCACAGTCTCTTGAAGGTTGGTCTTACCTGTTCGTTATCACGGTCTTTTTGACTAACTCTGTTAAGCCACAAGGAATTGTGGCTTGTAATCCTCTCCGCTTTCTATCATAGCGAAGGCTGTTCGTACGGTCTTATTTGCCAATGCTATTGCAGCAACCTTTTTCCCACGTCTTACCGTCATTGCTTTAAGCCATTGCTCTTTTGATGTACGAGCTTCTCGCTTTTCTAATTTGCAAACGACCCCAATGGCTCCATTGTAGAGGGCGTTACGCAGAGTGTTGTTGCCACAGCGTTTAGCAATAGCCCCTATATTTTGTTTGCCTCCACTACTATGTTGAACAGGAGTTAATCCCAGACAGGCAGAAGCATGTCGTCCTTTTGAAAAATGGTCTTTTTG
>NZ_QEWN01000074.1 GCF_006124995.1 Vibrio sp. Hep-1b-8
TGTCAATACCATATAGTGTGGACTCCAAAGTATCGATTTAGGATCTTGAAGAACAATATAGGTAAAGAAGTTTATCGATGTATTTATGTTTACTGTAATCAACTTGGATGTGAAGTAGTAGAGTTAAACATACAAGTTGACCACGTGCATTTAGTAGTAAAGATTCCACCAAAGCTATCGATATCCAAGTTGATGGGGGTATTGAAAGGCAAAATAGCCTTAAAGCTATTTAGTAAGTTTCCTCATCTTAGGAAGAACAGGCTTTGGGGTAATCACTTTTGGCAAAGAGGCTATTTTGTCGATAGTGTTGGAATCAATGAAGAAATCATACGCCGATATGTAAGACATCAAGAGAAGCAAGAGCGAGTAGAGCAGCACCAGTTGGCGTTGGATTAAACAAAGGCCCCCTTTTAGGGGGCTCACACAAAGCCACCTTCTTTAGAAGGTGGTAATTTACTAGAACGGATACCAGAACAATTCGGTTTCTAGATAGCGCTTAGCTACCGCCAATATGACGATGACCGCAATGGCTAGCAGGCAGAGTTTGTCCGTGTTGCCTAGTGGTCTTGAGCTATACCATGAACGGGTATTGTGGCGTCCAAATCCTCTTAACGTCATCGCGTTGGATATTTCATCTGCTCGGTCCAAGCTTGAGAAAATGAGAGGACCAAGGATCTTCGCCACGTTTTGTAGACGCTGCACTAGAGGTGTGTTTTTTGATATATCAAGGCCACGGGCCTGTTGAGCGTGCATGATATTGACGAAATCGTTCTTGACCTCAGGAAGGTAGCGCAATGTCAGACTGACGGCATACGCAATCTTGTACGGCACGCCAATGCGGTTCAAGCTGGCTGCAAACTCTGTCGGGTGAGTAGTAAAGACAAATACCAAGGCAATTGGGAACATGCTGAAGTATTTGAGAGTGACCGTAACCAAATAGAACAGAGTCTCTTGAGTTAGCGAATAGTGGCCAGGAAGATTAAACACAACAGTACTTGATCCAATGTATTCACTGCCTTGCTGGGGAGCCAACAAAAACATAAATAGTGCGTTGAGTGTTAAGACACTGGCTGTACCAATGAGCAAAGGTTTGTAAACTTTGAAAGGTACTTTTGTGATTTTTAGTAAGTATAGGCCTGCCACAATCAGTAAACCAATCAATCGGATATCGAAAGTGGTCAGTACTACAGTGACCCAAGCCATAAATAAGGCGAACTTGGTAATGCCATTTAGTGCATGCAAAGGCGACTTGGTATC
>NZ_QEWN01000075.1 GCF_006124995.1 Vibrio sp. Hep-1b-8
GAGATTTTTACTGTTCGTCTATAGAAGAAAAACAAAAAATCATCACCCTAATCCTAGAGAGTCAAAAAGATATCGAGTATGTGGAACTAGCAAAATTGAACGATATGTTTAAACACCCTATTTTTACTCAAGACTAGAAGAATGCAAGTTGAACTCTATTAACAGGTTTGTAGGTTAAATCAGTTTTACTTTTCTCATATCGATTGCCAGACTACCGGCGGCACCACGGATGATACCATCACAGTGTTAGTTAGCATGCCGTTTAACTGGCAAGCCTCAAAGCATCAACAACTGGGCTATATAGCGTCAGGTAAAAAACAAGGTGATTTAACCATAGAGCCTGCGCCAAAAGAATTTGGCACTCGTCTTATTGAAGTGAGAATCGACGAATGAATAGTAAACAAGACATCGAGTCCCTTAAGGAACAATGTAAACCTCCCCTAATTAGTTGCGCCCATAATTAGAGGTTTCGGTTTGTTCATTCTTCATTAAATATTCCCATGGTGTCAGATCGTTGAGGGCATCATGGGGACGTTCTTCGTTGTATTCTCGTATCCAGTTTTCTGTTAGCTCACGCACTTCATTCAAGGTTCTGAACACATACATATCGAGGATCTCTGTGCGATACGTACGGTTAAATCGTTCGACATAGGAGTTCTGAGTCGGTTTGCCTGGCTGGATAAATTCCAGCTTGATATCATGCTCCTCAGCCCAAGTCGCAAGCGTCACAGAGATGAACTCTGGGCCATTATCCATTCGCAACTTTTCTGGATAACCTCGCCATGCAATGATTCGTTCAAGCACTCGAACCACTCGTTGCGCTGGGAGGCTTAAATCCACTTCGATAGCGAGTGCTTCACGATTGAAGTCATCCACTACGTTGAAGGTTCTAAATCGACGTCCGCACTGTAAGCTGTCACTCATAAAGTCAATCGACCAACACTGGTTAGCTACCATAGGCACATTAAGCGGCTCAGGCGAACGAGTTGGTAAGCGTTTTTTCGCTTTACGACGCCTATTGAGTTTGAGTTCGCAGTAAATCCGATATATCCGTTTATGATTCCAGCCATGTCCCCAGCGACGAAGTATTTTGAGCAATTTGCTAAAACCGTAGGCTGGATAACGCTCAACCGCCTTTTGCAGTTCAACAATCACTTCATGATCGTTATTCGCTTTAGGCTGGTATCGATAAACCGAATCACTAATGC
>NZ_QEWN01000076.1 GCF_006124995.1 Vibrio sp. Hep-1b-8
AGAAGTTCTCTTGTTTGCCTTCGATAGAGGTGCGGTACCATTTCAGTTCAACAGTCTTCATCTTCTCACCAGAAGAAAGCGCGTTGTACAGCAGTGGCACGGCTTTGTTGAGAGTGACAGTAAACTTGAAAGGTTTATGGACGCGTTGACCAGAAGGTTGACCAGATTGTGGATCAGTCGGAACCGAAATAACGTGGTCAAACTTCTGAACCAGCATCTCGTCTTCGTGACCTTCTACATAAGAGTCACCGATAGAGTCAGCCGTACAGGCGCCCGCCGTGATCAGACCCTGAGTTTCACCGTCGATAGAAATATAACATGGAGTTGGCATAGTAAAATCCTTAGAGGTTGTGTGTAATAACACTAACTCTTAGTCAAAAAGCGCGCCAAAATTAAAATGTATATATTTCAACAATTTAAGCATTTGTTAATATACAAGCTGAGCAACTTTTTGCTCGAATCGAGCAAGATCTTGCCCAGATCGAGCAAAAAGTTGCCCGGAGAGAAAAGTATTCTCTACACTGTCAGTAGCGCTTTGTCCTTATAATACGTCCCTATAAATCGCATAGAAATCGCATAGAAATCGTCTCGCCTCCGCAGGACTCGTCAATCTAACAAAGCGAATATGTTGATATTGAGGATTGTCCATATCTGCTAAGTACCTTGCACGATTCGAATGATAGGTTTTGATCGTCCACAATAAAATTGAATCTCTACTGAAAAATGATTTTCTCAGCGTTTCTCTATTGCCCGTGTTGGGCCACAACTCTTTGCCTGAAATTGAGCGGCTTAAAGCTCGTCTCACTGCATGAAAGAGGGTTCTCGACAATGAGTAGTCAACCCATACCACAGTATCAACGTTATGCCATTTAATGACACGCG
>NZ_QEWN01000077.1 GCF_006124995.1 Vibrio sp. Hep-1b-8
AGGAAGCCATCGATCAATTTTTTACTGTGACTCTTCCAGAGATCGCAGGTTCACTGACGTCTCGAATCAATGATAATTTTCAGGTACTCAAGACTGCATTTTCAAGTTGATTGGGTATATATGTAGGCCCGTTACCTTGAAACAAGTATGTGACAAAATCATACATGCAGATACTGTAAGTAAGCCAATTTTACCATCAGTCATGATGCGAGAGGATTGTAAGATCTGCATCCAGTTTAAGGGTGCGGAGTTCAAGAAATCTTGGACAATGGATATCGTATTAGAGCTTTTCGCTGAAGACGTGTTACACATTTTAGATAGCATCGAAACCCAATGCGCCTAACAATAAATTTAAGCAGATTCGCAACGCTTGGCACTTTTGGTTTGAATCAGCTTTAGTGTTTACGGCACAATGCTTTAGGTAGATGGCAACGTTGCTCACTACTTAATTTGGCGTTAGGTGTAAATGATAGATTGGTACTTCAAATATGATGATAGACTCTGGATTTTCTTGTAATTCTGTAATTTGGTTAACGAGCACAAGAGTTGGGGAAGATGGACCAACGAATCGTATGGTAGAAGACTTAAGGCTACAATCAGAGTTACTTGGTTTCGGTTTTCAAGTTGTGAATATAGATTCAAAACTCGATTTTGAATCTATATTCATTGAGTTGGTTAACAATGCAAGGGATAGAAATATGAAACCGATGGTTCACATAGATATGCATGGTTGTAGTGAACAAGGGTTGCTAGTTTGTAAAACAAATGAATATATTTCTTGGGAATGTGCGGCTCAACATTTTCGAGAGCTAAATGTTGCAACAAATAATAACTTATGTGTTATCGGTGCCGCGTGCCATGCATTGAGGGCTGTGATA
>NZ_QEWN01000078.1 GCF_006124995.1 Vibrio sp. Hep-1b-8
ATTAGGTGGCTATGAGGAGTTTACCGAAAAAACCGCTAATGTTGATACGGATCTAAACCCTGTTGGTACTTATGCTCCCAATCCACTTGGTCTTTATGATATGACTGAAAATGCTGCTGAGTGGGTCAATGATTGGTACGCTAAAGATTATTATAAAGTGTCACCAAAACTTGATCCTCAAGGGCCCGAAACGGGTGAGAACAAAGTCAAACGAGGTGGTATAGGTATGGTTAATACCTCTCGCGTACACTATCCATTGAGCGACTATATGCCAGCACTCAACTCAGGGTTTCGCTGCGCAGTCCAAAGCACCGAACAAACTTATTAGCCTCGAAAACGACCGCCTTACGGCGGTCGCTATGGTTAAATATAGTAACCGATTCTTAACGGGACACACGTTTTAACTATACCCCTGATCATTGAAAATGCTTGATTTTATTTAGAATCAGGATCATGCTACGAACCATGAAAATTACACTGACTCCTCAGCAGAAACTGCAACTCGAACAAATGCACGATTCTACTCGTGATGGTCGAGTGCGTGACCGTATTAAAGCAGTATTGCTTACCACAGAGGGGTGGAGTCAGACCATGATTGCTCAAGCTCTTCGCATTCATGAATCAACCGTTGCACGCCACCTTAGTGACTACGCTCTTTCTGAAAAACTTAAGCCTGAAAATGGCGGAAGCCAAAGCAAGCTTTCTGCTACTCAAACCATGCACCTAATCGAGCATTTGACTGAGAAAACCTATTCTCACACTCATCAAATTGTCGCCTACGTTAAAGAGGCATTTGGACTTGATTATACGGTCTCTGGTATGAACAAATGGCTTCACCACAATGGCTTTAGCTACAAGCAACCGAAAGGCGTTCCACACAAGTTTGATAAAGCAAAACAGCAAGCATTCATAGAGGCTTATGAAGCTCTAAAGGCAAGCTGTGGCAAGGATGAATCGATAGTCTTTATCGATGCAGTTCACCCAACCTTATTAACAAAAATATCTCATGGCTGGATACGTACTGGTCAGGCTAAAGTGATTGAAACAACGGGCAATCGTAGCCGATTGAACATTATTGGCGCACTAAACCTGTCAGATATTGGTGCCACC
>NZ_QEWN01000079.1 GCF_006124995.1 Vibrio sp. Hep-1b-8
ATCTTGAGGATCGTTTCAATTTTGAATTTTTTTAAAATCGTCTTGGGTTTGTTGGGATTGAGAAGGGTGTTTGGATCGCGATGTTATCCAAGAAAAGCCCATATGATTGAGCAAATAATAGATGGAGTCAGGGTGATAATGTTTGCCAAATTCTTTGATGATGTAGGCATGAATATCGCTACCTGTTAATCTACCGCCAGAAGAATCTGAAGCTCGACTTTCAATAAATAGGCTTAACTGCTCACGCTGTTTTGGGGTAAGAAATGCAGGGCGTCCTGTTCTTGGCTTTTCCTGTAGTCCTTCAAGTCCCTCCTCAAGAAAGGTTTGAACCCACTTGTTCACGCTAGTGCGGCTTACCTTCAGGTATTTGGCAATCTGTGTTCGAGACCGCCCTTCTTTTAAGTGTGCTAGAGCAAGTAAACGCATCTTCATTTGTATAGACTTCTGCTGACTAGCGAGTTTTTTAAAGTCGATGTTGTCGAGGCTATCCATGGCATTCTCGTGTAGAAATGACAGCCTCAATTAGACCATATTTTTACTTAGATTGGTATTAGAGCTAAATCCGTTAAATCAGCATTATCGTGTTAGGTGACAGTTTTCTGTCTAATCTTCTTTCACTGATTTAACTTATTGACTTTCATCCAGACTTATTGATTGTTATTTGAACTGATATGGTTATGTAAACCTCCCCTAAACTAGTGGCATACCATTTTAGAGTTCTTCGGCTTAGACTGAGCATAGAAGGAGAACCCGCGATGAAAAAATCACGTTACTCAGAAACACAAATCGTCAAAATCTTAAAAGAAGTGGAAGTGGGTCGTAAGGTCAATGAAGTGTGCCGTGAATACGGCATTTCAGATGCCACCTACTACAACTGGAAAGCAAAATACGGTGGGATGGAAGCCTCTGAAGTCAAACGC
>NZ_QEWN01000008.1 GCF_006124995.1 Vibrio sp. Hep-1b-8
GCTGAGGAGTCAGTGTAATTTTCATGGTTCGTAGCATGATCCTGATTCTAAATAAAATCAAGCATTTTCAATGATCAGGGGTATATTCACGTTGGAACAAAGAATCTCCGGGTACACGTAGGCCTAGAATTTTGTTTTTAGCCGATCGCAATATTTTGGCGGATCAAGCCATTAACACTTTCAATCCATACGAAAAAGATCTAATCAAAATAAACGGTGAGGAGGTACGCAAGCGGGGTGGAGTCGTGCCAACTAATGCGCATATCTTTTTTGCTATCTACCAAGCCATTGCTGAGCGTGAAAGTATTGAAGGCTACTACAAAGCGTATCCAAGTGATTTTTTCGACCTTGTAATGATTGACGAGTGTCACCGTGGCAGTGCTAATGAGACAGGCTCTTGGCGAGCCATACTCGATCATTTTGGCAGTGCGGTACATGTCGGCCTAACAGCTACACCAAAACGTGAAGCTAATGTGGATACCTACGACTACTTTGGTACACCAGCATTTGAATACTCATTAAAAGATGGCATCAACGATGGTTTCTTAACACCATATCGTGTTAAGCGGGTACGTACCAACTTAGACGAGCTGGTGCTAACCAAAGATGACCAAGTAATCGAAGGTGAATCAGGGCAAGACGTCTATCAGGTTGAAGATTACGACAAAAAAATCATCGTGGATGATCGTACCGAACTGGTCGCAAAAGCCATTTTGGACAATATCAATCCACTAGAAAAAACCATCGTATTTTGCGAAAACCAAAATCATGCACTGACCATGCGTGACATGATCAACAAACACAAAAAAGTGAAAGACCCGCACTATTGTGTGCGCGTGACCAGTGATGAGGGCAAAGTCGGCCGCGAGCTACTGGAAAAATTCCAAGATAACGACAAAGACATTCCCACTATCATTACCTCCTCGCAAATGTTAACCACCGGGGTAGATGCCCGCAATGTGCGTAACGTAGTGTTGGATAGAACCGTCGGCTCAATGGTGGAGTTTAAACAAATAGTCGGTCGCGGTACCCGTGTTTTTGATGGAAAAGACTATTTCACCATTGTCGATTTTCGCGGTGCAACCAATAAGTTTTATGACAAAGATTGGGATGGCGAGCCTGAAGCACCAGAGCCCGGTGGCACAGGGGAGCCCAAACCACCGCCATACACACCAGAACCACCCGGAGGAACAGATGGCCCAGAGCCTGAACCGGGTGAGACAAAACCTCGGTTGAAAGTAAAGCTCGGCAAACACCGGGAACTGAAGGTCATTGACGTTGAAACTCGTTATATCGATGAAAACGGCAAACCTCTCACTGTGCAAGAATTTGTTGAGCGCTTGATCACACAATTACCAGGGTTGTTTAAATCGGTTGAGGAATTGCGGCAGATTTGGTCAGACCCAGATGAGCGCGAAACCTTGCTCGGTAAACTTGTACAAGCAGGTTTTGATAAAGAACAACTCGCCACGCTACGACGCATGTTTGAAGCAGAAGAGTGCGATATCTTCGATCTGCTGGCTTTTTTAGCCTTTGAACAGCCCATGGCAACCCGCAAAGCTCGTGCCAATCAAGTACGCACTAACAGCACCTTCTTTAATCAGTACCAACAAGAAAAGGCACAGCAGTTTTTGCACTTTGTGCTCAATCGTTATGAGCAAACTGGCAGCTCGGAGTTATCACGCGAGCGCTTGCCTGCTCTCATCGAGCTATCAGGCTTGGGTACAGTGAAAGACGCTTCAACAGCATTCGGTGGAAAACCAGCCTATTTGCTGGCGGCTTTTAAGCAATTACAACAACAGCTTTATCACGTGAATTGAAATGGAATTAACACTCGCACCTAACCTGCTGTACGACCAGCCGCAGACTCTACATATCAACAAGGTAGCGACCTTGATTGGTGAAAATGGCAGCGGTAAATCCAGTATCTTGCAGTCAGTATTTGAAGAGCGGTTAAACAAGCGCGCACATCTCCACCTTAATGTGGTGTGCTTCTCTTCAGGACAGAATGAAAACTACTCTGAAAAGTTTGGTATTTACTTAAAACGTGAACGTAAAGCGGGTAGAGGTTTGGGTTTAGAGTGCCTTTACTTTGACAAGCCCTGGTCAAAATTACTCATTTTCCTCGCAACGGCGACTAAGCGTAGTGGCAAAGTTCGTTCATTTTTGCGCGAACGAGGCTATGTTACTGAATCAACACTTGAAGGTGATGACCAAACTACGTGCTTAAAATGCGCATTCAAAGTCGATAAAAACTACGTCAATCGAGTTCAGGATGCCCTGAAGCGCGAAGAAAATGGCGAAGTTGATACATTACGAAACACGCCTTACTTCCGTTCGTTAGACAGCTTCATCAGCACCTTTCACTCTAGAGACTATGAGTTTGAGCAACCGCTACGTAAGCGAACTATTGAAATACCAGCAAACCGACTGATCGATGTTTCGTTCGATTACCCAAGACAACCACAAACAGGTGAAGAGGGTATAGAGGCTGGTGAAGCCAATAATCAAGCTCAAAATACAGCGTTTGATCCTGAAGTGAGCTTTTTTACCCAAGCGGCAGACAATGATTACTTCATTGATAAAAAAGGCTATAAGCTCGTATTTAAAGGTGGGATAGAACTTGACCAACTGAGCGATGGTGAATACCAACTGCTCTTTCTATATGCGTTGATTGATCTTTTTGATTCACCGAATACCCTGTTTTTGTTGGATGAAGCAGACTCACATCTGCATTTCAAAAATGTTGAGCGGTTATGGGAAATACTTAAAAAAATTAATGGTTATGTACTTACAACATCACACCTGTTGGATTCAATATCTCAGCTAGAAATAAATGATATTAATGTGGTAAGTAAAAGAGTTGTTTCTCCAGCAGCAAATAACATCGAACTTAATGATCGCCTAAAGGCTTTGAGTAACATAAGCCAAATAAAATTCAAAGAATGTTCATTGTATAAAATAGTCGTTCTTGTCGATCATGAAAATGATTGGGATATTTTCAAATTACTTGTTCTTCGTAAGCTATCGACTAACGCATTTGATCGTGAACAGATCATTGATAGTTTTAAAAGTATACTACCCGTACGATTGAACTCTGGATGGAATAGTCACTCGGAGTCATTTGCAGAAAAGAAGATGAAATGGGTATCGACTTATGCAACATTTGTAGCTAACCAACCTGTCCAAACAACTAATGTTATCCTTATTTGTGATCGAGATAGTCTGCCATATCAAGATATTGGTACTGATAAATGCTCTCTTGCTGTTCAAGGTGTAGATCCTAACAAATATCAGATCAACAATTCAGCATTTGACACAACTGTCTTGGCTTGGCAACGCAGAGAGATTAAACACTACTTGTTGTCATACTCTGCTATGAACAAGTCTGATGTTGATATGTTAAATACCATTTATTTTGGAGAAGCGTCTTGCCTTCGAGACGGGCAAAATGGCGACTATAAAATCACCATGGAGGATGGTTTGTGCTCTCTTTTAAGTGAAAAAGAACTAAGTAAATCAGAACAAAAACAAATGAATCCTGAACTTCTTCATGAGTTTAAGAAAGTCTATGGCGATGACGTAAAGCCCTTCAAGTTAGTTCCTTCATTTAATGAGTCTTTAGCCACGTTAGATTCATCATTGGTCAAGAAACTCGTGTCTAGTTACATCGAAAATACAGAAGCCCCCAAAGGGTTTAACCTCGTTCTAGCAACTCAATATATTGAAAAAATGAAGCCCGCAGAAATCAGCGAAGACATCACCAAGATGTACCAGTTTATTAAAGAGAAATTACGATAATGTCATTACAACAAAAGATTGACCGAATTACAGACATACTGCGCCGCGACGATGGCATTAGTGGCGCTATGCACTATACCGAGCAAACCTCGTGGGTGTTGTTCTTAAAGTTTTTGGATGATTACGAGTCTGAAAAAGAAGATGAAGCGGTACTGTCTGGTAAAGACTATCAACCCGTCTTAGATGAAGAGCATCGTTGGTCAAATTGGGCCTGCCCGAAAAACGCCGATGGCAAGTTAGACATCAACAAAGTTCGCACGGGTGATGACTTAACCGATTACGTTAATAACGAGTTGTTTCCTTACTTAAAGAGCTTTGCCAATGCCGCTATTACGGGTTCAGACCCTAAATCCTTCGCCTATAAAATTGGTGCCATCTTCCAGTATTTAGACAACAAGGTTGCCTCGGGCCATACACTGCGTGAAGTGCTAGATATTGTCGATAGCCTTAACTTCCAGTCTGAAAATGACCTATTTGAGCTCTCGCTAGTCTATGAAGGTTTGTTGCAAAACATGGGGGATGCTGGTGGTTATGCGGGCGAGTTTTACACGCCGCGCCCCGTGGTACGCGCCATGATCAAGGCTATTGATCCACAAGCAGGGCAAACCATTTACGATGCAGCGGCTGGCTCGTGCGGATTCTTAGTCGAAGCCTTTGACCACTTAAAAGCCCAAAAGAGTGCGCTTTCTACCGAGCAATGGGACTTTATCCAGCGCGATACTTTCTTTGGCTTTGAAAAAACCTCACTGGCTTATGTTATGGGTATGATGAACATGATTTTGCATGGTATCGAGTCACCCAATTTATTCCGTGGTAATACCCTGACTCAGAATATCCGCGACATTCAGGAAAAAGACCGTTATGACATTATTCTGGCTAACCCGCCATTTGGTGGTAAAGAGAAGTCGCAAATTCAGCAAAACTTCCCCATCCAGAGTAACGCAACTGAATTGCTGTTTTTACAGCACTTTATGAAAACCCTGAAAAGTGGCGGCAAGGCAGCCATTGTAGTGCCAGAAGGCGTACTCTTCCAAACCAACAGCGCGTTTAAACAAGTCAAACAGGAACTGCTGGAAAACTTTAACCTGCACACCATTCTAAGCCTGCCTGCTGGGGTATTTTTGCCATATTCGGGTGTTAAAACCAACGTGCTGTTTTTTGTGCGTAGTGGCGGCACTAGCGATGTCTGGTATTACGAATGTGAGCCGGAGCAAAAACTCACCAAAAATAAACCGATCACCGACGAGCACCTAAAAGAGTTTGTTGAACTGTATAGCAGACGCGAAACTACCGAACGTTCCTGGACAGTTTCAGCCAGTAAATTGGCTGAAGACTATGACCTATCTGCGAAAAACCCAGCCAAACAGAAAGATGCCGAGCATTTAGCGCCAAGCGATATTCTCAAACAGATCCGCACCAAAGAGAAACTGGTGTCTGGCCTGTTGGATGAAATTGAAGACCTGTTGGCGGAGAAATGAGCATGAAACAGGTTCAATACGCTTTGCCAGAGGCATGGTGCTGGAAATATCTCGATGATGTATCTGAAAAAATTACTGATGGAACTCACCATAGCCCCAAGGTTCAGCACTCAGAATGGGAGCCCGGTAGATTCAAATACATTACATCAAAGAATATTAAAAATAATGGCATGAAACTGGATGACATCTCATACATAGATCAAGATATTCATGATGAAATTTACGCAAGGTGCGCTCCTGAGCTTGAAGATCAGTTGTTAACAAAAGATGGAGCGATGACTGGTACGTGCTGCCTAAATGAATTAGATGAGCCATTTTCATTACTATCGAGTGTTGCGCTAATAAAGCAAAATCGCTCATTAATACTACCTAAATACTTGAATTATTATCTCCAATCTCATGTTGGACAGAGCTTCCTTCTGGGAGATATTTCTGGGGCAGCAATCACTCGAACAAATATAAAAAAACTAAAGAGCACACCAGTTCCGTTAGCGCCATATTCAGAACAAAAACACATTGTCGAAAAACTCGATGCACTGCTCACCCGCATCGACACCGCCATCAAGCATTTGCAGGAAAGTGTCACATTGGCAGATGCGCTACTAAAAAGTTCACTAAGCTCCATGCTTACAAAGCAAGAGCATTGGGATAAGGTTAGACTGAATGATGTTTGCCAAATCACTTCAAAATTGTGTGATCCTAGAGAGGAAGAATATTTAGATATGTTCCATATTGGTGGAGCAAACATTACGTCGTTTAGTGGTGAACTGATAGGACTCAAAACAGCTAGGGAAGAAAAGCTTATTTCAGGTAAGTTTCCTTTTGATAACAGTATGGTTTTGTACAGTAAAATACGACCGTATCTGATGAAAGTCGCTAGGCCATCGATATCTGGTATCTGTAGTGCAGACATTTATCCTTTAAAACCAGACAACCAAAAGATGAACAGAGATTTTTTATTTTATCTACTGTTGTCTGATCTGTTTACTCAATATGCAATTGAAGGTTCCAGTCGAGCTGGAATGCCAAAGGTCAACCGCAACCATTTATTCAACTTTGAATTCTTCTTGCCCCCGATTGATGAACAAAAATCCATATGTGAATCTCTGGATGCCTTAGTTGAAAAGACCAATGAAGTGAGTAAAGAGTTGACTGACAAATTATCTTATTTAGCAGGCCTGAAGGCTTCAATTCTCGATTCCGCCTTTAAAGGCGAGCTCTAAGGAGGGAGTAAGGCACTCGATACTACAGCTTTTGAACAAATAGAGTTCGGAGAAGCTAGCAGCAAGCTTGAAGAATTGCTCTCGCACTCAAAGGCGGTTCTGATAGGTGCAGGTGCGAGCTTTTATGCTCGCCCTTCCATTAAAGAGTCAGCTAACAGACGTGCGCTAGAAAGGGAAAGCTCTCTGCTGATTCAAACTCGGTGTTGACTGCATACACACTTCTTTTTCAGGTGCAAATCAGAGCAGCTATAGACCTCTGATCTGCTCTGGCTTTTCTCGAGATCGCAAGTCCTTTGACATCTCGAATTAATGATGATTTCAGGTTCTCAAGCTCGGCCCCTTGGTTGCTTGTGATTTATATATATTAAGTGAGTATTAATTCAAACCAATGGTATTGCGTTGATCTTTAGTTGGTTTTTTACTCTAACCAATAATTGTCCAACAATGAGCTAGCTTCCGTATGCCCATTTATTGATCCCGTCAAAAAAACAAATGGGCAAATAGGCGAATTTTCCTCAATTGTCGATTATGTGACCTTTTGCCTAGGGGTTGTCCGTTGAGTTTGTTGATAACAGATCAATTGCTTATGCTTGCGAGCATGTCGAACGTTACTTCAAATTAGTAAGCATCATGTTTAATAAAGCCGTTGTTTACACAAAAGGATTGAACTTGACAATGAAAAAACTAATGAAAAACATTACTACCGTTAGTATAGCTACCTTAGCGGCTCTACTTCCAAATCTATCTTCCGCTGCCGAAACGACTAATGAAAATAACTTACTAGGCTATGCTGTTGCTTGGAAACAAACAGCAGCAGAATATCGAGCACTCTATTATCAAGGGTTCAATGTGGCGAAAATGCACATTGATAAAGCACTTTCGGAACACAAAAAAGGAGACAAACCTTTAGCTATCGTGACAGATCTTGATGATACTCTGGTACTTCCTCTTGAATATTGGGGACACTTAATAAAACACAACAAGGATTTCTTCGAAGATCCAATTTGGGATGAATGGGTTCCAACTAATGGTATGATCCCATCGTTTGGAGCAAGTGATTTTCTTGAATATGTGAATAGCAAAAATGTCGATATTTTCTATGTCACTTCACGCAATCAAGGAGCTCCGACATGGGAGCTAGCCAAACAAAATATTCTGGCAATGGGATTCCCTTTGAAAGACGACTCTCATCTGACTGTACTCATGGACACATCCAACAAAGAAACGCGTCAGAAAGAAATTTTAAAAGACTATAACGTCATTGTCTTTCTTGGCGATAACTTGAATGACTTTAAGCGTAAATACTACATCAAAGGTGATGTAGATGGTCGTATAGCTAAAATGGAACAAGATAAAGAGCTATACGGTAGCAAGTACATTCTTTTTCCTAATCCAACCGATGGTCATTGGATCGCAGCTATTTTTGGTGATTCAGAGCCACCTCAGAGTAAAGAAAACCGAGAAGTCCTCATTAACGCCGCTACAAAATCTGCTTGGGACGGCAACTAATTCTAAATGATACAACTAACATTTAAGCCCCAAGTGGGGCTTAAATTGAAGGGTGCTTAAAATCTGGTGTCAGCCAAATTGGGTTCGCTATGTTCCCCCTAATTATTGCTACACTTAAAGTAAGCAGCAACTGTAAACTCGTCAGTCAGTTGGCTAAACTCACCGATAGCCAATCTACTCATATAGCGATGTCGCTCAAAGGGGCAGTGTCAGTTCGGAAATTTTTGCAGTTTCGGTATAGACCCCTTTATAAGTCTAACGATATAACAAAGAAAAGGGCTTCCATTTGGAAGCCCTTTGCATATGTGAGCGGATTAGCCCGCAAGCACGTCTGTGGCGACCTTGTAGCTTGGGTCTTCTTTGACGTTAATTTCGACCAGACTACCCGCTTTGTGGAGCAGTTTATGACAGTCAGGGCTTAAATGGCGCAGATGTAATGTCTTACCTTGAGCAGAATAGCGCTCTGCAAGGGTTTCAATCGCTTCGATAGCAGAATGGTCAGTGACGCGTGAATCTGCGAAATCGACAATAACATCGCTAGGGTCTTTGATTGCATCGAAAATTTCTAGGAAATTAGCCACTGAGCCAAAGAATACTGGACCGTGGATCTTGTACTCTTTTGAGCCTTCCTCATTAATGCAGGTATCCGCGTAAATGTGTTTAGCGTGCTGCCAAGCAAACATCAGAGCGGACGCAATCACACCGACAAAGACAGCGATAGCAAGGTCAGTGAGTACGGTAACGACGGTTACCAATACAATAACAAAGAAATCTTGCTTAGGTACACGACGAGCGAGTTTAAAGGTTGCCCATTCAAATGTGCCGATAACCACCATGAACATCACACCAACAAGTGCCGCGAGTGGAATCATTTCGATCAGCGCGGAAGCAAATAGGATGAACATCAGCAGTGCAACTGCCGCGACGATGCCCGACAGGCGACCACGGCCACCTGAGTTAACGTTGATCATTGATTGACCAATCATCGCACAACCACCCATTGCCCCAAATACGGAACAGGTCATGTTTGCCATACCCTGACCGATACACTCACGGTTAGACTGGCCGCGTGTGTTCGTCATTTCATCCAGTACGGTCAGAGTCAGTAGCGACTCAATCAGGCCGATAGCCGCAAGAATAATTGCGTATGGCAGGATGATTTGCAGAGTCTCTAACGTAAACGGAACGGCTGGAACAGAGAAAGTCGGCAGTGAACCCGCTAGAGTAGCCGCTTCGTCACCAGACATGGTGCGCAGGAAGTCAACAACAGTACGCGTTTCAAGATCTAAGCCAACAACGAGTGCTGTTACAGTCACAATCGCAACCAGCGATGAAGGGACGGCAGTTGTGAACTTAGGTAAGAAATGAATGATAGCCATCGTAAGCGCCACGAGACCAAGCATCAACATCATCTGGTCTTGTGGTAACCAAGTCAGCATACCATTGAGATCCGGCGCTTTAAATTGACCAAGCTGAGCTAAGAAGATCACAATCGCCAAACCATTAACGAAACCGATCATAACAGGATGTGGCACGATACGAATGAATTTGCCGAGTTTAAATAGACCAGCAGCAATCTGTAGGATACCTGCGAGCAAGATAGCGGCGAAGAGGTATTGTACGCCGTGTGACGCAACCAGAGAGACCATAACAACGGCCATCGCGCCTGTTGCACCAGAGATCATTCCTGGACGACCGCCAAAAATTGAGGTGATTAGGCCAACGATGAAAGCGGCGTATAATCCGACCATTGGGTCAACACCCGCGACAAAAGCGAATGCGACGGCTTCAGGAACCAAGGCAAGTGCAACGGTTAAACCTGATAAAACATCATTTTTTACAGAGTGTTTTGAAAATTGTGGGAATTCAAACATGTTTGCTCAGTTTGGCTAAGTGGTTATAAGTAGTCTGAATTGTATTTAGTCGTCACTGGGCAAAATGCAATGTAAAAGAGCAGAGTGACTAAATGAAATACTCTCGGTGGTTAACTACGTAGAGTATAGATTCAGGTCGAGTCGGCGAATGCTACCGAAAAGTGTGATTAAGTTCAAGATTGGAGCCAGTATTGAACCATATTTGTGATCAATAGATGCAAATCGCTTAATCAGTTTCATTGTGGGTGTTTGCTTACATTGAAGTTTGCAAGAGATAAAAAAACAGCCTCTAACTAGAGGCTGTTTATCAACAGATCAGTGATGACTAAAACTGAGGTTTGGTCATTACTGCGCCAGCTTGGTTTGTAGCAACTTGGCTGCCTGCGCCACGAGACTGGTAACGGTCTTCTTTAAGCGGAGCTGAGACTACAGTGATCTCTTTCATCTCTTTGTTGCCTGGGGCTTTTGCCATAGGAGCACTTGCGTGACCTTTAAAGCCTTGAGGTACCAAGATTTCAGAAGTTGTGGCTTCGATAACTGGCTCAGCTTGAATAACTGTAGGCTCAGATTGCTCTACAACCTCAGCTACTGGAGCCGTTTCAACCGCCTCAACCTCAACTGTTTCAACTTCAACCACTGCAACTTCAACGATTTCGTTTTCAACCGCTGGAGCTTCATCAGCCACTTCAGTAACCACAGCTTGTTGCGCTTCAACAATTACTGGTTCTTCACGGCGAATGATGACTTTACCCATTGCCATTTCTGGGCAAGCGAAACCACCTAAAGTGCTCGTTGCTGTTTCAACGACAACCGCTTCAACCACAGGAGCCTCAACTTTATCAGCCTTCGCCTGTTTAGGTGCTGGCTTAATAATACCGTAGCTTGGCATCACTTTACCCATCGCCATCTCAGGAGAGGCTACGCCACCCTTACGTAAACGGAATGGGTTAGGACGACGGTCACGACCGCGACGGCGACGTTGTCCACTAGCACGTAAGTGACGAGGTGAACGACGGTTACGACGTTGTTTTGGTTGCTCAGCAGACTCTTCTGCTTCAGCTTCCACAACAGCCTCTTCGAACATTTCTGCTTTAGCATCGCTAGCAATCAGTTTTGCTTCTTCGTCAGCTTTAGCTTGTGCCTCTTGATCTTTAACACGAACTTGTTTAGAAAGTTTGCGACGCTGGCGGCGCTCTTTCACTTTTGCCGCTTTCTCTTCAGAACGTTCTTTAGCTGCTTCTGGCTTCTCATTAAGTTGTGCATCAGCCGCCAGTTTCAGGCCTTCTTCAGCAACTTTGCTTGCCTTAACATCGTCACGCTTGTTACGACGTGGTTCCTGTTTAGGCTTACGGTTTTGTTGCTGCTTACTACGTTCGTTCGCTTTTACTTCGCTCTTCGCTTCGTCACGTGTGTTCTTACGCTTATTATCGCGCTTGTCTTCACGGTTTTCGTTACGACTTTCGTTGCGGTTATCGCGGTTGCTGCGACGACGGTTATCATTGCGATTACGGCGGTTACGGTTGTTACGGTTACCGTCTTTACGCTCGTTCTGCTGTTGCTTCTCTTGATCCTGCTCTTTTTGTGAAGAGCCGAAAAGGAAGCTGCCTAAAGCTTTAAAGAAGCGGCTTACAAGACCAGGTTGTGACTCTTGTTGTTCCGCGTTGTCTGCTTTCTTCTCAGGCGCTTTTACTGGGCTAGGAGCAGGTGCTGACTGTGTTGGTGCCGCGAAACCTTTCAGAGCAGGCTCTTCAATTTTCTTAGGCTTAATATCAACTTCTGCAGGTTCTTTACCTTCAGCCTCTTTCATTGCTTCGATTTTCTGAGGCAATAGGTAAGAGAGAAGATCAAACTCTTCGCCTTCGCGGATACGGATCACGTCAAAGTGCGGCGTTTCCATATCAGAATTTGGTACAACAGTAATTTTAACGTCTTGAATGCGCTCAATGTGGTTCACTGAGCGGCGCTTCTCATTTAATAGGTAAGAAGCGATAGGCACAGGTACAACTGCAAGAACCTGAGCTGTATTGTCTTTCAATGCCTCTTCTTCAATCAGACGAAGAACAGACAATGCAAGAGATTCGTTGTCACGAACTACGCCAGTACCTGTACAGCGAGGGCAAATATGGTGACTTGCTTCTGCTAGCGAAGGGCTAAGACGTTGACGAGACATTTCTAACAAACCGAAGCGAGAAATTCGGCCTATTTGTACACGTGCACGATCCATGCGAACAGAGTCGCGTAGTCGGTTCTCTACTTCACGCTGGTGTCGAACTGGAGTCATATCGATAAAGTCGATAACCACTAGACCACCGAGATCGCGTAGACGAAGTTGACGTGCAATTTCTTCCGCTGCCTCTAAGTTAGTGTTTAACGCTGTCTCTTCGATGTCACCGCCCTTAGTTGCGCGAGCAGAGTTAATGTCGATAGATGTAAGAGCTTCTGTTGGGTCAATAACGATTGAACCACCCGATGGAAGACGAACTTCACGTTGGAAGGCCGACTCAATTTGGCTCTCTATTTGGTAGTGACTAAACAGCGGAACTTCACCATCGTATTTCTTAACACGATTTACGAAGTCTGGACGAACCAAACGGATGTGCTCAAGAGCACGTTCGTAAATGGTGTTGCTATCGATAAGAATTTCGCCAATGTCACGACGTAGGTAATCACGAATCGCTCGAACAATAACGTTGCTTTCCTGGTGGATTAGGAAAGGTGCCGCGTTTGCATCTGAAGCTTGCTTAATTGCGCCCCAGTGGTTCAAAAGCACGTTTAAATCCCACTCAAGTTCTTCTGCACTCTTACCAACACCCGCAGTACGAACAATTAGGCCCATACCTTGCGGTAGTTCTAATGTGCTAAGTGCTGATTTGAGTTGAGTACGCTCATCACCTTCGATACGGCGAGAAATACCACCGGCACGAGGGTTATTTGGCATAAGAACTAGGTAGCTACCCGCAAGCGAGATGAACGTAGTAAGAGCTGCGCCCTTGCTACCGCGTTCTTCTTTTTCAACTTGTACGATTACTTCTTGGCCTTCAGTAAGCACTTCTTTAATGCTTGGACGACCTTGGTAGGTGTAACCTTCAGGGAAATATTCGCGGGCAATTTCTTTAAGAGGGAGGAAGCCGTGTCTTTCTGCACCATAGTCAACGAAAGCCGCTTCAAGGCTAGGTTCGATGCGAGTGATACGTCCTTTGTAGATATTTGCTTTTTTTGATTCATGTCCAGGGCTTTCGATATCCAAATCGTACAGGCGCTGACCATCAACCAAAGCAACACGCAACTCTTCTTTTTGAGTTGCGTTAATTAACATTCTTTTCATTGATAAATCTCGTTGTCATTCTTTGTTTTATTACTTGTCATTGCTATCGCTTTCATGGTGCCAGATCCCATGGCTTAATCTTTGCAGCCTCCCGGCTGGAGGGATGCGCTCGGGCACTTCAGTCTCACAAGCTTTCTCGTTTAGCTTGTGAGCCGCATTATTGGCGGTAAACACTCAACATGATCGGCGACGAGTAGGGTGACAAGATTGTTAATTTCAAAAATGTCTTACGCCGTGTGCTGCATTTTGGTAAATTAACGGGCTACTCAAATTATTGCTCAAAAATGAGTTGGTTTGTTTAAAAGGCAACCAAATCACTTATTGCAGGGGTGAACTATAGCAGTACCCATTAAAGTCAGCAATCTGCTTTATAATAATTCGCTAAAAAAGCCGATTTTATTTTCCGTAAGTATCTGTTTTATAGGTTTTATTGAGCCTAATTTATGAAATTGTAATAAAGTCGATGAATTTTTATTCGTAGCGGATCTTGCATCCATTATTAGTTGAGCCATTTTCCAATATGTTGCGAAGAAAATGTGATTTTGCGCAACTTTGAATGATAGAATAATCAGATGAGTGAAATAAGAACAAAAGTCCAGTTTGTCGACATAGACGAAGATATGGCGGGTCAGCGTATTGATAACTTCTTGCGCAACCAGTTGAAAAGTATCCCTAAAAGCATGGTTTATCGAATCTTGCGTAAGGGAGAGGTTCGAGTAAATAAAAAACGTGTCAAAGCGGAATATAAGCTGAAAGCTGGGGATCTGATCCGAATTCCACCAGTCACCGTTGAAGAAAAAGCCGATGAAGTTGCCCCTAGTACAAAGTTAAATAAGGTGGCTGAGCTTGAGCACATGATTATCTATGAAGATGATCATATGTTGGTTTTAAATAAACCTTCAGGTACAGCAGTGCATGGCGGAAGTGGTCTAAAGTTTGGAGCCATTGAAGCGTTAAGGGCGTTACGTCCAGAAGCACGTTTTCTGGAACTGGTGCATCGCATTGACCGAGATACGTCGGGAATCTTGTTGGTGGCGAAAAAACGTTCAGCGCTACGTCACTTACAAGCGCAATTTCGTGAAAAGACCGTTCAGAAGTATTACTTCGCTTTAGTCATGGGTGAGTGGAAAAGCAGTTGTAAGGTTGTCAGCGCCCCTTTGCTTAAAAATGAAGTTAACAGCATTGTGCGAGTGAACCCTAACGGTAAACCATCAGAAACTCGATTTAAGATTATCGAGAAGTTTGCCGATGCAACACTGATACAAGCAAGCCCTATTACGGGTCGTACCCATCAAATTCGCGTGCATACTCAGTACACGGGTCATCCGATAGCGTGGGACGACAGATACGGTGACCGACGTTTTGATGCATACACGGCGAAAGTAGGGCTAGATCGTCTTTTCCTTCATGCGGCGAATATTAAGTTTCAGCACCCTTCTAATGATGAATGGATGGAAATTAATGCGCCGATGGAACTGAAGTTAGAAAAGGCACTGGCAGGTCTAAGAGCAAGTGCTGCTCGTTAGAGCACCTCAACCCCTTGGTTGCGTAACATATCAATCAAGTCGATCAATGGTAATCCGACCAAGGTGTTTGGATCTTTACCTTCGAGTCGCTCGAATAGCGCGATACCCAAACCTTCACTCTTGAAGCTGCCAGCACAGTATAGTGGTTGCTCTTTAGCCACGTAACTTTCTATTTGCTGTTGGCTTAGTGAGCGAAAATGGACCGTAAAGGTGTCAACCTTAACCTCTGTCTGCTTGGTGAGGTTGTTGTGCACAGCCAAACCAGTGAAAAACTGAATCGATTGACCACTTTGTTGTGTCAATTGCTCAATCGCTTTTTGCTCGGTAAGTGGTTTACCAATGATTCGACCATCAATCACACACACTTGGTCGCCACCAATGATCAAAGCCGTTTCTTCAACCTGACATGACTCTGCTTTTCCTTTGGCTAAGCGTGAAACTAGCTCAATAGGTGTTTCGTGCTCTAAGGGTGTTTCATCAAATTGTGGAGAGGCAGTAATAAATGAAACTGCCAATTTATTGAGCAGTTGTTGGCGGTATGGTGATGTTGAGGCTAAAACTAGTTGGTAATTCTGCATTTTAATTTACAATCTAACAGCGGGTTAGTGTGAGCTTAATCTATATTATGGTTGTGATACTAGCTCTCTTGAGGAGAAGGAAAAAAAGTACAACTTTTTGCCCTTTTTCTTTGACTCTAAACGATTTGGAAGATAAAATTCGCGCCCTATGCAAAAGGTAAAAATACCGCGTACGATTGATCCGTCACGCGCTGCTCAAAAGCGACTAGATGTTGAAGGTATTATTCAAGTTAGTCTCTTTAAGCGCTTAGAGGAATCAGTTGAAGGCGTTAAACGCGACGCCCAAGTGTCAATGTCATTTGACTTAGATGAGCAGCGACTCGTTGTTATCTCTGGTAAAGCTAACATCGTGGTCGACTTAGAGTGTCAACGCTGTAATGAGGTTTTCGCACATGAGTGCGACGTCCAATTCACTTATACACCGTATTACGGTGAAAAGACTGAAGAGGAAGCACCGGAAGAGTACGATTTGGTAGATCTGAACGAGTACGGTGAAATAGACCTAATACAGTTAGTTGAAGACGAGTTCATTCTAAACTTGCCTCAAATAGCAATGCACGATGAAGCGGACTGTAGCGTTGATTCAGATAATATGGTGTTTGGTAAACTTCCAGAAGAAATTGTGGAAGAAAAGAAACCGAATCCATTTGACGTTTTAAAAAGCTTAAAGAAGTAATTCTTTAAGAACTTACATAGGAGTAGGGTCAATGGCCGTACAAAAGAGCAAGAAATCACGTTCAATGCGTGGCATGCGTCGTTCACACGATGCCCTAACTACAGCAGCACTTTCTGTAGACGCAACTTCAGGTGAAACTCACCTACGCCACAACGTAACTGCTGAAGGTTACTACCGTGGCAAAAAGGTTATCAACAAGTAAGGTTGACCTTTGCAAAATATAACCGTTGCACTTGATGCAATGGGCGGGGATTTCGGTCCTCGCGTCACAGTGCCTGCCGCCGTGCAGGCACTGTCGCATTTCCCAGAGCTAAAAGTGATCCTTATTGGTGATCAAACCGCGATCACGTCTCAATTATCTTCTCTTGGTTATAAACAGGATACGCGTTTGAGTATCCAGCATACTGACCGAGTGATCTCCAACTCAGAAAAACCTTCTCTTGCACTTAGAAATAGCCACGGCACGTCGATGGCCACTGCAATTGAATTGGTCGCTGAAAATCAAGCGGACGCTTGCGTAAGTTGTGGTAACACGGGCGCTTTGATGGCACTGTCTCGTTTCAAGTTGAAATTGTTACCTGGAATCGAAAGGCCTGCTCTTATCTCTGCGTTACCTACCGCCTCCGGGGGACGAACCTGGATGCTCGATTTAGGGGCGAATGTATCAAGTGATGCCGATTCACTGTTTCAATTCGCTGTCATGGGTAGCGCTCTGGCCGAGCAATATTTGCAGCGAGCGCCTCGTGTCGCGATTCTCAATATCGGCGCCGAGGAAATTAAAGGTAATGACCTTGTAAAGCGTTGCGCGGAGATGCTCGCTCAGACTCATTCGGTTAATTTTGTTGGTTACATTGAAGGTAACCAGCTATTACACGATGCCGCAGATGTTGTTGTTTGTGATGGTTTCGTGGGCAATGTTTGTCTTAAAGCCTGTGAAGGCACAGCTCAGCTATTTATTGATAAGTTAAAATCGAGCATGATGACCTCATCTCTAAAAGGTTGGATTGCAAGAAAATTATTTTCTGGCTTATTTAATGAGCTAAAAACATTGAACCCCGACCAGTATAACGGCGCAAGTTTGCTAGGATTGCGCGGCATTGTCATAAAAAGCCACGGAAGTGCTGACGTAGACGCAGTCATCAACGCGATTGGTGAAGCACTGCATGAGGTCAAACGACAAGTACCCAGCCGTATTAGCGATCGTTTGGAAGCGGTTTTACTCGAGAGGCATTATTAGTCTTCATGTATAGCAAAATTTTAGGTACTGGCAGCTACCTGCCATCTCAGGTGCGTACTAACGCAGACCTAGAGAAAATGGTAGATACTAGTGATGAGTGGATTGTTACTCGCACGGGTATTAAAGAACGTCGCATTGCTGCTGAGAACGAGACAGTTGCCGACATGGGTTATATCGCTGCGAAAAATGCGATTGAAATGGCAGGTATCGATAAAAACGATATTGACCTTATTATTGTCGCGACAACGAGTGGCAGCCATACCTTCCCATCGTCTGCATGTCAGGTTCAAGCCAAGCTTGAGATAAAAGGTTGTCCAGCATTTGACTTAGCAGCGGCATGTTCAGGTTTTGTATATGCTCTGTCTGTTGCGGATCAACATATCAAATCGGGCATGTGCAAAAATGTGCTGGTGATTGGTTCTGACGCACTTTCTAAAACTTGTGACCCGACAGACCGTTCAACCATTATTTTGTTTGGTGACGGTGCGGGTGCAGTCGTAGTAGGGCAGAGCGAAGAACCAGGCATTCTTTCGACTCACATTTATTCAGATGGTCGCTTTGGTGAGCTACTCAGCCTTGAAGTACCTGAACGTGGTAAAGACGCTGACAAGTGGTTACACATGGCAGGTAATGAAGTGTTCAAGGTTGCGGTGACTCAGCTTTCTAAGCTGGTTAAAGATACGCTTGCCGCGAATGACATGCACAAGTCTGAATTAGACTGGTTAGTTCCACATCAGGCGAACTATCGCATTATTTCTGCTACGGCCAAAAAGTTATCAATGTCACTGGATCAAGTGGTCATTACCCTAGATAGACACGGCAACACGTCGGCGGCGACGGTACCAACTGCGCTAGATGAAGCCGTACGTGATGGGCGTATCAAGCGTGGCCAGACACTGTTGCTTGAAGCATTCGGTGGCGGCTTCACATGGGGCTCGGCTTTAGTCAAATTCTAAGCCAGACGAAATTTATGATTAAGGTGCTTAGTCGCATCTTTCTTACTTTGTTTTAAGGAAAAGAAAATGAGCAAGTTTGCTATCGTATTTCCAGGTCAGGGTTCTCAAGCTGTAGGTATGCTCGCTGAACTTGGCGAACAGTATGACGTAGTTAAACAAACATTTGCTGAAGCGTCTGACGCTCTTGGCTACGACCTATGGGCATTGGTCCAAAATGGTCCTGCTGAAGATCTCAATCAAACGCACCGTACTCAGCCAGCATTGCTAGCTTCTTCTGTTGCTATCTGGCGTGTGTGGCAAGAGCTTGGCCTTGAGCAACCAGCTAACCTAGCGGGTCACAGCCTAGGTGAATACTCTGCGCTAGTTTGTGCGGGTGTTATTGACTTTAAACAAGCGATTAAGCTTGTTCAGCTTCGTGGTCAGCTAATGCAAGAAGCAGTGCCAGCTGGCACAGGTGCAATGTACGCAATCATTGGTTTAGACGATGATGCAATTGCGAAAGCGTGTGAAGAAGCAGCACAAGGTGACGTTGTATCACCAGTTAACTTTAACTCTCCAGGTCAGGTAGTCATCGCTGGTAGTAAAGATGCGGTAGAACGTGCAGGCGCACTTTGTAAAGAAGCGGGCGCTAAGCGTGCACTTCCTCTACCTGTATCAGTACCTTCACACTGTGCACTAATGAAGCCTGCGGCTGACAAGCTAGCGGTTGCTCTTGAAGAGATCGAATTTAACACACCTCAGTTCCCAGTGATTAACAACGTTGATGTCGCAGCAGAAACGGACCCAGCGAAAATCAAAGACGCACTGGTACGCCAGCTATACAGCCCAGTTCGTTGGACTGAAAGCGTGCAACTGATGAGTGAGCAAGGTGTTGAGACGCTATTGGAACTTGGCCCTGGTAAAGTTCTCACTGGCCTGACAAAACGCATTGTTAAGACGCTAGGCGGCGCAGCTGTGAATGATGTTGCATCTCTAGACGCTGCTAAGTAATAAAGAATTTAAGGAATAACGAACATGATGAACCTAGAAGGCAAGATTGCTCTAGTAACTGGTGCTAGTCGTGGTATTGGTCGCGCTATCGCTGAACTGCTTGTTGAGCGCGGTGCAACCGTTATTGGTACAGCAACGTCTGAAAGTGGTGCTGCGGCGATCAGCGAGTACCTTGGTGAAAATGGTAAAGGTCTCGCACTAAACGTCACTGACGTTGAGTCAATTGAAGCAACGCTTAAGACTATTAACGACGAGTTCGGTGCAATCGACATTCTAGTGAACAACGCTGGTATCACTCGTGATAACCTACTAATGCGTATGAAAGACTCTGAGTGGGATGACATCATCGACACTAACCTAACGCCAATCTTCCGTATGTCTAAAGCCGTACTGCGCGGCATGATGAAGAAACGTGCTGGTCGCATTATCAACGTAGGCTCTGTTGTGGGTACTATGGGTAACGCTGGTCAGGCTAACTATGCAGCGGCTAAAGCTGGCGTAATTGGTTTCACTAAATCGATGGCTCGTGAAGTGGCTTCTCGTGGCGTAACGGTAAACACAGTTGCCCCTGGTTTTATCGAAACGGATATGACGAAAGCGCTTAACGACGACCAACGTGCAGCAACACTTTCTAACGTACCAGCAGGTCGTTTAGGTGATCCACGTGAAATCGCTTCAGCAGTCGTTTTCCTGGCTTCTCCAGAAGCTGCGTATATTACTGGTGAAACTTTGCATGTAAATGGCGGCATGTACATGGTGTAAAACGCTTTCCTGACAGAAAAGGTGAACTTTTTCATTAATTTTCACTCAAATTTCTGCCAGCTAAGTGAATTTGCACGATTTGTCGTCAACTAGGCTACTTATTGTCATAAAAATAGCCTATAGTTTGTGGTTGATGATGAGAACATGCGCAAGATTTGTGCATGATTTAAGTCAAAAATGTATTGAATTTCGGTTAAAATCGCTAAAATTGTGGTTTGACCAGCAAGGTCCCTCTTGCAACTTTCAGTAGTTCGAATAAACTACGGAATCATCGCATTAGGCGAAATCTGTAAAGGAAAAGAAAAAATGAGCAACATCGAAGAACGCGTAAAGAAAATCATTGTTGAGCAGCTAGGTGTAGACGAAGCTGAAGTTAAAAACGAAGCTTCATTCGTTGACGATCTAGGTGCTGATTCTCTAGACACTGTTGAACTAGTAATGGCTCTAGAAGAAGAATTCGACACTGAGATTCCAGACGAAGAAGCTGAGAAAATCACTACTGTTCAAGCTGCAATCGACTACGTAAACAGCGCTCAGTAATATCTCTCCCAGGCGGCCTTCTGGCCGCCTGTGTTCTTTTTAACACTTCTATCCTTCCATAGAATCATTTCAATTCCGGAGAATAAAATCGTGTCCAAGCGTCGTGTTGTTGTCACTGGCATGGGTATGTTGTCACCGGTAGGCAACACCGTAGAATCATCTTGGAAAGCCTTGCTAGCTGGTCAAAGTGGTATTGTAAATATTGAACACTTTGATACCGAAAATTTCTCAACTCGCTTTGCGGGCCTAGTGAAAGACTTTGACTGTACTGAATACATGTCTAAGAAAGATGCGCGTAAAATGGATTTATTCATCCAGTACGGCATTGCAGCTGGTATCCAAGCTTTAGATGACTCTGGTTTACAAATCAACGAAGAAAATGCACCTCGTGTAGGCGTAGCGATTGGTTCAGGCATCGGTGGTCTAGATCTCATCGAAGCAGGCCATACTGCTCTTGTTGAAAAAGGCCCACGTAAAGTTAGCCCATTCTTCGTTCCATCAACCATCGTAAATATGGTTGCAGGTAACTTATCTATTATGCGTGGTCTTCGCGGTCCTAACATCGCGATCTCGACGGCGTGTACTACAGGTCTTCATAACATCGGCCATGCGGCACGTATGATTGCATACGGTGATGCTGACGCTATGGTTGCAGGTGGTGCTGAAAAAGCGTCTACGCCACTCGGTATGGCAGGCTTTGGTGCTGCGAAAGCACTGTCAACTCGTAACGATGAGCCACAAAAAGCTTCTCGTCCTTGGGATAAAGACCGCGATGGTTTCGTTCTCGGTGACGGTGCTGGCATGATGGTTCTTGAAGAGTACGAACACGCTAAAGCGCGTGGTGCGAAGATTTATGCTGAGCTTGTTGGCTTTGGTATGTCTGGTGACGCTTACCACATGACTTCACCTAGTGAAGACGGTTCAGGTGGTGCGCTAGCAATGGAAGCCGCGATGCGTGATGCTGGTATTACTGGTGTTCAGGTAGGCTACGTTAACGCTCACGGTACATCAACTCCAGCAGGTGATGTGGCAGAAATCAAAGGCGTTAAGCGCGCTCTAGGTGAAGAGGGTGCTAAGCAAGTTAAAGTTTCTTCAACTAAATCAATGACTGGTCACCTACTGGGTGCTGCAGGCTCTGTAGAAGCTATTATCACTGTGATGTCTCTGGTTGACCAAATTGTTCCACCAACAATCAACCTAGACAATCCAGAGGAAGGCCTAGATATTGATCTTGTTCCTCATACAGCTAAAGAAGTATCGATGGAGTATGCAATTTGTAACTCGTTCGGCTTTGGCGGTACTAACGGTTCGTTAGTCTTTAAAAAGATCTAATTAGACTTTTTCTGGTTTAAAACGGCTTAATGCTTTGGCATTAAGCCGTTTTGTTATTTAATAAGCCAAGATTTTCACGCGCTTCGATGCGAGACAAATATAAGGAAGTGACATGTTCTTGGTTAACGGCAGTCCCTCTGATTTTATCTCTTTAACCGATCGATCATTCCAATACGGCGATGGCTGTTTTACCACTATGCTGACAAGAAATGGCACCATTCAATACTGGTCATATCATAGAGATCGCATGAACGCTTGCTTGGACTTGTTACAAATCCCTCATCCTGATTGGCAGCAGGTAGAGCAGTGGTTGGACAGAGTGGTGAGATCAGATAATAGGGCTGGTATCAAACTCCATATTAGTCGTGGCGAAGGGGGTAGGGGATATAGCCCTACTCAAGTGGACTCACCAAATGTTACTATTAGCGACTTTATTTATCCGCCTCATTATGAACAATGGCTAGAGCAAGGATTGTCGCTCGGTATATGCACCACGCGGCTTGGACACAACCCACTATTGGCTGGGCATAAGCACAACAATCGTCTTGAACAGGTGCTACTGAAAGCCGAAATGGATGGCGCTCATTTACCTGATGGTATTGCACTCGATATCGATGATCATGTCATAGAAACTACCATGGCAAACGTGTTTTGGCTTCGCGGTAACCAGTTATGTACTCCTGATCTCTCTAAGTCGGGGGTTTCGGGTGTGATGAGACGGGTCGTTTTGGAGTGGGCCAAGGCGAATGGCATCGCAATCGAAGTCAGCAACTTCGCTTTGACAGATGTGCTAGACGCCGACGAAGTATTTATCACCAACTCAATTCTTGGTGTTGCACCGGTAAACCAGATAGGTGAAAAGACGTTTGCAATAGGAACAATAACTAAACGAATTCAGGAGATGGTTAACTCGTGATAAAAAAAATCACTCTTTTTCTGCTATTGGTAGTCGCACTTGCTGCGGCTGGCTACTTCTATGTTGCCAAGCAGGTTCAACACTATGTGGATCAACCTATAAAGATCGAACAAGCCGAAATTTTCACGATTGAATCAGGAACGAGTTTTAATCGTGTTTTGGCTAATCTAACCAAAGCTGATTTGATAGAAACGAGCGATATGGTTCAGTTCGTACGCCGTTTTCATCCCGAACTCACCCAGCTTAGGGCAGGAACCTACCTTCTTGAGCCTGGCCTTGATCTTAAGCAAGCCTTGATGCAATTTAAACAAGGTAAAGAGCATCAGTTTGCGATCACTTTTGTCGAAGGTTCTACATTCAAAGAGTGGCGAGAAATTTTAGAAGTATCGCCATACTTAGAACACGAGTTAATGGGACTTAGTGAGGCCGAAATCGCGGAGTTAGTGGGTTTACCACATCAAAAGCTTGAGGGTTTGCTACTCGCAGAAACATACCACTACACATTTGGTGCGTCCGATCTTGATATTATCAAGCGAGCTGCGGCTAAGCTTCAGGCAGTGCTTGATGATCACTGGGAAAAACGTCAGGCGAATTTACCCCTTAAAACATCGTACGAGGCCCTAATTCTTGCCTCTATTATAGAGAAAGAGACGGCTGTTGAATCGGAGCGTGAACGTGTTGCCGCAGTGTTTATAAATCGCCTCAATAAACGTATGCGACTACAAACGGATCCTACGGTTATCTATGGCATGGGAGACAAGTACGACGGCAATATTCGCAAAAAAGATCTGCGTACTCCGACACCTTATAACACCTATACCATTTTTGGATTGCCGCCAACACCGATCGCTATGCCTGGTGAGGCCTCCATCGCCGCAGCGTTGAATCCTGAAGATAGCAACTATCTTTATTTTGTCGCAAGCGGTAAGGGTGGTCACGTTTTCTCTAAAACATTGGCTGAACACAACCGCGCTGTTCAAGCGTATCTAAAACAATTAAGAAGTAACAAATGAAAAACGCAAAATTCATCGTTATCGAAGGCCTAGAAGGGGCTGGTAAAAGCACGGCGATTCAAGCTGTTCTAGAAACTCTCAAACAGGCGGGGATTGAGCGTATTCAGCAGACACGTGAGCCTGGTGGTACCGCATTGGCGGAAAAACTTCGTACCCTTGTGAAACAAGAGCACCAAGGTGAAGAGTTGCAGGACATGACGGAACTGCTATTGATGTATGCAGCCAGAGTTCAATTGGTTGAGAATGTGATAAAACCAGCCCTTGCTGATGGTGTCTGGGTGGTTGGTGACCGTCATGATATGTCTTCTCAAGCTTATCAAGGTGGTGGCCGTCAGATTCCTCATGAAACCATGCAGGCCCTCAAAAAAACTACCTTGGGAGATTTCAAACCCGACTTAACGCTTTATCTTGACCTCGATCCTCGTGTAGGCTTAGAACGTGCTCGAGGGCGCGGTGAGCTTGACCGCATTGAAAAAATGGACATGAGCTTTTTTGACAGAACACGCGAACGCTATTTGGAAATTGCTGATCAAGATGATTCTGTTGTGATTATCAATGCAGAGCAAGCTATTGCAAAGGTTGCTGCGGATATCTCTGCCGTGTTAAGTGATTGGGTGAACGCGTAGCCTATGAACCAACTTTATCCTTGGCTGGCTGACTTATGGCAGGAGTGGCAGGCAAATCTACAAACTGACCGTTTTTCTAATGCGTCTCTTGTCGTCGCGCAACAAGGGATGGGTATCGAGCAACTAATCGAGCAGTTTAGTCGGGCTGTTATGTGTCAAAACTATCCCGCTGAGGCTTGTGGGTTTTGCCACTCATGTCAGTTGATGGAGTCTAAAAGCCACCCTGACTATCACATCATCCAGCCTGAAAAAGAGGGCAAGACGATCACTGTCGAGCAGATTCGCCAATGTAATCGACTCGCGCAGGAATCGTCACAGCTATCTGGGGCAAGGTTGTTTGTTATTTATCCTGTCGAAGCGATGAATGAGTCGGCGGCGAATGCCCTGCTTAAAACGTTAGAAGAGCCTTCTTCGAGCTGTTTGTTCTTACTGGTAACACATCGTTCACACTCACTATTACCAACAATTACTAGCCGTTGTCAGCAGTGGCACTTGGCCGCTCCTGAATCTCAATCGGTTGCCAAATGGTTGAGCGAACAGTCGATTGGTGAAGTGCCTGCTTATGCTGCCCATATTAATGGTAATGCGCCTCTCGCGACATTGACGTTTGTTCAACAGGGTAAAGTGAGTCACTATCTTGAGCTCGAATCGCAGTTTCTTGCCCTATGTCGACAGCAAGGGGATGTTGTCAAATTGGCTAAAGATCTTGCTCAAGAGCCTAGCGAATCACTGAATTGGATATGGTATCTGCTTGCAGATGCACAAAAGGTTCACTACGGTTTGCACACCTCGTCTTTTACACCTGGGGCTGCTCAAGTAGCACAGCTAGTGGACTATCAGAAGTTGTATACACAGACTGAGGAATTAATCAAACTCATAGAGCAGCTTAGACTACACTCTGGGTTAAATGCTGAGTTGCTTATTCTTGATTGGCTGTTCAAATTTAATGGGGACATATGTTCGTAGATTCTCACTGTCACTTAGACAAATTAGATTATCAAGAGCTACACAATGGCATAGAGGATGTGGTTGCTAAGGCGAAAGCGGCCAATGTGACTGATCTACTGTCTGTTGGTGTTACGCTTGACTCTTTTCCTAATATGATTGAGTTGATTGAACCATACGATAATGTCTATGCATCTTGTGGTGTTCATCCTCTCGATGTTGAAAGCGATTTCGCACTCGATCAACTTCATGAATATGCCTCTCACCCCAAAGTTGTGGCTATTGGTGAAACGGGTCTTGATTACCACTACCAGCCTGAGACCGCAGAACTTCAAAAGCTGCGCTTTGAGCAGCAAGTTGAGTTGGCGGTAAAGCTGAACAAGCCGCTCATTATCCACACTCGCAATGCACGTCAGGATACATTGAATATTTTGGCGAATGGCCATGCGGAAAAATGTGGTGGGGTTATTCATTGTTTCACTGAGGATCTTCCTTTCGCTCAAGCCGCAATGGAAATGGGTTTTTATATATCAATTTCTGGGATCGTGACCTTTCGCCAAGCCACCGAGCTGAAAGAAGTTGTGAAAGCTTTACCACTTGAAAGGCTGCTTATTGAGACCGACTCACCTTATTTAGCTCCCGTTCCTCATCGAGGTAAACAGAACCAACCAGCGTATGTAGTGGAGGTGGCTTCCTACATTGCACAGCTTAAAGGGTGTTCACTCGGTGAGGTTGGGCAAAAAACCAGCGAAAACTTCAGGAATCTTTTTTTGAGATAGAAAATGAGATTTGTACGAAAAAGGAGCGCAAGCTCCTTTTTTTTGTGTCCAAGATCACGTGCTACCGTTTTTTTAGCCTTGTTTACTAAATATGTTGAAGATGAGAACTAAAAATGTACGGGTTGTAATTTTGTTACATGAAATAACAACCGTGTCTATTTTATTTACCCATCGAAATTAATAAGTGGTATGAATTTTATCAATAAAAACAAGATGTTATTAGGATGAAATCCATTTCAAATCAGCTTTTGGTTTGTGATCTATATATTAGTTTGAAACTAAATTTCGTAACTCGCTAGAAAGTTTGATTACCAACAATATATATTTAGAGGCAGAAAATATACTGTCATATGTGGTTACATTTTCTTTGGGTGCTAACATTTAAGGCTACGGGGGTGTGCCGTTAGAGCCCAATAATTTTTATAATTTTTCAGGAGCATAAACATGTTTAAGAACCTTTTTGCTAACCTGCAAAAAGTTGGTAAAGCTCTGATGCTACCAGTATCGGTGTTACCAGTTGCAGGTATTTTATTAGGTGTAGGCGCTGCCGACCTAGGCTTTATTCCAGGTATCGTATCGAATTTGATGGAACAAGCGGGCGGTTCAGTATTTGGTCAAATGGCACTACTGTTCGCAGTAGGTGTGGCACTTGGCTTTACTAACAACGACGGTGTAGCTGGTCTTGCTGCAATCGTCGGTTACGGCATCATGACTGCAACACTAGGCGTAATGGCTGGTGTTATGGGTGTTGAGAACATCGATACTGGTGTTCTTGGTGGTATCCTAGTAGGTGGTGTTGCTGCATGGGCATTCAACCGCTTCTTCAAGATCCAACTTCCAGAATACTTGGGTTTCTTCGCTGGTAAACGTGCTGTGCCAATCATCACTGGTTTTACAGCGATTGGTCTTGGTATCGTTCTTTCAGTTGTTTGGCCTCCAATCGGTGGTGCTATCGCATCATTCTCTGACTGGGCTGCTCACCAAAACCCACAAGTTGCATTCGGTATCTACGGTATCGTTGAGCGTTCACTAATCCCATTCGGTCTTCACCACGTATGGAACGTACCATTCTTCTTCGAAGCAGGTACTTGTTTTAACGCTGCTGGCGAAACTCAAAACGGCGTACTTACTTGTTACCTAGTGGCTGATGAGGCTTCTCGTGCTGCGGGCAATGGCTTCGGTCAGCTAGCGGGTGGTTACATGTTCAAGATGTTCGGTCTACCAGCTGCTGCTATCGCTATCGCTCACTCTGCTAAACCAGAGAACCGTGCGAAAGTAATGGGTATCATGGCTTCTGCTGCACTGACTTCATTCCTAACAGGTATCACTGAGCCAATCGAGTTCTCATTCCTATTCGTTGCTCCTGTGCTTTACGGAATTCACGCTCTACTAGCTGGTTCTGCGTACGTTGTTGCTAACACTCTAGGTTTTGTACACGGTACTTCATTCTCACACGGTCTAATCGACTTCCTAGTTCTTTCTGGTAACTCTCAGAAGATGGGTCTGATGGTTGCTGTAGGCCTAGTTTACGCTGCAATCTACTACGTGGTATTCCGCGCAGTAATCAAAGCTATGGACCTTAAGACTCCTGGTCGTGAAGATGAGTCAGAAGAGGCAACTGTTGCGACAGGTTCTGACCTTGCAGGTGAACTAGTTGCTGCATTCGGCGGTAAAGCTAACATCACTGGTCTTGACGCATGTATCACTCGCCTACGTGTTGCCGTTGCAGACACAGCCGCTGTTGACCAAGACAAACTAAAACAGCTAGGCGCTGCTGGTGTTGTTGTTGTAGCAGGTGGTGTTCAGGCTATCTTCGGTACTAAGTCTGACAACCTGAAAACAGAAATGGATGAGTGGATTCGTAACCACGGTTAATCTATCCCCATACTGATTAAAAGGAGGCATTAGCCTCCTTTCTTATTTTCATGCTCTGAAGATGTATCGGTGTACGACTAAAAGCGCCAGCTAATCCCAAGATTTGCGGAGAATTGGTTCATCCAATCTGTTTGGAATTTAATCACGCAGGAGTCATTGCTACTGTTGTTGAATTGGCATATTCCAGTGGTTTCGTTATCCACGACCGTTCCTAGCCAACGAATATGAGTGTTAAGCGCAAGTGAGTCTGACACTCGGTATTCAATTCCCGTAAAGATACTCGCTGAAAACCCTACTTCGTCTTTAACCCAATCCGCATTGATATACGATGCTCCAAGCCCGATACCCAAGTAAGCTGAGATTTTGTCCTCGACCGGATAGTAGATGCTGCTTTGCAGATGCAAGTAGTGGATGGATGAGTTGAGGTTGATGTTTTCCACTTCACTATTTTGCTGGCTGTAGAATAGCCCAATGCGACCGTTGTCAATATCACTTTCAATGGACAGGGCAAAGCTTGGTGAGCTGGTTAAGTCGAGTTTGTTCTGAGCTTGGTCTTCAACACTCCCTCCCGCGGTGTAGCCAATCCAAGGTGAAATGTGTATCTCAGCAAAGGCCACGGGACTGGTTACAAGTAACAGTATTGGCATGGTATGTTTGAGTTTCATTTATAGCCTCTTTCCCGATCAGTAATGCGTTAATTGTGACGCTAACATCATAATGCCACACAAAAAATACGTATTAATTGAAGATGGCTCACATAGATGTTATTACTTTGTTACACAATAAAGGAGGTGTCTATGCAACACGATCTGAAGTTTGCCCTAATCATTACAGTGACAGTATTTGCTGTTCTTCTCGGATTTGCTGTTACTGCTGTTATGACGGCGTAGCCATTCGATGAAAAACTGCGGTGTTATCACCAACGCTGCTGTACAACTCGATACTGAAAGGCTCAAAAAGTACACTGGCGGTAACAATGCTTTGGTTGCTCAGGGAGGCGGCCAAAGGGGGATTTTTACCTCTGGTGTTCTTGATGCATTTCTCCTTTCCAATTTTGATCCCTTCCACTCCTTTTATGGCACATCGGCTGGTGCATTGAACTTGTGCGCTTTCCTATGCCGCCAAAGAGGTATTGGCCGCTCGTTTATTCTCGACCTGACGACTGACTCTGAGTTTTTTCACCTGTTTCGTTATATTCGTCGTAAGCAGTATCTTGGTTTAGATTGGGCTTTGGATAAGATTAGCGACTATCCGTACCGGCTAGATATAGATTTAGGCCGAAGGGTACTCGCAAATCGGCATGCCTACGCCGCTGTAACCGATACTGAGCGTTTGTTTGACCACTACCTACCAATGTTGCAAGAAGATTGGAAAAAGGTGCTCATAGCCACGTGTGCGATTCCTCGTTTGTATCATCAACCAGTACAGTTTCCTCACGGCGAGTATGTCGATGGGGGTGTTTCTGCTTCGATACCCGTCCAGGAGGCGTGGCGCAGAGAGGCGCGTTGCATCGTTGTCATTCGGACTGAAGGTGATGATCTATTAGATAAGCCTCCTGTTGAGACTCAGCAATTGGAAAATATGTGGTTACGTGATTCGTTTAATCTCATTCATGGTCATTTTCAGGAAAGGCTTGGACGCTGGAAACACGATTGGCACCTGTTTTTCGCCGAGCAGGTTGAGCGTGCTAAGCGGGAAAAAATAGAGCATAAACATCTTGAATCACTAAATGGTGGACGTTGGCTATTTGGTGCGGATGATGTTTATCGACTTAGCCATTTGTTGGGGGACAAGTTTGATTCAGGCCTAGCGGATATGCTGATGGTGCACTATCAAACCTATTCGTTGACCCAAGAGTTTTTGCATTCGCCACCTGATGACTGTTTTGTTATCCAAATTAGGCCCGAACAAGCGCTGAAATCGAGTTCACTAATGAGTGAGCGAGAAGATCTGCTGCATGACTACCAGACGGGTTTAGACGCTGGATTTCGTTTTGTAGAAGCGTTTTCTCAGTGTACTGACAAACTTGCCGTCGTATGTAAATAAGGGAGCTGATACGCTCCCTTAACGGTTGCAGAGTGCTGACTTGTTATGCAGCTAAGATACGCATACAGTTGGTTGAACCAACTACGTCCATTACATCCCCCTGAGTAATAATCACTAGGTCACCATCGTCTAATAATCCACGTTGCTTCAAGGTGGCGACAGCGGCTTCGGCCGTGGCGAGCCCCGTCGCTGACTTATCATCAAAGAAGACAGGGAATACGCCGCGATAAAGCGCCGATAAATTGAGCGTACTTTCATTGCGTGAGAGAGCGAAGATTGGTAGCCCCGAGCTCAAGCGAGACATCATAAGCGCGGTACGACCGGATTCAGTCAGTGTCACAATGCCTTTGATTCCACGCATGTGGTTTGCTGCAAACATTGTTGACATTGCAATCGTCTCTTCACCTGTCTCAAATACGGACTCCATTCGGTAGCTAGAACGGTTTACAGCGGACATTTTCTCTGCCCCTAAACAGACTTCTGCCATCGAGCGAACAGTTTCCAGTGGGTATTTGCCCGCAGCGGTTTCACCTGACAACATAACGGCATCGGTGCCGTCTAAGACCGCATTGGCTACGTCCATTACTTCGGCACGAGTCGGCATTGGGTTTTCCATCATCGACTCCATCATCTGCGTCGCCGTGATAACGGTTCGGTTGAGTGCTCGAGCTCTGCGGATAAGTTGTTTTTGAACACCCACAAGCTCTGGGTCACCAATTTCGACCCCTAAATCACCACGCGCAACCATCACCGCATCCGAAGCAATGATGATGTCGTCAATGTTAGCTTCACTCTCTACTGTTTCGGCACGTTCCACTTTGGCGACGAGACGGGTCTGTAGCCCTGCATCGGTCGCGAGTCTGCGGGCATACTTCATATCTTCCCCGTTGCGAGGAAATGAAACCGCAAGGTAGTCAACGTTAATTTCGGCTGCGAGCTTGATATCTTTCTTGTCCTTCTCTGTGAGCGCTTCAGCAGAGAGACCACCGCCTTTTTTGTTTATCCCTTTGTTGTTTGATAGCGGGCCACCAATAATAACTTTGGTACGGACTTCTGTACCGTTAACAGCAATGACCTGTAGCTGAACACGGCCATCGTCAAGCAGTAGAATGTCGCCTGTCGAGACATCGTTTGGTAGTTCTTTATAGTCAAGACCGACTGCATCCTTATTGCCTTCACCCGGAGGTAAGGCGCTGTCGAGAGTGAAAATATCGCCGATAGAGAGGGTGATTTTGCCTTCTTTAAATGTGGATACACGAATTTTTGGGCCTTGAAGGTCTCCCAGAATTGCGACATGAGTGCCCAGTTTTGCAGCGATGTTACGAACTCGTGTTGCTCGCTCACGATGATCGTCTGCGGTTCCGTGCGAGAAGTTCATCCGTACTACATTGACCCCAGCTTCGATAATTGCTTCCAGCATGCCGGGTTGATCGGTAGAAGGTCCTAGAGTAGAGACAATTTTTGTTCTTCTTTGGATTGCAGTCATTCGGATCTCCTTGGTTTGACTTTGCCGCGTACTCGTTAACGTGCGGCACCTGTGCTTTTTTCCGTACTTACGTCAGGTTAGCTATAAGTATATACCTGAGTAAAATCTGTGCTAATAAATCACATTACAATTCGATGTCGGTCTGTGAAAAGGTGATTGAAGAGATATTTATTAACGCAAAAAAATGCGAATCGATTTGTGATAAATCCTTCGCTATTTGATTAGGAACACAAAGAATCATGTTTATACGTGACACTTGTCACGGCAATCTATCAAAGCTCTTCACAATTACTTCGCAAAGTAAAAAAATTGTCGAGTTGTTGATATTTGGAGCACTCTATGTACATGGCTCAACCCGGCCATATTGATCATATCAAGCAGGTCAATGCTGGCCGCGTATATAAACTTATTGATCAAAAAGGACCTATTTCGCGGATTGACCTCTCCAAACAGAGTGAGCTGGCGCCAGCTAGCATTACCAAAATCACCCGAGAGCTCATCGAAGCGCATCTTATTCATGAAACCACGGTTCAAGAAGCGACCAGTCGTGGACGTCCTGCTGTTGGTTTGCAAGTCAACAATGAAGGTTGGCAGTTCCTATCTATGCGTCTTGGACGTGGCTACTTAACAATCGCTTTGCATGAGCTGGGTGGGGACGTTCTAATCGACACCAAAATCGATATCCATGAAGTGGACCAAGATGATGTTCTCGCTCGCTTACTTCATGAAATTGATGAGTTTTTTCAAACCTACTCAGAGCAGTTAGATCGCGTAACCAGTATCGCGATTACTTTACCAGGTCTCGTTAACTCTGAGCAGGGGATAGTGTTGCAGATGCCGCACTACAATGTTGAGAATCTGCCGTTAGGGCCAGAAATATACAAGGTGACGGGGTTGCCAGTATTTATTGCCAACGATACGCGCGCATGGGCTTTAGCTGAGAAGCTGTTCGGTCATTCGCAAGATAATGAGAATTCGGTTCTGATCTCTATTCACCACGGCTTAGGTGCGGGGATTGTGCTGGATGGACGCGTACTGCAAGGGCGTCATGGCAATATTGGTGAACTCGGTCATATCCAAATCGATCCCAATGGCAAGTTATGTCATTGTGGAAACCGTGGGTGTCTAGAAACGGTTGCCAGTTCTCAGGCAATTAGGGGGGAGGTGACGCAGCGTATCGCTCAGGGCGAAGCTTCTTCCCTGTCGGAAATAGAAGAGATCACCGTAGAAGATATCTGTGAAGCGGCTGAAAATGGCGACCCGCTCGCTGTTGATGTGATTGAAAAACTTGGCCGTTACCTTGGCTCTGCGATTGCAATTGTGATTAACCTCTTCAACCCAGAAAAGGTGTTGATTGGTGGGGTGATTAACCAAGCGAAAGAAGTACTTTACCCTGCGATTCAAACTTGTATTGAAGAGCAAAGCTTACCCGTGTATCACCAAGACTTAGAGCTCGTAGAGTCACGCTTCTATAAGCAGGCGACGATGCCAGGAGCGGCATTAATCAAGCAAGCTCTTTATGATGGTCTATTGTTGATGAAGGTTATCGAAGGATAGTAGTTTCTGAGCTGTAGTTCCTTTATCTTTCTAGTAAACCCATATAATCTTGAATGATATATGGGTTTATTTTTACGTTAGTCTTGCTATAGACTACTTTTGTTATATACACATCGGTCGAGAAGTAGTATGTCTGGAGTTTTAAATACCGTTGATCAGCGAACTAATCTAGTGGGTGAAAACCGCCTAGAGCTTCTGTTGTTTAGCTTGAATAGCAGGCAGGTTTTCGCCATCAACGTATTCAAAGTACGTGAAGTGATCAAGGTTCCACCGTTGACCAAAATGCCCGGTTCGCATCACCATATCACCGGCGTTGCTTCTCTTCGTGGTGTCTCCGTTCCTGTTATTGATTTGCGTGCCGCAATTGGTTTTCCTCCATCTCGTCTAGAGAATCAAGAAGAAAATCTGATCATCACGGAATATAACCGAACCATACAAGGGTTTCTGGTTGGTCAGGTGCGCAATATCGTTAATACCGCATGGACGGAAATTCAGCCTCCGCCAAAAACCGCAGGTCGAGCAAACTACTTAACGGCGATCACGCATGTTAAAGGTGGTGACAATCTAGATATCGTTGAAATCATCGATGTCGAGAAGGTGCTGGCTGAGATTATTGACTATGACATTTCTATCTCGGAAGGGGTTCTTGATCATGATTTGGTGACCGAGATGGTTGGTCGTAACGTTCTGATTGTTGATGATTCTTCGACAGCACGTACTCAAGTGCGTGGTACTTTGTCACAGCTTGGCCTGAATATTATTGAATGTCGCGATGGCTTAGAAGCGCTCAATTTACTTAAGTCGTGGTGCGACGAAGGTAAGAACGTCGTTGAAGACCTGTTGTTGATGATCACAGATGCCGAAATGCCAGAAATGGATGGCTACAAGCTGACTCATGAAGTTCGTAGTGATCCCCGAATGAAAGATCTTTTTGTCACACTCAATACTTCTCTCAGTGGCAGTTTTAATGATGCCATGGTGAAAAAGGTAGGCTGTGACCGTTTTATTTCTAAGTTCCAGCCGGACTTATTGGTTCAAGTGGCGCAAGATCGTCTGCGCGATGTATTGAATAAATAGAGATTATCGATATCTGTATTGATTAAAGGGAGCATTGCTCCCTTTTGCTTAATTTATAATGGGCTTATATCGTTGAATTTAGTGAAAGTCCCGCGATTTACTGCGTAAATCTTGCAGCTTATCGGTCATATCGATCAAACGGCCGGCAATAACATGATGAACATCCCCTTCTTTCTCTAGAATCCCTTTCACCTGCAAGATCTTTGCGGTCAAATAGGCGGCTTTTTGGGCCCGTGAGGTTGCTTTCCAAACCACGACATTGATGTTGCCTGTATCATCTTCGAGCGTGAAAAACGTCACTCCTGCGGCGGTGCCAGGTGACTGTTTCCCCGTTACGACACCTGTCACCGTGACTAAAGACTGATGTGCTTTCTGTGCCAAATCACGCATACGAGTAAAGCGACCGAGAACACCGCTTTCATCCAATAGAGTGATAGGATGCTTGGCAAGAGATAGCCCAGTCGCGGCATAATCTTCAAGGATAGTTTGACTTTCGGAAGGTACATTCACAGTGGGGAATTCAGCTTCTTGCATATGCTGAAATAGAGGGAGCTCAGAGAGAGTGTCCATCATTGCCCAGCGGGTCTGATAGCGATTATTACTTAGACTATGCATGGCGTTGGCGGACGCTAGCAGCTCAAGATCACGTTGGTTGAGACCAATATGTTTAAGTTGATTGATATGAGTAAATCTCGTTTCGGCTCTGGCATGGAGCAATTGTTTAGCACTCTGAGTGCTGAAGCCTTTGATTTGTCTGAGTCCAAGCCGAATTGCCCACTTCCCCTGTTCACAAACGACGTGGTGATCGTATTGTGAGGCATTCACACAGACTGGCAAAATATGAACACCATGGCGACGAGCGTCTTGTACGAGTTGTGAGGCACTATAAAAACCCATCGGCAGGCTATTGAGAAGCGATGTATAAAAAGCCTCAGGGTAGTAATGCTTGAGCCATGCCGAGCAATAAGCAAGTACTGCAAAAGAGGCTGAGTGACTTTCTGGAAAGCCGTATTCACCAAATCCAAGTATCTGGGCGAAGATGCGTTCAGCAAACTCAATCTCATAGCCTCTGGCGAGCATGCCTTCTATCAGCTTGGTTTTGAATTTGACTAAGTCACCACTCTTTTTCCACGCGGCCATAGCACGGCGAAGTTGATCCGCTTCCCCCCCACTGAAGCCCGCAGCCACCATGGCAATTTTAATCACTTGTTCCTGAAAAATAGGCACACCGAGAGTCCTCTCGAGTACGCTGCGCACCTCTTGTGATGGGTACTCGACACTTTCTTCGCCATTTCTGCGTTTTAGGTAGGGATGAACCATGTCACCTTGAATCGGGCCAGGACGAACAATGGCAATCTGGATGACGAGATCGTAATAGCAGGCGGGTTTTAAGCGTGGTAGCATGCTCATTTGTGCCCGAGATTCGATTTGAAACACACCGACAGTATCGGCTTTCTGAATCATGCGGTAGACCTTGCTATCATCCTGACGCCGGGTGATTTCCGCGATGGTGAGTGTACGGTGGTGGAGACGTTCAATGAGGTCAAAGCATTTACGAATCGCAGTCAGCATTCCTAGGGCTAATACGTCTACTTTCAACAGTTTCAGTGACTCTAGATCATCCTTATCCCATTGAATAACGGTTCTGTCTACCATCGATGCGTTTTCTACTGGGACGAGCTCATATAGCGGCCCTGCGGCAATAATAAAACCGCCCACATGTTGCGAGAGATGACGTGGAAAACCAAGAATATCATTCACCAACGAGATGAACTGTTCCCCCTTTAGCGAGTCTGGTTGAAGACCAAGCTCCACTATCTGAGCTTGCCATCCCTGAGCTCGGTCGCGGCGATTGATATTTTTGATAAAGTAATCCAACTGACTCTCTTCGATTCCCAACGCTTTACCTACATCACGCACGGCGCTTTTGAAACGGTACGAAATGACCGTAGCGGCGAGTGCGGCACGTTCGCGACCATATTTTTGATAAATATACTGGATGACTTCTTCGCGTCGTTCATGCTCAAAATCGACATCAATATCCGGCGGCTCATCGCGTTCACGGCTGATGAACCGTTCGAACAGGACGGAGATTTTTCTGGGATCCACAGAGGTAATCTCTAAGCAGTAACAGACGACTGAGTTGGCGGCTGACCCCCGACCCTGATAGAGGATATGGTTGTTTTTGGCGAACATGACGATGTCATGAATGGTCAAAAAATAGAATGGATAATTAAGCTCGTCGATCAGTGCGAGCTCTTTATTAATCGTCGTTTCGATATCACTTGGAACGCCATCTGGAAAGCGCAGCTTTTTACCATGTTCAACTAACTTGGTTAGGTAACTCATCGGCGTGTGTCCATCGGGGACCAGCTCGCTTGGATATTCGTATTGAAGCTCTCCTAAACTGAAGGTACAGCGGTTGGCAACCGCTATACTTTCTTGCAACCATTCAGCTTTAAACAACTTAGTGAGCTTTTCCTGACTGCGTAGTGTTCGTTCGGTGTTTGTTAATCGCTGCTCACCTATTTCACTCACGCTACAACCGTGCTTTATTGCAGTCAGAGTGTGTTGCAGTGGTAAACGAGTCGCGGTATGCATTAATACGCCACCACAAGCGGTAATGGGTAATTGATGGTGAGTGGCGAGTTGCTGACAGTGTTCTAGGTATTGTTTGTCATCGGATTTAAGATGACGCTGTACGCCAACCCAAAGTCGATGTCGGTGATGCTGAGTGAGCCAATGTCCCCACTTATTGTCAGTGGTTCTATGACAAGGAAGCCAGATGAGCAAGCAACGCTTAGCCGACATCAAATCCCATTCTGACAGCTGATAGCTGCCTTTTTCAGAACGTCTCCTAGCATTGGTGATAATTCGACAAAGCTCTGCATAGGCCTCTCTGTTGGGGCATAACAGAACGATCTGACAGTCGTCATTGAGCCAGAACATGCTGCCTATAATCAGCTTAATATTAAGATTATGCTGTTGGCTGGCGCTATAAGCTCGGACGACTCCCGCAACAGAGCACTCGTCAGTGATAGCCAGCGAGTGATAGCGAAGAAAGTCCGCTTGTAAGATCAACTCTTCAGCATGCGAAGCGCCGCTAAGAAAAGAGAAGTTACTTTGACAAAACAGTTCAGCGTAAGTCATATCAACACTCGTCAGCTAAACATCCCGTGGACGAACCACAGGTGATCCTGATTACGAAATACCCATAGCCAACGTCCTGCGTGACTGCGAGCAACGAAGTAATCACGGGTCATATCATCGCCATCCCACCAGCCAGTAACGAGACGTTCAGGACCTTGAATAATGGCAATCTTTTCCATTAACGGCTCGGGTTTATATAACAATAAACTCGGACGTAAGCGATAACTGATATGACGTATAGGGATTGGTAGAGTTGGGTCACAGAGAAAGGTCGCCTTTTCAGGACGAGGATCATGGCTGTGAGCGGCTTTACGCACGTGTTCATTACCTAGCTTCGCTTGCAGAAGACCTATCAGTTCCAGTTCGGCCTGTTCGCCTTGCACGCCGTTAAAGAGATCGGCGCTGGTGGATTCTAGCTCTCCGGCGCGAATGAGACGCAAGGTTAATCCTTGAACCGGAGCCTCCAGTTTGATTGACTCCATTGTTAGGCGACAAAGAGTCAGCCATCGTGTGGTGAGATAATCCCCACTAGCGGAATAAAAGCTGACTGTGCACTCTTCTTTATCGCGTTGATGTAATCGCAGTGCCAGCTCGTAGCCCACTTGATTGCGTAGCGTCAGGAAGCATTCGAGTTTATCGAGTAGTTTGGTTAAAGGTTTTTCTAGCCATTGGACATTTTCGATGTCGAACAGAAGTTCTTGATAGCATTCAAAATGTTCAGGGGGGTGATAAAACGTGATAGGATGTTTGAATTGCCCCATCAGACGTCCTACGTAGTTGACGAGATCAATATCAAAACGACGAGCGACCTCTTGCATCGGTAAGGCGAGAAGCTGCTCAAGGGTCGTCACTCCAACTCGTTGCAGTTTTTCAACTTGCTTGTGCTCTAATTCAGTAGCAAAGAGCGGAAAAGGGGCCATCGCCGAGATAATTTTCTCTTTATCGAGCGTCAGTAGTGCGACACCTGATTTGGCTAACAGCATGGCCGAGAATGGCGAGAATCCGATCGAGTACAGATAGTTAAGCTGTAACTTTTCAAGATGGTGAGAGACCCGTTGCCAATAGGCGTTCAACCCTCCGTAGAGTGACAGCATACCCGTGACTTTTAATAACACGCCTTGCGGAGGAAATAAGCAAATATCAGATGTGACCATATAAAGCCATTGGGCAATATTGAGCAACGTTTGCTGTTCGATTTTCGGATCGTAGGGGTGAACTTGTAGCTTCTGGCACAAAGCACTGGCACTGCCCAACCCCATACCTAGCTGAATACCTTCGTCGAGAGCCGCTTGGTTACATTGCACCACTTTAAAATGGCTTGATTCAACAATCGCCAGTGGTGATGCGCTGTTTTCTGCAAATAATGCATCCAGCTGCAAGGTTGGGAAATGAAGGTAGATCCAACTTTGCATAGTTAGCCTTGTTGACGGATCGGGAATGGGATAACGACGGGTGCTTTAGGTTGCAGGGTTAAACTTGGCCAACTTGCACTCATATCGATGACGAAACTGCCCTGTGGCCAGCCTCCTTTGCGTTTAGTGATGGTCACTTCAATACCAAGCGGGTGGGGCAGCAATGTCATAGTTAAGCTGACAGGTAGAGAAAAGAGACTTTTTGCTACGCTTTTAAAGACGAAGTGCAGGCAGTTGCCACGTTCACTTGCGACTTGCAGTCGTCTGGCTTGGTGAACTTCAAGCTCAGGATGCCAAAGCAACACATTGCTACACGCGCCACTGCGCAGGCACTGTTCAGCCGCCCACAATGCTTGGTGCGGGTTGCGAGGGGAGATCATCAGGACTTTATTCGTGTCTAAGCCCAAATGATGAAGCTGCTCAGCACATAAGTAACCCGGTGCTTGAATGAAGACAGATAATCGATCTTGGCTGGTGTTTTTCAGGTGTGGCAGCACTAGGCGTAATTCACCAATGCTGGTCTCACTTTGTAACTCGACGACGCCATATTTTGGAAAGCCACCTTCGAGCTTTTGATCCAAGAGTTCATAGCCTGTTGAGTAGTAATCGTGGTGTTCAGGTGTTTGGATTCCTGACCAAAGCCACTGTTTTTTCTTCAGATGCTCGATTAATTCATACATAATAATTTACCTGTATATATGTACAGTATAATTTATTGAGTATGAACGGCAAGAGGAGAGAGATTTAAATGGATAAAAAAACGCCTTGTGCGATTAGAAACAGACCACAAGGCGTTGATTGCAATGTAAAATAGTTTTTTACGTTTATCGTTTTGATTGTGCGTCGATACACTCACCGTTTACGGACTTGCTCTCTGCTGACATCAGGTACAGATAGAGCGGCATAATATCGAGAGGTGTTTTTAGCAAGTCTGCATCTTCAGCAGGATAAGCTTTAGCACGCATGCCTGTTCGAGTCGCACCTGGATTGATGGCGTTGACACGAATGTTGCTTTCGCTCAATTCGTCAGCAAGGATCTGCATCATCCCCTCAGTCGCAAACTTGGACATCGCATAAGTTCCCCAGAATGCACGGCCACTATGACCAACCGTTGATGAGGTAAAAATGATGCGAGCATCTGGCGATTTATGCAGTAGAGGCAGCACAGCTTGAGTCATCAGAAATTGCGCTTTAACGTTAACCTGCATGATATCGTCGTAAGTGTCTTCACCGATCTGATCAAATGGGCTAATGACACCGAGTAAGCTGGCATTGTGCAAAACACCGTCTAAACGACCAAACTGACCCTCAATGGTATCAACCATATCGAGGTAGTTTTGTTTAGTCGCGCCTTTCATATCAAGCGGGATAATCGCTGGTTGAGGATAACCAGCCGCTTCGATTTCGTCGTAAGTCTGCTCCAGCTTTTTCACTGTACGACCAAGTAAAATCACGGTAGCGCCGTGCTCTGCATAAGAGAGCGCCGCTTGCTTACCGATGCCGGCACCTGCGCCAGTCACCAGAATGACTTTACCTTTCAGGGCATCTGAAGAAACAGCATATTCCACGATGTGTATCCTTTTGTAATGTTCTGCTTTATGAATCCATAACTTGGTTGTTACAATACACTAATTCGCACATTTGGGGATCTCACATTGGAATTTTTGTTGGACTATGGCCTGTTTTTGGCCAAGATTGTGACTGTTGTAGTCGCGGTGATTGCGATATTGGTTATTGCTAAAGCAGTGAGCGGAAAAAGTGGTGCTGCCAAGGGTGAACTCGAAATCACCAACTTAACAGAGCAGCATAAAAATACCGTTGAACAGCTAGAACATTACTTACATGACGATGCTTTCATCAAGGCTCGCGATAAGGCTGAGAAGAAGCAAGAGAAAGAACAGAATAAAGCACGCGAAAAAGAGATTAAGAAGGCATCAAAAGAGGGTGAACTGGATAGCAAACGTGAACCTCATCTGTTTGTCCTTGATTTTAAAGGTAGTATTGATGCTAAAGAAGTGGCTTCGCTGCGTGAGGAAGTGACGGCGATTTTAGCTGTAGCCCGTGAAGGTGATGAAGTGTTACTACGATTAGAGTCTGGTGGTGGCATGGTACATGGCTACGGCCTTGCTTCGTCTCAACTGGATCGTATCAAGGCAGCAAAACTTCCTTTGACGATTGCTGTTGATAAAGTCGCGGCAAGCGGGGGCTATATGATGGCCTGCATCGCCGATAAGATTGTTTCAGCACCATTTGCCATCGTCGGTTCTATTGGCGTGATTGCCCAGTTACCAAACTTCAATAAAGTGCTGAAAAAGTACGATATTGAATATGAGCAACTGACGGCCGGCGAATACAAGCGCACGCTGACTATGTTTGGAGAAAACACAGATAAAGCACGCGAGAAATTCAAGCAAGAGCTAGAAGAGACGCATGATCTTTTTAAAGATTTTATCCGTGAACGTCGTCCTGCATTAGAGTTAGATAAAGTCGCGACGGGCGAGCATTGGTTTGGTACCCAAGCCTATAAACTTGGTTTGGTTGATGAGATTAAAACGTCAGATGACATTGTCGTTGAAGCGTGCAAGGACAAAACCGTACTAGCCATTCATTATGTAGAGAAGAAGAAGCTGACCTCAAAGCTTGCAGGTCTTGCCGGAGAGGCGGCTGACAACGTTCTGATGAAGTTGATTGACCGTGGCCAGCGCCCAATCATCTAAATGACTAATCATGCAGAATCAAAGCGCCTATCTCAAATGGCGCTTTTTTATTTGTATTATATGAGGTGTTAAAAGCGGCAAGAAAGGCGAAGTCATTTAAAAGTTAACCTGAATTATGCGAAATGGTAGCCATTTATAATGTTGTCTATAGAGTATATACTTACTCTATGTCGGATTTTACATGAAGTCCTAGGTATACTGGATGTTAATAAAAAAACAAGAAGCACCACATGATATGCAGATAGGTGCTCGATTTGAAACAAAAAAACATGGCTATGTAACTGTGATTGAATACTACAATACACATACAGTTATTGTTGCGTTTGAAAATACTGGGAATATTCGATCAATTACTGCTGCTAAACTCCGTAGTGGACAAGTCTCAGATCGCTCCGTTCCACCGCAATCTTCTATGGTTGGAGAAAAAGTAGAATCGGTTAAACACGGTATCTTAACCATTATTCAAGTGGAATCTGAAAATATAGTGGTTCTTGAAAATGAATATGGTGAAGAAATCCGTATGCTACTTCCTGCTGTTCAAAAACTTCGAGATCGTTTAGACGATGAATCAGAAATTTCTAAGCCAGAAATGCCGACTTCTTTAAGTGCACTGACTAAGAGAAATAAAAAGACCAAAGATGTTAATAGTCTTCTAAAGAAAATGCTTATCGATTACGGGAAATAATTCACGCTATTATTTAACCTCATTCATATTGCCAGATCACACTTCCATTCACTCTGGAAATAACGAACTAGAAATAGACTCAATTGCCACAGCTCCTTTTGCTTGCTTAGTGTTAATTTCGCTGGTTTTAACTTTAATTTACGAGACCTGCGTCACAAGGTCATTTTGATTTTGTGATGGTGATCTATTCCGTTTTCGGACCATTTGGATATGATTCATTTCAACAAAGAAACGAAAGCGAAATAGCTTTCGATTAAAACCCCTACGAGATGAATATTATGAAAAAGATTATGGTTGTGTGCGGTAATGGTCTTGGTACATCACTAATGATGGAAATGGCTGTAAAAGAAGTCGTTAATAAACTTGGCTTTTCCGCTGAAGTTGATCATGAAGATTTATCATCAGCTGCATCAAGTAATGCTGATATTTGGGTTGCGGCAACAGACGTGGCAAATCAGTTAGCAGAGGCAGGAAAAAACAATATTGTCAGCCTTGCTAATATTTTTGATAAAGCTTCTATTGAAGAGCAATTAAAGAACTTCATGTAAGGGAATTCTATTATGGCAAGCTTTTTTGAGTTTATGCTTGGCTTATTAAAAGAGCCAGCAATCATGGTCGGATTAATCGCCTTTATCGGTCTTGTTGCGCAAAAATCTGATATTTCTACTATTTTGAAAGGCACAATTAAAACCGTAATGGGTTTCCTAATTTTGGGTTTTGGTGCTGGTGCTCTTGTTGGAGCATTAAATCATTTTTCAACAGTATTCACAGAAGCTTTTGGTGTAAGCGGAGTGATTCCAAATAATGAAGCTATCGTAGCATTAGCACAAGAAGTATTTGGCTATGAAATGGCACTCATTATGTTCTTTGCCTTCGTGGTTAATATTTTGTTGGCTCGTTTTACTCCATTGAAATATATTTTCCTAACGGGTCACCACACGATGTTTATGTCAATGCTCGTTGCGGTAATTCTATCGACAGCAGGCATTAAAGGTGCAATATTAGTTGCAATGGGCTCGGTGATTGTCGGCTCTTTAATGGTGATCATGCCAGCGCTTGCGCAGAAATATACAGAGAAAGTCATGGGCACAGATCAACTCGCGATGGGCCACTTCTCTACCTTTTCTTACCTAGTTTCGGGCTACATCGGCAGTAAGTTCGGTGATACTTCGAAAACAACAGAAGATATCAATGTACCAAAAAGCCTAATGTTCTTGCGTGATACTCCGGTAGCCGTTGCTACGACAATGGCGGTGTTCTTTATGTTCGCATCTATTATCGCTGGTGGTGATTTTGTTGAGACAGTGTCTGGTGGACAGAATTGGGTCGTCTTTACCTTTATGCAATCACTAACATTTGCCGGTGGGGTTTACATTGTCCTGCAAGGTGTGAAGATGCTTATCGCTGAGATTGTCCCGGCATTTAAAGGCATCTCTGACAAATTGGTACCGGGTGCAAAACCAGCACTAGACTGTCCGATGGTATTCCCTGTGGCACCAAATGCTGTGCTTATCGGCTTCCTGTCATCGTTTTCAGCTGGTCTTGTGGCGATGGGTATTCAGGGCATGTTTGACTGGACTATTATCGTTGCGGGTGTCGTACCTCACTTCTTCGTAGGAGGTGCAGCTGGCGTCTATGGTAACGCAACGGGTGGTCTTCGTGGTGCAGTATTGGGTTCATTTACGCAAGGTCTATGTATTTCCTTCCTGCCTATGTTGCTACTTCCAGTACTGGGTGGTCTAGGGCTTGAAGCGACGACGTTTGCTGACTTTGATTTTGGTGTAGTTGGTCTGATTCTAGGTTGGTTAGTATCATGAGTCTTTTGAATCTTATTGGCGACAATATTGTTATCTCAAATGAGCAGAACTTAACGGTTGATGCAGCACTAAACATTACTTGCTCAAAGTTGTTAGAGCAGGGCAAGGTAGAAGCAAGTTATCTAGAAGCGATTAAAACTAAGCATAAAGAAATCGGTGCGTACTATGTTTTGGCGCCCAAAATCGCCATGCCTCATGCGCGACCAGAAGATGGTGTGAATGAAGCTGCATTACAAATCACAGTGTTTAGACATGGTGTTGATTTAGAGTCAGAAGATAATGGTGATGTGTTCTTCTCAGTCACTTTGGCAGCGTTGGATTCAAACAGCCATATACAAACTATTGTTGCTTTGTCTGAACTGTTTCAAAACGATGAGGATGTTGAAGCGATTATTGCAGCTGAAAATGAGTCTGCGATTGCTGAGATTCTCAAAAGATACTGATTAAGTGATCCCCCTTCCTGAAAGTTTAAGCCCTCGCTAGTCACGAGGGCTTTTTTAACTCACTTCAGTGGTCTAAACGGAGTCGTTTAGCCTTAAACGATGAGCCTGCTATTGGCTTGATGCAGAACTGCGAGGTGCTTTTGCGCGGTTAGGGCGTCGGTTAGACGGTTTACCGTTTGATGGCTTACTGCTACCAGAACGGCCTTTCGCTTTTCCTTCGCCATGCTTAACGTTAGTAGGTTTGCTTTCTCCACTTGGCTTACTATGACCGAAATGGCGTTTATTTTTGCTTGCTGGCTTATTGCCACGGGCATTATCTCCTGAGCGTTGACCATCTTGGTGGCCAGTCTTAGGCTTCTTAGGTTTTTTCGCCTTGATAGGGCGTGTATCTAGTTTTGATTCTGGCAACTCGTTAACCGGTTTAAAGCCTTCCAGCTCAAAACGCGGCAGTACTTGTTGAATCAAACGTTCAATACCAAATAAATCACCCGCCTCATCCGCTTCTACTAAAGAGATCGCTTTGCCTACTTCACCTGCACGACCTGTACGACCGATACGATGAACGTAGTCTTCGGAGACATTGGGCAGCTCAAAGTTAACAACTTGTGGCAGCTGTGGAATATCGATACCACGTGCGGCGATATCTGTCGCAACTAAAACTCGGATATCACCGGATTTAAAGTCAGCCAGTGCTCGAGTACGTGCGCCTTGGCTTTTGTTGCCGTGAATAGCGGCTGCTGTAATGTTCTCATTATTGAGGAACAGCGCTAAACGGTTCGCACCATGCTTGGTACGGCAGAACACCAGCACCTGTTTCCAGTCGCCATCTTTAATCAGTTTGACTAGCATCGGTGCTTTTTTGCGCTTGTCTGCTGGGTAGATGCTTTGCTCAATGGTCACTGCTGTCGAGTTTTCAGGGTTAACCGAAATCTCGACTGGATTGTTTACCAATCCCTTTGCCAGTTCGCGGATCTCTGGTGAAAAGGTGGCCGAAAACAGTAAGTTCTGACGTTTTGCTGGTAATAAATTTAGGATCTTACGAATATCGCGGATAAAACCCATGTCAAGCATGCGGTCGGCTTCATCAAGAACCAAAACTTCAAGCTGCTCAAACTTAATCGCGTTTTGCTGGTAAAGGTCGAGTAGACGTCCTGGCGTAGCCACAACAATGTCGCTACCTTTACGAAGCTTCATCATTTGAGGGTTAATTTTCACACCGCCAAACACAACGGTGGAAGTCAGTTTCTGATAACGACTGTACTTGAATACATTCTCTTGAACTTGTGCAGCCAGCTCACGAGTCGGCGTCAAGATTAACGCACGGACATGATTGCCCCTTACTCGTGTACCATTGTCTAGGCGTTCAAGGATAGGAAGAGTGAAACCGGCTGTTTTACCTGTACCTGTCTGTGCTGCTGCCATGACATCCTGACCGTTAAGTACGGCAGGGATAGCTTGCTCCTGAATTGGAGATGGTTTGTCGTAACCCTGTTCCTCAATTGCTTTGAGAATCGGGGCAGAAAGGCCTAAGGAGGTAAAACCCATAGTGTGTACTCTGTATAATAAATGCGTAATATTCACGCACATTGGTTATGCGTGAAAAAGGGCGCCATTCTGAGCCCTTTGACGATGAACATCAACCAAATTATTACGCAGTGGTCAGAGGTTGGGATTTTCTCTTGATGAAATAGACCATCAGAGCGAATACCAAGCCAGACAGCGCACCGAATAAGTGAGCTTCAACGGCAACCGGTGCGTTGATAAGATCGCTGGTTGACTGGGCGGCTCCCATGGTGAGTTCCCACGTCACTTTAAGCATCACACCAACCACCAATAGCCAACTGCTTTTACGCTCTTGTAGGGCTTCTAAGGTGGCGAAATAGGCGAAGATGCCATGTAATGTGCCTGATAGTCCGACATAGCCATTCATAGTGGTAAACAAATTGAGAATACCAATACAAAGGCTAGTTGCAATCAATATGAGCGCTAAACTCTTGGCTGTTGGCTTAAAAACGAAACAAATCACCCATAGACCCGCCAGATTCATCGTGAGGTGAGCAAAGTTGGTATGAGTGAAATTTCCTGTTAGGATTCGCCACCATTGGCCTTGGTTAATCCAGTAGCGATGCCAATTTACTTGCGACGCTAAGGGATCGAATTGCAGACCCAAGCACACTAAACTTATAGCGATTAACAGAAGAAATAAGCGCACACTATGTCCCGATATTGTTCTCAATGTGGAAAGTCACTCAAAGCTTGTATATGTAAGTGGATACAAAGTTTAACATCAAATGTTGAGCTGGTTATTCTACAGCATCACAGCGAGACGACCAGACCTATGGGCACTGCACGTATATTAAAATTGTCGCTGGCCAACAGTTACTGCTTTGAAGGCGAAGATTTCTCGCAGCACGCTGAACTCAATGCTTTGCTGAATGAAGCTCAGTGTCATCACTTTGTACTCTATCCAGGAGAAGGGGCGTTAGCGCATACGGAAGTCGCCGAGAAGCTAACTGAAGATACCAAGATACGCATTATCTTACTCGATGGTACATGGAAAAAAGCCTATAAAATTTGGCACTTATCGACCAATCTGCATTCTCTTCCTTTGATACGTTTACCTGATGACCTACAAGGCAACTACCGTATCCGCAAAGCGCCAAGTGACAACAGTTTGTCGACTGTTGAGGCTGGCTATCATATTTTGTCGCTCCTTGAGCCAGAAAACGAGTTTAGGCCACTGATTGAGGCTTTTAACCACATGATAGAGTTTCAGATAAAGCAGATGCCACCGGGGGTGTTTGAGAAAAACTATCTGAGTTAATTAAAATGCCTAGAAAAACAGGAACTGACGGCAAAGTTGGATGCCTTTATGGCTGACTAAATAGAATCAGGAGCCATTTGGCTCCTGATTTGTTAAAGCGCAACGATTGCTAGTGTGATGAAAATAGCTGCTGATGCAGGCGCTGGGCATGTCCATCTGTCATCGATGAAATGTAATCGGCGATTACCCTATATCCTTCACTCGGGTCGTGTTTTGCTGCCCACTGCAAACGAACTTGAGTAGGTAACAATCGCTCAGGATCTGCACTGAGCGCTTCGAAAATATCCATGATGATCTGTTGGCCTTTGTACTCGACTACCTGTACATGCGGTACTTGAATAACGTAGTCACTAACGAAGTGTTTAAGAATGTCTAAAGCCTTAGCCATCTTAGGTTCAAGATAGGCATTGAATGAAAGCAGTTCACACGCAAAACAGGCATCAACTGGTTTAATAGATATACTGGTCAATAGCGCGTTGACCATCCCACCAATCGCATCTTTGCGCTGGTAGTGAGTGCCTGCAAACAACATGTCGGTGATGGAATCGATATGTTGTTCAAACCATGTGTCGCCACATTCCGATAACTGACTGGCCGCCCCTTCAATCCATTGGTGGCGATTGACCATTCCAAGTACCAAGGCGTCTTCAAGATCATGCACACCGTAGGCGATATCATCGGCCAGCTCCATAATCGAACAATCGATAGACTTATAGCGAGTCTTTTTGTGTTCGGTATCAGGCAGTTTTTCATCGCGCATCGTACTGAAAAGCTGTTTGTCTTTTTCGCTCAGAGGTTCGAGCAACCAGTCAAACAGTGAGCGATCACAATCATAAAGTCCTTTAGCAGGCATCCAGTCGCGTGCACGGAGTTTGCGTTGATGGGAGACACTGTCTGGGAGGGTCACTGCTCGTGTTTGACTGATCATTGCCGGATACTTGATGAGCCCAAGTAGCGTTCGACGAGTTAGGTTCATACCGAAATGTTCAGTGTAAGGTTCGAGTTTAGTGACGATACGAAATGTCTGTGCATTGCCTTCGAATCCACCGTGTTTGCGCATCATGTAGTTAAGTGCAACTTCTCCACCATGCCCGTAGGGTGGGTGGCCAATGTCATGTGCAAGGCAAAGTGAATCAATCAAACTGTCACTGGGCAGCAGATCACGAAACTCTGGTTGTTTCTTTTTCAATTGCGCGACAATTCCGGTGCCTAGTTGAGCGGCTTCTAATGAATGCGTTAAACGAGTGCGGTGGAAGTCATCGAAACTTTTGCCGTGAACCTGAGTTTTCGCTTGTAGGCGGCGAAAGGCAGCAGAATGAAGAATACGGGCACGATCGCGTTGATATGGGCTGCGGTGGTCATCACGACGAATCTTATGTTCATCATCATGACGTTGATGCCATAAATCGCTGATTTGAAACGTCATAGGCAATACCCCTCTGTTTTTCCTAACCGTACACCGATGCAGAGAGGACTTCAAGTGGCAGAAAACTATGAAAATTTTGCCACTTGATCCATAGGCTAGTCCTTCATACTTAAAATTAAAACAGCAGCCACGGCGAGAAAAGCCGTCATCATCAGAAATACATCGTTGTAGGCCATAATAGCGGCGTCGCGTTGCATGGTCGCAATCAGACTTGCTTGTGCCTGTTGCTGCGCTTATTACCTGAGTACAAGATGCCTGAAGTACAGGTGAGTCTTGTTTATGCAGATAGGCAACTGATGCCGAAACGTAAGAAAGTATTGATTGAATATTTGCTTAACGCGTTCTGGCATCGTAATTAAGTGGCAACAAGCTGTATTAGCTGATCTCGTCTAAAGAGAGCTCGAAGCTTGGTGCGAAGGTATTTAGGAAATATTCCATCTCTGGGGTAAAGCGTTGCTTTAAGGTGACATCTAAGCGTTTTTTCGCCAGCGCATACTCATGATTGCCGGCACTCAGTTCTTCGAGACATTTCAGATAGGCGCAAATGGTATCGGCTTGCTTAACTATCATGGCATCATCGGAATGCGCTTGTTGGGAGATTAAATATGGGGTGAAATCATCGTGAAATTCTTCGGGCAGCATAGATAACAGTTTCTTTTCTGCGGCAGCCTCAATCTTTTTGTATTCTTTGGCTATCTCTGGATTGTAGTACTTAACGGGTGTTGGTAAATCACCGGTTAACACTTCACTGGTGTCATGGTACATACCTAAGATAGCGATTCTTTCTGGGTTAAGGTTGCCGCCAAACTTCTTGTTTTTGATCAGTGCCAAAGCGTGGGCAACGAAAGCAACCTGTAAGCTGTGTTCTGAGATGTTTTCACTTGATACTGAACGCATCAACGGCCAACGCTGAATCAGTTTCATGCGCGCCAAGTGGGCAAAAAAGTGGCTTTCCTGAACAACTTTGTTTGGACTATCTGACATTTCTCTACTCCATGAAATGAAAAAGGGCACTCAGTGAGTGCCCTTTAAGAATATGAGAGATTGAAGCTAATTACTACTGACTATAGGTCGACAGGAAGCGTTCAAAGCGACCGATCGCAACTTCAAGATCTTCGACGTGAGGTAAAGTCACGATGCGGAAGTGATCAGGTTTAGGCCAGTTAAACCCTGTCCCCTGAACAAGCAGTACTTTTTCTTGCACCAAGAAATCGAGCACCATCTTCTGGTCATCTTTGATGTTGTAAACCTTAGTATCAATTTTTGGGAACAAGTACATCGCCCCTTTCGGTTTGACACACGATACCCCTGGGATCTGGTTAATCAATTCCCATGCGCGATCACGCTGTTCGAGCAGACGACCACCAGGCAGAATCAATTCATTAATACTTTGATAACCACCTAATGCAGTTTGAATCGCATGTTGCATCGGCACGTTAGCACAGAGTCGCATTGACGCTAGCATATCGAGACCGTTTATATAGCCTTTGGCCATATGTTTAGGGCCCGTCATAAACATCCAACCGCCACGGAAACCACACACGCGATAAGCTTTCGACAATCCATTGAACGTCATCACGATGACATCGTCGGTTAGGGTTGCAACGGAAGTATGTGTTGCGCCGTCGTAAAGAACTTTGTCGTAGATTTCATCAGCGAAGATGATGAGTTTATGCTGACGTGCAATCTCGATCACTTCAAGTAGGAAGTCACGGCTGTATACTGCACCGGTTGGGTTATTCGGGTTGATTAATACGATGCCGCGTGTTTTTGGCGTGATTTTACGCTTGATGTCGTCAAGGTCTGGATACCAATCCGCTTCTTCATCACACATGTAGTGCACCGCATTACCACCGGAAAGAGCGACGGAAGCGGTCCATAGCGGGTAGTCAGGTGCAGGGACGAGCATTTCGTCACCATTGTTTAGCAACGCTTGCATTGCCATAACGATCAGCTCAGAGACGCCGTTACCAATGTAGACGTCTTCGACGTCTAGTGAATGAATTCCCTTGCGCTGATAATACTGAACGACGGCTTTACGAGCTGAATAAATTCCTTTTGAATCACAGTAGCCTTGCGAAGTAGGCAAGTTACGGATTACATCGACTAGGATTTCGTCAGGTGCGTCAAAGCCAAATGGGGCGGGGTTTCCGATGTTTAGCTTTAGTATTTTATGCCCCTCTTCTTCCATGCGTTTAGCATGTTTTAGTACCGGACCCCTAATGTCATAGCAGACATTATCGAGTTTCGACGACATCCCGATATTTTGCATTGATTAAAACCTAAAAATAATTGAATTTCTTTATTAAAGTACATCAAAAAGAATTTTTTTAGAATAAAAATCTGGTTGAATGGCAAGAAATAACAACTTGTAGCACGCCCGTTATCACAGGATTTTGCAAAACATTCACCACAACCTTGATTTGAGAGGGGTCTATAAATAGAGTAACCACCTACAATGAATAACAATCCCCATGCATACGAGGCTGATTTGTCTAATTTTCATCAAGCCGTTACTGAACTGATCGAACGCGTAAAGGATGCAGGAGACGGTATCACTCGTCTGGTTCAAGTTCTTGAGGAAAAACCGGACTTTGCGTTTATCGACTGGCTTGAGGCTCAGCCGATTTTCCCTCAGTTCTATTGGCAATCGCGCGATACTCGTGAAGAAGTGGTCGCGCTAGGCCAGTTACATACATTTGTCGACCCTGCGCCCGCTTATGCCATATTGGCTGAAGATCAGCGTATATGGGGAGGGCGTTCATTTGACGGACAGACGAGCAAGAATCGTCGCTGCATGTCTTCGTTCTTTTTTCTACCGCAGATAGAGCTGATTCGCTTTGATAACAGTTGGTCTATTGCGGTGAACTTAACGGCAGAAAAACACCGCACTCTCGCTAGCCTATGCAAATTGCAGCTTGACGTTAAACCTCTTATGCCCGTTACGGCACATGTCGAAAATATCCAGCATACGCCTGATAAGTGTCAGTGGGGGGAGTTGGTAGATAAAGTCCTGACAGGCATTAGCAATAACGAGTTTAAAAAGGTCGTTTTGGCTCGTAAAACAGAGGTCACGCTTGATGCGCCCTTATGTGCGGCTCAGTTTTTAAAATCAAGCTATCTACACAATCACCATAGTTTTCACTTTTTACTGTCGTTAGATAGGAAGCATAGTTTTATCGGATCAACGCCGGAACGTCTTTACCTGCGTCAAGATCAGGAACTTTATACGGAAGCGCTCGCCGGTACGATAGGACGAGGTAGCAATGCCACTCAGGATATGGAACTGGCTAACTGGTTGGCCAACGACAGCAAGAACCTCAATGAAAATCAATATGTTGTAGACGATATTATCGAGCGTCTAGCTCCGCACTCTGAACATGTAGAGGTGGAACAAGAGGCTCGCTTAGTTCGTTTACGTAAGGTTCAGCACCTAAAACGCAGCATTCACGCCCACTTGAATAAAGGTGTTAATGGCGTGCAGTTGTTGAGTGCGTTACAGCCAACCGCAGCAGTTGCGGGCTTGCCGCGCAAAGAATCGATGGCATTTATTCAGCAACATGAACCCTTTGCTCGTGGTTGGTACGCAGGCTCGATGGGCTTTATCAGTCACCAGAGAGCTGAGTTTTGTGTCGCAATTCGCAGCGCCCTGATCCTCGATGACCATGTCCAGTTATTTGCCGGTGCAGGTATTGTTCCTGGCTCGGTGGCGGAATATGAATGGCAAGAGCTGGATAAAAAAATGTCGACACTGTTGTCTCTGATATCAGATAACGCACCGTTAGGAGTCGCTTCTTAGATGAACGCGGAAGTTTTAAGTGCTAATCAAGCAGTGATAAACCGCATTTGGAGTCAGGTAATACTTGAAGAACTGACCCGATTTGGTGTGCGTGAAATTTGTATCGCTCCTGGCTCTCGCTCAACGCCTTTGACATTGGAAGCGGATGAAAATCCACAACTAAACCTCCACACGCATTTTGATGAGCGTGGGCTGGGATTTTTGGCGTTAGGCCTTGCGAAAGCAAGTGGTAAACCTGTCGCTGTTGTTGTGACATCAGGAACGGCAGTCGCGAATCTTCTTCCCGCTATTGCGGAAGCAAAACTTACTGGCGAAAAGCTGGTGGTGCTTACCGCGGACAGACCCGTCGAACTGGTTGGCTGTGGTGCTAACCAAGCCATCAACCAACTTGGGATCTTTTCTAGCCATGTGACCTGTGCGGTTGACCTACCCAGTCCATCGTTGAATATTCCACTCAATTGGGTGCTAACGACAATCGACCAAGCGCTGGCTGAGCAACAGCAAAAGGGCTGTGCGATTCATGTTAACTGCCCATTTCCTGAACCACTTTATAGCGCTGAACCTAAGGGTTTATACCAAAGCTATAGTGACCAATTGGGCTTGTGGTGGCAAAGCGACAAACCGTTTACGAGTAAGAGTTACCCATTGCAGAGTCCACAACTGAATGTCAGTGATTTTTCGCGAAGAAACGGCCTGATAGTGCTTGGTAGTGTGACGCGCAGTGAAGCATCTGCTGCCAAACAGTTGGCTGAGCGGCTAGGTTGGCCAATCATGTGTGACCCACAGTCCGGACAAAGCTCGGCTTGGTCACACTACGATCTATGGTTGCAGAACAGCAATCAATCGGAAGCCTTACAGCAGTGTGAGTTAGTTTTGCAACTGGGTTCGCGCATCGTATCGAAGCGTCTGAATCAGTGGTTAGCTAAGCATATCAAAACCACCGGTGCCGATTATCACTATGTTGCGCCGAGTTTCGACCGTAATAACGCGAGCCATATGATGCAAGTGCATCATCTTGCCTCTGTAGAGAGTTGGATCTCGCACTTGTTAGCGATATTGCCGCCAATTGCTCAAACGAATTCAGGTTGGGCTGATGAGTTGTGTGCTGTCTCTGAACAGGTCAATAGTTTGGCTTCGTTGCATCTCTCGTGCGATGCGCCTCTATCTGAAATCGCTTTGGCTCTAACCGCGCCTCAACTGCCTAAGCAAGCACAATTGTTTATCGGCAATAGTCTGTTTGTACGCCTTTTGGATATGTTTGCCCGTTTTGATGGCGTTGAAGTTTATAGCAATCGAGGGGCGTCAGGGATTGATGGCATAGTCGCTAGTGCTGCGGGAGTGGTACGGGCAAATAAACAGCCAACGGTTCTCTTCATTGGCGATACATCGCTTTTATACGATATCAACTCATTAGCGCTGTTTACCCATGAGCAAACACCGGTTGTCATCGTGGTGACCAATAATGATGGTGGTGCCATCTTTGATTTACTGCCTGTTCCAGAGCAACAAAAACAAGCTTTGTATCAAATGCCCCATGGCTTTGAGTTTGAACATGCCGCTCGACAGTTTCATCTTGCTTACGCTAAGCCAGAAACGTTGGCGGAATATCAGCAACTGATCGACAACCATGTTGAGAATGGTGTGGGTGGATTGGTTATCGAAGTGCAAACGCCCGCGGAGCAAGCTTCCCGTCAGTTAAGAGAATTTACGCAACAGATTCATGCTTTATAGTCAGGCTTCTCAGCATTTGGCCCATAACCCAGCACAGCCAGTGCTGGTCTTTTTGCATGGCTTACTGGGTTGTGGAAAAGATTGGCAACAGACAATAGATTACCTAAGTAATTACCCTTCCGTTTGTCTTGATTTACCCGGTCATGGCTTGAGTGGGTTGAACAGTTGTAACAATTTTAAAGAGTGTTGTGATCAAATATCTGACACTCTTCTCACCCAGTTCGAGCCTCATCGACCTATAGTACTGATTGGTTACTCAATGGGTGGTCGCATCGCAATGAATGGTGTGGTGAACAATCACTTTGCGGGGCTTAATATTCAGCAATTGATTGTTGAAGGGGGAAACTTTGGTTTGCCATCCCCAATGGATAGAGCAGCAAGGTGGGAGTACGATGTTCAGTGGGCTGAACGTTTTACGAATCAGCCAATTGAACAGGTGCTAAGCGATTGGTATCAGCAGGCGGTGTTTAGTTCACTAAATCATGCGCAAAGACAAAAACTGATCGCTAAACGCAGTGCTAACCTAGGGCCACAAGTGGCAAACATGATGCTAGCGACCTCGCTGGCAAAGCAAGATTATTTGTTGGATGCGCTCAGCTCATCCGCAGTAGCAGTACATTATATTTGTGGCGAGAAAGACGATAAGTTTAGTCAGTTGGCCAAACGAAGCGGTTTGTCTTTCAGCCAAGTTGCAGAGGCTGGGCATAATGTTCATGTTGAACAGCCCCAAGCTTTTGCCGAAATCGTTAAAACTCAAATAAAACAAACCTTTGTATAGTTTGTTTTGAGTCAATTGGTAAACAAACAGGAATCACCATGGCAAAAACAGTCGGTATCTCAGAAGAAGAATTATACGCACCAGTACACTGGAATGACTGCAGCGGTGAATATGAAGATATTCAGTACCACAAATCTGAAGATGGTATCGCTAAGATTACTATCGCCCGCCCACAGGTTCGTAATGCGTTCCGCCCTCAAACGGTAAAAGAGATGATCAACGCGCTTGCCGATGCACGTTATGACGAAGGTATCGGCGTTATTATCCTTACCGGTTTAGGTGAGAAAGCGTTTTGTTCTGGCGGTGACCAGAAAATTCGTGGCGATTACGGTGGTTACAGAGATGACTCAGGTACGCACCACTTAAACGTTTTGGATTTCCAACGTCAGATTCGTACTTGTCCGAAGCCTGTTATCGCTTCGGTTGCAGGTTGGGCTGTAGGCGGTGGTCACGTACTGCATATGATGTGTGATCTGACGATTGCCGCTGAGAATGCACAGTTTGGTCAAACTGGCCCTAAAGTAGGTTCCTTTGATGGGGGGTGGGGCGCGTCATACATGGCACGTATTGTTGGTCAGAAAAAAGCTCGTGAAATCTGGTTCTTATGTCGTTTCTATGATGCGAAGGAAGCGCTAGACATGGGGCTAGTCAATACCGTGGTGCCTCTAGAAGATCTTGAGAAAGAAACCGTACGTTGGTGTCGTGAGACATTACAGCACAGCCCAATGGCGCTTCGTTGTCTTAAGGCCGCGTTGAACGCAGATTGTGATGGTCAAGCGGGTCTTCAAGAGCTAGCTGGCAACGCAACCATGATGTTCTACATGACTGAAGAAGGTCAGGAAGGTCGCAATGCTTTCAATGAAAAGCGCCGTCCGGACTTTAACAAGTTTCCACGCAACCCATAATTTGTCGTTAATATCTTAGTTCTAATCGTGATAGCGATTCGAGGATGCGTCATCTTTCACGTCCTCGACTTGCTGTAGAAGCGATAACCTAGATGTTTGCGAACGAACGGGTGAAATATCCAATGCATGCTACATTTATATCAATAATGAAAAGGATATTGTTATGAGATCAGCCAAACTCTATCGCTATGAACTGCCGATGGACAGCGGTGTGATACTGCGTGATCAGAGGTTGAAACAGCGCGAAGGTTTTGTCGTAGAGTTAGCGCTTGACGGTGACACTGGTCTTGGTGAAGTTGCTCCTCTTGCGGGTTTTAGTATTGAGACCATGGATGAAGCCTATTCACAGCTCGTCGAGCAACTGGCTTTGTGGCAACAAGGCGCGGAGCTTAATTTTGATGGTCTGTATCCATCGGTTGCGTTTGGTCTTTCAATGGCGCAAATGGAATTGACGCAACAGCTTCCACAGCACGGTGTGTATCAAGCTGCTCCACTCTGCTCAGGGGATCCTGATGAGCTCATTCCTAAGCTCAACGCAATGAGCGGTCAGAAAGTAGCAAAAATCAAAGTCGGGCTGTATGAGCCTATTCGTGACGGGATGTTAGTGAGTCTATTTTTGGAGTCTATTCCTGACCTCACACTAAGATTAGATGCCAACCGAGCTTGGAGTGCTGAAAAAGCGCAACAGTTTGCTAAGAAGATCGCGCCTTCGTTAAGAGGACGTATTGCCTTTATCGAAGAGCCCTGCCAAGTGCCGGGTGACAGTTTTTCTTTTGCGATTGATACTGGAATTGCTATCGCTTGGGATGAGACGCTTCAGCATGCGATTCGTCGCGATGATTTTAAGCTTGAAGATCTCAATGGTGCTAAAGCGATCGTCATCAAGCCGACTTTACTTGGCTCTGTTGAACGCTGTATCGCGTTGATTCAAAGAGCTAAGGAACTGGGGATCAAAGCGGTTGTGAGTTCGAGTATTGAATCAAGTCTTGGTTTAACTCAGTTGGCTAGACTGGCACATTGGCAGTTACCTGACGAAATACCAGGTCTTGATACTGTGGGTTTGTTCGCTCAGCAGCTAGAAGTTGCTTGGCCAGGTTGCGAATTGCCACTGACTTCATTGTCGGACCAAGCATTGATTTGGCAGTCAGAATGAAAGCAGAGTTATCACCTGTCAATAAATGGGCTCAACTGAGCCCATCTTTGTATGCTTTAGAGACTCCTGAGCAAGGTTACACTTGGCTTGAACTCGCCGAAAAAGTACAACGCCTAGCTGCATCTTTAGGTAAACAAGGCGTATCCGTTGGCGACCTAGTTACTTGCGTGGGTAAGAACAGTCCTCAATTGTTGCTGCTTTATCTCGCCTGCCTCGAACAGGGAGCCATTTGTGCGCTTACTATGCCGCAGAGTGAAAGTGAGCTTAAAAGCAAACTGGCAACCCTGTACCCCAATCCAGACAATGCTTACCTATGGTCGGATCAAGGTACACCTGTGCCTACGACGGGGTATCATGTTCAAGTGTCAGAGTTTGAAATCGAAGATTGGCACAGCCATTACCAAAACAAATCTATCGCTTCGATTGTATTTACATCTGGTTCAACGGGCATACCGAAAGCGGTTGCTCATACATCGCAGCACCATCTTGCCTCAGCGCAGGGTCTACTCGAAAAATTTCACTTCCAGCCAGGTGATACTTGGTTATTGAGTTTGCCTATGTACCACGTATCTGGTTTAGCGATTGTCTATCGTTGGCTTGCGACTGGCGCAACTCTCAAAATAGGTACAGGTAATTTAAGCGAAGATATTTCGGATGTCAGCCATGCATCACTGGTCGCAACCCAGCTAAAACGCTTGCTCGATAGTAGTGAAACTCTGGCTCTCAGCCATGTTTTACTGGGGGGGAGTCATGTCCCTTTGGAACTAAGCCAGCAAGCCGCTGAGCGCGGGATTGAAACCTGGCTCGGATATGGAATGACAGAAGCGGCTTCAACAGTGACCGCTAAACAGATAGACGCAGTTTATAGTGCGGGGAGCGTATTACCCAAACGCTTGGTAAAACTGGATGGTCAGCGCATTTACATTGGTGGTGATACTCTGGCTTCAGGTTACTACAAGCAAGGAGTACTGACGCCAATAGCTGACAATGGCTGGTTTGATAGTAAAGACCTTGGTCAGTGGTTAGGTGACGAGTTGGTGATCATCGGTCGAGCGGACAACCAATTTATTTCTGGTGGGGAGAACATTCATTGTGAGGAAATAGAAGCAGTGCTCAACCAATTAGATGCTATCCAGCTAGCGATTATCGTGCCTATCGAAGATGACGAATATGGACATCGACCTGTCGCGGTATTGCAGTGTGAAAAGTTACCTGAACAAGCGGAGATTGAATTACTGTTACAACTTAAGCTAACTAAATTCAAATGGCCGAAGGCCTATTATCAGATGCCACTGGAACTGTTAGCGGGTGGGATAAAAGTATCGCGCCAAAAGGTTAAACAGTGGCTGGAAAGTCAACTTAGTTAATTTCGACATTTCATAGTCCAAATGTGAATTTAGCAATCTTATAACCTTAATTCATAATACCTCTATTGAGATATGGAATTGGATATAAGAAGCAATGAAAGCACTCTTGGTTATCGCCGTGTTACTTCAGATAACGGTTGCCCTGCAAAGTGAGGGTTTAGTCAAGGCATTAGCTGAGCTCTCGGCGTTTTTGCTGGTTGTTACTATCGCCTCAAGCACTAAACAGCAAAAACGTCAATCGCTAGAACTTGATACAGAAAAGCGTTAAACCAACGTAAGCCATGCTAATGACGTGGTTGAAATCAGTATCCACAAAGTCACACCAAACATCAGTGGTTTGGCGCCCGCCGACTTGAGTTTCTCGACAGAAATACCGCAGCCAATTAAGAATAAACAGACCACTAACGCACGTTTCGCTACGTCAAATATGCCCTGATAGAGCGCATCAAATTGGGGGAGGGCATCACTTACCACTATCGCGACACAGTAAAACAAGATGAAGTATGGAATGGTGACTTTCTTTGAGTCGCTACGGAACAAAAACGCGCTAAACAGTGCAACAGGGATGATCCATAGTGCTCGAGCCAGTTTAAGCGTTGTCGCCGTTGTCAGTGCTTCTTCACCATAAGCAGACGCGGCACCAACCACGGATGAGGTATCATGAATCGCGATGGCTGCCCAGGTGCCAAACGTGTGCTGGTCAAGGTTCAACGCATGACCAATCACCGGGAAGATAAACAGGGCGATAGAGTTAAGAACAAATACCGTCGCGAGAGATAAACCTATCTGTTCATCGCTCGCTTTTATCGCTGGTGATACAGCAGCGATCGCACTGCCACCACAAATTGCTGTGCCAGCAGAGATCAGATACCCCGTCTCTCTGTTGAGACCGATCCATTTTGCAACCCACCAACCAATTACCAAGGTACCAAAAATGGTGGTGACAATCAGGCCGATACCATTCGATGTTACCGCGAGGGCCTGTTCAAACTGAATACCGAAACCTAAGCCAACGATCGAGTAGGTAAGCAGCTTTTTAGTGACCTTGGCGAGATTGAATTCCGCAGGAACAAAGCCAAGTGAAGCGAGCAAGAAGCCAATCACAAGTGCAGTAGGAGAGGTGATAAAAGGGGTTAGGCAAACTGCAAGAGCAAGCCAAAATGGCAACTGTTTGGTAAGCTTATTCATTATTGATTTGGTGAGTTGAGATCAACCGCAAGTGTAGCGTACCCAAAGCGATAAATAGAGCTGAATGTTTTGAACGGCTGTTCAGAAAAACTGAACAGCCGTGTTTTGTTATGATAGACCTAGCGCCAGTCGCCTCTTAGTGTCGAGACCTTTTCAAACATCGTCTCCGTAGACGCTGATTTAGGGTCAACCGGCTCACCCACTTCAATTTCAATCTTTGACCAAAATCGCGTTGGTAACCCTTTACAGGCTGCCCCTTTATGACGGCTGAAGTAACTTCCCCACATGCCCTTTAGCGCAATAGGAATGACAGGAACAGGGCTACGTTTGAGGATCAGATCCATACCGCGCATAAATGGATTCATCTCACCATTGGAGGTCAAGCGACCTTCGGGGAAGATACAGACAATGTGTCCTTCGGCCAGTGCCTGCTCCACTTCTGAAAATGCTCTTACTATTGAGCGGCGATTAGTTGCCGAAATGGGAATAACTCCCGCGCGCTTGAGAAAACGGCGCAAAGGAGGTGTATTGGCATAATCTTCTTCCATTACAAATCGAATGAGCCTTGGACAAACGGCGCTGAGCAACAAAGCATCCATATAGCTGACATGGTTGCAAACCAGTAGAGCGCCCTGTTTATCTGGCAAATTATGCAGATTCTTATGGGTCACTCGGTACATGGTGTGAGTAAGTATCCAGACTAGAAAGCGGACGACAAAGATAGGGACTTGAGAAAACAGGTAAGTCGCCACCAACATGTTGAGTACCGCCAGCAGCAAGAATAACTGAGGAATAGAAAGGCCAATAACAGATAGGCAAATAATTCCTAGAATGGCACTACCGACCATAAATAGAGAGTTGTAAATGTTGAGTGCGGCAATAACCTGTGCCCGTTGATCGACTTTTGCTCGTTGTTGCATCAGCGCATATAGTGGGACGATAAAGACACCGCCAGAAGCACCAAGCAGAAATAGGTATGCAAATACTGGCCACAAAGGTTGGTATGCCACAAAGTCTGAAAAATGAGCAAATTCTGGTAACTGTTGTGGAACCGCTAACGCCATTAATGCGCCAAACACGGTGATCCCAAAACTGCCGAGCGGCACGATACCAACTTCAATACGATGGTTTGAGAGTTTGTCGCACGCTAGCGAACCTAGCGCAATACCTATGGAAAAGAGCGCAAGTAAAAATGAGACGGCACTTTCACTGCCATTAAGGTAGATCTTAGTGAAGTTAGGAAATTGGGTCAGGTATGCCGCGCCCAGAAACCAAAACCAACTGATCGCCATTAATGAGCGGAAGATTGTCTGATCTGATTTGGCGATGGCGATGGTTTGTTTGGTTTGCTTGATTGGTTGCCAACGGAACTCGAGCGTTGGCGCACTGGCAGGCGCTACAGGAATAGAACGGCTCGCGAGGTAGCCAAGCAGCGCGAAGATAACGACGGACGCTGCCGCGATGTATTTGGCGCTTTCAGAAGAGGCGATAACCCCCGCTCCAAGAGTGCCGATTAAAATCGCGAGAAATGTGCCGGTTTCGACTAAAGCGTTGCCTGGGACTAACTCATTGGGTTTGAGTTGCTGAGGCAGAAGCGCATATTTTACCGGACCGAAAAACGCAGATTGCGTACCCATCAAGAACAGCAGTATCAGCAGTATAGTGTAACTTTCGGTGATAAAGCCGATTGCCCCTAAACACATGATGCCGATCTCAGCGAGTTTAACCTTGCGAATAAACCAAGATTTCTCATATTTGTCAGCCAATACACCCGCGGAGGCTGAAAAAAGGAAAAAGGGCAGAATAAACAGACCTGCCGCGAGATTGATGAATAAATCACTGGAAATGGGTAAGGTACCTGCGCCAGCAAAAGCGACGAACAGCAGCAGAACATTTTTAAAAATGTTGTCGTTGAAAGCGCCGAAAAACTGTGTGACGAAATAAGGCAGAAATCGTTTCTGCCTTAGTAAAGAGCTTTGGCTATCAGACATTAGTGATCCTTAACATTTAGGATGTTACCAATTAGTCAGGTAGTTTGAGAGCAAATTCTCGATCAACTCCTTGCCATCGATAGGCTGATCGCTGAAGAACTTGTCATCGACGCTTAGTAGCGTAATACCGTGCACACCTGACCAAAGCACGCGACTTGCTTTTAGCACATCGGCTTCACTGCGATGAGGGGCAAGTGCTTGTAACAGGTGTTCTAGCATACCAGTCATGGCATTAATTCGTTGTGCTTGCCACTCCGGCAGCGTCTCGCCATTCATATTGTGCTCGAAGATAAGTTGCCAACGATTTGGGTGGCGAAGTGCAAAGTCATGATAGCAATAGGCCAGTTCGTATAGTGCTGACTGGTTATCTTTGCTGCCGTTAACGACATGGTTGGCTTCAGATGATAGCTCGTCTAAGGTCTGCGCTACGACATGCAATAACAGTAAATTGTAGTTTCCGAACACATTGACCAGTGTACTCGGTACATAACCAATCATGGTTGCGATCTTACGCAAGCTAAGCTCATGATACGAATTGGTCGTGAGAAACGCCTTTACCGTTGATAATGTAAGGGCGATGAGTTCTTCGCGAGTGTGATCGTTTCTTCTTGCCATGGTGAATAATCTAAAATGAACATTGTTCAATATTCTAATGAGCCAATGCCTATAGCGCAACTTTGCTAAGGACAATTTGCAATATTCTGATACATGTCGCGCCAACGTTTTTGTATGAATCTAGTTCCGCTGAGGGTAAGATGCCATAATAAATAAAAATTCAATACCTCGATACGAACTTGAAAGGAAGAATATGAAACGGCTCTTTTCTCTCGTTGCTCTACTTATGGTCTCAGTGGCTATCACGCCGATTGCCGAGGCAAAGAAGTTAGGTGGCGGAAAATCGTTCGGCAAAAGTCTTAAAACTGCGCCTGCGCCAAAACAGCAACAACAAAACACCAATACTATTGGTAAAGATCAAACAACTAAGACTCAAAGCTCAACCAAGAAAGGCTTGATGGGCGGCCTACTTGGTGGCTTGTTAGCTGGTGGACTGCTTGCTGCCTTCTTTGGTGGTGCATTTGAAGGTATCCAATTCATGGATATCTTGATCATCGGTTTGATTGCTTTTGTTATCTTCAAACTTATGCGTGGCATGCTTGGGGCAAAGCAGGGCAGTATGAATCAGCATCGTCAGCAGCCTGCATTCGGAGGTTCTGCGCCTAAATTTGAACAACCAAATGTACATAATTTCGAGCAGCCTCAGTCAGGTGCACAAAGCGGTGGTTTTGGTTTTGGTACTCAGAGTGATGTTCCTCATAACTACCCACCGGGTTTTGACCAAGCGGCCTTTATCAATGGATCTCGTGAACACTACCGTATCCTTCAAGGTGCTTGGAACCACAACCAGTTAGATACGATTGAAGAGTATGTTTCTCCAAGCTTATTTGAAGATCTGAAATCAGAACGTAAGAAACTCGGTGGAGAGCAACATACCGATGTGATGTATGTTGATGCTGAAATCGTGCGTGCGGATTATGATGCAAGCAAAGCGCAACTAAGCTTACAGTTTAGTGGTCGTTACCGTGACTCAGTAGAAGGTATTGAAGAGAACATCGAAGATATCTGGCACTTAGAGCGTGATTTAACCACACCAAATGCGCCATGGCTAATCGTTGGTATTCAAGGCTAATACCGATACCTAACCGTTAAAGTTTAACGCCCAAGCTCATAGCTTGGGCGTTTTTGTATTGTCTAAAGCTGTCAATGCTTGGTAGTATTTTTAGCCTAGCTAAAAATCATACTAAGGTAAGTAAAGTGGCTGAATTTAAATACAAAAACCTCACTCAAGAGCAGCAAGACAAACTGGATGCTGCGGCTTTTCGTCGTTTACTCGCGCATCTAGATGACAACAAAGACGTACAAAACATCGATTTAATGATTCTGGCTGGTTTCTGCCGTAACTGTTTCAGCAAATGGTACAAGGCTGAAGCAGATACCCAAGGTATCGATCTCGATATCGATGATGCACGTGAACGCGTTTATGGCATGACTTACGATGAGTGGAAACAAAACCACCAGCCAAAAGCAACGCCTGAGCAGCTAGCTGCGTTTGAAGCGCGCCAAAACAAGGGTTAATCAACCTGAGTGAATACAAAAAAGCCCCGTTACTCGTAGAGTGAACGGGGCTTTGACTTTTATCGTATTAGGTTAGCTTAATTGGCCAGTGACCTCGAATTCTTCAAGTTTGGCTATGTATGGCTGAAGGTCACCGATGTTCTCTTCAACCCACTCGGCGTTGTAGTATGTATCTAAATAACGTTCACCGCTGTCACACAGTAGCGTCACAATCGAACCTTTTTCACCACGGGCTTTCATTTCGCAGGCTAGCTGGAGTACACCGTATAAGTTTGTACCAGTTGATGCCCCGACCTTACGACCTAGGATTTTTTCTAGCCAGTGCGCCGTTGCGACGGATGCTGCGTCAGGAATAGTGCGCATCTCATCAACAACACCAGGAATAAAGCTCGGCTCAACTCGCGGACGACCAATGCCCTCAATTTTGCTTCCGCAATCGCCAGTGAGATTTTTGTTACCTGTCTTGAAATACTCATGGAACACTGAGTTTTCAGGGTCAACAACACAGAGCTTAGTGTCGTGTTGTTGGTAGCGAATAAAGCGCCCAATTGTAGCTGAAGTTCCCCCCGTACCCGGACTCATTACGACCCAAGTTGGTACTGGGTGATCTTCCATTTCCATCTGACTAAAGATCGAGTTGGCTATATTGTTATTACCACGCCAGTCTGTTGCTCGTTCTGCGTAGGTAAACTGGTCTATATAATGCCCATTCAACTCTTGAGCTAGGCGGTGAGATTCTGCATAGATCTGATCAGAACGATCAACCAAATGGGCTTGACCGCCGTAGAATTCAATCTGCTCAATTTTTTTGCGTGCGGTACATTTAGGCATCACAGCGATAAATGGCAGGCCAAGTAGGCGAGCAAAATAAGCTTCAGAAACCGCGGTACTACCTGAAGAAGATTCGATAATCGTGGTTTCAGGACCCACCCAACCATTACAAATCGCGTAAAGGAATAGAGAGCGTGCGAGACGATGTTTTAGAGAACCTGTCGGATGTGTACTTTCATCTTTTAGATAAATATCAACGCCTTCGATACTTGGCAAATCGAGTTTAATCAGATGTGTATCAGCGCTGCGCTGATAGTCTGCTTCGATTTTTCGTACAGCATTGTTAATCCAGTTATGGTCGGTACACATAGGGTTTCTCCTTAGAATCGTTATAGCGTTAATGTAGCGATTATTAGGGAGAAAAACTTTGCTTTTTTTACTCCGTTTTGCTTTATTTGGAGAAAATAATTCTATAAATGTGATTCTATGGATATCGAATTAGACAAAATTGACCGAAAAATACTCGATCTATTACAAAGTGATGGAACATTGTCTCTCAATGAACTGGCAGACGCAGTCAATCTAACAACGACACCATGTTGGAAGCGCATGAAGAAGCTAGAAGAGATGGGGGTTATTCAAAAGCGAGTTGCACTACTCAATCCCGAGAAATTGGATTTGTCGTTCACGGCCTTCGTACTGATAAAAACCAGTGACCATTCCCATGAATGGTACAGCCATTTTGTTTCAACCGCTTCTGAGTTCCCGGAAGTGATGGAGTTTTATCGAATGGCGGGTGAATACGACTATATGATGAAAGTCTTAGTGAAGGACATGAAGTGTTTTGATCGCTTCTACAAAAAACTGGTCAACTCAGTGGAAGGTATTTCTAACGTGACATCTACTTTTGCCATGGAACCTTTAAAATACACCACGGCTCTGCCGATCTGCAGCGATTAAAAGCCTCCCGCAGGAGGCTTAATGGCTTTAGCTGGTAAAACGCATCACACCCTCTTGTACTGCGGTAGCAACAAGATCGCTATTACGATTGTATATTTCGCCACGGACCAGTCCCCGTGTATTGCTTGCAGTTGGACTTTCTATCGCATAGAGAAGCCAGTCATCGACTTTAAATGGTCGGTGGAACCAAATGGAGTGGTCGATGGTCGCGACCTGGAATTTCGGTGTCATTAGAGATACACCGTGAGGGTGTAGCGCAGTGACAAGGAAGCCCCAATCAGATGCGTAGCCTAATAAATATTGATGGATAAGTTGGTTGTCCGGTACTTTGCCGTTGGCTTTTATCCAAAGATATTGCTTGGGATCCGCTTTTTCAGGTTTCAACGGATTCACCACTGTAACCGGTCGCATTTCGATAGGTTTTTCTCCGCAAAACGTTTTCTGCAATTTTTCTGGTAGCAAATGAGCAATGCGGCCAGCAAGCTCTGACTCTGACGCAAAGTGCTCTGGCCCTGGGATATCAGGCATCACATTTTGGTGTTCAAACCCCGGTGCTTCGCCGTGATAAGATGCGGTGAGGTAGAAGATTGGACGCCCATTTTGAATCGCTTTAACACGACGAGTACTGAAACTACGACCATCGCGTAGGTTTTCCACATCGTAAATAATAGGTTTCTCGGGATTACCCGGATAGAGAAAATAGCTATGAAATGAGTGAACCGTACGATCCGCATCAACGGTGTAGCGAGCCGCTGATAATGCCTGACCGATAACCTGACCACCATAAACTTGTGGTAGCCCGAGGTTTTCGCTTTGACCTCTAAAAAGTCCTTCTTCAAGTTTTTCTAATTGCAATAAATTCAACAACTCGTTTAGAGGTTTACTCATATTTGTGACCTTCTAATACCATATTTGAGACCCATTTTACGCAGTTACTGACAAATAAAACAGCTGTTTAAATTTTAATTGTCATCATAGAACTAGCATAGTCAGAACTTTGTCAGTAATCGTTAGCGTACAATGACATTCATATAATAGCCTTCTATAATCCTCGTGAATTTAATTAGTTATAGAGAGGCTTTATGAAAAAGGCACTAGCGTTAGTAATGTCAGTGGTACTAGGTGCAGTATTGGTTGGCTGCCAATCTTCAGAGAAACAAGAGCAACCACGAGTGGATTCAGTGACAGGCACACTTGCTTACCGTGAGCGCATTGCGTTGCCGGACAATGCAGTGGTGACAGTGACTCTACAAGATGTCTCATTGGCGGACGCTCCAGCAAAAGTTATCGCTAAGCATCGTTTTGAAACCAATGGTGCGCAAGTTCCTTTCGAGTTTGACCTCGCTTACGATACTAACAAAATTGAAGCTCGCCACCGTTACAGTGTGAGTGCGCGTATTGAAGTAGATGGTCAGCTTCGTTTCATTACTGATACGTCTTATCCGGTTATTACTGATGATGCACAGACGGACAATGTCAATCTTCGCCTAATCGGTGTGCGTAACTAAAGAGTATTGAATGGCAGCCCATCAGGGCTGCCATTTATATTTTCTCAAGCTCAACTTTCCCTCTTCACTGACTTCAACACCTTCTGCAATAAGCTTGGCTTTTTGTCTCAGTAGATCCTGTCCTTTTAAAGAAATCTTGCCCTGACTGTTAATCACTCGGTGCCAAGGCAACTTGGTCTCTTGTGGAAGATTGCCAAGGGCTTTACCAACGTGACGGGCATAGCCTGGATAACCTGCGCGTTTTGCGATCTCACCATAGGTCGTGACTTTTCCACTAGGAATTTGGTGAATTACAGCAAAGATTTGCATTAAAAACTGGTCCATAATCAGAGTGTCCTAGTACAGAGTTCCAAGGAATGGATAAGGAGAGGGCATGGTATTTTCTACATTTCAGTTCTTAGTGACAACGTTATTGGCTGTGGTTTGTGCTCGGAGTATCAGTCTAAGCGAAGGCGATATCCCCGTTTTAGCCTTAATCATCCCCGCATTGTGGATTTTTCCCCAAGGCGGTGTGGTCGGTCTTGTATTGATGGCCGCGATGACCACTTATGGTCTTACACTACCTCATCAACCGTTTACGTTATCCGTGAGTCTATGGGTACTGTTCCCGTTATTAATGGTCGCATTTTCTAAACGAAGCAGCTTGGGGGTCGTGCTGACAAGTGCTTTGATCGTGACGACCTTAATGGTGGGGATTATGGTGACACAAGCGGGAGGAAAGCTCGCTGGTGAACCCGTTGTCACTTTTGTCCAAACTATTGCCGTGATTGCTATTTGGTGGTCAGTCTCTCACTGGAAGCCATCCAACAAACATAGCTGGTGGGCTCTGGGTTTAATTCTGCCGTTATGGATAGCTGATTTGTCTTACGCCGCGCTGTTGGCTCTATGTATTACAGGCATTATGGCCTCGATGGAAAGTTTGTCGAAGTTGACCTCATTCCGTTGGAGTAAATTGTTATGTTGGACACTACCAACGGTTGGCTTCGCTGCCTTAGTCGTTACCCCTACCATCGAAGTGCCCAATCCCGTGTTTGTCGTGTGGATCTGTTTGCTCGGTACAGCTTGGATGACAGACTACATTTTGCGAAGTGTTGAACAAGAGCAAGATATATAAATAGTCAATCAGTGTTCGATGTATATGCGGTTGGCATATTCAACTATGCGTGTCAAAATTGCGCATGTTTTGAACGGTGAGTGGGTTGATAAGGACAATACTTTTAAACAAGTGCTTGTTTGTCCGACACTTTAGTTCGGCATCCGACTCGATGATATCCCCAGGGCATCTTTGTTCCTTGGTCATCTTTGAGATAAGAGAATTCATAACTATTCAAATAGGAACAAGCAAGGATGACCTACCTCTGGCGCATGTGGTGCACTGTGTTTTGCATGCTATTGATACCCACAACGTACGCAAACACCAAATATAAGGTCGTGATGGAGGCGGATGATGTCGTCTCACGGATACTTTTTGATGCTGTTTCTGAGCAATTTGGGTTGCAGGTGGAGTATGTCTATTATCCAAGCTTTAATAGCATCCTAAATGCCGTAAAAACTTCGCAAGCCGATTTTGCCGCCAACGTTACTTATACTACTGAGCGCGCTGAGTTTTTTGAGTTCTCAAGCCCAACCAATATTGAATACACCTATCTTTTTAGTTTGATTAATGCCGACTTGGATGAAGTCTCAACCGTCGGAGTACCCGCCGGAACCATTTATGGCGAGTTGATTCACGCTAATTATCCAGAAATGAGCTTGGTAGAATATCGTGGACATGACCAAGCTAAATCCTTGATTGAGTCAGGGCAAGTTGATGGTGTTGTTGACGCGATCAATCAGTTAAAACCCATGCTTCTCGCGGGTTACGATGCACAATTGCTTAACCATCAACTGATGATTAAGCCCGTTTCAATTATTGCGCCAAAAGGCAAACATCAAAACTTACTCAAAACGATTGAACATTATGTGCACGGCGCAGAGGTACGAACTACCAACACGGGTCGATTCTGAAATAAATCTGGAAAGGTTAGTGTGATAAGGCTTACGAGCCTTTTCCAGAAAAACAGTATTCTTTAGCTGTTTTTCCTAAATCCTGAACCTTGATGCTATCAGTTTCCAGAAAATTAGTCACTTCTTGAAAGCTTGATTTTAAGAAGTGGAGATGCTGATGCCTTGTAGGGGTAAGCTCATTTTTGCCCCGAAGTTTGTTATGACTCACATCTGTACATGGAAACTTGAAGGGAAATATCTTAGTTTTTCTAACATCCAGATACGACAAGAGCCACTAGAAGTGGCTCTGTTACGCGCTACCTGCGGTCAATACTCGATGAGCGGAAGAGAACAGGGCTATTTGAATTCATCTGTCTACGAGTGGAGCCGAAGCCACGCTTCTCATAGCAAGCATCAGTAGTATATGCTTGTAACCTGTTGAGTTCAAATTTAGCTGAACATACTGGCAAGCTTATGCCCCAAAACCATTTAGAGTAGATGCTCGCTACAGTTTTAAGACTCTACATTTGACCTAATTTTTCTGATGCTTCACTATGCACCTAGTGTATTACAACTCTCTTTCTATCTCTATGATTTAAAAGTTTAGGGGTTGTTCAGACATTCACAAGAGGGGGTTACGTGGGTGACGCCCAATAGCAATTAACTTATTGTTCATAGCATTATAATTTTCTAAATCGAAAACTTTTGAGGAAGTATAGAATGTCAGACTATTTACCAACGCAAGGTGTTACGTTTTGGCCGATAGGTAACGGTGACTCTACAACAGTATCAATTAATGATGATGTAAAGCTACAAATAGATTTGCATCATATGGTTGCTGCAGAGGATGA
>NZ_QEWN01000080.1 GCF_006124995.1 Vibrio sp. Hep-1b-8
GACTTCGTCCTTCGAGATGTGGGGGCGGGTAGTGAGTTGATAGAACCCGGTGTTGACAGGACTTGTCCCAGCGAAGAGATAATACTCTCGCCTCTCGCCTGCCCCTTGAATTTCCAATCCCTAAACCTCATATAATCTCTAACATTGAGATTAAAATAACTATGAGGCCCTGCTCGTGACTACCATTGTATCTGTACGTCGTAATAACAAAGTCGTCATCGCTGGTGATGGCCAAGTATCACTAGGTAACACCGTGATGAAAGGCAATGCACGAAAAGTGCGTCGTCTGTACAACAACAAAGTGCTAGCTGGCTTTGCGGGCGGTACTGCAGATGCCTTTACGCTGTTTGAAAAGTTTGAAAGTAAACTGCAAATGCATCAGGGTCATCTAACTAAAGCTGCGGTAGAGTTAGCGAAAGATTGGCGAAGTGACCGTGCCCTACGCAAACTGGAAGCTCTATTGGCTGTTGCTGATGAAACGGCTTCTTTGATCATTACTGGTAACGGTGATGTTGTTCAGCCAGAAAACGATCTGATCGCAATTGGTTCGGGCGGTAACTTTGCTCAGGCTGCGGCTACAGCTCTGCTAGAAAATACAGAATTAGATGCTCGTGAAATCGCAGAAAAGTCACTCAATATTGCAGGTGATATCTGTGTGTTTACGAACCATTACC
>NZ_QEWN01000081.1 GCF_006124995.1 Vibrio sp. Hep-1b-8
AGTTAGGATTTGAGAACTTTTAATTTGAATAACAACGCATATCAAAGATATGGGGATTGTTGTTATTCGTCAGCTTTCCAAATTGTTAAAGAGCAAGTTTCTTTCGAAACCATTTTTAAGAACACTCAAGCAAGTATGCTTAAAGATGGTGGGCGATACCGGGCTCGAACCAGTGACCCCCTGCTTGTAAGGCAGGTGCTCTCCCAACTGAGCTAATCGCCCATCGAATCAAGAATGGTGGAGCTAAGCAGGATCGAACTGCTGACCTCCTGCGTGCAAGGCAGGCGCTCTCCCAGCTGAGCTATAGCCCCATATCTTGAGAAAATGGTGGGTCGTGCAGGATTCGAACCTGCGACCAATTGATTAAAAGTCAACTGCTCTACCAACTGAGCTAACGACCCAATGGTATCCCGTAGGGGAGTCGAACCCCTGTTACCGCCGTGAAAGGGCGGTGTCCTAGGCCTCTAGACGAACGGGACACTAAGTGAACATCTTGGGGGATGTTCTTTCTCTTAAACTACATAAACCATCAATCTGTGTGAACACTCATCGCAATAATCATCGTATAAGGAGGTGATCCAGCCCCAGGTTCCCCTAGGGCTACCTTGTTACGACTTCACCCCAGTCATGAACCACAAAG
>NZ_QEWN01000082.1 GCF_006124995.1 Vibrio sp. Hep-1b-8
CTACGGGATACCATTGGGTCGTTAGCTCAGTTGGTAGAGCAGTTGACTTTTAATCAATTGGTCGCAGGTTCGAATCCTGCACGACCCACCATTTTCTCAAGATATGGGGCTATAGCTCAGCTGGGAGAGCGCCTGCCTTGCACGCAGGAGGTCAGCAGTTCGATCCTGCTTAGCTCCACCATTCTTGATTCGATGGGCGATTAGCTCAGTTGGGAGAGCACCTGCCTTACAAGCAGGGGGTCACTGGTTCGAGCCCGGTATCGCCCACCATCTTTAAGCATACTTGCTTGAGTGTTCTTAAAAATGGTTTCGAAAGAAACTTGCTCTTTAACAATTTGGAAAGCTGACGAATAACAACAATCCCCATATCTTTGATATGCGTTGTTATTCAAATTAAAAGTTCTCAAATCCTAACTTTCTCTAATAAAGAGAAATTTAGGTACCAACACACATTCAAGTGTTCTTGGAAACATCCTTGTGATGTTTATATTTGAGTCCGGCAAAATCGTGTCTGCACATGTATAAAAATGCAGACAACTTTGGTGACTAACAAAGACCCTTTGGGGTTGTATGGTTAAGTGACTAAGCGTACACGGTGGATGCCTTGGCAGTCAGAGGCGATGAAGGACGTATTAACTTGCGATAAGCCCAGATTAGGTAGTAAAAACCTGTGAGTCTGGGATTTCCGAATGGGGAAACCCACTTACATAAGTAAGTATCGCTGCGTGAATACATAGCGC
>NZ_QEWN01000083.1 GCF_006124995.1 Vibrio sp. Hep-1b-8
CCTCTGTGGTAAGCAATACTGCTTTAATACGGTCACGCACTCGACCATCACGAGTAGAATCGTGCATTTGTTCGAGTTGCAGTTTCTGCTGAGGAGTCAGTGTAATTTTCATGGTTCGTAGCATGATCCTGATTCTAAATAAAATCAAGCATTTTCAATGATCAGGGGTATAGGTTAAATATCACTAAAAAGAGAGCTTTTGCGTTAAGCGTTTGAATCGTAAGCGTTCACCAGCAGTCCATTGACAAAAAGTGTGAGTTAACGCAATTGATCCAACATTCCTAATTGAGTGATCATTTCTAGCCGTCATGCTTAATGCATGAAAAAGAAAAAATCTAAATTCTCATCTTCGCCGCCCGTGGCCTCAGATATCAACGAAGCGAATGCGCTGATTGTTGAGCTCTGGGAGCAGTTGCGCCACTATGAGGACAAGCTCAAAACTAGCAGCGCTAATTCATCCAAATCACCATCATCCGATGGGCCTAAAGAGCGGGCTGAAAGAAAAAAGCTCAAAGCTCTAGTGGTCGCAATCCGAGAGGAGCTACACAAGGTCACTCAGGGCACAAACGACAACTCTCAGAATTAAAACCATCTGATACCTTTGTTGAATGTTACCCAGATAGTGCCTGTTCTTGTTGTGGCGATACGAACCTTAAGATGAGTGATAAACCTTTTTATCGACATCAGGTTCATGAAATTCCCAAACCGACAATGGATATTACCGAGTATCGGCTCTTTTCTGGTAAATGCTCTCAGTGTGGCGAAACCGCGAGGGCCAGAAAGCCGAGCGATATACCTCAAGGCATCATGGGCCCCAATCTATTGAGTCATATCGCGATCTTGGCTGGTCAATATCATC
>NZ_QEWN01000085.1 GCF_006124995.1 Vibrio sp. Hep-1b-8
ACGTTGGACAGGAACCCTTGGTCTTCCGGCGAGGAGGTTTTTCACCCCCTTTATCGTTACTCATGTCAGCATTCGCACTTCTGATACCTCCAGCATGCTTTACAACACACCTTCAACGGCTTACAGAACGCTCCCCTACCCAATGACTAAAAGTCATTGCCGCAGCTTCGGTTTATAGCTTAGCCCCGTTACATCTTCCGCGCAGGCCGACTCGACTAGTGAGCTATTACGCTTTCTTTAAATGATGGCTGCTTCTAAGCCAACATCCTAGCTGTCTAAGCCTTCCCACATCGTTTCCCACTTAGCTATAATTTGGGACCTTAGCTGGCGGTCTGGGTTGTTTCCCTCTCCACGACGGACGTTAGCACCCGCCGTGTGTCTCCCGGATAGTACTTACTGGTATTCGGAGTTTGCAAAGGGTTGGTAAGTCGGGATGACCCCCTAGCCTTAACAGTGCTATACCCCCAGTAGTATTCGTCCGAGGCTCTACCTAAATAGATTTCGGGGAGAACCAGCTATCTCCAGGTTTGATTGGCCTTTCACCCCTAGCCACAAGTCATCCGCTAATTTTTCAACATTAGTCGGTTCGGTCCTCCAGTTGATGTTACTCAACCTTCAACCTGCCCATGGCTAGATCACCTGGTTTCGGGTCTATATCCAGCAACTCGACGCCCAGTTAAGACTCGATTTCTCTACGGCTCCCCTAGATGGTTAACCTTGCTACTGAATATAAGTCGCTGACCCATTATACAAAAGGTACGCAGTCACACCACGAGGGTGCTCCTACTGCTTGTACGTACACGGTTTCAGGTTCTATTTCACTCCCCTCACAGGGGTTCTTTTCGCCTTTCCCTCACGGTACTGGTTCACTATCGGTCAGTCAGTAGTATTTAGC
>NZ_QEWN01000086.1 GCF_006124995.1 Vibrio sp. Hep-1b-8
GTCTCTCGCCTCGTCAGCCAGTAAAAGTCCGACCGATAGGCAGTGGCGTAGCGCAAGAGGGCTTTATTCCCGTTTTTCCCGCTGTGCAGCTCGGCGAGCGGCTAGGCTTTCCCACTCACGGTTTTTACTACCACTTTCATAACGGCAAACTGATCCAAGAGTACCGTATTCTCGGTGATAAAAACTGGGGCTTTTATGCCACTCACTCAATGCATCACCGCCTTGATCCCGAAAGAGGCTATAACCAGAACCAAAACGCGATATTGGTGTTGTGGAAACTCGGTGGCAAAGTGGTCGAGGGGCAACAAAACAACCCATCATTAAACGAGCTGAATCAGAGAAACCAGCCGAACCCCAACCTCAGCCCGTTAAGCATATTGTCCAAACTGATCTCGAAACGGGTATGCGAGAAACGTGGATGAAGATTGCCAAGCAGTATGGTCTAGCGCCAAAAGCTTTGTTGGAACTTAATCCACAGTACGATGCCGACCCGATGTCTCTATCGGTAGGGGATTCTCTGAATGTAGAAAAACAGCAACCGCTAAGCATTGAAAAAGAGCCTGTTTACGAGATACCACCGGAGAGCCCAAAGCGATTTAATCAACCTTTAAACACTTTCTATAACTACACCGAGCGATGCTTAGTCGATACCTCAATCGCATCGATCAATCGTCCTGAGTTGATTGAAAAAGACATTCCCGTTGTAAATCTGAAAATAGTGTCTACCGAATCGAAGGCAACAGACTATGGCAAATTGGCATTTTTAGCGTTGCCAGCGAGTACAACCAGTTCTAACCTTGGGATTATCAGTACCAACACCACCTCTACGCTAGGGAAATGGAGTATCACAGGTGAGGCTCTCAGCAGCTTTGCCCGCGTCGGTGGCGGTTTAGTTGCTGCTTTGTGGCCTTCGCAGCTTGGCGATGGAACACTTGAGGGCAACCCTGAGTTTGCGACGAGTGACACAGTTACGATGCGTGTCCGTTTCAATATGTACACCGATGAAAATGGCAAGCAACAAATCGTTGGTATAAAAACGGGCGAAGGAAGTGCATACGGTGATCGCGTGGCGAAGCGTGAGGCGGTGCAGCAAGGGCAACACTTTATTGCTGAGTTGGATAATGATATCACCATTACCTGGACACCTGACGGCTCAACGGATGTACTCACACCTGATACCGTCCTCCCCGAGAATGACCAAGTGGATGTTCACAATATCTTGGTTCACCCAATTGAAGAGTACGAGCAAGAAATTGGCACGGTTCTCTACCCAGAAGAAGATCTAGTCGAATATATTATCACCTTCCCTGTGGATGCTGGGTTGCCTCCTCTTTACCTGATGTTCCAAAAAACGGCGCGTGATGGGTCTGGGGTTGTTACAGGGAATGGCGAAGATATAACGGGCATATGGTTAGAGAAAGCCAGTGAGGGGTTAGGGTCACCAGTTCCGTCGCAAATTGCTGACAAGTTGAGGGATAAGGAATTCAGTAGTTTTGATAGCTTTAGGAAGGCTTTTTGGATAGAGGTATCTGAAGACTCAATATTGGCTCTCCAATTTATTCCTTCGAATATAAAACGGATGAAAGATGGTAAGGCTCCCCGAGCAAGATTTAAAGATACGGTGGGTGGACGCCGTTCATTTGAATTACATCACCTCAAAGAAATTCAACATGGTGGGGATGTCTACAATGTTGATAACATAAAAGTTAATACACCTAAGAACCATATAAACATTCATAAGGGTTAACGATGAGATTACATGATAGGTTAGAAGACTATACCGAGTTAGAGTTTTTGGAGTTACTAAACATTATTATCAGCGCAGAAGGTTCTGAAGAATATCAAGATGAATTACTTGAAAACTTTATCGCTACAACAGAACATCCAGATGGTTCAGACCTAATTTATTACCCAGAAAATCCTATAGATGGAACGCCAGAAAATATTGTTAGAATCGTCAAAAAATGGCGCTTGTCTCAGGGCTTACCTGGTTTTAAAAAATGATATAAATGAGCCTGTCGATTAGATGGGGCTCTTGAAATTAACCACCTTTACGTCTCTCAAGTTGCGATGGCAAGCCGTGTTGTGATGGTGTTAACTCTCTACTCATTCTGTTATCCATAATGCTGATGAAATTATTGCAAAAGGTCTGGTACCGAATTTAGGTAAGCGTATAGCGAATGTGGCGATTGGTATCGCGACATCTCGTGGAGTCGGTTACGTAGGGCTAGCGCTTGGTGCAGCAAGTGGTACGAAGAATATTTATGAAGCCTGTTCTATCGATGGTTCAGGAGAATGCGGCAAAGTGACGGCTCGTGAAATTGGTGGCTTTCTTGGAGGTTGGCTTGTTGGAGCACAAACGGGGCAATGGGCAGCTTCAGGAACATTGTTAGCACTTGGTGTTGTCGGGATTACATCTGCCCCTGTCCTTGCTATAGCTTCAATTAGTGCATTCGTCGTTGGAGGTGCTGCTGGAGGTGTTATAGGGGCAACTATTGGTAAAAGCACAGGAGATATTGTGTATGAAAAAGCCATCGAGTTTACAGAAGCAACTGAAGCACTAGTAGAGGACTTATTTTGAGTGATTTTCTTAACGTTATAAGTGGAGTTTTTGCAATTTACGCCATAATCTGGGGAATCTCTGGCGTGCTCATGAGTGCTGTGGTTGGTTTAGGTAACGTACAACGCATTGTTTTTATTGATAAGCAACTAGCTAAAGACTTAGACAAGCTTTACGATGAAAAAGGTTATCTAAGATGGCAATTCCAAACCTCTTACTCAATAGTCAGTCGTCTAACAAGGTACTGGATAGCTTACCCTTTTATAAGATATCGAGTTAAGACTGAATCAAAAAAATTTAGATTGTTTATGTGGATTAATAGTATTGGGATATGGAGTTGGCTTCTAGCTCCTTCCCTATCTTTTGTAGAAAAATTAATGTAACCGCAGTTGTGTGAAATCAACGTACATTCAGCAAAGTTACGATGCGCTGAGGGATCCCCTCATAAATCCGCCAGTGCATAGCCATCTTTTAAGAGCTGCTCAGCTAGAGCCATGGCCGTTGCTAAGAGGTGTTGTGTAGTAATCTCGTAGTCTGGTCGCCTGAGGACTTCCATACCTAATCGAACGGTAGACAGGACATTTCGATTTCTGACTGTATTCGCTTGAAAGTGCCTATCCCACCCTTGTTGCTGTGCATGTATTCCTACCAGCCAAAACATGAGTTGCAGCATTAAAGCTATCAGCAAAATAATATCGAACCTTTTGGGGCAACTAGTGCGGTTTTGACGTAGGCCTAATCCGTAAGCGGGACTCTTTAAGTCTCGGAAGGTTTCCTCTATCTGCATGCGCTTTGCGTAAAGCCTCACCAACTGCTTGGGAGTACGAGACGCCGTTGGTAAGTTAGTTGCCAATACCCATGGCTCCTTTGCTGAGTCAGAGTACACCTTCGGCGATGGATGGTGACAGTTTGTTCGGGTAGAACGCTGATTCTTACGGCCTTTAGGCAATGCTCTATACAGCGCTATTTGGCGGTTGATGGCATTGCTTTGGGTCAGCTTTTGGTAACCAAGACTTTTGGCTCTGCTAGAGGCTTTGCTATGTAACTTACTGACTGGCTGCCAATTCTCGGCACCGAGTTCAGCAAATTGTACTTTACCTCTTACTCGACTCAGCCAGTACCATCCGTGCTCTTCAACAGACTTGTACCATGGCACTTTAAATCCAGCATCACTGATAATGAGTGGGGTCACAGAGGAAGGTAAAATGCTCGCCAGATCAGATAAAAACTGGTCATGAGCTGACTTAGAACACTGCTTTGAAAGTGGAAAGGCCTTTTCATATAAAGTGACCGAACGCCCTTGTAGCGCCACTGATGCTCGGAGCACCATAAGCCTCTTGTGTTCACGGATATCAGACCAATCGACGAGAACCACTGGCATGGGGTTACCCGCACAGATAAAGCTAGCATGCCAACGATAAACGGCAAGTCTCTCTTGATGCAGGTGGTGGTTACCTAAAAGACGATCCATCCGCTTTATATTGTGCTTAGTTCTAGCTTGGCAAGGTAAGTTGCGACCAAGTTCGGTGAGCGTAAGGGTTTTGCTATCAAGCAATGCTCGGCAAGCTAGCATTAAGCTATTAAGTCGCTTTAAGTGCAGTTCAGGGCAGAATTGGTAGAGAGAATCATGTAAGATATTGAGTTCGCGCATCTTGTTGTTTGGTTGTTGTTTTTTGGCGAAACCATTTGATCACATGACAAGATGTGCATCTACCTTAACTTGATGATTTTTATCTAAATCATCAGGGGATTCCTCAGCATCAAGTGTTCATTTTCTTCCCCTGTTCATTTTTTATGAACAAACTAAAAAATGAACAGAACCTTATATTCCCAGCTTTTGTTTCTCAGTCTCAAACTCTTTAAATAACTAATGAGTAGTTAAGGTTTCATAAATGAAGAAAAATCAAGATAATGAGTAGTGAAATTATCATTAGCAATAGATACGCCTTCCAATCAATCACCGATGAAATTTATTTAAAGCGTGAACAGTGGCTATTTTTACCCACAGCACATATGGAAATAACTAACTCTTAATTAGCAGGGCACTATTCCGTATACTCCGCACTACCATGCTAATTTGAACAACGAGCTGATCTCTAAACTGGAAGCCTACACAGGTTTCCCTATCAACTATGCGTAAAAATTTACACATTAATTGATAAAACCAAGCATTATGAGTACTATAGTACTCATAGATAGAGTGGAGTCCTCAATGGAAGAATTAAACATACAAGCTTTTATCAAAGGTGAATGGCTAGACATTGCTGTCATTTCATTTCCGAAAAGTAAACAGAACAACTTCCGAGTGACTGAACTCAATTACCTCGGAGACTACGCATTAGAACATCATGAAAAAGATGACCTACACGCCGTATCAATGAACCTGCCTGTATCTTTTTTCTTTGACGACATGGGGCGGCCTGGATGGCTAACTTTTCTTGATGACATAATGCCAAGTGGGGCAAGCAGACGCTATTGGGTCAAACATCTAGACATTGAAGATCTTTCAATTGATGAACAAGACTATGTTTTACTAAAGTTTGGCACAATGTCGCCTATCGGCAACTTGCGAGTAAAAGACTCTCTACCAGAAAGCTATGAAGAGTCAGATACCCTCTACTTTTCTCTAGACGATGTAAAAAACCGCGCAAGTGACTTTTTAGATTATGCTCAACAAAGAGGGGCTGCGGCTGGCGGTGCGACAGGCGCAGGAGGTGAAGCTCCAAAACTAATCTTGCGTTGCTCTAAAGAAATCACAGAGCCAAGTAAGATATGGATCGATCCTTATCAAGATGATAACACCAACCAAGATCTACACTATTTAGTCAAGTATCCTAGAGGCTCAAGAAGCACTGTTGACTGCAATATTCTTCGAGCTGAGTTTCATTATTATCACGAACTCACCTCTATGGGTTTTGATACCATACCAATCCAAAATATGCGATTAGAAGAAGGATTAAACTACCCTTCTTTATGGTTGCCTAGGTTTGATATTCGTTTTAACGAAAAGCAACAGATTGAAAAATTCGGAATGGAGTCTGTCTACTCCATTTTGAATAAAGGTGCAGGCGTTACTCTAGAGCATGAAGCGACGATTAGAACGTTAATTGAAAAAATCACCCATAGTCATATGGTGCAAAATCAAGGGTATGACTTTGATGTTCAGAGCTTTGTTGTAGAGTGGGTAAAGAGAGACTTACTCAACATCCTATTTGGCAATAGCGACAACCACGGTAGAAACACCTCATTCTTAAAAGGTGATGGTTATATTAAATTAGCCCCAATCTACGATTTTGCTCCAATGAAAGCCGATCCAGAAGGTATTCCAAGAACTACAAAATGGAAAGCCCCACTAGAAGTTGGAGGCACTTACAATTTTATCGGTATTGCAGAATCACTGTCTGACCTTGTGCCGAGTGAGCTCTTACTGAGCGAGCTTAAAGATACCTCAGAAAAATGTCTGGATCTTAAAGAACGACTGGTCGCTCGTGGGGTTCCAGAGCAGATCATTAAAATGCCAGCTATTGGATTAAATCATATCCCTGGAAAATTGAAAAAATGGGGGCTGTTATGAGCAATAATAACAAGTCATCTAAAGAGTCTATAAATGATGTCGTTAACCGTCTCCGACATAATCGCAAACAGGTCTCTAGTCCTCACAATACAAACAGTGACGACAACGTAAAGGCTGATACTGTTAACATCGGAGGTCGCACTTCTCAAAGGGCATCAAAAAAGACTCTACCTCCAAAAGCAACCGAACGCAGCAGGATAGTAAATCAAATAGTTAAACAACTACTGTTCGGCGAACTAACCCAAGGTCAGGCACTGAAAGAGCTTCGGATCAATGTTTTAGGTTTAAAGCAAGATGTTTACGCAAGGCTCGTAGATGTGTCCCGAAAAACCCTCTCTGATATAGAGAATGATCGTGGTAACTACAAAACAGACATATTGAATAAAGTCTTCAAACCTTTTGGTCTAAAAGTTGGTCTAATCCCGTCCTCATCGAGTATGCTAAACTCATTGCTCGATAATAACTGATCACCTACTGATAGCTAACGGTCGCAGAGGGGGTAATTTTAAGATTATTTTGCTATGATTTCGTCAGTCCGTAATAGCTAAAAGTTATATTTGGACGGGGGTTCAGTTCCTTTTGAAGTAGGATTTTCATGTAACATTCAATGTAACACTAAATTCAAACGTATCCGCCCCATGATCCCACGGGGCGACACTGCTAGTGTTTGAAGTTCCAAGGCAGGAGCGCATCGATATCCGGCTCCGCTTTCGCCAGCTCTTTCATATACTTGACCATATAGTCGTATAGGATAAGACCATTGGCTTTCGCGGTCTCGACGATACTGTAAAGCATCGCACTCGCTTCAGCTCCATTGGGATTGGTCGAGAAGAGTTCTTTCTCCCAATAACCAGCGGCTTAATGGCGCGTTCAGCACGGTTATTGTCTATCGATAAGTGACCGTCATCGATATAACGAATGAGCTTTGGCCATTGACCAAGAGTGTACTTATCACACTATCGACTTGTTAGAAAAATATGGCTATGTGTACAGCCGAGATTTGACAAGAATAACTCCAACGGGAATACATTTGATGTACATTAAAGCAACGTTTTGAGTTGGTTTACACATTTAATGGTGCCTGTCCTCATTCGTCCTCATTCGTCATTAGTCGCGACAAAGTGTACTTCGGGCAATAGCGCTGCCTGGACGATTGCAAGGGCATCATTTTTATCCGTCTTTTGGTTCTGCCTTATCGCACCAACCAAGCGAGTAGAAATGAGCTTAGCTTTATGGCCCATCGAGCGACAATATTGAGCCCAGTAGTTAGAGCCACTGCAAGATTCGAATACCACGACACATGGAGGCTGTTGACGCAAAAACTCACTAAACTGCTGAGGTGTCAGTTCTTTATTGGAAAGCACCTTTGAGTTTAAATAAACACATACTTGGATAGCCTTAGTGGCTAGGTCAACACCAATGATCGTGGTTCTCATCTTGTTCTCCCAAAGTGTTAGCTAACTTAAGAAGGTTAGCTTGTCATTAGATCGGGAGTCCAATTATCTTGTTATGTGAACGTTTTCGACATTTGCACTAGTTCTTCGCCTACATGCTTTCCATCTGCCAACTTAATGACTCGATAGGGTGAAAAACCATTATTCTTTAAAACTCTCTGGGAAGCTACATTACGAACCAAACACCCACTATATAGCGTTTTCAACCCCATGCGCTTAGCCTCTTCTACGGCAAACCCTAAAGCTTTTGATGCTATACCTTCTCCTTGCAAATCGAGGCGAACCCAATAGTCAAAATTAGCCTTAGACTCATGTAAGCTCAGAGCATTCATAGCTATGACACCCGCAAACTCTTTACCTAACTCGATCACAAAAATTCTAGCGCGATTTTCCGAAATCAAACTCTGGACATGGTTAAACCATATCTCTGCACCATTTTCAGGATATGGGGATGGAATATTGCTCATATCACTTAAAGATGGTTCAGATATATATTTTTGAACGTCTGAAATATCCTTTTGTTCTACGTCCCGAATATTAACACTTTCCATACAGAGTTCTCCCTAAGTCACATAACGAATGATATGGACTCCCTCTCCCTGAAACTCCGCGTGCCATACTGACTCAGTACACGCTGAAGAACTGGAGGTTATCATGTCCAACATTAAAACTATTGGCATTGATCTCGCCAAGAATGTGTTCAGTATTCACGGCGTTGATGCATATGGCAAGTGCATCCTACGAAAAACTGTCAAAAGAAACAAACTCTTAGACACATTCGCCAATCTACCACCCTGTATCATTGGTATGGAAGCATGCTCTGGTGCACACTATTGGGCAAGAGAGCTACGTAAGCTCGGACATAATCCTAAGATAATGGCATCCAAGTTCGTTATTCCATATCGACAAAATGAGAAGAACGATGCTAATGACGCAGAGGCCATTTGCGAAGCTGTATCCAGACCCAAAACACGATTTGTCTCTATAAAAAGTGAAGAGCAACAAGCAAAATAACAAGGACAGGCACCATAAAGAATATTGACCAGCAAGTCGTTGCCCTATATTTAGTACCAATTTTTAGTACAAGCAGCTCAGATATTGATTGTTAAAATACAAAAAGGGCGATAACTCTTTGAGTTATCGCCCTTTCCAAACGTTTGGTGGAGCTGGCGGGAGTTGAACCCGCGTCCAAAAACCATTCATCATTGGTACTACATGCTTAGTCGATCTTTAAATTCACCAAGTACCTGCGAACCGACACGCCAGTAAGTGACTATCCTGAATTATAATTCGCCGTTCATCTCTCAGGCGGGAGAATCCGGGCTAGCGCGTTTGGGTTTGATCCCTCGTTGGTCCCCGTCTTACGTGCGGAAGCTAGGGCGAGAGAGCTCTGAGCAGGGTATTAAGCTGCTAGTGCGTAGTTTTCGTCGTTTGCGACTATTTTTTTGCGGCTTTTAACGTGGCCAACCGCCCCACGGCATGCACCTCAGACTGCAAAATTCCTGTCGAATCCTAAATCAGCCCCAAGTGTTCTTCGCATAGTACCAGAAAAGTGTTACCTGTCTAGACTTGTGCGTTTAAGTGCTCAATATTAGCGCAGTGAGCTCTTCATTACGCGCGCTTTTTCGCGTGCCCAATCTTTTTCTTTAAGATCATCACGTTTGTCGTGCAGTTTCTTACCTTTGGCGACACCAATCTTCATCTTGACCCAAGAACGTGACCAATAGAGTGATAGTGCAGCCAGAGTCATACCTTCACGGTTAATACGACCCATTAGGTTGTCGAGTTCACGACGACTAAGCAGCAGTTTACGAACGCGGGTAGGGCTAGCCACCACGTGAGTAGACGCTTGGTTTAACGGAGTAATAGTCATGCCACTAACAAAGGCTTCACCATCGCGCATAAACACGTAGCTTTCTGCGATGTTAGTTTTGCCCTGACGAAGTGACTTAACTTCCCAGCCTTGAAGCTCCATACCTGCTTCTATTTCATCATCGATAAAATATTCGTGGCGAGCTTTCTTGTTGACAGCGATGGTATTGCTACCCGCTTTTTGTTTGGATTTTTTCTTTACCATAGTGGGTGCATTATACGGCTAGGATTTGACTTAGGAAATCCCTTTATTTGCGCTTAGTGCAAATAAAAGTAAAATTGCACCATGCTTGAGGTTCAGGCGGATGTTATGAGGAGTCAATATGAAGCAAGTCAGCCGTTCTGCGTTGGTATCATTTAGTGCAGAACAGATGTTCGATCTGGTGAATGATGTGGCGAGTTACCCAGAATTTTTGCCAGGGTGCTCGGGTTCACGTGTGATTGAATCGAGCTCAGACGCGATGGTCGCTTCTGTTGATGTTGCAAAAGCAGGGATTAGTAAAACGTTCACGACTTCTAATGAGTTAGTTAAGGGTGAGGCTATCATCATGAATTTGGTTGATGGGCCATTTAAAGCGCTGAAAGGCGGCTGGTTTTTTACCCCTTTAGATGAAAAAGCGTGCAAAGTTGAATTGAAGCTGGAATTTGAGTTTTCAAGCAAGATGATTGAAATGGCCTTTGGTAAGGTGTTTAACGAGCTGACCAACAATATGGTTAATGCATTTACCAAGCGCGCAAAACAGGTTTACGTAGCTTATGAGTATTGAGTCAGACATGATTCATGTTGAGGTGGTATACGCACTGCCTCATGAACAGCGTATATTTACGCTGGTGGTTAAAGGAGCGATGACAGTTGAAGAGATCATCGCACAGTCTGGTGTACTTGAGTTGTACCCAGAAATCGACTTAAGCAAGAACAAGGTCGGTGTGTTTAGTCGCAACGTTAAGTTGGATTCAACTGTTCAGGATAAAGATCGTATTGAGATTTATCGCCCGCTACTCGCTGATCCAAAAGAAATTCGTCGCAAAAGAGCTGAACAGGCGAAAGCGGCTGGAAGTGCTGACCCTGTTACTGGCGGTAAGAAAAATCCGCTCAGGAAAGAGGCTTAGGGAAAACGAGCTTCGTTCTCAAACGACTCCCTCAAAAACAAAAAGGGTTGGCACTGACTGCCAACCCTTCAAAAATTTTCCCGCTTTTTGCTAGTTGATGCTTTCGAAGAAGTCTGAGCTCGCAGGGAAGTCACCAGCAACGTCAACCAACTGACCGTTGTCATTGAAATTGACGATGAGATTTTTTTGTACTGAGTCGTTATGGCCTTCGGTGTGGTGGTAGATGTAATACCATGTATCTGGGTAGCCGTTCTCGACTAGCATTGGTGAACCCATAACGTAGCGTACTTGTTCTTTGGTCATACCAAACTTCAACTGTTCGACTGCACTTTGCTCAACATAGTTGCCTTGGTTGATATCAATACGGTATACCAGCTTTTCGAGAAGGGAGCAGCCTGTCAGCATTGTCATAGCGAGTGGTACAGCGATAAGCCACTTTTTAAATTGCATACTTAAAATTCTTGTAACAGATAAAATTTAAACTCAGCCGATAATAAACAAGCTAAGCGCCAAAGTAAAAAGCTGTGAGCATTTTGAATTGTTTCAGACCATGATTTTTGAATTTGGTTGCAAACTAGAGCCAAAATTTATCAAAAAAGATAAATCTGGCTCGTTAGAGGAGGGGTTATGCAGCGATCAAGAGTTCTTTGGCATTGGCGAGTGTAGAGTCAGTGATTTCACTTCCTCCAAGTAGTCGTGCTAGTTCGGTAACGCGTTGTTCATCATCTAGGCGGCGCATTTGAGTTTCTGTTTTACCTGCTTTGGTTTGTTTGGCCACAAATAGCTGCTGATGACCACAACCTGCCACTTGCGGTAAGTGGGTAACACATAGCACTTGGGTTGATTCACCCAATTTACGCAGCATTTTACCAACTACCGCCGCGGTTGGTCCGCTGATGCCAACGTCTACTTCATCAAATATAAGACTTGGTGTATCCACCTTCTGTGCGGTGATGACCTGAATAGCCAAAGAAATTCGTGACAGTTCGCCACCTGAAGCAACTTTGGCGATAGGTTGCATTGGCTGACCTGGGTTTGTTGATACAACAAAACAAACACTGTCCATACCCAGTGGTGATGGGTGAGTTCCTTCGCTGCTGACTTCAATCTGGAACTGAGCTTTTTCCATGCTAAGTTCATGCATGCTAGCTGTGATCAGTTTGTTTAGCTCTTTGGCATAGCGGTTACGCGATTTATTTAACCTCTCTGAAGAGGTTAAAAATGACTGGTATTTATCGCTAACTTCTTGCTCAAGCTCTTCTAGACGCTCATCAGAACAATCTAATGCTTCAATCTGCGCGAGAAGGTCTTGATGGTGGGCGAACAGTTCTTCGGGTAATACATGATGTTTGCGAGCCATCGACATAACTTTAGAAAAACGTTCTTCAACGTAAGCCATACGTGCAGGGTCGACATCAATACAATCGAGGTAGTTTCGCAGCTCACTGTTCGCTTCTTCTAGCTGAATTATCGCTTCTGCAATCATATTTGGCAGCTCAGCCAGTTTTTCGTCCAGTTCCGCTAGTTGGATTAGGGAGTGATTGGCTGATTGCAAAATACCAAGCGCGTTAACTTCTTCACCTTCGTAAATAAGCTCGATAGCTTGCTGACAGGTTGAGGCAAGCTCGCCGCTGTTGGATAGGCGTTTGTGTTCTTGTTCGAGTTGTTCATATTCATCCTCGCCAAGAGAGAGTTCGTTTAGCTCTTTGATTTGGTATTCCAAGAGCTGTTTTTGCGCTAGGTTAGTAGCGCTGTTCTCTTTTAGTTGTTTGAGATTGTTGTCGGCTTGTCGCCATGCTTGGTAGGCATTGCGTGTGCTTTTCAGCAGCGCAGTGTGACCTGCATACTGATCAAGCATTGCCATCTGATACTCGCTCTTCATCAATTGATGGTGTGCATGTTGACCATGGATGTTGATCAATAACTGGCCCAAAGATTTGAGTTGCGAAAGAGGAACTGGGCTGCCATTGATGAACGCACGTGAACGACCTTCTTTACTGATAATGCGGCGTAAAATGCAGTCGCTACCGTCGAGAAGATCATTGTCTTCCAACCAGCGCGTTGCGTTGATATTGTTCTCTAGGGAGAAAGCAGCACTGACTTCTGTTTTCTCTTCTCCCTGACGTACCATGCCGGCTTCAGCGCGCCCCCCTAAACATAACCCGAGAGCATCTATCGCGATGGACTTACCTGCGCCCGTTTCGCCAGTGATGGTTGTCATTCCTTTGGATAGCTCTAGCTGTAGAGACTTAACAATTGCGAAATTATTAACACTTAGATGAGCCAGCATTTTATGTACCTGTTTAAATGAACAATACTGTATAAGAAAACAGTATATACTGTTTCTTTATACAGTAAAGATGCTGGTGAAAATTTTTGTGAGCAAGCGCGAACTTCGCTGCCGGATATCTAGAAAGAATTTGTTTCGTAGGAGATGCAATAAATCCACCCGGCTAAACAAAAAAGGGCTGACGCGCTACGCCAACCCTCCAATATTGCTAGTTATTTAAAACAATCTGCTCGACCATCCCAGCTTGTTTCGTAACACATGATAGTAGCTATAGTCTTTTGGATGGATGAGTTTGAGAATATTGGGGCTTTGATAGATGTGTACTTCATCGCCAGGAGAGACTGGAAGTGAAACCTGACCATCACAGCCGACTTCTTGGGTTCCGCGGTTATCTGGCGCCACAACCAATTTGATTCGGCGGTTTCCGTCAACCACTAGTGGTCGGCTTGATAGTGTATGTGGGAACATCGGAACGAGTGAAATAGCATTCAAGCTTGGAGATAAGATTGGCCCACCACCGGATAGAGAATAGGCCGTTGAACCGGTAGGGGTTGATACGATCAGACCATCAGCTCGAAGTGAGAAGGCAAAGCTCTCATCAATGTAGACTTCAAACTCAATCATATGTGCCACTTGGCCGGGGTGGAGTACGGCTTCATTCAGTGCTGCGTTGTGGCTTTTTACTTGCCCGTGGCGATGGACTTCAGCTTCGAGTAAGAATCGTTGCTCTTCAATAAACTCACCAGCAAGCACTTTCTTTAGCGCCGTCTGGAAATCCTCTGGGTTGAGGTCGGTTAGGAAGCCGAGATTACCGCGGTTTACTCCGATCACTGAGATATCGAATCGTGATAGCACTCGTGCGGCGCCGAGCATGTTTCCGTCACCACCGACGACAATGGCAAGGTCGGCAATGCGGCCAAGTTGTATCAGACTGGCGAAGTCATCCTTAGGAATATCGTCGAGAATCTCGCAAAGACGGTCATCGATATACACCTTATAACCTTCAGCTTGAAGCCAGGTATAGAGCTCTTTATGCGTTGCTATTGCTTGCTGATCTCTGGGTTTACCAATGATGGCGATCACTTCAAAAGGTTTTTTCATAGGTTTTCCGCACCAAATAGGCTTGATTCGACAATCTTCATCCCCATAATAATGGCAAGTTAGCAATTTATGCGAGTTTTTGTGTATTCCGATACGATAAACGTGAAGTGTTGGGTGCCAATAAATATGAAGTCTGGAGATATCATGAGCAACGAAGAAAACAAAATCAAAGATGAAGAACTACAACAGCAAGCAGAGCTAGAAGCGGAAGTTGTAGGCACTGACGCTGATATCGAGTGGAACGAAGAGGAAACAGAACTAGACGAGCAAGAGGCAAAGATCGCTCAACTAGAAGCTGCGTTGCTTTCGAGTGAAGCTAAAGTTAAAGAGCAGCAAGATAGCGTTCTTCGTGCTAAAGCTGAAGTTGAAAACATGCGTCGTCGCACTGAAACTGAGATCGATAAGGCTCGTAAGTACGCACTAAACAAGTTCGCGGAAGAGTTACTCCCTGTTATCGATAACCTAGAGCGTGCGATTCAAGCCGCAGATACTGAAAATGAAGTGATTAAACCACTTCTTGAAGGTGTTGAGCTGACGCATAAAACGTTTGTCGATACCGTTTCTAAGTTTGGTTTGAAAGAGATCAATCCTGAAGGCGAAACGTTCAACCCTGAATTGCATCAAGCGATGTCGATTCAAGAAAGTCCAGATCATGAATCAAACACAGTCATGTTTGTAATGCAGAAAGGTTATGAACTGAACGGTCGTGTAGTGCGCCCTGCAATGGTAATGGTTGCTAAGTAAATTCTGACCTGTAGAACGACTTTTGTATCAAAAGAGAGGCGTAGCCTCTCTTTTTTTATGGTTAAAACCGGATTTCATACTGCCACACAAGGTGTTGATTTAGTGAATTATCCTTAGATAAAAGTGTAACCGAAAATTAATTTCTGATTAGAAGTTTGTAACATTATCGTAAACAAAGGCTTTATTTTGTAACTTCAGTGTGTATTATGTGCGAACTCCACTATGAAACGTGGCGGAATAATCTATAAAAACATAATTAATAAACACAACATTCTGGAGATGGATGATGGATAAATCGCTTTCAAGCAAGATTTTTGTAGGCTTGTTTGCTGGTCTTCTGATCGGTACGGCAATCCAGTACTTATTTAGTGGAATTGCTATTTTTGATACTTACCTTCTTGGTGCCGCTGAAGGCGCTGGTGGTATGTTTGTATCGTTGATCAAACTACTTGTAGTGCCTTTAGTATATGTATCAATCGTATGTGGTATTGTCGATCTAAAAGACATCACCGCATTTGGTCGTCTTGGTGGTAAAACTTTTGCTCTTTACATTATCAACACCATTATCGCGATCGCAGCAGCTCTGACCGTTGGTATGATTTTCCAACCAGGTGCTGATGCCAACCTAGCTGGTACTATCTCAGAGAGCGTTAAGCTAACGACAACTGAAACACCAGATATTTTCTCTCTAGTCGTCAACATTGTACCAAGCAACCCTGTACAGGCTTTTGCTAACGGTGACATGCTACAAATCATCTTCATGGCGATTCTGACTGGACTTGCTATTCAAGCGCTTGATTCACGCGGTGGCCCTGCTATCCGTACCTTCAAGATGGCTAATGAAATTATGATGAAGCTTGTTGGTCTCGTCATGAGCCTAGCACCATACGGTGTATTCGCTCTGATGATTCAACTAGGCGCGACTCTAGACGCAAACACGCTTATGTCTGTTGCGGGCTATGTAGCACTCGTTGTAACAATGCTAGTATTCTGGATTTTCATCTTCTACCCAATGGCGGTAGGCATTGCAACGGGGACGTCTCCAAAGGCATTCCTACGTGCGACGCGTGAGCAGGTTCTGTTCTCACTATCAACAGCAAGCTCTAACGCAACGATTCCAGTAACAATGCGCACCCTAACTGAGAAACTAAACGTTTCTAAATCGGTTGCAGGTTTTGGTGTACCACTAGGTGCAACGATGAACATGTCTGGTGTGTCTATTTACATCGCATTGGCAACTATCTTCGTCGCTAACGCATTTGGTCAGCCTATCAATACAGCAGATGTGTTTACTCTAGGTCTAACTATCCTGCTTCTATCGATTGGTGCGGGTGGTGTACCAGGTGGCGGTGTTGTTATGGTTGGTGTTCTACTTCACCAACTAGGTCTTCCACCAGAAGGTCTAGCAATTATCGCAGCGGTTGACCGTATCAACGATATGTTCTGTACCTCTTCAAACGTAGTAGGTGACACAGCGGTGAACACCATTGTTGCAACAAGCGAAGGCGAAATCGGTAAAGATGAAGTAGAAGCAGAAGTGAAACCAGCTCAAGCAAACAACGCGTAATCTTAATTGATGAAAGTAGAGCGAGGCCAAGTGCCTCGCTTTTTTATATTTCATTCTTGCTCCTGCTCATTTATCTAATCTTTTTCTATTTTTTTTTGTTTTGTCCCTTGAAAAGAGATTTGGCGCCCTTATCTATTGGGCATAAGAGAAGCAAACATAATTATTTTTGTTTGTGAGCAAGGGTTGAAACCCGATTCTCGATCCCCCACATAGGGGATATAGCAAAACGAAAATAGAAATTTATTCGGAGATAGCCTGATGGGTAAAATCATTGGTATTGACTTAGGTACTACAAACTCATGTGTTGCTGTACTAGACGGCGACCAACCACGCGTAATTGAAAACGCAGAGGGTGAGCGTACCACAGCATCAGTAATTGCATACACAGACGGTGAGACGCTAGTAGGTCAACCTGCGAAACGTCAAGCAGTTACTAACCCAGAAAACACGCTATTTGCAATCAAGCGTTTGATCGGTCGTCGTTTTGAAGACGAAGAAGTACAACGTGACATCGAAATCATGCCATACAAAATTGTTAAGGCTGACAACGGTGATGCTTGGGTAGAAGCGAAAGGCCAAAAAATGGCAGCTCCTCAAGTTTCTGCTGAAGTACTTAAGAAAATGAAGAAAACGGCTGAAGACTTCCTAGGTGAGGAAGTAACTGGCGCAGTTATCACAGTACCTGCTTACTTTAACGATGCTCAGCGTCAAGCAACTAAAGATGCTGGCCGTATCGCAGGTCTAGAAGTTAAACGTATCATCAACGAACCAACAGCAGCAGCTCTAGCTTACGGTCTAGACAAGTCTGGCGGCGACCGCACTATCGCGGTATACGACCTTGGTGGTGGTACTTTCGATATCTCTATCATTGAGATTGATGAAGTTGAAGGCGAGAAAACATTCGAAGTTCTAGCAACTAACGGTGACACACACCTAGGTGGTGAAGACTTTGATAACCGCATGATTAACTACCTAGTGGATGAGTTCAAGAAAGAGCAAGGTATCGATCTTAAGAAAGATCCTCTAGCAATGCAGCGTGTTAAAGAAGCGGCAGAAAAAGCGAAAATTGAGCTTTCTTCTACGACTCAAACTGACGTAAACCTACCTTACGTTACTGCGGATGCGACTGGTCCTAAGCACATGAACGTTAAAGTGACTCGTGCGAAACTAGAATCTCTAGTTGAAGACTTAGTACAACGCTCACTTGAGCCGCTAAAAGTTGCTCTAGCAGATGCTGACCTATCGGTTAACGATATCACTGACGTAATCCTAGTTGGTGGTCAGACTCGTATGCCTATGGTTCAAGCTAAGGTTGCTGAGTTCTTTGGTAAAGAAGCGCGTCGTGACGTTAACCCAGACGAAGCAGTAGCAATGGGTGCTGCAGTTCAGGGTGGTGTACTTGCTGGTGAAGTGAAAGACGTACTTCTACTAGACGTTACTCCTCTGTCTCTAGGTATTGAGACTATGGGCGGCGTAATGACTAAACTCGTTGAGAAGAACACGACTATCCCAACTAAAGCGAACCAAGTTTTCTCTACAGCAGAAGACAACCAGAACGCGGTAACTATTCACGTGCTTCAAGGTGAGCGTAAGCAAGCAATGTACAACAAGTCTCTAGGTCAATTTAACCTAGAAGGCATTCAGCCTGCGCCACGTGGCATGCCACAAATTGAAGTAACTTTCGACCTAGATGCGGATGGTATCCTTCACGTATCAGCGAAAGATAAGCAGACTGGTAAAGAACAGAAGATCACTATCCAAGCTTCTGGCGGTCTGAGCGATGAAGAAATCGAGAAAATGGTTCAAGAAGCAGAAGCTAACAAAGAAGCGGACAAGAAGTTCGAAGAACTAGCAAGTGCTCGTAACCAAGCTGACCAAATGATTCACGGTACTCGTAAGCAAGTAGAAGAAGCGGGTGACGCTCTACCAGCTGAAGAGAAAGAGAAGATTGAAGCAGCGATCTCTGAACTAGAAGACGCTCGTAAAGGCGAAGACAAAGAAGCGATTGATGCTAAAGTACAAGCGCTTATGGCTGCGGCTCAGAAGCTAATGGAAATTGCTCAACAGCAAGCACAAGCTCAACAAGCAGGTGACGCTGGTGAACAGTCTAAGAAAGATGACGACGTAGTTGACGCAGAGTTCGAAGAAGTGAAAGAAGACAAGAAGTAATTCTTGAATCTGATTTAACTTGAATATGATGCGGGCGTTTGAGGAAACTCATACGCCCGTATGTTTGTAAATTATGTCCATCTAACTAAAAGTGTCTTTTTAGCGCGAAGTCGTTAAAATTCAGAGCCATTAGTTAGATCGATATAACACCAAGCGGTGTTGACCGTTTGCAGTAATAAATTTGGTGACGAGAAACATGTCAAAACGTGATTTTTACGAAGTATTAGGCGTAAGCCGCGATGCATCAGAGCGTGATATTAAAAAGGCGTACAAGCGCCTAGCAATGAAGTTCCACCCGGATCGCAATCAGGGTGATGAGAGCGCCGCAGATAAGTTTAAAGAAGTAAAAGAAGCGTATGAAATCCTGCTCGATCCACAAAAGAAAGCAGCTTACGACCAGTATGGTCATGCGGCCTTTGAACAAGGTGGTATGGGCGGTGGCGGCTTTGGTGGCGGCGGCGCAGATTTCGGTGACATCTTTGGTGACGTATTTGGCGATATCTTTGGTGGTGGTCGTCGTGGCGGTGGTCAGCAACGTGCGCAGCGTGGTGCAGATCTACGCTACAACATGGAGTTGTCGCTAGAAGAAGCGGTTCGTGGTGTCTCGAAAGAAATTGATGTCCCTACACTTGTTCACTGTGACTCTTGTGAAGGTAGCGGTGCTAAGAAAGGCACTTCTGCTGAGACATGTGGTACCTGTCACGGCCACGGCCAAGTGCAAATGCGCCAAGGTTTCTTCGCGGTTCAACAAACCTGTCCTACCTGTCATGGTAAAGGTAAGATCATCAAAGACCCATGTAACGTATGTCATGGTCAAGGTCGCAAACAGAAAACCAAAACTCTTAATGTTAAGATTCCTGCAGGCGTGGACACAGGTGATCGCATCCGCTTGTCTGGTGAGGGTGAAGCTGGAGAAATGGGTGCACCAGCCGGTGATCTATACGTTCAGGTTCACGTGAAAGAGCACCATATCTTCGAACGTGACGGCAACAACTTGTACTGTGAAGTTCCTGTTAGCTTTACTATGGCAGCGCTAGGCGGAGAGGTTGAAGTCCCTACACTGGATGGTCGTGTTAATCTGAAAGTACCGTCAGAAACTCAAACCGGTCGTATGTTCCGTATGCGTGGTAAAGGTGTTAAGGGTGTTCGCGGTGGCGGTATTGGTGATCTTATCGTTAAGCTTGTCGTGGAAACGCCAGTTAACCTAAGTTCTCGTCAAAAAGAGCTGCTTAAAGAGTTTGAAGAATCATGTGGTGGTGAAGCTGCGACAAAGCACAAGCCTAAGTCTGAAGGCTTCTTCAACGGAGTGAAAAAGTTCTTTGATGACCTAACCAGCTAATGGTTTTATTCAACTGTAAAAGCCTGCCTCCGCGCAGGCTTTTTTATTGCCAGCATTTTATCGGGCTGTACTCTCCAGCCTGATTTAGGCTGAGGGATTGGTACCTTTCTCCACCGCACTCGTCGCTCGTCTGAGAGTGAGTTGGGTGGGCTTTTATGATGTAGCGGTTTTCTGTCGCTGATATCGAGAAAGAAAACTGACGGGCATTGGTTTTACACCAAGTGCAGTCGCCATCTGGCAGCACATTTTCGGCTGCCAATGCGTAACTTCCCCGATACTGACGCTCCAGTTCGAGCTGAATTTTCGCCAAGTCGCTAATGGCTGCAGCGCGATGTGCCTTGAGAATTTGGCTCTGATAGTTTGGATAGAGAATCGAGGCAAAAATGGTTACCAGCATGACGACGACTAATAACTCGATCAATGTCATACCCCTTGGTCTAATGTTGCTCGTTTTTGAATACGTCATTTGAATCTGCTTCTAGTCTTATTATTTGTTTATTTTCATAATCTTATTGACTGTTAAGGTCACTTCAAGAATGGTTGTGCATAGACATTGATTTACATGATGAAGTGGAAAACGTCTCTCGGCTTTACTCTGATTGAGCTACTCATTTGGCTGATTTTAATGGCCTTACTCATGTCAGCAGCAATTCCGAGTATGTTGCAGATGAGTCATGCTCTTCAGATGAAGCGTGTGGCGAATGAGCTAAAGGGGTTTATGATGCAGAGCCGTTCTGAGGCGATCGCAAGGAATCAAGATCTCTGGGTTCACATTACTGACCTCGGTTCTGAACAGCAAGCGGGGTTATGGCGAATAACCTTGACGGATTCACAGGTTGTCGACAGTGGGGAAACCATACTCTTAATTGACGGTCGCACGTTTGCTTCGATAAAACTGAGTTGGAATTACACTAGAGACAGAATCCGATTTTATGGGGTACGCGGTCGAGTCGAGAACGGCAGTTTTGAATTCTATGTCGAGGGGGAAAGCGATCATAAGTTGCGGCTAAAGAGTTCATTTTTTGCCAATAGGGTGGTGGTTTGTGCTGAAGGAGCCGAGCGTTTTGGTTATGCGGCATGTTAGCAACAACACTCAGTATGGTTCGACAATGATTGAAATACTGGTGGCGTCATTAATGGGCGTGATGACGTTAGGTGTCGTCAGCTCAATTCTTTTGGCAAGTCTGCAAATTACTGAGCATAGAGGTGAGCGTTTACTTCTTGTCGACAGTATAGAAAGTGTCATGCTGCACATTAAGCAGGATATAAAACGTGCAGGATTCAATGATGCACGAGGAGTATCGGTTAGGCTTGTTGGTAGTACCAAAACCATCTATGTGAATCCTGACAGTCAACAGCTTGGTTATGTCTATCGAGCGGCGTCTTCTGCTGAAGAGCTATTTCGCAATGTATTTTTTAAGTATTACGTTTCAACCACTTCGTTAGTCGGTCAGCTGAAAATATGCGAGAAGCATACGTCTGCACCTTTAGGTATCGCTTCAGCGGCTGAATCAGGTTTACTTGGTAACTGTTATAGCCTCTTCGATCCCAAACTTATCTCTGTCTCTGAATTCGAAGTCTCAACGGAAGTCACTAGTGAACACGCAAGTGCTAGTCAGCTTGTTTCTGTTCGCTTAGCCGGTCAGCTAACTCAAGCGCCGGAGGTAAATTACTCCTCTCAGATAACTGTGCGAGTAAGGAACGATTAGTGAAGCAGAAAGGCATAGTGACATTAATTTTGAGTAGCGTGTTACTGACAGCGGCTTTAGGTGTGTCTATGGGGCTTTTTAGAGGGGTATTTTTTCACATTAAACAGGCACAGAATCAGATTAGATTAAGTCAAACACACTGGTTAGTTGAAGGGGGAATCGAGTGTGCCTTTGCCCGAATAAAGCGACACCCGGATGTGCTAGTTCTATCATCGCCTGTAGAAAGAGAGGAGCTGTTCAATGATTGTCTGACAGCGATGGAATTAGATGAGTTATTGATTGAGCCGCTAGGCAGCCAACGTTTTGTTATTCGGGCTACAAGGCGAAATTATGGTATCAGCAGGCGTTTTTATTATGGTGAGCAAACCACTGATGAGACCATACAGTCTGTAATAATCCATCCTAACGCGGAAAACACTGTGATTCGCTGGCTAAATGGAGGTTGGAATGCGGAATAGGCAAACTGGCTTTAGCCTTATCGAAGTTCTTATTACGATGTTGCTAAGTGGAATGACTTCATTGGCGTTGGTGCAACTTCAGGTATACATAGAGCAGAGAGCCGAGTTTGCGGTGGATAGCGTGACAGCATTAAGTATCGCAGAGCAGAAAACCGAGCGGCTAAGACGTCACGCTGGTTTTCTAGGTGTGAGTTCATTAGCTAGCGGCACCGATTCCAGCTCACACTCAAAATTCCAATTGGCGTGGCAAATTCAGAGTATGTCGTGGCCATCTTCAGTAAACCTTAAACAAGTCGAAGTGTATGTTGAATGGAATGACCGACTAGGTCAGCCCCAAATGGTTACCCTGAAGACGATGTTTTCTGATTAACAATATGCATGTTGCATTAGTTTCATATCCATGTCGTATTAGCGCTCAAAACTCAAAAGCGAGATCTATGTTTTACGTTTTGGTTTCAAAATTGTTTCATGTCGTGATGGGTATTTGTATTGGCTTTGTTGCACGTTAATGGTGTTTTTGCAAAATATGTCTCCAATTATGGAAAAATACACAGAATCTTGTGCTTTTAGTAAGGCTATTTTATAGAATGACAGTCGAATCATAGGCTGACAAAACAATTACAAGAAGCCTTAGGCAACAACATCACATATGGAGTTACCATGAGTAACCAAGCAGTAAATAAGGCACCATCCTCGAAGCCGAGTGGGATGGATCGCTTCTTAAACTTTATCGAACGCGCAGGTAACAAGATCCCAGATCCTGCCATTTTATTTTTCTGGGCACTTGTTATTACTTGGGCTGCGTCAGCGTTGCTCTCCAACGTTACATTTGACCTGATCAATCCACGTTCGGGTGAAGCTCTTGAAATTAAAAACCTTTTGACTGGCGAATCTTTAGCAAGCTTTCTCGCGAATATGGTGACAACCTTTACTGGTTTTGCACCACTAGGTATCGTGTTAGTCGCGATGTTAGGTGTTGGTGTTGCTGACTCTTCTGGTTTTATTACAACTGGCCTTAAGAAGATGCTTAACTTCACTCCAGCGAAGCTGCTGACTCCAATGCTAATTCTGGTTGCGATCGTTTCGCACACAGCGGCAGATGCGGGCTACGTTCTGGTTATTCCACTAGGTGGTATTATTTTCCACGCGGCAGGTCGTCACCCTCTAGCGGGTATCGCGGCAGCGTTTGCGGGTGTGTCGGGTGGCTTCTCAGCTAACTTCATTCCTTCAGGTATTGATCCGCTACTTGCTGGCTTTACACAGACTGCGGCTCAGGTTCTCGATTCAGAATATGTAGTAAACCCACTAGCAAACATCTTCTTTACTGGCCTATCTTCAGTGATCATTGTTGCTATCGGTTGGTACGTGACAGAGAAAATCATCGAACCTCGTCTAGCAAATACACCTATCGACGAAGATGCTGAAAAAGCACCAGATCTTGGTTCTTTCTCAGAGCTAGAATCAAAAGCGTTCCGTTACGCTGGTTGGGCTATGATGGCGGGCATCGCGCTACTTATCGCTGCGATCATTCCTGAGAATTCAGCACTACGTTCTCCAGCTGGTGAGATTACGGCGTTCTCTGCACCGCTGATGAAATCGATTGTTCCGCTGATCTTTATTCTGTTTATCATCCCAGGCTACGTATATGGCCGTGTTTCAGGTACGTTCAAGACAAGTAACGACATCATTAAAGCGATGGCTGACACTATGTCTACAATGGGTGCGTACATTGTCATGTCGTTCTTCTGTGCACAGTTCCTATCGGCGTTCGCTCAGTCAAACATCGGTACTATGCTAGCGCTTTACGGTGCTCAAGGCCTAAAAGCCATGAACCTACCGGGTGAAGCAACAATCATTGGTATGATTCTACTGACTGCATCTGTAAACCTACTTATTGGTTCTGCGTCAGCGAAGTGGGCTCTGATTGGTCCAATCCTAGTTCCAATGCTAATGGCTGTCGGTATCTCTCCTGAGCTATCTCAAGCGGCTTACCGTGTTGGTGACTCGGTGTCTAACATCATTTCACCTCTGATGGTATTCTTCCCGCTAGTCGTGGTTTACTGTCAACGTTACGTGAAGTCGACAGGGATCGGTACACTTGCATCTCTAATGATGCCATTCTCGATTGCAATGCTGATCGGTTGGTCAATCTTCCTAGTTGTCTACTGGATGTTAGGTATCCCTCTAGGTATCCAAGCTCCATACACTTACAGCATGTAAGAACGCTGAGATTGTTTAGTAACATTTAATAAAGCGCTGGTTGAAAGACCGGCGCTTTTTCGTTTCGGCGATAAACCAGACAAATAGAGAGTTCTCCTTTCAGATCACTCACTCTTTGAGTAAAATCACCAGCCCACAGCCGCTATGCTAGATTTTGGAGTTCTCTGTGTCAGATTCTCAATTTACCCCTCAAGATGAACTGTTTATGCGCCGCGCTATCGAGCTTGCTGAGCTTGCCGAAGCAAAGGGAGAAGTGCCTGTTGGTGCGGTCTTAGTCAAAGAGGGTAAAGTTATTGCGGAAGGCTGGAATGAGTCTATTGGCCAGCATGATGCTACCGCGCACGCTGAGATGCAGACTATTCGTAAGGCGGGCCATGTGTTGCAGAACTATCGACTACTCGATACCACACTGTATGTAACGTTAGAGCCATGTCCTATGTGTGCGGGAGCGTTATTACATAGTCGCGTCAAGCGAATCGTTTTTGGTGCACCTGATCTTAAGGCTGGTGCGGCAGGAACGGTTCTCAACTTGTTTGAGCATCAAGCCGCTTACCATTATGCAGATGTTGAACAAGGGGTGCTTGAAGAGGAGTGCCGGTCTCAGTTACAAGCGTTCTTTAAACGTCGACGCAAAGAGAAGAAACAGCAACGTCAGGCAATACGCTTAGAGCAAATGGACGAAACAAGCAGAGACAAAAAAGACTGAAGGAAAGCGGGTCATAAGCAAACATCTTGTGGTTAAGATGTTTGCTATGCGGGGTTATGCGGCAATAATTAATTGCATAAAGGCGCGGTGACGTGCGATCACCTTTTTCTTGTTGTTACTCAGCATGCGCTTACGGCGATTTGCAGCAACGGTCTTGTTAAGGCGTTTTGACTGCATTTTACGTCTAAGCATAAAACAACCTCCTGTTTTGGTTAATGTTTAATCAAACTCTCAAGTGCAGAGAAGCAATTGATTATGTGACGATAAACGTCTTATACCTCGCAATTGTTACAATTCCAAGAAACTTCGCAAGTGATCTTGAACACGATATTATCTCTGAGTGAGTAAATAATGATTAAGTGCGAAGAATTTAACCAAAACTGCGCACTCAAACATGGGGTGTCTACTGATTAGTTGATGGCTCGACGAGGGCTTCAGATTCCAGTGTTTCTAACTCATCTTCAGCGCTTAGGCTTTCTTCAGACTCTTCCATTTCAGGCAGTTGGATAACCGCGAGATCATCAATGCTGATGTCGCCATTTTCAACCGTCTGCTGTTCGACGTGTCCAATAATACTCTGGTAGTAGCGGCGAATATTCTCAACATAGCGGCGAGCTTCATCTCCACGAGCAAAACCGTAGCGAGTTTGGCTGTAGTATTTCTTCTGACGCAGCAGTGGCAGTCGATCTTTTACGTCAGACCAAGCATCTGGGTTTCCACCTTGCGTCTTGGTCAGTCTACGTGCATCCATCATGTGACCATAACCCACGTTATAGGAAGCCAGCGCAAACCAAATTTTTTCATGTTCATCGATCGAGTCTGGAATTCGAGCCACCATTCTGCGCAAGTACTCAACGCCCCCACGAACCGACTGCTCTGGGTCGAGACGATTGTTCACCCCCACACTTTTTGCCGTAGGGAGAGTCAACATCATCATGCCACGTACACCCGTTGGCGATTTAGCTTTAGGGTTCCAGTGTGACTCTTGATAAGCCAGAGCTGCTACAAGTCTCCAGTCAAACTCATCCGAATACTTTTTAAATAGTGGAGACCACTTCGGTAGTTTGGAGTCTAGCGCACGAATGAAAGCACGTGTATCAACATAGTCAAAACTGCCAATGTGACCAATGTATTTCTCTTCAAGCGATGCGAGATGACCAGACTGATTAACCGCCCCGAAGAACTCTATGATCAAGCCGTATAAGCTCTCATCTTGAGAACGACGCAAGAACCAAGAGATGGGTTGGTCTTCTGTCAGTTCAAAGGCGAGGGCAATATCTGGGTAAATTCGTTGTGAGAGCGAAATTTCTACCGAGTCCGCGACAGTAAAGCGCAGCTCTCCAGAGGAAACCTGCTTAAGCAGATCATTTACGTCGGCATTTGGGTCAATATCATAAGATAATTGTGGCTGTTCGGCCTGAATTGTTGCTAGTGTGCGGTTAAAATGAGAGTCGCTGACAATTCTCAGTACATCTTCACCACTATTGGCTTCAATAAGCTCAGCCTGCTTCTCAAGCAACTGCTCAAGGTTTCTTGGACGCCAGTTTCCTTTCTTGTATACAAGCTGTTGACTCACGTAGTAGTAGGCAGGCCCTGGGCGGAAGAGTTTTAGACGCTCTGGAGATTGGCTCAAGCCCGCTGCGATTATATCAATTTCACCATTTTTCAGTGCTGGGTATAGGCTTGATATTCTGTATGCCGGTTTCATTTCAAGCTGGACGCCGAGTTCATTGGCAAACTCACGAGCAAGTTCGTAATCCAGTCCAGCAGGGCCATCTGGTCCGATAAAGTAAGAAAGTTGATTGTTGAGTGTGCCAACACGCAATACACCACGTTCTTTAATTAAGTCCAACTCACTCTTTGGTTCGGATTCTATTTGGCAACCAGAAAGCACCAAGGCGCTGAATAGCAACGCGCACACAGATTTAAGTTGGTTTAGATAATGCTTTTTCATTAACGACATTCTCATACATCTAGTAGGGCATTTATATCAAAGTGTCATGACAAGGCAAGATAATCAGTCAGGCTTCGGGATAACTGTTCTGGTAATGAGGAATTTTGGTGTATCTCAAATTTGACAAAAAAAATGACGCAAACGGTTGCTTTTGGTGTTACATCACAAAAATAATTACTATATAATGCGCTCGCAACAGAGAGGTGCAATCGGCATAAGTTCGAAGTGATATGTCCTAACTTACTGAATTTATTCCAATATCACCTCAGGTCAATAGACCTTAACCAATTGCATAAGAGACCTAAGCACATGAGAATTTTTCGTGGCTCCCCAGCTCTATCTGAATTTCGTGTTAACAAGCTTCTAGAGCTTTGTCGTGAACTAAGTCTGCCAGTAACTGGCATCTACGCAGAGTTCGCTCACTTTACAGCACTATCAGCTGATCTTGATGAGTCTGAAGTTGAGAAACTTGAAAAACTACTGACTTACGGTCCTACAATTGAAGAGCATGAACCACAAGGTTTGCTTCTGCTTGTGACTCCTCGCCCAGGAACGATCTCTCCTTGGTCGTCAAAGTCGACGGATATCGCCAATAACTGTGGTCTGGACAAAGTGGTTCGCCTTGAGCGCGGTACGGCTTACTACATCGAATCCTCAACCGAACTTACAGAACTTCAACTGGTTGAGCTAAAAGCTATCCTTCATGATCGCATGATGGAAGTCATTTTCACTGATTTCGATTCTGCACAAGCTTTGTTCCAAGTTGCTGAGCCTGCGCCAGTCGCGGATGTTGACCTAATTGCAGGTGGTCGTGATGCGCTTGAAAAAGCAAACGTTATCCTAGGCCTAGCTTTGGCTGATGACGAAATTGAATATCTCTACGATGCGTTCGTCAACAAACTTGAACGCAACCCAACTGACATCGAACTGATGATGTTTGCACAAGCAAACTCAGAGCACTGTCGCCATAAGATCTTTAATGCAGACTGGACAATCGACGGCGTCAAGCAAGAGAAGTCTTTGTTTAAAATGATCAAAAATACTTATCAAGTGACACCAGATAACGTGCTGTCGGCTTACAAAGATAATGCAGCGGTTATGGTGGGTTCTGATGTTGGTCGTTTCTTCCCTAATCCAGAAACACGTCAGTATGGCTACAACCATGAGAAAGCACACATTCTCATGAAGGTGGAAACACATAACCACCCAACGGCTATCTCTCCTTGGCCTGGTGCATCTACGGGCTCCGGTGGTGAAATCCGTGATGAAGGCGCAACTGGTATCGGTGGTAAACCAAAAGCAGGTCTAGTTGGTTTTACGACTTCTAACCTACGTATTCCAAACTTTGAGCAGCCTTGGGAAACCGATTTTGGCAAGCCTGGTCGTATCGTTAACGCTCTAGATATCATGCTAGAAGGTCCTCTAGGTGGTGCGGCGTTCAACAACGAATTTGGTCGTCCAAACCTACTTGGTTACTTCCGTACTTACGAAGAGAAAGTTAATTCTCACGCAGGTGAAGAGATCCGTGGATACCACAAGCCAATAATGATTGCTGGTGGTATGGGTAACATCCGTGAAGAGCATGTACAGAAGAAAGAAATCCCAGTAGGAGCAAGCCTAATTGTGCTTGGTGGCCCTGCAATGAATATCGGCCTTGGTGGCGGTGCTGCGTCTTCAATGGCATCTGGTCAATCAGCCGAAGATCTCGATTTCGCATCAGTTCAACGTGAAAACCCAGAAATGGAGCGTCGTTGTCAGGAAGTGATCGACCGCTGTTGGCAGCTAGGCGAAGCAAACCCAATCGCCTTTATTCATGATGTTGGTGCTGGCGGTATCTCAAACGCACTTCCAGAGCTTGTTGATGACGGTGAACGTGGTGGTATCTTCCAGCTACGTGACGTACCAAATGATGAACCGGGTATGAGCCCATTAGAGATTTGGTGTAATGAATCGCAAGAGCGTTATGTATTAGCGGTTGCACCAGAAAATATGGCAGCATTTGATGCTATCTGTAAGCGTGAGCGCGCACCATATGCTGTTGTTGGTATCGCGACAGAAGAACGTGAATTGAAGCTAGAAGATTCACACTTCGACAACACACCAATCGATATGCCAATGGATGTTCTTCTAGGTAAAACGCCGAAGATGCACCGTGACGCGAAAACGCTGAAGGTGAACAACCCAGCGATTGATCGTCAAGGTATTGAACTAAATGATGCGGTAGAGCGCGTTCTACGCTTACCAACAGTGGCTGAAAAAACGTTCCTTATCACGATTGGTGACCGCACCGTAACAGGTCTGGTCGCTCGTGACCAAATGGTTGGTCCATGGCAAGTTCCAGTTGCAAACTGCGCAGTAACGGCAGCAAGCTACGACACTTACCACGGTGAAGCAATGTCAATGGGTGAGCGCACTCCAGTTGCTCTACTAGATTTTGGTGCATCAGCTCGTCTTGCGGTGGGCGAAGCAATCACGAACATCGCTGCGACCAACATTGGTGACATCAAACATATTAAATTGTCTGCAAACTGGATGTCTCCAGCAGGCCACCCAGGTGAAGACGCAGGTCTTTACGAAGCGGTGAAGGCTGTTGGTGAAGAGCTATGTCCGGCGCTTGGACTGACTATCCCAGTCGGTAAAGATTCGATGTCAATGAAAACCAAGTGGGAAGAGAACGGTGAACAGAAAGAAGTGACGTCTCCACTGTCTCTAATTATCACTGCATTCGCGCGTGTTGAGGATATTCGTAAGACGATTACACCTCAGCTTCGCACTGACAAAGGCGACACTAGCCTGGTACTTATCGACTTGGGTAATGGTAAGAATCGTCTAGGCGCAACAGCGCTTGCACAGGTGTACAAGCAGCTTGGTGACAAACCTGCTGATGTAGACAATGCAGCACAACTTAAAGGTTTTTACGAGGGTATTCAGGCTCTTGTTGCAAATGATCAAGTTGTGGCTTACCACGATAAAGGCGACGGTGGTCTGTTCGTTACTTTGGCCGAAATGGCGTTCGCAGGTCACTGTGGTATCAATGCTGACATCGCTGCCTTGGGTGACGATACTCTTGCGGCTCTGTTCAACGAAGAACTTGGTGCCGTGATTCAGGTGAAAAATTCTGACCTAGACACAGTGCTTTCAACCTTGGCAGTAAATGGTCTAGAAACTTGTTCACATGTGATCGGTTCAGTCGATGCTTCTGATGAGCTTGTTATTAAGTCTGGTGATTCAGTCGTTCTTGAGCGTAATCGTACTGAACTGCGTACTATCTGGGCAGAAACTACCCATAAGATGCAGGCTCTGCGTGATAATCCAGTGTGTGCGGATCAAGAGTTTGAAGCGAAGAAAGATAACTCAGACCCAGGTCTCAACGTTAAATTGAGCTTCGATGTCAAAGAAGATATTGCAGCTCCGTACATTGCGACAGGCGCCAAGCCGAAAATGGCTATTCTGCGCGAGCAGGGCGTTAACTCTCATGTTGAAATGGCGGCTGCATTTGACCGTGCAGGTTTTGAAGCGACCGATATCCACATGAGCGATATCCTGACTGGTCAGGCTGTTCTGGACCAATACCAAGGTCTCGTTGCTTGTGGTGGTTTCTCTTACGGTGACGTATTGGGTGCAGGGGAAGGCTGGGCGAAGTCTATCTTGTTCAATGAACAAGCGCGCAATCAGTTTGAAGGTTTCTTCAACCGTGAAGATACTTTCTCTCTAGGGGTATGTAATGGCTGTCAAATGCTGTCTAACCTGAAAGAGTTGATCCCAGGCGCAGAACTATGGCCAAGATTCGTACGCAATGAATCTGAGCGTTTTGAAGCGCGCTTTAGTTTAGTCGAAGTTCAGAAGTCAGATTCTGTGTTCTTCGATGGTATGGCGGGTTCGCGTATGCCAATCGCTGTGTCTCATGGTGAAGGGCGTGTTGAAGTTCGTGGAGCGGAGCATCTAGCAGCAATTGAAGCGTCTGGTACTGTCGCTGTGCGTTACGTGGATAACCATGGCAATCCAACTCAGCGATACCCGAACAACCCGAATGGTTCTCCTAATGCGATTACAGGCCTGACAACGACGGATGGTCGTGTGACTATTATGATGCCTCACCCAGAGCGTGTGTTCCGTACAGTGGCAAACTCTTGGGCTCCTGAAGGTTGGGGTGAAAACGGTGCTTGGATGCGTATGTTCCAAAACGCACGTAAGAATTTGGGCTAATCACCAAAGGTGAGTCTGATCCAAATAGAAAAGCGCTGGTTGAGAGACCGGCGCTTTTTTTGGGCTCGAGCTCTCCAGCTCGCTCGTAAAAAACTTGCAGCGTTATGCGGACTTTTGTGCTCTAATACCGCGCTTACCAAGGGATGGTGTTAAACAGCTCAGCTTAGATGGAGTTATCAAGTTGACCGAATCCCTGATTAATCCCTTAGGAAATGAATTAAATGTCTAAAAATCCAAAATTTGCTATTCGCACTTCTGAAAAACGTAACGGTTGGACTGCTGAAATCACTCGCCAAGTGACTTCTCGTAAAACTGTCGTTTCTAAGCGTGAAATGGCTTTTGAAAGTCAAGAACTTGCTCAAGCGTGGGCAGAGAAAGAACTTGCTGGTTTCGTTAAAAACCAAGCAGAGCGCAACGAACGTAAAGCGGTTCAACGTCAAGAGCGTTTAGAGCGTGAAGCACGCCTAGCTCGTGAAGCTGAAGAAAGAAAAGCACGCCGTTTAGCTCAACGCGCAGCTGATGCTGACGAAGAGTAAAGATTGCTTCTACAGATAAAAAAACCGCCAAACGGCGGTTTTTTTATCTCTGAATCTAGCGCGTTTACCGAAACTGACCTGCTTCTGGCAAAAAGTCAAAGCCAGCGGTTGATAACTTCGCTTCTAACGCGACTCTATCAATATCGAAAAACGCGACGAGTTTATCTAAGTCGCCAGCAAAATCGTCACGCAGCTTCATGTTGATGATACTCATCAGCATAACTGGGTCCATTGACTCAAAGTTCGCTAAGTTCATTACTTATCCTCGAAATCTGAAATAAGTAAGTTTGCCGCAGCAAATGCTGCTTTTTCTCGAGTATCCTTTGGTAAGGACTCATCAGCAGCGATATCATTTAACGCTCTAACTGCACATGAGATAGCTTGTGGGACATAAGCTTGATCTCCACTACCAATCTGGGCATAAAGTTCACGAATTAGATCACAACAGCCGTATACTTGCATGGCCTTCACTCCAATAAATAGTCACTGCTGTCAAATATACACAGTCACTCAAAGAAACTCAAAGCAGGTGCTTGTCCTAGCTCAAGGGTTACCATTGGCTGTTGAATATCTGTTCAATGTTATGCCCTGTTTAACTGTTGTTCTAACTGAAAGGTTACTTCTGGTGACAAGTTGAGTTGTTTAGCGAGTTCTTGGAGATAGGCCTTCTCCATAAAGTTATGTTCATCAATCACGATCAGCGAAGCGAGATATATTTCAGATGCTTGCTGAGGTGAGCGCGCTAAACGCGCAATTTCAGTTGGAATGAGTGGCTTATTCAGCTCTGAATGAAGAAAACTTTGCAGTTGAAGATCTGCGCCTGCTTGTTTTAGTGTCAGTTCAATTCGTTCCATTTCTTGCTGATCCACATGACCATCGGCTTTCGCTGCTGCAATCATCGCCGTTAAGATCAGTTCGCTGTGGATGTTATCTTCAGCGTTGAAGGTATCTTGCTGAGCATTGTGGTTTGATATCGAGGCGTTTTTATCCTGATAGTCGTTATACACTTTGTACGCCAAAGCGCCTAACGCAGCGACACTGCCAATTTTAAGTGCATTTTTGCCGAGTTTTTTGCTCTTCTTTGAACCCATCAGTAGGGAAACCAAACCGCCTCCGACGGCGCCAGCTCCCAGTGATTTTAAAGTGCCTGAGCTGGATTGTTGTTTGATGTGTTGTTGGCCTTGTTTAACAAGGTCGGAGTTAAATGCTTGATTGAGTAAACTTTTCAGATCCATCGCGTGCCTCCATTGGTTGTTAGCACCATAGCAGGGGTAAGATGAATGGAAGATTAATATTAGGCGTAAGAATAAAAAAGACGAGCACTTGGCTCGCCTTTTTGTCTTTGGTTCAGCAGATTACTCTTCTGCGTAGCCGTGAATGCTAAGTAGATTACCGTCTAGGTAAGCTTCTTTACCATCTTTCATTACCAAGCGTTCTTCGACTAACCACTTAACGACCATAGGGTAGATTCGGTGTTCTTGTGTTTGAACGCGCTCAGTCAATGTGTCTACGGTATCTTCATCGAAGATGGGTACTTTCGCTTGCAGAATCACAGGACCGCCATCCAGTTGTTCTGTGACAAAATGAACACTAGTCCCATGTTCTTCATCACCCGCGTGAATAGCACGTTGGTAAGTGTTCAACCCAGGGTATTTAGGCAGTAGTGAAGGGTGGATGTTGATCATTCGACCCATGTAGTGGCGAACAAACTCGCCACTGAGGATTCGCATGTAGCCAGCAAGTACGATGACATCGGGTTTGTACTCATCGATTTGCTTCATTAACTCATGATCGAAAGCATCACGGGTATCGAAGCTTTTTGGATCAAGAAAATGAGCCCCAGCCTCAGCCATTTTCGCACGTTCTAACGCGTACGCATCGGCCTTGTTTGAAAACACGGCTGTGACGCGGCCGCCAGTAATGCTGGTCTCACAAGCATCAATGATTGCCTGTAAGTTTGAGCCATTTCCTGATACTAAAACAACGATACTTTTCATACTTATTTGATCTCTACCTGTTCTTCACCAGCTTGAGCATCAGCGATTTCACCAATTACCCATGCGTTTTCGCCTTCAGCTTTCAATAGCTCAACAGCAGCGTCTGCCTGATCTTTAGGTAGAGCAACAACAAGACCAACACCACAGTTAAATGTGCGGTACATCTCGTGAGTTGTTACGTTGCCTTTTTCCTGTAGCCACTTGAAGATTATTGGCCACTCCCAGCTGCTGCCATCAACAACGGCTTTCGTACCTTCTGGTAGTACGCGAGGAATGTTTTCCCAGAAACCACCACCTGTGATGTGAGAAATAGCATGAATATCGTGCTTCTCAATCATCTTAAGTGCTGATTTGATGTAAATTTTAGTTGGCTCTAGCAGGTGCTTACCGATAGTGCGACCTGCAAGTTCTTCGTTCTTATCTGCACCGGATACTTTCAGGATCTTGCGGATAAGTGAGTAGCCGTTTGAGTGTGGGCCACTAGAACCTACAGCGATCAGTGCATCACCAGCAGCAACCTTAGTGCCATCGATAACGTCTTCTTTTTCTACTACGCCAACACAGAAGCCTGCTACGTCGTAGTCTTCACCTTCGTACATGCCTGGCATTTCAGCAGTCTCGCCACCAATCAGGGCGCAACCAGCCTGAACACAGCCGTCAGCAATACCTGATACCACGTCGGCAGCCGTATCAACATCCAGTTTGCCTGTCGCGTAGTAGTCGAGGAAGAACAGTGGCTCTGCGCCTTGAACGATAAGGTCGTTCACACACATAGCAACAAGGTCGATGCCGATTGTGTCATGCTTTTTCATATCCAAAGCAAGGCGCAGTTTAGTCCCTACACCGTCAGTACCTGATACCAAGACTGGTTGCTTATATTTAGTTGGTAGTTCACACAGTGCGCCAAAACCACCAATTCCACCCATTACTTCTGGGCGACGTGTACGTTTTACAGCACCTTTGATACGGTCAACAAGCGCGTTGCCTGCATCGATATCAACGCCAGCGTCTTTATAGCTAAGAGATGTGTTATCAGCACTCACAGGGAAGTCCTCGGTTTTAAGTTGGATATGAAAACGGCGCTATTCTAACAGTGGATAAACCTATATAGCAAACGTTTGCGCAAGTTTTTTCTTTTGCTCTATGACAAGAAATTGAGAACGAAATCGTTTATAATCTGCAGGTTTGTTTAAATTTTACCTTATATCCGGAGATAGAAATGAAAGTTGTTGAAGTAAAACACCCTCTTGTGAAGCACAAACTTGGTCTAATGAGAGAAGGTGAGATCAGCACTAAGCGCTTTCGTGAGCTAGCAACAGAAGTTGGTAGCCTATTAACATATGAAGCGACAGCGGATTTTGAAACGGAAAAAGTGACCATTGAAGGTTGGAACGGTCCTGTTGAAGTAGACCAAATCAAAGGTAAAAAAGTAACAGTAGTGCCAATCCTACGTGCTGGTCTGGGCATGATGGACGGTGTTCTTGAGCACATGCCAAGTGCACGTATCAGTGTTGTTGGTATCTACCGTGATGAAGAGACGCTAGAGCCAGTACCGTACTTTAACAAGCTAGCGTCCAACATGGATGAGCGTATCGCTCTTGTTGTTGACCCAATGCTAGCAACTGGCGGCTCTATGATCGCAACTATTGACCTACTAAAAGAGAAAGGTTGTAAAGCTATCAAGGTTCTTGTTCTTGTTGCTGCACCAGAAGGTATTGAAGCTTTAGAAAAAGCACACCCAGATGTAGAGCTATACACTGCGGCAATCGATGAGAAGCTAAACGACAAAGGCTACATCGTCCCAGGTCTTGGTGATGCGGGTGACAAGATCTTCGGTACACAATAAGCGAAGATTGTAATGATTGCGAAAGAGAGCCATAAGGCTCTCTTATTTTGTCGTAATCTAGAGAATTCAGGGCAGAGCCCTATGGATAACGAGCGTGTCTGCGTGAGCAATTCTACTCGTTAGCTAATCGTCTCAAGTCTTACTTCTTCAAACTCAACGTGCCGCCTTGTGACTTAGCTGGGCGCTGCGCTTTTTCTGAAGTAGGTTTGTAGAAAGTCTTTTTAGTAGGCTTGCCTTTCGATTCTGCTTGTTGGTCACTATTGCGACCTTTCTTAGAGTTTGGAGCATGGCGGAACTCTTCGGCGTTGCGGCCTTTAAAGGTACGTTGCTTTTGGTTGCGACGCGCTTTCGATTCTTGGTTCTCTTCACGGCTGTCAAATAGTTTCGCGTCAGTTGCTCGACGAATGCGTTTACCTTTCGCGTCCATTTTAGATGCTTCTTCTGTGCCACTTGAATCTTCACACATAGCAAGAATTTCAGAGACTTCTGCGTCGGTTAGGTAGCGCCATTGTCCATTTGGAATACCATCAAGCGAAATGTTCATGATGCGGACGCGGCGAAGCTTGAAGACTTCGTAGCCAAGTGCTTCACACATACGACGTATTTGACGGTTAAGACCCTGAGTTAACACGATACGGAATGAGTATTTAGTCTCTCTTACAACTTTACAAGGTAAGGTTACGGTATCAAGAATGTTGACGCCGGAAGACATCTTGTTAATGAAGTCATCACTGATGGGCTTATCGACACGAACAACATACTCCTTCTCGTGGTTGTTACCAGCACGGAGGATCTTGTTAACGATGTCACCATCATTGGTCAGGAAGATAAGGCCGTCAGAAGGCTTGTCGAGACGACCAATTGGGAAAATACGTTTTTTATGGCCGACAAAGTCGACAATGTTGCCTGGTATATCGCGTTCGGTGGTGCAAGTAATACCCGTTGGCTTATTCAGAGCGATATAAATCGGTTTGTCGACTGTGGCTGAAATCGGTTTGTCATCAACACGAACGTCGTCACCTGATTGAACTTTAGTTCCCATCTCAGGTACGAGGCCATTAATTGTTACGCGGCCCTGCTCAATCAGTCGGTCTGCTTCTCTTCGCGAACAGAATCCAGTCTCACTGATGAATTTATTTAGGCGTTTGCCAGTATCTTGTGTCATGTTGTTCTCCTAACGTTTCACAACGGCGGTTAATAAAATGTGCTGACCAAAATATCAACACAGAGAGGTCGCGCATTCTAGCACCGAGCGACAAGTTAACCCAGACGTTTTTGATGCCGTTCACGAGTTTCTATTTTTTTCTCAGCGCTTTTCCTGAGGAGCACATAAACTGCGCCAGTCCCGCCATGAAAGCGTTGGGCACTATGAACACACTGAACTTCTTTGATTTGCTTTAGCCACTGAGCAACGAAACTCTTCATTAGAGCTGGTGGATTTGAACGTTCCCCTTTGCCGTGAACAATGACAACGGTACGGATATCCATACGCATACATTGTTTTAGGAACTTAACCACTTCATCTCGAGCTTGTTCTAGTGTTCTTTTATGCAAGTCTAATCTAGCTTGAATAGGGTATTTGGCTAGACGCAGCTTTTTATACACGCCATCTTGGACACCATCACGTTTAAACTCGATGACGTCGTCTGGCTTGATCATTTCCGCGTGGTCAATAGACAGATATTCAGGATCATCTTCAGTCAGCCAAATTGCGGCTTCGCGTTTGGCGAGTTGAGCATCCGTTACTTGATGGTGTTTTTTATGTTCGGTTGTATCTTGCTTGAGAGGTTTTACATCCCCCATCATTTGTTGAAACAAACCGAATTCATCGTCTTGAGACATCACGAGATCTCAGCATGGGAAATTGATAACAGTATTATACTCAACAGACGAAGGGATAGGTCAAAATTTTGTAGCTCGGAAATAAAAAACCGAAGCAGACAATGTATCTACTTCGGTGCATAGCGAATTCTCTATTCCGAGAAATAGGGCTAAGCGATTCTAGTGAGGAGATTTGTCGTTCATCACTTTGTAGACGATGAAACCGCCATAGAATAGCATTAAACCTAAGGCTCCAAAGATAACAATCATTGAAGATAGTCCTACCGCATTACCAAATAGGAGATCAAGCCAAAAGTCCATAGTTCCTCCGTTGACTACAAAATGAGATGACAGGGCTTAAGGTAAACCTTGGTTAAATATGCAACACTGATCTGGATCAATTGTTGTTATTAGGTTGCTATTTTGTTTGTCTTGATGTGTTTTTGCTCACACTTTGTCGCCCGTCGATGATGTTTTAGTCAAACGAACTTAATTTTTCAAAAAGTTAGCTAAAACGGCTTGCGTATGTGCTGAGAATCCGTAATATACGCATCCGTTGACGGGCATAAGCCTGAAGAAACAACTCGGTGAATAGCGCAGCTTGGTAGCGCATCTGGTTTGGGACCAGAGGGTCGGGGGTTCGAATCCCTCTTCACCGACCACATTTAGAAAGCCGTAGCAGAAATGTTACGGCTTTTGTCGTTTAAGGGTGTTTTGTCGTTTATGGGCGGAGTAAGCACATTAGTACTTAAATTCACATTGAGCTTTGGTGCTTTGTGACAACTGAGATATTTTGAACCCATAATCTTTGAGTAATTGCAGGACGCTTTGCTCACCGAGTAAGTGCAGCGTACCGACCACAACAACATAGTTTCCTTTATTGTCAGGAAGCCAGTTTGGATTCGATAGTTTCTCAGCCCAGTCTAAGTTTCTATCGGTCAACAATGCAGACTCGAGTTCCTCGGACATTTCGGCCAGTGTCGCAAATTCGTTAAGCTTATCTAAATCGCCTGCCTTCCAGCTGTCTATTAGGCAATGGGTAGAATCTTCAGAATGATCAAACTCCTCGATTGCACTGATTAGCATCTCTTTACCGGCTTGGTCTTGCCCAGTAAGAAGATCAATCTGGAACTGCAAAGACTCGAGACCGATAACGGGTATGTTCCATAGCGTTGCTTTGTTGGCTAAACGTATATCAACGCCATCGGTTGCTGAGTAACCAAGATACTCTATTTGCTTGAGCTGGATTGCCAGAGCGACGGCCCAAGGTGGTGAGAGGAGGAGTTCGTTGCCTTTAAGTTGTAGGAGAGTCGCAATGCCCAATAGCTCATCTTGCTGCTGTTTAGATAAAACATCCTTCGCCACTAAATCTATTGGAGGGTACTGAATTCCACTGGTTTGACGGATATCGGTTTCTACAATTAATCCCTTGCTGGCCTTTAGCTGTTTAAAGATTTTCTCGGGTAAGGGATACATGCTTTCATCGCCTACATGTACTGAACCAATGATGGTATAGGTCAATGGGCCTTTTTGAGCTTTCCAGTATAAAGGCTCAGCGTTAAGGCTAATTGAAGCAACCAGTAAACTCAGAACCATCAGTATTTTCATTTCAGCTCCTAATACCATGCGGAAAAATCGTTAAATTGCGTCTTTTTGACGTAGTTTAGCGAGAGAAAAATGCGTGTTAATTCACATTTTTATATTTCCCGCTGTTGTTAATTTTAAGATAGAAACGGCATATTGTGATCTTAATTCACCTCTCATAGTAAGCTTTCCACAGATAATGTGAATTGCCTCTCAGTAATTTCGTTAAAATAAGTCTGTCGATTTTAACGTTTCGTTTAAATGTCTGTTTTTATTGCGTTTTAAATGCTCATGAAATCTAAATTTTGAGCTTGGTCACTTTTGTGAATTATTAATTTCACGATGCGAAATAACTAGGGATATGTTGAGTTCATCTTGATTAAGAGCCGTCATTTTGAGCTCGATATTTTTCTGGGGTAAGTAAGATGTTTAAACAAAATCTGATTGCAGCGTCAGTATTGGTAACATTGGCTGGTTGTGCATCATTTCAATCAACGGAACAACGCGTGGTGAATTCACTGGCGGAGAATCTTGATGTTCAATATCAAGTACTCACTAACCACGGTGCGAATGAAGGTCTTGCATGTCAGGACTTAGGTGCGGAATGGGCATCATGTAATCAAGTCAATATGACATTGGTGAATCAAGGTGAAGCGATCGACTCAAAAGAGTGGGCTATCTATTTCCACAGCATTCGTCTAATTCTCGATGTAGACAATGAACAGTTCAAAATCACACGAGTGACAGGCGACTTACATAAGTTGGAGCCGACAGATAAATTTGATGGTTTTTCTGCTGGGGAAACTATCGTCCTTCCTCTGATCGGCGAATACTGGCAGTTATTCGAAACGGATTTCATGCCAGGCGCATTCGTTGCAGCACCCAACGCTGAGCCTAAAATGATCGCATCTCTAAATACGGAAGATGTTGCGTCGTTTGTTACTGGGCTTGAAGGGAATAACCTAAAACGAACACCGGATGACAACAACGTTTTTGCTAACGCTGTGTCTCGCTTCGAGAAGAATAAAGATCTAAACGTTCAAGACGTATCGACTACCTTGTTACCAACACCTATGCATGTAGAAGCAGCTGAAGGTTTGGTCAGCATTGAAGGGGGTATTGCGCTACCAAAGGGCGCATTTGATCAGGCTCAATTCGCCGCCATTCAAGAGCGCGCGGAAGTGTTAGGTGTTGATGTCGACGGAGCTTTACCTGTAAGCGTCGCGCTTGTTCCTGCGGATTTTTCGAATGAAATGGCGAAATCTGGTGCGTATGAAATGGTCATTAGCGGCAATGGTATTGCAATTAAAGCGTTTGACCAAGCGGGTGCATTCTACGCAGTACAATCTATTTTTGGTCTGATAGACAGTCAAAACCCTGATCATTTACCACAACTGTCTATTAAAGATGCTCCACGTTTCGATTATCGAGGCGTAATGGTGGATGTTGCTCGTAACTTCCACTCAAAAAAGGCGATTCTAGCCACTCTAGAGCAGATGGCTGCGTATAAGATGAACAAACTCCATCTTCACCTCACTGATGATGAAGGTTGGCGTATAGAAATCCCGGGTCTGCCTGAGTTGACTGAGATCGGAGCGAACCGTTGTTTTGATGAACAAGAGAAGAGCTGTTTACTGCCTCAGCTAGGCTCTGGCGCAACAACGGACAACTTTGGTTCTGGTTACTTCAGCAAAGCAGACTACGTGGAAATCTTGAAATACGCACAAGCGCGTAATATCGAAGTGATCCCAGAAATTGATATGCCAGCTCACGCTCGCGCAGCAGTGGTTTCTATGGAAGCTCGCTACGATCGTCTCATGGCAGAAGGGAATGAAGCATTAGCAAACGAATATCGTCTGATGGATCCACAAGACACTTCAAACGTTACCACGGTACAGTTCTACAACAAACAGAGCTTTATCAACCCATGTATGGAATCGTCTACTCGTTTTGTCGACAAAGTGATTTCTGAGGTTGCAGCGATGCACGCTGAAGCGGGTGCACCGTTAACAACATGGCACTTCGGTGGCGATGAAGCAAAAAATATTAAGTTGGGCGCTGGATTCCAAGATGTGAATGCGCAAGACAAAGTGAGCTGGAAAGGTTCGATCGATCTTTCTCAACAGGACAAACCATTTGCTCGTTCACCACAATGTCAGACATTAATTGAAGATGGCACGGTCAGTGATTATGGACATTTACCTAGCTACTTTGCTGAGCAGGTATCGAAAATTGTTGCAGAGAAGGGCATTCCTAGCTTCCAAGCATGGCAAGATGGCTTGAAATACAGTGAAGGCGCAGAGGCGTTTGCGACTCAAAACAAACGCGTTAATTTCTGGGACGTTCTTTACTGGGGTGGTACATCATCTGTTTATGAGTGGTCTAAGAAGGGTTACGACGTCATCGTTTCAAACCCAGATTACGTTTATATGGATATGCCATATGAGGTAGATCCTAAAGAGCGCGGATACTACTGGGCGACACGTGCTACGGACACTCGCAAGATGTTTGGCTTTGCACCAGAGAATATGCCGCAGAACGCAGAAACATCTCTAGATCGTGATGGCAATGGTTTTACTGGTAAAGGCGAAGTTGAAGCGAAGCCATTCTACGGTCTATCGGCACAGCTTTGGTCTGAGACGGTTCGTAATGATGAGCAGTATGAATACATGGTATTCCCACGCGTCCTCGCGGCAGCGGAACGCGCATGGCATCGCACCGACTGGGAGAATGACTACAAAGTAGGAGTAGAATACTCTCAGAATACAAATCTCGTCGATAAAGCTGCGTTAAACCAAGACTACAACCGCTTTGCGAACGTACTTGGCCAACGTGAACTGGCGAAACTTGAAAAATCGGGTATCGACTATCGTTTACCTGTACCTGGTGCGAAATTGGAAAATGGTCAGCTTACAATGAATGTCCAGTTTCCAGGGGTTGAGCTTCAATACTCTATTGATGGCGAGACGTGGATGACTTATTCAGACCAAGACCGCCCGATGGTTGCAGGGGAAGTATTTATTCGTTCAGTATCAGCAACGGGTGATAAAGCGAGTCGTGTTACTCGTGTGAAATAGCTTTGCATTGCCAGATAAGCAAAACGCCCAGCCAAAAAGGCTGGGCGTTTGTTATTAAGATAAGCGAGTTACGCTACTTGAGCTTGTTGCTCTTCGACCTGCTCCGCGTTGCTAATTGGTGTTTCTGCACCGTGCATCCAACGAACGAGCGTATTTGAGAACAGAAGTAAGACTACACCAGAAATCGTTGCTGCCACAGCGATGCCTCCGAAAATCGGCAGCGCACCTAGCTCGCCTACGTGTGAACCGATCAAACCTGCGACATAGTTGGCAATAGCATTGAAGCCGAACCACGCCCCCATCATTAGCGATGCAAGACGAAGAGGTGCTAGCTTAGTGACAAGTGACAGACCAATTGGTGATAGGCAAAGTTCGCCAAGCGTATGGAAGAAGAACGCACCTACCAGCCACAGCATTGATGTCTTAACGCTAGTGTCACCGCCTTGCTCCATTACAGCGCCAACCATGCATAGGAAACCAAGTGCCAAGAAGAAAAGCGCTAGCGCAAATTTAACCGGAGAATTCGGTTCTTTTGGCCCAAGTTTTACCCATAGTGCAGCGAGTAGCGGGGCGAGAGTAATAATGAAGAATGGGTTGAGTGACTGGAACCAAGCCGCTGGAACTTCAAAACTGCCAATCATACGATCGGTATACTGCTGAGTGTAGATGTTCATCAATCCGCCTGCTTGTTCAAAGCCTGCCCAGAAAACGATAACAAACAGCCCCATTACTAGAATGACTTTTAAGCGATCAACTTCTTGTTTGGTTAACGGTTGTTTGGTCGCCGATTGTTTCTTTTCGAGATCACGAGCTGCCGAGGGTACAACGCCTATGTCACCCAGCCAAGACTTAGCTAATGTCATTTGCATGATTAAGCTGATGATCATACCTAGACCCGCGACCATAAATCCGGCCTTCCAGCCAAATTCATTGGTTACAGAACCTGATACGACACCGGCAATCAGAGCACCTAGGTTGATGCCCATGTAGAAGATAGTAAATGCACCATCGCGACGGTTATCACCTTCTTGGTAAAGATCACCAACCATAGTGGAAATGTTTGGCTTGAACAGACCATTACCAAGGATCAGCAACGCAAGGCCAAGATAGAAGCTGTGAGTGACGCTCAACCCAAGCATATCGGCAGGCAGAGCGAGTGTGAACTGACCAACCGCCATCAAAGCACCACCAATCAGAATCGAACGGCGTTGACCTAAGTAGTTGTCGGCAAGATAGCCACCTATCATCGGTGTGATATAGACAAGTCCAGTATAGATGCCGTAGAGATCGAGGGCATCTTTAGTCGACCAACCCAATCCACCGTTGATAGTAGTATCGGTCAAATAAAGAACTAAGATCGCGCGCATCGCGTAGTAAGAGAAACGCTCCCAAAGCTCAGTACCAAAAAGTAGGAACAAGCCTTTAGGATGTCCAAAAAATTGTTGATGTTGGTTTGTCATAAGTTTTACTAATTTGAGTTATTACAGTTTTTTATTTGTCTCTACATATACTCCTTAGACTTACTCTCTGCAAATGGCGACTATCTATGGAATTTAGCGAAATCAATTCTAACTAATTGAATTGAATGGTTTATTTTCTTGGTGGGTAAGGGGTGTAGTCGTGCCACAAACTTAGTTTCCAAAACTGAGGCGTGTTTTCGAGATTGTTACATTTATGGGGAGTGTGAATGGTTTGCTGGGGGGATAAATAAAAAAGACACCTAAATAGGTGCCTTTAAATCAGTTGCTGCTGGCTTAGTAAGCGTCGTTATGTACGCTCTTAACCGCACGTCCTGAAGGGTCAGCCATATTTTTGAATGACTCATCCCATTCAATCGCTTTCGCTGAAGAACAGGCTACCGATGGACCGCCAGGAACACATTCTGCTGCTGATGGCAGAGGGAACAACTCTTCAAAGATCTCACGGTATACGTAGCCTTCTTTAGTTGTTGGTGTGTTGTATGGGAAGCGGTAAGACGCCGTTTCCATTTGTTGGTCTGTGACTTTCGCTTCAGCCACTTCTTTTAGTGTGTCAATCCAGCTGTAGCCAACGCCATCTGAGAACTGCTCTTTCTGACGCCATGCGATTGAGTCTGGTAGGTAATGTTCGAAACACTCACGCAGGATATGTTTTTCCATCTTACCATTGCCGCACATCTTGTCTGCTGGGTTGAGACGCATTGCGACATCAATGAACTCTTTGTCTAGGAAAGGTACACGGCCTTCGACACCCCAAGCCGCAAGAGACTTGTTGGCACGAGCACAGTCAAACATATTAAGTGCAAGCAGTTTACGTACTGTCTCTTCGTGGAACTCTTGAGCGTTTGGTGCTTTGTGGAAGTAGAGGTAGCCACCAAAGATTTCATCCGCGCCTTCACCTGATAGCACCATCTTGATGCCCATCGCTTTGATCTTACGTCCCATCAAGAACATTGGTGTCGATGCACGAATCGTCGTTACGTCGTATGTCTCGATATGGTAAATTACGTCACGAATGGCATCTAGACCTTCTTGGATGGTGTAAGTCATTTCGTGGTGAACGGTACCGATTTTTTCAGCCACTTCACGTGCAGCTTTAAGATCTGGTGCGCCTTCTAAGCCAACCGCAAATGAGTGTAGTTGAGGCCACCATGCTTCTGATTTCTCATCATCTTCGATACGCATAGCCGCAAAGCGCTTCGCGACCGCTGAAGTGATTGATGAATCAAGGCCACCAGAGAGTAGAACACCGTAAGGAACGTCGGTCATCAGTTGGCGTTTGACCGCGGCTTCCAACGCTTCTTTTAGTTCTTCTTTGCTGCTGCTGTTACCTTGAACGGCCGCGTACTCATTCCAGTCACGAATGTAGTAACGTTGTGGCTCAGAGTCTGTGCTGCTGTAGTAACTACCTGGAGGGAATTCACTCACGGTTTTACATACAGGCACTAATGCTTTCATTTCTGAAGCGACATAGTAGTTCCCATGCTCGTCGTAGCCTTGGTAAAGAGGAATGATACCGATGTGGTCACGACCAATCAGGTATTGATCTTTCTCTTCATCGTACAGTACGAACGCAAAGATACCGTTCAGTTCTTCAAGTAAATCTGCACCCATATCTTGGTACAGGGCTAAGATCACTTCACAGTCTGAGTCTGTTTGGAAGTCGTACTTGCCTTCATAACGAGCGCGGATCTCTTTGTGGTTGTAGATTTCGCCGTTAACCGCAAGGATGTGTTTCTTGTCTGGACTGTATAGAGGTTGCGCACCACTGTTTAGACCTACGATTGCAAGGCGCTCATGCGCAAGAATGGCTTTTGGTGATGAGTAGATACCAGACCAGTCTGGGCCACGATGGCGAAGCTTTTTAGACATCTCTAGCGCAACTGGGCGTAGCGCTTCTGCGTCACTCTTTATGTCTAAAATACCGAAAATCGAACACATACAACTTCCCTTTAAAATAAATTTAATCTGTTGAGTTCAATTTGCCATTCTGATTAAAAAAATCAACCGTCACTAATGAAAAAAATGAATAAAGTGCCATTGCTTTAAATTTTATTCACCATTGCTGTGTTTTTGGTAAATGAATTCTAACTAAGGTCACTTTTTGCACGATGGATATAAAAAAGGCAGCGTTTTCGCTGCCTTAGTTTTTAGTTGGGTTTGGTAAATGTTGGCTGTAGCTGCTCACATACATGGCGGGCGAAACCACTACCGGCCTCATTATAGATGTTGAATGCTGCGTCGACACCGTCCTGAATTAGCGCATCAAGCTGATCGGGGTATTCGGCGATTGCTGCAATCTGCCCCTGAAAGTTTCTGCGCTGCAACTGTTCTAAAGCGATTTGGTTCCCCTGATGGTGAGGCATAGCTAATAGCACCAGCTTAACATTTGCGGTGTCTAAGATGCGCTCCCAGAAGTCCGGGTCGGTCGCATCGCCTGCAATAACGTTTCGACCATGGCTTTTATGAACGTGTGCAGCGTCTTCACGTACTTCAATACCTAAACTGATTTTTCCATAACGTTTACGCAGTTCATCGTAAGCACCTGTACCAATTCGACCCATGCCGAGGATAAGTACTTGAGCGTGTCCAGGGTTGATTAACTGGTCACGTGTGTTTAGCGTTTCTGCTGCGTGCTCGCGCAACCAACGACCAGAGCGTTGATACAATGCATGACCGTGACGGTTGATAGGGGCGGCTAAGACAAATGAAATTGATACAGATATCGCCAAGGCAACGAGAATGTCACTGCTCATCCAACCCATTTTATACGCCAGTCCCCCAACAATAAGGCCGAATTCACTGAAGTTGAATAGGCTTAATGATGCCAATAGAGACGTACGGACACGGAACTTAAAGCCGTTAAGTACCAGAAAATAGAGGATGCCCTTGAGAGGCAGTAGCATCAAGAAGAGTAACGCCAACGCAAGGCCTGATAGCGTTGGTTGAGCTGACAGTCCAATATTGAGGAAGAAACAGACTAAGAACAGCTCTTTGAGGTTGAAAAGCGATTTAGATAGCTCTGACGCTTTTTTATGCCCAGCAAGCAGCATTCCGAGGATCAGTGCGCCTAAATCTGGCTTCATTCCAACCAACTCGAATAACCCCGCGCCTGCGACGAGTGCAAAGAAGATTCCAAGTAGAACCAACATCTCACCATGGCCTACCCAGTCAAGCATCTTGTAAAACAGAGGCCTGAGAAGTGGTAACGCGAATAGACCAATAGCATACCACTCGGGCAGTTTACCCGTTGATGCAGTTAAGAAGACAACAGCAAAAATATCCTGCATGACTAAGATACCAATGGCGATGGTACCGTAGGTCGCGTTCATTTCCCCTTTCTCTTGCAGCGATTTCACTGCAAATACGGTACTTGAGAAAGAGAGCGCAAAGCCAAGTAGCAGCAGTTGGTCCATTGACATTGCCGCTAATGAACTTACGCCAAGAAACTTAAAGCAGAACAGAACAACGCTGAAGAGGGCAGTAGAGAGTAGGTTATGAACCGTTGCCCCTGCCCATATTTCTTTGGAGAGTAGGGTTTTAATATCGAGCTTTAAGCCGATGGTAAACAGAAGTAGCGTGACTCCTAAATCGGCCAAAGTGATGATGGTTTCATTAGATTGATAGCCAAATGCATGTAAAGCAAAGCCTGCTAACAAAAAACCGACCAGTGGAGGTAGGTTACATTTGAGCGCAATAAAGCCAGCTAGGAAAGCGGCTGAAATTAAAATGAGTTCCATATAGTTGCGATTTCGTCCTAAAAAAACGGGCTACATATTCGTAGCCCGTTATTCTAACTCAATTAGTTGCTTACTGGTGCAGAAGATTAATCTTCTAACAATTTTTGTAACAAAACGCCATTTAACATGGCACGCTTAACCATAGCAAACGCACCTAAGGTCGGTTTCTTGTCGATTTGAGAGGCTACAATCGGTAATCCGCTATGGAATGTGGTCAAAGATTGATTTTCGACGTTACGGCGGATGGCTGGGAAGACGATCTCTTCACACTGAGTGATATCACCCGCGATAACGACTTTTTGTGGGTTGAATAAGTTAATGGTAATTGCAATTGCTTTACCAAGTTGATTACCCACGCGAACCAGACTCTGTTTTGCTAACTCATCACCTAGGTTGGCGTGTTCGCAGACATCAGATATACGGATGGTTTCAAGCGCAGTCAGACTGGACTCATAGCCTTGTTTAATCAGCTTGTTTACGCGCTCAACGATGGCAGGGTTAGCTGCAACCGTTTCAAGACAGCCAAAATTACCACATTGGCATTGCTCGCCCAGTGGGTCGATCTGGATGTGACCAATCTCACCTACGTTGCGATTATAGCCAAGGAATACCTGACCATTAACGATGATACCTGCACCGGTTCCTCGGTGAACACTGACTAAGATTGAATCCTGACAATCTTTACTCGCACCAAAGTAATGTTCTGCCAATGCCATACCACGCACGTCGTTGCCGACAAAACATTGGACATGGAAAGTCTTTTCAATCACATCCGATAGTGCAAGGTTATCAATAGTGATGTTTGGCATGTATTCAACAACACCGGTTTCTGGATTCACCAGACCCGGTAGAATGACGCCAATAGCGATCAATTGATTGATGCTTGTTTGATGGGTTTGAATAAAAGTCTTTAAGTGAGACAGCAAACCTTCAACCAACTCTTCCTCGGTGGTGTAGAAGAATTCGTTGTAGTCTGAAGCAAGCTCTTTGGCACCTAAATCATAAAGGCTGAATTGAATGTAATCTCGCCCTAGACGAATCGCGACAGAGTGGAATGGCTCTACTTCTGTTGTGAGTGATATCGCGCGACGTCCACCGGTAGAAGCTTGTTGCGCGACCTCTTTGATTAGGCCGCGCTCGAGGAGTTGGCGGGTGATTTTTGTAACACTGGCAGGAGCCAGTTGACTGACGTCTGCAACTTGGATCCTAGAAATAGGGCCCTGCTGGTCAATCAGTCTATAAACTGCTGCACTATTTAGCTGTTTTACTAAATCTACGTTACCTATTTGTCCGCCATTCATTCTTAATTTTGCTCGTATTGTCCGTTAACAACCGTCGCTTGGACGTTGAAGTCACGGTCAAAAACAGTCAGGTTGGCAATCATACCTTTTTTCACAAGGCCAAGTTTGTCTGCCATACCGATTGCTTTTGCAGGATACAGAGTAGCCATACGCAGTGCTTCGTCCAGAGCGATACCGACGTGCTCAACAGTATTTTGTACTGCTTCAATCATAGTGAGTGCTGAGCCGCCTAGTGTGCCATTTTCATCAACACACTTACCATCTCGGTAATATACTTTCTTACCAACAAAAATAAAGTAATCCATGTCAGCGCCTGCAGGAGCTGTGGCATCGGTCACTAATACTAATTTTTCGCCCTTAATTTTGTGAGCGATTCGAATGTTTGCATAGTCGACATGGAACCCATCAGCAATGATGCCTGCATAGACATCTGGCGTGTCGTAAATGGCACCGACGACACCTGGTTCACGACCAACCATAGGTGTCATCGCGTTGAATAGGTGTGTTGCGAAGGTAATACCAGCCTCAAACCCACGTCGTGCTTCAGCATACGTCGCATTGGTATGACCGATAGACACAACAATACCTGCTTGTTTAAGGCGCTCGATATGGGCTGCGTCGTTGTGCTCTGGTGCCAGAGTTACTTTTGCAATGACATCAGCGTTTTCACACATAAAATCAATCATGCTGTCATCTGAAGGGCGGATGTAGTCAACGCTGTGAATACCTTTTTTCATCACGTTAAGGTAAGGCCCTTCAAGGTGCAGACCCAGAGACTGGTTTTTGTACTGAGCATGGTAATCACGCGCAGCTGCAACCGCTTGACGCATATCTTCGTCAGAAGAGGTAATCAGTGTCGGTAGGAAGCTAGTACAACCAGACTTAAGGTTAGCTTGATGCATGATTTGCATTGTTTCAGCAGTGATTTCGTCGTTAAGCATTACACCGCCGCAGCCGTTTAACTGTAGATCGATAAAACCAGGGCTGACATTGGCACCGTTAAGGTCACGAGTTTCGATGCCTTGAGGAAGCTCGGAAACAGGGCACACTGAATCAATAACGTCGTTATTAATGATTACAGCATGGTCAACGAGCACATCTCTGCCAGTGTAGATTTTACAGTTAGTTAGCGCATACATAGTTAGCTAATCCTTATAGGTTAGATTCTTAATACTTTTAGTCATCTAAATGAGGCCATCTCGTCATAGGCTGGTACTTTATTCGTACTCTTCAATTAGATCGCAAAATATCTTTAGCAAACGGATAATCGGGGCTTCTGAATTACACCAGCTGCTTATGTCAGGGCTGGTGGAGCATACTAGTCATATCGAATCGCAAAATGTAGACGATGCCTTATCTGACAGTAATCGTAGCTCTTATCTATAATGTAAGAATACCGCGAATATGAGGTAATGAATGCTATTTTTTTGGATTGTAAAATAAGTTTTATGATCTCGCTAGCAAAAACCTTGGATATTGGCTGTTTCTGGTGATTATGATCACAAATGATGAGGTTTTAATTTGCGGAGCAAAATTAATGTCATAAACTGAGCAGGACTAAATTGAGCGACTAAAAAAAGTAGCTCAACCAAAAACAAAATCCTATAGGGGGAACTTAAGGTGAATATTCTTGGATATGCGCAAAAGTTAGGTAAAGCTCTTATGCTTCCTATCGCAACGCTTCCAGTTGCGGCGCTCTTACTACGTTTAGGTCAAGGCGACCTTCTAGATATTCCATTCATGGCGCAAGCTGGTGGCGCAATCTTCGGTCAACTTCCGCTTCTATTTGGTCTGGGTATCGCGATCGGTCTTTCTAAAGACGGTCAAGGTGCTGCTGGCCTGGCTGGTGCAGTTGCGTACTTCGTACTAACAGCAACAGCAACCACAATTAACGCTGACATCAACATGTCATTCTTCGGCGGTATTATCGCTGGTATCATTGCAGGTCACTCTTACAACGCTTTCCATGCAACACGTCTTCCTGAGTGGTTGGCATTCTTCTCTGGCAAACGTCTAGTACCAATCATGGCTGGTCTATTCTCGCTAGTTGCAGGTGCAGTTGCAGGCGTAGTATGGCCAAGTATCCAAGGTGGTCTTGACGCACTAGCACACGCTGTATCAACTTCTGGCGCTATCGGCCAGTTCGTTTACGGTACTCTTAACCGTGCACTTATCCCTGTAGGTCTTCACCACGTACTGAACTCATACTTCTGGTTCGGTATGGGCACGTGTCAAGAAATCATCGTAACTGGTGCTCAAGCTGCTGGTCAGGCTCTACCTGCTCTACAACAGCTTTGTGTAGACCCAGCTCTAGCTAAGACTCTTGTTGCTGGTCAAACTCACACATTTGAATTCGCTAACTCTGTAACTCCAGAAATCACTGCAACTGTTAAAGAAGTAACTGAAACAGTTAAGTCTGGTGACCTACACCGTTACTTCGGCGGCGACAAGTCTGCTGGCGTATTCATGAACGGCTTCTTCCCTGTAATGATGTTTGGTCTACCAGGTGCTGCACTAGCAATGTACCTAGCTGCTCCAGCTGAAAAACGTAGCCAAGTTGGTGGTGCACTATTCTCAGTAGGTTTCTGTTCATTCCTAACAGGTATCACTGAGCCACTAGAATTCATGTTCGTATTCCTAGCACCTGCTCTATACGCAATGCACGCTGTGTTTACTGGTCTGTCTCTAGTTGTTGCTAACATGTTTGGTACGCTACACGGCTTCGGTTTCTCTGCTGGTCTAATCGACTTCGTACTGAACTGGGGTCTGGCAACTAAACCATTCACTCTACTACTGATTGGTCTAGGCTTCGGTGCTCTATACTTCTTCACATTCAGCTTCGCAATCCGCGCTTTCAACCTGAAATCGCCAGGTCGTGAAGATGACGACGAAGCAGTAGAAGCAACGTCAGGTGACGCTGCTAAAGGTGACCTAGCTCGCCAATACCTAAAAGCTCTAGGTGGTCACGACAACCTAACTTCAATCGACGCTTGTATCACTCGTCTACGTCTTACTCTAAAAGACCGCTCTGTAGCTGACGAAGTTGTACTTAAGAAGCTTGGTGCGAAGGGTGTTGTGAAACTAGGTGAGAACAACCTTCAAGTTATCCTTGGTCCTCTGGCTGAAATCGTTGCTGGCGAAATGAAAGCAATCGGTGCTAATGAAGACCTATCTGATGTAAAACTTCCATAATAGCCTCTGGTTAACTGGTAAGTAATGAAAGCCTCCTTCTGGAGGCTTTTTTGCATTTAGGGTCTGGTAAATCAGATTCGCTGAAAAGCTAACCAGCTTTTGATTGTTATCAAGCTAAAAGAGGGATTATTTGCGAATAAAGCTGCGGTTGTAGTTGTGTATTGGTGAAGAATTGTGGATCATTAGTCGTTATATATTTTGAGTAGGCTGATTGCCGCTCAAAGATGAATTTTTCTCTGACAATACTACAACAATTGAGGTGCTATAGATGAGTGAAGCTGAAGCTCGTCCATCGAACTTCATTCGCCAAATCATCGATAAAGATTTAGCGGATGGTACACACACAAGCGTGCATACTCGTTTCCCGCCAGAGCCTAACGGTTATCTGCATATCGGTCACGCTAAGTCAATTTGCTTGAACTTCGGTATTGCTCAGGACTACCAGGGTAAGTGTAACCTTCGTTTTGATGACACCAACCCAGAAAAAGAAGACGTTGAATACGTTGAGTCAATTAAGAATGATGTGAGCTGGTTAGGCTTCGAGTGGGATGGTGACGTTTGTTACTCATCGAACTACTTCGATAAGCTATACGGCTACGCAGTGGAATTAATTAACAAAGGCTTAGCGTACGTTGAAGAGCTAAGTCCTGAGCAGATCCGCGAGTACCGTGGCACACTTACTCAACCAGGTAAGCCAAGCCCGTACCGTGACCGTACCCCTGAAGAAAACCTAGCGCTATTTGAAAAGATGCGTGATGGTGGTTTTGAGGAAGGTAAAGCGTGTCTACGAGCTAAGATTGACCTTGCGTCTTCTTTCATCGTACTGCGCGATCCTGTGCTTTACCGTGTTCGTTTTGCCGAGCACCATCAGACAGGCGACAAATGGTGCATCTATCCAATGTACGATTTCACGCACTGTATTTCTGATGCGCTAGAAGGCATTACACACTCTATCTGTACGCTTGAGTTCCAAGACAACCGTCGTCTATACGACTGGGTACTGGACAATATCACTATTGACTGCCAGCCACGTCAGTATGAGTTCAGCCGTCTGAATCTAGAATACACAGTGATGTCTAAGCGTAAGCTGAACCAACTTGTGACTGAGAAACTGGTTGATGGTTGGGATGACCCACGTATGCCAACTATCTCAGGTCTACGTCGTCGTGGCTTTACGCCTGCATCTATCCGCGAGTTCTGTAAGCGTATCGGTGTCACTAAGCAAGACAACATGATCGAGATGGGTTCGCTAGAGTCTTGTATTCGTGATGACCTTAACGAGAATGCACCACGCGCTATGGCTGTGCTGGATCCAGTTAAGATCGTTATCGAAAACTTCGATGCTGATAAAGTGGAAACTCTGACAGTCGCTAACCACCCAAACAAGCCTGAAATGGGTGAGCGTGAAGTACCATTCACGCGTGAAGTGTGGATTGAGCGTGAAGATTTCCGTGAAGAAGCAAACAAGAAGTACAAGCGTCTGGTACTAGGTAAAGAAGTCCGTCTGCGTGGTGCTTACGTGATCAAAGCTGAACGCATTGAAAAAGATGCTGAAGGTAACATCACTACTATCTTCTGTAGCTACGACAATGAAACGCTAGGTAAGAACCCTGCGGATGGTCGTAAAGTGAAAGGTGTTATTCACTGGGTATCAGCAGATAAAGGCCTACCAGCTGAAATTCGTCTGTATGATCGTCTGTTTACCGTGCCAAACCCAGCAGCGGCTGATAACTTTGCTGAGACAATCAACCCAGATTCACTGGTTAAACTTAACGGCTATGTAGAGCCGAGCCTTGTGACAGCAGAAGCTGAGAAAGGCTACCAGTTTGAGCGTATGGGATACTTCTGTGCGGATGCAAAAGACTCTAAAGCCGATGCGTTGGTCTTTAACCGCACCGTTGGTTTGCGTGATACTTGGGCTAAGATCGAAGCTCAGTAATCACAACCAAAGTGACCACAAATGCCAGTCTTGAGACTGGCATTTTTTTCGCTTCAGAGATGAGCACTATGCTTGTTAAAAAAGCACCCTAGGGTGCTTTTTTATTATTTAGCTTTGTGCGCGTCTGGATTGCCTTTGCACGTACCATCACTGCACTTACCGTACAAGTATAGGCTGTGGTTGGTTAGCGTCACGTTGTATTTGGCAGCAATTTCCTTCTGACGCTCTTCAATTACGTCGTCCGAAAATTCGATAACCTCACCGCAATCAAGACACACTAAGTGGTCATGATGGTGCTGTGTAGACAGTTCAAACACAGATTTACCACCTTCGAAGTGGTGGCGAGTTACGATACCTGCATCATCAAATTGGTTTAATACGCGGTAAACGGTAGCTAGACCGATCTCTTCCCCTAGATCAATCAGCTTCTTATATAAATCTTCAGCACTAATATGTTGGCAGTCTGGCTGCTGTAGGACTTCTAAAATCTTAAGTCTAGGAAGGGTTACCTTTAGACCAGCATCCTTGAGCGCTTGGTTATTGTCTGACATATACTTTCCTGTTGATGATCTGCAGTAATTAACAGAATTCAATATTCCTATCATTATAGGGTAGTAGACATCAACAATAAACCACGAACTTCAAGGGGTTACTAGTATTTTTCTATAAACTAGTGCAAAGTCACTGATAAAGGACATCCGACCAGTTACAATCAGTTAACAATTCGCAATTAGACACAGTTAGGGAAGAACAATGAATAAGTCTTTGGCGAAAATCTATAAGCCAGGTGTGGTTAAATTTGCTCTCAACTCATGGCCTCCGTTTTGGGGGGCTGGCATTAAAATCCTATCGATCAGTGATGACTTTCGTGAAGTTAAAATGAAATTGAAGCTGCGTTGGTGGAACAAAAATGCCAATAGAACCCAATATGGTGGCAGTATTTTTTCTTTAACCGATCCAACTTACTCTCTGATGCTGATGGGGATTCTGGGTGAACGGTATTACGTTTGGGATAAGGAAGCCAGTATCAACTTCATTAAGCCCGGCCAGAGTGATCTGTTTGCCGAATTTCGAGTGACAGACGATCAATTGCAAAGCATTCTGTCGCAGACGGCGGAAGGTGAGAAATGTTTCCCCGAGTTTGTTATCTATGTCAAAGATAAACAGGGCAACATTGTTTCTGAAGTGCAGCGCAAGCTATACGTGAGGAAGAAACCCCAATTCAGGGATGAGGGTGAACAACAGACAGCATAAAAAAACCTCCCAATGGGAGGTTTTAAACAACTTGAATTGCGATTAGTCTTCTAGCTCTGCTAAGCACATCTCTTCGTGGATTTGCTTACACCAGTTGATGACGCGCTGTTCAGTCAGTTCTGGTTGACGATCTTCATCAATACATAGACCAACGAATAGGCTGTCGTCGCCTTCGACTAAACCTTTTGATGCTTCGAATTCGTAGCCTTCAGTAGAAGTATGGCCAAGGATAGTGCCGCCTTTCGCTTCAACAATGTCACGTACTGTACCCATTGCATCACAGAAGTACTCTGCGTAGTCTTCCTGATCACCACAACCAAAGATCGCAACTAGCTTAGTTGAGAAATCAATTTGCTCTAGCTCTGGGAAGAAGTCGTCCCAGTCACATTGCGCTTCGCCGTAGTACCATGTTGGGATACCAAGAAGAAGAAGGTCGAAGTTATCGATGTCTTCTTTGCTACTTTTCGCAATATCTTGAACATGAACCAGTTGTTTACCTAGTTGCTTTTGAATCATCTTTGCAACAGCTTCAGTGTTACCTGTGTCGCTACCAAAGAAGATGCCTACACTTGCCATAGATTCGTTACCTTTAACTATTATCTGTTGTGACCCGACTTGATCAGCCTAGACCACCACCTTCCCAACTTAGCTGGATAATGCCTTTAGCAATAAACCCAGCACAGCCAAGAAATAGGACTAACCATACAATGCGACGACCGAAAGGGGGAACATTACCCGCTTGTAAGACATCTTTTATCGCCATACCAATCAAGAAAAAGATAGACGCGAAAAGTAGATCGAGACCAATAGACTCGAGCATATTCATGTAGTCGTAAAGCATGGAATCCCTTTGTGCCAAATTACTTGCGCCGCACTATACCATTGTTGCTCACTAAAGTTAACGGTCAGAGCACAACTGACCTCTCATTCTGTTTTAAGCAATAAATTTACGTATTGCACGCAGCACTTCAGCTGGCTTTTCTGCATGAAGCCAGTGACCTGTATTCGCGATCACATGAGCTTTGGCGTGACGAAATTGCTGCTGGACGAGCGGTTGATGTTCACCAGTGAGGTAATCTGAATCTCCTCCTTTGATAAAGAGGGTCGGAGTGTCAATGGATTCGATAGGTTGCCAGCCGAGTATTTCCGTATAGTTAGCCAATAAGCTCTCTACATTGAAACGCCACGCGAGATGAGTGCCGTTGTTGTATAAGGACTTGCCAAGAAATTGTCGCACGCCTTCGAGTTCAATATGTTGTGCGAGGATATCGAGAGCTTGCTTGCGGTTAGCTGGTTTCTCTGCAATAACTGCCTGTAATCCTTGGAAAACATTGTCGTGACGGTTTTGCGTGTATTTCACTGGCGCCATGTCTAAAACGATCAGTTTTTCAACTCGATCTGCTGCCATTTCAGCTACCTTCATGGCCACTTTTCCACCCATTGAATGACCAATAAGAGTGTAGGACTCAAACTCCAGTGATGTCAGTAATTGGTAGACATCCTCCGCCATGAGCGGATAACTGTGCTCTTCGCTCTGAAACGATTGACCATGGTTTCTTAGATCGACACTAACCACTTGATGATCTTGGCGCAAATCTCGAGCCAATAGCCCAAGGTTGTCCAAATTACCAAATAAACCGTGGATCAAAACTATGGTGTGACCCTCACCTTCGACTTTGTAGTTGAGCAGATGTGACATTTTATTTTATTCGTTACCGGTTAACCGTAGAGTCTCTTTAAAGATCTCGCTATAATCCCCCAGAGTTTAAACATAGAGATTGTGAAAAGCGAATGAAAACAATTGAGGTTGATGAGGATCTATACCGTTACATCGCAAGTCAAACCCAGCATATTGGCGAGAGTGCTTCGGATATCTTACGCCGTCTATTGATGACGGATGTACAGAGCTCGGTAGCAAGCCAACCGCAGGTAGCGACGCAACCAAAGGGTGTAGTGGTTAGCAAAGATGCAATTAAAGAAGAGACAGTAGACAGTGTCAAAGAGATGCGTTCTCTGCTTATTTCCGATGAGTTTGCTGGTCTTAAAAAAGCGATTGATCGCTTCATGCTTGTTTTATCTACGCTGCATCACATTAATCCAAATGGTTTCTCTGAAGCAACGCAAGTTAAAGGCCGTAAGCGAGTTTACTTCGCTGATAACGAGCAGACCCTACTTGCCAACGGTAATACGACTAAGCCAAAAGCGATTCCAGGTTCACCTTTCTGGGTTATTACCAATAATAATACCAGTCGAAAAAGACAGATGGTTGAGCAACTCATGACGCGAATGAGTTTCCCATCAGATCTCATCGAGAAAGTGACAAACTCGATTTAAAAATCAAAATTATCTGATTCAAACCTCATAATGCGTTATATAGTTCACGTATTATGAGGTTTTTTTATTTCTCTGTATTTTAGAAAGGATGTCAAAATGGCGATGCACCCACGAGCGGGACAAAAAGCTCAGCAGCAAGATCTACACAATATTCCAGCGTTAGTTTCAAATTACTTCCTTCTCCAACCTAATCCTTCAAACCCAGCACACAAAGTTGAATTTGGTACTTCTGGTCATCGCGGTACGGCGGATAAAGTGACCTTTAACGAGCACCATATTCTGGCGATTGCTCAAGCTGTTGCTGAAGTACGTGCTGAAAAAGGAACGACAGGACCACTTTTTGTGGGTAAAGATACTCACGCACTTTCTGAGCCTGCGTTTTCGACAGTGGTAGAAGTGCTAGTCGCCAATGGTGTGCAAGTGATTGTACAGGAAAATAACAGCTATACCCCGACACCTGGTGTCTCTCATGCAATCCTGACGTACAATTTAGTAAACCAAGATAAAGCCGATGGTATCGTTATTACGCCTTCCCATAACCCACCACAAGATGGTGGTATTAAGTACAACCCGACACATGGTGGCCCTGCCGAAGGTGAACTGACTCAGGCTATCCAAGATCGTGCGAATGCACTGATTGCTGAAGGGCTTCAAGGCGTGAAACGCATGCCGTTAGCACAAGCAAAAGCGTCAGAGCTATTCATTCAAAAAGATCTTGTGAAACCATACATCGATGACTTAGTGAATGTGATCGACATGGAAGCGATTCAAAAATCGAATCTTAAAATTGGTGTTGATCCATTAGGGGGGAGTGGCATTGATTACTGGCGTCAGATCGCAACAGCGTACAATCTAGATTTAACCTTGGTCAGTGAAGCGATTGATCCTTCGTTCCAGTTCATGTCTCTAGATAAAGATGGCGTGGTACGTATGGACTGCTCTTCGCCTTACGCGATGGCTGGCCTATTAGCACTTAAAGATGAATATGATTTAGCGTTTGGTAATGACCCAGATTACGACCGCCACGGTATTGTTACACCGAAAGGCCTAATGAACCCGAACCACTTCTTAGCTGTGTGTATTGACTACCTATATCGTCATCGTGAAGGCTGGGGTAAAGACGTTGCGGTTGGTAAGACACTAGTATCAAGTGCGTTAATTGACCGTGTCGTTTCTGACTTAGGTCGTGAACTGTGCGAAGTTCCAGTAGGCTTTAAGTGGTTTGTAGATGGCCTTTACGAAGGTAAGTTTGGCTTTGGTGGTGAAGAGAGTGCAGGGGCGTCTTTCTTACGTAAGGACGGTACGCCTTGGTCAACCGACAAAGATGGCATTATTTTATGTCTGCTAGCCGCTGAAATTACCGCAGTAACTGGCAAAAATCCTCAGCAATACTATGAAGAGCTTGCAGCTAAGCACGGCACTTCTGAATACAACCGTATTCAAGCTGTGGCGAACGGCCCTCAGAAAGAGGTTCTGAAGAAACTTTCTGCAGAGATGGTGACTGCTGAGACTCTGGCTGGTGATGCTATCACTGCGCGTCTGACTCATGCTCCGGGCAATGGTGCAGCAATTGGCGGCCTTAAAGTAACGACGGATAACGGCTGGTTTGCGGCTCGTCCATCAGGTACTGAAGATATCTACAAAATCTACTGCGAGAGCTTTAAAGGTGCAGAACACCTGAAACAGATCGAAGCTGAAGCGCAAGAAATTGTAAACCAAGTCTTTAAAGAAGCAGGGCTTTAAGAACGCTGCGCTTCGAGAACGGGCTTTGCCCTGCGAGATGTTAGAACGCTACGCTACGAGAATCGAGATCGGACTTCGTCCTTCTAGAGGTGCTTGCGGTGAGTAAGTCTAAAATTGCTGGCAATGTGGTTTTCTGGTTGTTCATAATTTACTGATTTTAAAAGAAAAGGGTTGTCGTGCACTGTCAACCCTTCAAAGATTTTCTCGCTTCTCAACTTCCCGGCCAACTATCCGGCACAACAAACCAAAACTGTCCTTCTTTACTCTGTGCATGCACAAAGCGCCCGTTCGGTTTATCTATCGGGGTGTCAAATAGTTCCGTCCCTGTGGCCCACTGTGGTTTTTCAAGTGGGTAGAGTGGCTCTCCAATCTGCTCCCACTGACTTTGATAACACCAATAGCCACTAATCTGACTGTGATTCAATCGATAGCCTAAACACTGTTGAGGAACCTCTTCAGGGGAAAAAGGATTGATATAAAGTCGACCTTGCAGGAGTAAGTGCTCTGACAGATCTTCATATTGTGGGTACTGTGTTAAGAACTCAGGACGAGAGCTCATCTTGAGTTGATGAGATAACATTCTATTGAGTTTGATATCGAGTTGGTCGTGAGCATTCGGCCCATACCATGTACCTTGGTGCAATAGGTAGAACTTTATGGCGACTTCCCAATGCTCCAATCGGTGCTCAATAGTGTTGCTTAAAATGAGATCAATGGCACCAAGCGTCTGACCTGACGGCTGGTTGACCTGAATCTCTTCGGCTTCTAACTGATAGTGACCGCTATGCTTGAGTAGCTCTGTACACAAATATTGATAGAGAAAACCGAGTCTAGGATTACCACGGTATTCACTCGCTTCCAGTGGGGGAGGTATCAAGTGTTCAAGGCTCTCGAAAGGGGCTTTTAATTCAAATAGTGAAGGCGCAGCCGCTATCCAGTGATAGAAACGTTCGAGTTGGCTCATCCAAAGACCTGATAATTTGGGTTTGGCACTATTGTAACGAGCTGCTGGTATCGTTGCTATGGTTGGAATACACTTTGAAGCAACTAAGTAAACAGTCATCGATCGGACAAGAGAATGAACAACTTAAAACTAGAAAAGATTCTGAATGAGAAGCTGTCTCCGCAGTTGATCAAAGACTATGCGCCAAACGGGCTCCAAATTGAAGGCAAAGAGACCATTGAGAAAGTCGTGACGGGCGTAACCGCTTCACAGGCATTGATTGATAAAGCGATCGAACTTAATGCGGATGCAATTATTGTCCATCACGGTTATTTCTGGAAAGGCGAACCTGAACCGATTCGTGGCATGAAAGGGAAACGTATTCGTAGCCTGATAAAAAATGATATCAACTTACTGGGTTACCATCTGCCTTTAGATATTCACCCTGAATTAGGTAACAACGCTGAACTTGCTCGTCTGCTTGAGATCGAAGTGGAAGGTGGTATGGAAGGCCATGAGCAATCAGTTGCGATGTTTGGTCGCCTAAAGCAACCAATGTCAGGCGGCGAGTTTGCCCACAAGATCAACACGGTGCTTAATCGTCAGCCTCTACATATCGCCCCAGAAGATGAGAGCAAGCTAATCGAAACTATTGGTTGGTGTACAGGCGGCGGTCAGGACTATATAGAGTTGGCGGTAAAACTGGGACTGGATGCTTTTGTTTCGGGTGAGATTTCTGAGCGCACGACATACACAGCACGCGAAATGGGGGTTCATTACTTCGCGGCAGGTCACCACGCGACTGAACGTTACGGCATAAAAGCTCTGGGTGAGTGGCTAGCCCAGGAGCACGGACTGGAAGTCACGTTTATTGATATTGATAATCCAGTTTAGGAAAAGGATGGGCTGTGCCCTTCTAGATACTAAAACGCTTCGCTTCGAGACCGGACTTCGTCCTGCGAGAATTTAGAACGGGCTACGCCCTTCAAGATTTTCTCGACTCTAAAAAAGGGCTGATGCTCTCGCATCACCCCTTAACTCTTCTAGAATCTAATCCTTGGGAATTAGAAACTATTCACGCTCGTGTAGAGGTGAGAATTCACGTTGAACTTCACCTGTGTATAGCTGACGTGGACGACCGATACGGTTTAGTGGGTCGCTGTGCATTTCGTTCCAGTGTGCAATCCAGCCGATCGTACGAGATAGAGCGAAGATTACGGTAAACATTGAAACTGGGATGCCGATTGCTTTAAGAATGATACCTGAGTAGAAGTCTACGTTCGGGTATAGTTTCTTAGAAACAAAGTACTCATCAGAAAGAGCGATGCGCTCAAGTTCCATAGCTACGTCTAGTAGTGGATCCTGAATGTTTAGCTCTTTAAGAACTTCGTGACACGTTTCGCGCATTACTGTCGCACGTGGGTCGTAGTTCTTGTAAACACGGTGACCGAAGCCCATTAGCCGGAACGGGTCTTCTTTATCTTTCGCGCGTTCAACATATTCTGGAATGTTGTCAACACTGCCGATCTCTTCAAGCATCTTCAGACACGCTTCGTTAGCGCCACCGTGTGCAGGGCCCCAAAGAGAAGCGATACCTGCTGCAATACATGCAAACGGGTTAGCACCAGAAGAACCAGCAAGACGTACTGTAGACGTAGAAGCGTTTTGCTCGTGGTCTGCGTGTAGAGTAAAGATCTTGTCCATTGCGCGAGCAACTACAGGGTTTACTTCGTACTCTTCACATGGGTTTGCGAACATCATGTGAAGGAAGTTCTCTGCGTAGCTCAGGTCATTACGTGGGTAAATGAAAGGCTGACCAATAGAGTACTTGTAACACATAGCCGCAAGAGTAGGCATTTTCGACAGAAGTCGGTATGCCGTGATTTCACGGTGTGTGTCATTATTAATGTCGAGTGAATCGTGGTAGAACGCAGCCAATGCGCCAACTACACCACACATTACAGCCATTGGGTGAGCGTCACGACGGAAGCCGTGGAAGAAGCTCGCAATTTGCTCATGGACCATAGTGTGACGAGTAACGGTTGTTTTAAACTGCTCGTATTGCTCACGTGTTGGGGCTTCACCATAAAGAAGGATGTAACATACTTCTAAGTAATCAGCATTATTAGCTAGCTGATCAATCGGGTAACCGCGGTGCAAAAGAATACCTTTGCCGCCATCGATATAGGTGATTTGAGATTCACAGGATGCAGTGGCAAGAAAACCTGGGTCAAAAGTAAAATATCCGTTTGCTCCCAGTTTACGAACGTCAATTACCGGAGTACCCAGGGCACCTTCAGTAATCGGCAGCTCGATAGGCGCTTGACCTTCAACATGAAGGGTAGCTTTCTTATCTGCCATAACAATCTCCTTTGTTTATTATTTAATCCGTCCAGGATGTTTGTGTGACATTTTTGTACGTGTGTTCGTTATCAAAGTCAATTTTTCTCCTCTGATGTGTGCACTTGTTATGATTTTTTGAAGGTGTAACGTTAAAAATCTGGTCTGTGTAGCAAAAATTGTTACATCAATTGTATTAGAATGTTGCCAGCCGTATAGTGGCGCAGTAAATTTTGGTGGAAACCTTATAAATTCAAGGCTTGAAACAAGTGTGAGGTGAAGTTTTAATCCTTGTTGTTAACAATTATTTTACAAAATACTCCGACAATTGTTGCAGTTAACTGTTAAATAAATGTTAACTTTTGTAGGTTTGCAATCAAAATTCGTTCATAACTATAAATGCTCAATGGAGCTGAGTGAGAAAGCCCGTGAAAGAAAGAAAGTCAAGACCTGTTAATTTAGATTTACAGACCATTCGCTTTCCGATCACTGCAATCGCATCTAGATTACACCGTGTCTCCGGTGTGATTACGTTTGTGGCTGTCGGAATTTTGCTGTGGTTATTATCCATTTCGCTATCCTCCCCAGTCGGTTATGCAGAGGCTGTTGATATTGTAGACGGTTTCTTTGTGAAGTTTATCTTATGGGGCATCTTAACGGCTTTGGCCTATCACATCGCTGGTGGTGTTCGTCACCTACTGATGGATATGGGTCATTTTGAAGAGCTGGAATCTGGTGCAATGAGCGCTAAGGTTGCATTCGCAGCTACGGCCGTTCTGTCTCTATTGGCGGGGGTAATGGTATGGTAAAACATATTTCATCTTTTGGTCGTAATGGTGTCCACGATTTCCTATTGATTCGTGCGACTGCGATCATCATGACACTTTATACTATTTATCTGGTTAGCTTCTGTGCTTTCACGGATATTTCTTACGTATCTTGGACTCAGTTCTTTGGTGGCACATTCACTAAAGTGTTCACGATGCTAGCGTTAGTTTGTGTTTTAATCCACGCATGGATTGGCTTGTGGCAAGTTCTTACTGACTACATCAAGTGCGCTAAGCTTCGTGGCGGCCTACAGTTAGGCATTATCGCTGTACTGTTTGGTTACTTCTTCTCTGGTCTATTTATTCTGTGGGGTGCGTAAGTGTCTATTCCAGTTCGCGAATTTGATGCCGTTGTAATCGGCGCTGGTGGTGCAGGCATGCGTGCTGCGCTACAAATTTCTGAGCAAGGCCTATCATGTGCGTTGCTTTCTAAAGTTTTTCCTACTCGTTCTCACACGGTATCAGCACAGGGCGGTATCACGGTTGCGTTAGGTAACGCACATGAAGACCACTGGGAACAGCATATGTACGATACTGTTAAAGGTTCAGACTACATCGGCGACCAAAACGCTATCGAGTACATGTGTAAGAACGGTCCTGAGTCAGTTATCGAACTAGAGAAAATGGGTCTACCTTTCTCTCGTTTTGACAACGGTACTATCTACCAACGTCCTTTTGGCGGTCAGTCGAAAAACTTTGGTGGCGAGCAGGCTGCTCGTACCGCAGCGGCTGCTGACCGTACAGGTCACGCGCTTCTACACACGCTTTACCAACAAAACATCAAACACAAAACAACGGTTTTCTCTGAGTGGTATGCACTTGACCTTGTTAAAAACGAAGATGGTGTTGTTCTAGGTTGTACTGCGCTATGCATGGAAACCGGTGAAGTTTGTTACTTCAAAGCTAAAGCGACCATCCTAGCAACGGGTGGTGCAGGTCGTATCTACGCATCAACAACTAACGCTCACATCAACACCGGTGATGGTGTTGGTATGGCACTACGTGCTGGCGTACCTATGCAAGATATGGAAATGTGGCAGTTCCACCCAACGGGTATCGCTGGTGCAGGTGTTCTTGTAACTGAAGGTTGTCGTGGTGAAGGTGGTTACCTCCTAAACAAAGATGGCGAGCGCTTTATGGAGCGTTATGCACCAAACGCGAAAGACCTTGCTGGTCGTGACGTTGTTGCTCGTTCAATGATGATCGAAATTCGTGAAGGCCGTGGCTGCGATGGTCCATGGGGTCCTCACATTAAACTGAAACTGGATCACCTAGGTAAAGAGACGTTAGAGTCACGTCTACCTGGTGTTTGTGAACTGTCTCGTACGTTTGCACACGTTGACCCAGTTAAAGAGCCAATTCCAGTCATCCCAACATGTCACTACATGATGGGTGGTATCCCAACTCAGGTTTCAGGTCAGGCTATTAAGCAAGACGAAAGCGGTGCGGACGTAGAAGTTCAAGGCCTATTCGCTTGTGGTGAAATCGCTTCTGTATCTGTACACGGTGCTAACAGTCTAGGTGGTAACTCACTACTAGACTTAGTCGTATTTGGTCGTGCAACGGGTCTGCACCTAGGTGAAACTCTAGCGAAGCAAGCGGAAGCGAAACCAGCGACAGAAGCGGATATCGAACGTTCTCTAGAGCGTTACAACCGTTGGGAAAACAGCACTGAGGGTGAAGACCCAGCGCAAATTCGTAAAGATCTACAGAGATGTATGCAGAACAACTTCTCGGTATTCCGTGAAGGCGATGCTATGGCTAAAGGTCTAGAAGAGCTGAAGGTAATCCGTGAGCGTCTGAAGAACGCACACCTTGCTGACAAGTCAACTGAGTTCAACACGCAACGTATTGAGTGTCTTGAGCTAGAAAACTTGATGGAAACAGCTTACGCAACTGCTGTAGCGGCAAACTACCGTACAGAAAGCCGCGGTGCGCACGCTCGTTTTGACTTCCCAGATCGTGATGATGAGCAGTGGCTATGTCACTCTATCTACAATCCAGAAACGGAAGGCATGAGCAAGCGTGACGTAAACATGGAACCTATCCATCGTGATGCATTCCCACCTAAAGCACGTACGTACTAAGGAAAGGAGGATAAGATTATGAAACTGAATTTCTCTTTGTACCGCTACAACCCGGACGTCGACCAAAAGCCATACATGAAAGACTACACACTTGAAGTGGAAGATGGTTCTGACATGATGCTACTGGATGCTTTAATCCTGCTGAAAGAGCAAGATCCAAGCATCTCATTCCGCCGTTCATGCCGTGAAGGCGTATGTGGTTCAGACGGTCTGAACATGAACGGTAAGAATGGTCTTGCGTGTATCACACCGCTATCTGCTCTTAAAGCAGACAAGATTGTGATTCGCCCACTACCAGGTCTGCCAGTGGTTCGAGATCTTATTGTTGACATGACGCAGTTCTACGATAACTATGCGAAAGTTAAGCCTTTCTTGATTGATGACGGTGCTCTGCCGCCATCACGTGAGAATCTGCAAACACCTGACGAGCGTGCTCATCTAGATGGTCTGTACGAATGTATCATGTGTGCATGTTGTACAACTTCATGTCCATCTTTTTGGTGGAACCCTGACAAATTTATTGGTCCAGCTGGTCTACTAGCCGCTTACCGTTGGTTAATTGATAGCCGCGATACAGCAACAGATGAACGTCTATCAAATCTTGATGACGCATTTAGCGTTTTCCGTTGCCACGGCATCATGAATTGTGTAAGTGTTTGTCCTAAGGGATTGAACCCGACAAAAGCGATTGGTCACATTAAGACAATGCTGGTTAACCGCTCTGTCTAATTAACAAAAAATTGCCGGCCTACTCTGGGCCGGCTCTTAATAGCTCGGCGTAGACCGAAGCAAACGTGAAAACTACTGGTTAAGGGAAAATATGCACAACGGCGTGATGAAGGCGTGGCTCGAGTCTTCACACTTGGCTGGCGCCAATGCAACGTATGTAGAGGACCTCTACGAACTGTATCTAAGTGATCCCGATCTGGTAAGTGAGGAGTGGAAACGTGTTTTTGATGGTTTACCAAAGCCGTCAGAAGAAGTGGTTGAACAACCACATTCACGTGTCCGTGACTACTTCCGACGACTCGCTCAAGAAACAAAGCATTACAATGTCCAAGTTAGTGATCCTGATGTCGACGCTAAACAGGTAAAAGTACTTCAATTAATCAATGCTTATCGCTTTCGTGGTCACGAAGCGGCACAGCTTGACCCTCTAGGTTTATGGCAACGTCCACCAGTGGCGGAGCTAGATCCTGCATTCCACAATCTTACACAAGATGATCTTGAAGAAACTTTCAACGTAGGTTCTTTTGCTATCGGCAAAGAGACTATGCAGTTGAAAGATATCCACTCTTCGTTGCAAAAAATCTACTGTGGCTCAGTTGGTGCTGAATACATGCACATGACTGATACTGAACAGAAACGTTGGATCCAGCAGCGTTTGGAATCAGTCGTTGGCCAACCAACGTTCAGCAAGGAAGAAAAACAAGAATTTCTTGAAGAGCTGACAGCAGCGGAAGGCTTGGAGCGTTACTTAGGAGCAAAATTCCCAGGTGCAAAACGTTTCTCGCTTGAAGGTGGTGATGCGCTAATCCCAATGACTAAAGAGTTAATTCGTCATGCCGGTAAGAGCGGTATGCGCGAAGTCGTTATTGGTATGGCTCACCGCGGACGTCTTAACATGCTGGTTAACGTTCTTGGTAAGAAACCACAAGACCTATTTGATGAGTTTGCGGGTAAGCATGGCGATTCATGGGGTACGGGTGATGTTAAATATCACCAAGGTTTCTCTGCTGACTTCGCAACACCAGGTGGCGATGTCCACTTAGCGCTAGCATTCAACCCGTCTCACCTTGAGATTGTTAACCCAGTAGTTATCGGTTCGGTTCGTGCTCGTCAGGATCGTTTAGGTGATACTGATGGTTCAACTGTGCTTCCTATTACCATTCATGGTGACTCAGCGATCGCAGGTCAGGGTGTTGTAGCTGAAACCTTCAACATGTCGCAAGCTCGCGGTTTCCGTGTTGGCGGTACGGTTCGTATCGTAGTTAATAACCAAGTAGGTTTCACTACGTCAAACCCGAACGATACCCGTTCGACTATGTACTGTACTGACATCGCTAAGATGGTTCAGGCGCCAATTTTCCACGTTAACGCTGATGACCCAGAAGCGGTGGCCTTCGTTACTCGTATCGCTCTTGATTACCGTAATGAATTTAAGCGCGATGTGGTGATCGATCTTGTTTGTTACCGTCGCCACGGTCACAACGAAGCTGATGAGCCAAATGCGACTCAGCCACTGATGTATCAAAAGATCAAGAAGCACCCAACGCCACGTAAGCTTTACGCAGACGTGTTGATTGAGCGCGGTGACTTCGGGATCGATACAGCGACGCAGCTAGTGAATGAATATCGTGACGCTCTAGACCGCGGCGAAGTGGTTGTTAAAGAGTGGCGCCCGATGGCATTGCACTCTGTTGACTGGTCGCCATATCTTGGACATGACTGGGACGTTGAGTGGAAAAACGAGTTTGACAAAGGTCGTCTGGTCGAGCTTGGTCAGCGTATTTGTCAGTACCCAGAAAGCCACAAACTACAGAGCCGCGTTAACAAGCTATACAATGACCGTACAGCAATGTTGAGTGGTGAGAAGGCAATTGACTGGGGTATGGCAGAAACACTTGCCTACGCCACTTTGCTTGATGACGGTAAGCGTATTCGTATCTCAGGTCAGGATTCTGGTCGTGGTACTTTCTTCCACCGTCACTCGGTACTGCATAACCAAAATGATGCTAGTACGTTTGTTCCGCTAGCGAACATTCATGACAAGCAAGGTCCGTTCGAGGTCTTCGACTCAGTGCTATCTGAAGAAGCAGTACTTGCGTTTGAGTACGGTTATGCGACGGCTGAGCCTGGCGGCTTAACGATTTGGGAAGCGCAGTTCGGTGATTTTGCTAACGGTGCACAAGTTGTTATCGACCAGTTCATCTCATCTGGTGAGCAGAAGTGGGCACGTCTATGTGGCCTAACAATGCTACTACCGCACGGTTATGAAGGTCAGGGTCCTGAGCACTCGTCTGCTCGTTTAGAACGTTACCTTCAGTTATGTGCTGAACAAAATATGCAAGTTGTTGTTCCTTCAACTCCGGCTCAGGTTTACCACATGATTCGTCGTCAGGTTGTAAGACCGATGCGCCGTCCACTTGTGGTTATGTCTCCAAAATCTCTGCTTCGTCATCCGCTATGTACTTCAACCATTGAAGAGTTAGCAGAAGGCACATTCCAAGCGGCGATTGGTGAGATTGATGACCTAGAAGCTGCGAAGGTGAAACGCGTTGTTTTCTGTTCTGGTAAAGTTTACTTCGATCTGCTCGAGCAGCGTCGTAACAATGAGCAGGATGACGTGGCGATTGTTCGTATTGAACAGCTATACCCATTCCCATTGGATGAGGTTAAGGCTGTCATTGAGCAATACACCAATGTAGAAGATTTTGTCTGGTGTCAGGAAGAGCCTCAAAACCAAGGCGCTTGGTACTGTAGCCAACACAACTTCCGTGCTGCCATCCCAGCAGGTGCAGATCTTAAATACGCTGGTCGTCCAGCATCAGCATCACCTGCAGTAGGTTACATGTCAGTACACTTGAAACAACAGAAAGCGTTGGTTGAAGACGCACTTAACGTGAATACAAAAACTTCGGATTAAGAGCTAGAAGTTAAAGGAAGAAACAGATATGACAATTGAAATTCTGGTTCCAGATTTACCTGAATCTGTCGCTGATGCAACAGTGGCAACATGGCACAAACAACCAGGCGACTTAGTTGCGCGTGATGAAGTACTGGTTGATATCGAGACAGACAAAGTAGTACTTGAAGTACCAGCACCTGAAGCGGGTATTCTGGAAGCCATTATTGAAGAAGAAGGCGCAACAGTACTTTCTAAGCAGTTGATTGCTCGTATTAAGCCAGGTGCGGTAGCGGGTGAACCGACTACGGACACGACTGAAGAGTCAGAAGCGTCTCCAGATAAGCGTCATAAAGCGTCTCTAACTGAAGAGAGCAACGATGCACTAAGCCCAGCAGTCCGTCGTCTTCTTGCTGAACACGGCCTCGAAGCTAGCCAAGTCAAAGGCACTGGTGTAGGCGGTCGTATCACTCGTGAAGATATTGAAGCACATCTTGCGAACGCTAAAGCGGCACCAAAAGCAGATGCTCCTGCTGTTGATGCGCCAGCGGCTGCTCGTAGCCAGAAGCGTGTGCCAATGACGCGTTTACGTAAGACGGTAGCTAACCGTCTTCTAGAAGCGAAAAACAGCACAGCAATGCTAACGACGTTCAACGAAGTAAACATGAAACCAATCATGGATCTTCGTAAGCAGTACAAAGACCAGTTCGAAGAGCGTCACGGTATTCGTTTAGGCTTTATGTCTTTCTACGTGAAAGCGGTGACAGAAGCACTGAAACGTTACCCTGAAGTCAACGCGTCGATTGATGGCGATGATATCGTTTACCACAACTACTTCGACATCAGCATGGCGGTATCTACGCCACGCGGTCTAGTCACTCCAGTTCTAAAAGATTGTGACACACTAGGCTTCGCTGATATCGAAAAAGGTATCAAAGATCTAGCCATCAAAGGCCGTGATGGAAAACTGACGGTTGAAGACTTGATGGGTGGCAACTTCACTATCACTAACGGTGGTGTATTTGGCTCACTGATGTCTACGCCAATCATCAACCCACCACAATCAGCGATTCTTGGTATGCACAAGATTCAAGATCGCCCAATGGCAGTTGATGGTAAAGTAGAAATTCTGCCGATGATGTACCTTGCGCTGTCTTACGATCACCGTTTAATCGATGGTCGTGAATCAGTGGGCTTCCTAGTGACGATTAAAGAGTTGCTAGAAGATCCAGCACGTCTGCTATTAGACGTTTAATATCGCCAAAACGTCTAGTCAGTCATTCTGGCTAGGCGTGCGATAGTTTTAAAGGCTAGACTAGCTCAACTGTCTGGCCTTCATTTGAATCGTTAAGCTACTAGAAAATAGATCGCGGTTGATTTGAGAAGACCCTACAGACGAGTGCTAAAACAGCGCCGTTATGGAAATAATAAAATAAACGGAATATCAAAATGAATTTGCATGAATACCAAGCCAAACAGCTGTTTGCAGAATTCGGTTTGCCTGTACCGGAAGGTTACGCGTGTGATACACCACAAGAAGCTTTTGAAGCGGCGGGTCGTATCTCTACTGAGAAGAAAGTAGTCAAATGTCAGGTTCACGCAGGTGGACGTGGTAAAGCGGGTGGCGTAGAGCTACACGATACGAAAGACGGCGTTAAAGAGTTCGCACAAAAGTGGCTAGGTAAAAACCTAGTGACTTACCAAACAGACGCGAATGGCCAGCCTGTAACAAAAATCCTAGTTGAAGAAGCATCAAACATTGCTAACGAACTTTACCTAGGTGCGGTTGTTGACCGTGCAACTCGTAAAGTTGTATTCATGGCTTCAACTGAAGGTGGTGTTGAAATCGAGAAAGTTGCAGAAGAAACGCCAGAGTTGATTCATAAAGCAGCTATCGATCCACTAGTAGGCCCTCAAGCTTACCAAGGCCGTGAGCTAGCGTTCAAGCTAGGTCTTGAAGGCGACCAAATCAAACAATTTGTTAAGATCTTCATGGGTCTTGGCAACATGTTCTCTCAGTACGACCTAGCTCTACTAGAGATCAACCCTCTTGTTATTACTAGCGAAGGCAACCTGCTGTGTCTAGACGGTAAGATCAACATTGACTCTAACGCAATGTACCGCCAGCCTAAGCTACGTGAAATGCACGATCCTTCGCAAGAAGATGAGCGCGAAGCGCATGCAGCTCAGTGGGAACTGAACTACGTAGCCCTAGACGGTAACGTTGGCTGTATGGTTAACGGTGCTGGCCTAGCAATGGGTACGATGGATATCGTAAACCTACACGGCGGCAAGCCAGCTAACTTCCTAGACGTAGGTGGCGGCGCGACTAAAGAGCGTGTAGCAGAAGCATTCAAGATCATCCTGTCTGATGACAATGTAAAAGCAGTACTCGTTAACATCTTTGGTGGTATCGTTCGTTGTGACATGATCGCTGAAGGTATTATCGGTGCGGTTAAAGAGGTAGGTGTAAACGTACCTGTTGTTGTTCGTCTAGAAGGTACTAACGCAGACTTAGGTCGCGAAGTTCTTGCTAATTCTGATGTTGATATCATTGCAGCTGAGTCTCTAACAGACGCAGCTCAGAAAGTTGTTGCTGCTGCGGAGGGCAAATAATGTCTGTACTAATTAATAAAGACACGAAAGTAATCTGTCAGGGTTTCACTGGTGGTCAAGGTACTTTCCACTCTGAGCAAGCTATCGCATACGGCACACAAATGGTTGGTGGTGTCTCTCCTGGTAAAGGCGGTCAAACACACCTAGGTCTTCCTGTATTCAACACAGTACGTGAAGCAGTAGAAACAACTGGCGCAACAGCAACAGTTATCTACGTACCAGCACCTTTCTGTAAAGATGCCATCCTTGAAGCGATTGATGCGGGCATCGAGCTAATCGTAACTATCACTGAAGGTATCCCTACAACAGATATGATCGACGTGAAAGTGAAGCTAGAAGAAACTGGCGTTCGCATGATCGGTCCTAACTGTCCGGGTCTTATCACTCCTGACGAGTGTAAGATTGGTATCATGCCTGGTCATATCCACAAGAAAGGTAAAGTGGGGATCGTATCTCGTTCAGGTACACTAACTTACGAAGCAGTTAAGCAAACTACTGACGAAGGTTTTGGTCAGTCGACTTGTGTCGGTATTGGTGGTGACCCAATCCCAGGTTCAAACTTCATTGATATTCTGAAGTTGTTCCAAGAAGATCCTGAAACAGAAGCTATCGTAATGATCGGTGAAATCGGTGGTACGGCTGAAGAAGAAGCGGCAGCGTTCATTAAAGAGAACGTCACTAAGCCAGTCGTTTCTTACATCGCTGGTGTTACTGCTCCTCCAGGCAAGCGTATGGGCCATGCTGGTGCGATCATCTCTGGTGGTAAAGGTACAGCAGAAGACAAGTTCGCTGCACTAGAAGCTGCGGGCGTTAAGACGGTTAAGTCTCTAGCAGACATCGGTAAAGGTCTACGTGAAGTAACGGGTTGGTAATCTAACCACTTCAAATAAGAAAGGCTTGGCATTGCGCCAAGCCTTTTGTTTTTCTGCTCTCCAAATATTTGTCATTGCATAGAGCGACGGAAGGAGAGAGTAGGGAGCCTCTATTTCTCTAACTTTTCCTCAAGCGCCACCAATCTTGCCGTCAGATCTATCACTTGCTTTTCTAACTGTTCAATTCGATCAGTATCAGCGACTTCTTGTTTTACTGCGACTTCAACTTTTGGCACACGATTCGAGCTCTTCCAGCTCTTCAAGGTTGTAATCAAAGCCGGCATAGGCACTGATGTACTCAAACGTGCTTTGACGAGCACGACCGTTGGCTCTTTCCCTTCTGCGTGTAACTGTTCAAGGACACCTTTTAGCTCTTGGCTAACATCTTGAGTAAGCATAAAACCTCCATTGCGCTTATATATTTAATCATACCCAGTCAGTCTAAAATTGGCGAATAGAAAATAGTGGAAGAGTCTGTGCGAGATCTCTCACATCTGCTGTGAGACAAACAGCGTTTAAAACACAAGATAAGTACTCTATTTCTTTATAACCTATTGATTTTTATGTCCAAGTTGTTTTGTTTCAATATTGTTGCGCTTTTTAGATTTAACACAGGTATTGTCTATAACGGTAATTCGGGTAAATTAGAACCTGTCGGAAGGATACCGACACGGAACAGGAAAGACCAAGGATTGGGAATCTTCAGGAAGAAGATTGGTTGACTAGGATAGTTAATCAAGCACGGAGCGAAAGAACATTGTAGGGATACAGCCACTGACAGGATGTGAGTGACATGGAAGACAATGGACACCTCTAGGAAGAGGTTAGGACAGTATCAGGAAGATACACAGGACACCACTTAAGGATAGAGTGATGTGCGCTAACTAGGATATGTTAGCTATCAGGATGATGAGGACACCGCTAGGAAGGCGACGGTTGGATAATACTGAAGGATTCAGTAGCTATTAGGGAAGATGCATGGAGCAACTTTTGTAGCCGGACTGCTGCGAGTAAGACTATAGCCCCGATACTAACGTATCGGGGCTTTTCTTAGATCTCACCTTTAGAAAAAATCAAACAACAACGTGCCAAAAACGTTCTAGATCAATAAAGATTGCCATCAGTTGGTTTAACTTCTCGGCTTTGTTTTAAAAGACAATTATTGCTGCTTACAAGGATGTGTCATGACGATAGTGACTCGCCGATCGTTATTGGTCCCTTATAACGACTCTCTACAATCTGAATTTTTGATGCTCAACTGTTGTGCTATTAACCGTGCTCAGATGAATGGAGCACAGACGGTATCTTCTGCTAAAAAACAGTTTGAGAAAGTACTCAATGATCGCACCATATTTGCGATGGCAGTGCTTGATAGTCACACAAGAGAGTACATGGGGCACGTGTTTATTTCTGATTTAGACACGCTTCCTGAGCTTGGTTATATCTTTGACAAAGAGTACTGGGGCAGAGGTATTGCCAGTGAAGTGGTGCAGGCTTTCTTTTCCAAAGCAGCAAGAGATTTGAACGTAGAGCGAGTTATCGCTACCGCCAATGTCGATCATGAGGCGTCGATTCGAATTCTCAAGAAACTTGGTTTCGTATTGAATGCCCACAAACAAGATACGTTTGGCCCCTATGATGAGTTTGTCTTTACATCCGATGTGGCGGCAACTCCACCTTGGCTAGTTGGAAACCTTGCATAAAGATGTGGCCTTGATAGCAGTCATCACCAAGCGACGAAAACTCGAACTGATAAACCGAATGCCAACGCCAGACACCGTCTGGCGTTTTCAGTTTGTGACCTTTAAGCGCCACGCTCAGCAACTGCAAATCGAGCTCTTTACATTTTCGAGAGGCGATACTTTTCGCTAACTCTGCCTGACGTCTTTGTTGCCAAAAAATTAGGCATACAATGGCAAGTGCAAGGATGGCGAACAGGTCATAAATCATCATTACGCCTTAGCGGCTTGCTGTAGGTTAATCAGTGCTTTTGCTAACTCTTCTGATGGGCTGGAGTGAAGCAAAGGAAGCAGTACCATACGAAGCTCAGGGAGCATAACCAAATCGGCGAATAGCTGGTTAAACAGTGTCTGGTTTCCCGTCTGTGCGAGGCGCAGTAGGAATTGTTCGGCAATATCGGCCTCTCTTAACCAGTGCCAGCATCGTCCCGCGATACCAATCAGTACCTCTTGATGACTCAAACGCGCACTTGAAAGAATCTTACCAATGATAGGTTGAGCGATGGCTTCCTCTGCTCCGGACAAGGCTCTCGTGAGCGCGGAGAGTAGGAAGAGATCTGGATCGTGACTGTCAATCTGTGTCTGAGCCATTTCGGCAAGGTTTTGTGCGAGTTTTGTTGGTAACTCGGTATGTTCAAGCGCACCTAGCAAGGCATAGAGAGGTTCGGAAGGCAGATGTTTTAGTGCCTTACGGACATTGACGCCATTTTGTTCCAGCCCAAGTCGCGCACATATATCGGTCACCCCTTGTAAACCAACTGTGTGCCATTTATCCCATTCCAACCCGCCTGCAAAGTATAATTGCGCATGTTCGTAGTACTGGCTGCAAGGTAAATTCATCGCCGCGCGGACTTGGCTATGAAAGACCGCCATTTTGTCGTCTGCCGGCTTAAAGGTATAGGGATTGTTTGCCAGTTTGTCTTGTTGCTCTTCACTTAGCTCTTGGCTAAGACGCGTGCCCATTGCTTCAATGACATATTTGATGAAGTTACCAATATCTGCTTGTTTAAGTAAGCCACGCTCATCTAATTCAAATTTTAGAAACCAAATCCAAGGTTGCTGCTCTTGATTCCAGTAGGCGATAGCGATGTGTGCCTTACGCTGCATTGGATAGGGATAGGCAAGCTGGCCTTTTTCAGCGTCAGCAAAGACCTTTGCGTCGATCTGTTTAATACGACGTCCAAGATCAAAGACCTGATATTGGCAATCACTGTCGGTAAGGAGTTGAGTGAGAGTATGAATGGTTTCCATTGAAGCAATTGTCCTAACTTTATTTACTCTATAAATGGTATTCTATTGCCAATTTTCAAGGTTCCAAACAAAGATTAATGACAAAAGTGAAACAATTGACCGAGCTTATCGACGAGTTAGAGTTGTTGATGCAACAACTTGGTCAGTGGCAAGCGACACCCCCAAGCAAACAGGCTCTGAGTAGTCAGCAGCCGTTTGCCATTGACACCTTAACGCCAAGCGAGTGGTTGCAGTGGATCTTCATTGCCCGTATCCGTTTGCTGATAGAACAAAATCAGCCACTACCGAGCGGATTTTCAATTGCGCCTTACTTTGAGGAGTGCTGGAAAGAACAGCCGCAATTAACACCTTTAGTTACAATTATTCAAAAGTTAGATGAGGAATTCCGCTAGTGCTGGAGATCGTATATCAAGACGAGTATTTCGTTGCCGTCAACAAACCTGCTGGTATGTTAGTTCATCGCAGCTGGCTGGATAAGCACGAAACTCAATTTGTCATGCAAACATTGCGTGACCAAATTGGTCAGCATGTCTTTCCGCTTCATCGCTTGGATAGACCGACTTCCGGGGTTCTTATTTTTGCATTATCAAGTGAGGTTGCGTCTCAAGTGATGCCGATGTTTGCGAATCACGAGATGGAAAAAACCTATCATGCGATTGTTCGCGGTTGGATCATGGAATCCGGTCGTCTCGACTATGCACTTAAGGTTGAGTTGGACAAAATTGCAGATAAGCATGCTAGCCAAGATAAAGAAGCACAAGAAGCGATCACTGACTATCAACCACTGGCTCAAGTCGAAATACCCCATTCCACGGGGAGCTTTCCTACCACTCGTTACTGCTTAATGGAGATGAAGCCACTGACTGGACGAAAACACCAGCTCAGACGCCATATGGCTCATCTACGCCATCCAATCGTTGGTGATACGACACATGGTGACGGTAAACACAACAAGTTGTTTAGAGAAGTGTACGACTCGCATAGACTCTTGCTTCACGCTTCTTCCCTTAAGTTTGTTCATCCATTTACTCAGCGAGAAATTACCATTAAAGCGGGGTTAGATGAAACGTGGCAAAAACTGTGTGCTGAGTTTGGCTGGTCAGCGCCTTAAACTGATCACGTTGAGATTGACCTTTCTCGATAAAAAAGCTCGTCATAATGTAATGACGAGCTGATTCTAGCCTAATGGACTAGTAAAGGTGGCACGCGCCAGTATTGAGCAACGTGAGTGGTTTCTTTATGGTTTGCTATGACGTGTGACAGGCGTGGCAGCAATAATAACAGCCGTTTATTTTAAGCTCAGGGAATGTGTTTTTTGCATGCTCTAAGGCGCTTTGACTTGAGGAATGAAGCCCTAGTTTGATGAGATTCTCCACCCTTGGCATATATGTACAACCCGTTGTGGCATTATGAATTTCGTGTTCACCAGCGTATTGCGACTGTTTGGTGAGAATGTATTTGTGATTCATGGTTTTGCCTCGTTATAGTTTTGATTCACATATCAAAAAAAGTGTGCCTACAAGTAGGCAACGCAGCAAATTACAGTCATTGTTCTGGAATATTATTCCCAAATGTTAATGCTTACTTTGGTAATTACGATCTAAGATCGTAGGAGAGTGGAGACAAAAATGCCCTCATTGAGAGGGCATTGGATAGGTTGCAATCTGTTTAACTAGCTTGCTAAATATTGACGAATAGCAACTTCGATACCTTTTCCATCAAGACCAAGCTCTTGATACAGCTCTTCTTGAGTACCCTGATGAATGAACTTATCCGGGAGGCCAAGGTTGAGTACTGGCTTGATAAGTTTCTCTCTCATCATAAATTCGACTACGCCAGAACCTGCACCGCCAGCGATGGCGTTTTCTTCGATGGTGACGATGACGTCGTGTTCAGCGGCAAGCTGTTTAATCAACTCTTCATCGAGTGGTTTGACAAAGCGCATATCCGCTACCGTGGCATTGAGTGCTTGTGCGGCCTCAAGTGCATTACCTAAGAAGGTGCCGAAGTTGAGGATAGCGATTTTCTCACCTTGACGAACTAGGCGGCCTTTACCGATTTCTAATGCCGTAAACTGTTTCTCTATGTCAACGCCCATGCCTGTACCACGAGGGTAACGGACAGCCGACGGGCCAGTATGTTGATGACCAGTGTAGAGCATTTGGCGGCATTCGTTCTCATCGCTCGGCGCCATGATGACCATATTCGGGATACAGCGCATAAAGCTCAGGTCAAAGGCACCTTGGTGAGTTTGACCGTCCGCACCAACCAGCCCTGCACGGTCTATAGCAAACATTACCGGTAAATCCATGATGGCAACATCGTGAATGAGCTGATCGTAGCCACGCTGCAAGAAGGTAGAATAAATCGCCACAATAGGGTGATCGCCAGCAATGGCCATACCTGTAGCCAAGGTCACTGCATGTTGCTCAGCAATCGCAACATCGAAGTATTGGTCAGGATACTCTTTAGAGAAGCGAACCATCCCAGAACCTTCACGCATAGCGGGAGTGATCGCCATAAGCTTAGGATCTTGAGCCGCCATATCACACAGGAAGTCACCGAAAATTTTCGAGTAACTTGGCAGTCCACCGCTGCTTTTTGGCAGAGAGTTGTGGCTCGGGTCGAACTTAGGCACGCCGTGGTAGCCAATCGGGTCTTTTTCTGCTGGCTCGTAGCCTTTGCCTTTTTTGGTCATGATATGTAAAAACTGCGGACCTTTTAGTTCACGCATGTTCTTTAGAGTTTTGACCAACTCATTTACGTCATGGCCATCGACAGGGCCGATGTAGTTAAAACCTAACTCTTCAAATAGAGTGCCTGGTACCACCATGCCTTTAAGATGTTCTTCAGTACGACGAACCAACTCTTTAATCGGGGGGACACCTGACAGTACTTTTTTACCGCCTTCACGAATCGAGGTGTACAAGCTTCCTGATAGTACTTGAGCTAAATGATTGTTCAGAGCACCAACGTTCTCAGAAATCGACATTTCATTGTCGTTTAAGATCACCAGCATATCAGGGTGGACATCACCCGCATGGTTCATGGCTTCAAATGCCATCCCTGCGGTGATAGCACCATCGCCGATCACACTAACGACTTTGCGGTTTTTGCCTTCTTTACCCGCGCTGATAGCCATACCAAGGCCAGCACTGATCGATGTCGAAGAGTGGCCGACTGATAGTGTGTCGTACTCACTCTCTTCACGCCATGGGAAGGGGTGTAAACCATCTTTTTGGCGAATCGTTGGCATTTGGTCGCGACGACCCGTTAGGATTTTATGCGGGTACGCTTGGTGACCAACATCCCACACCAATTGATCAAAAGGTGTGTTGTAGACGTAATGAAGCGCCACAGTCAGTTCAACTGTGCCTAGACCAGAAGCGAGGTGGCCGCTGGATTGACTTACTGAATTAAGTAAGTAAGTGCGTAATTCATCACACAGCTTTGGCAGCACTTCCTTAGGAAGGCTGCGCAGCTCATCAGGAGTATCTGCTAGAGCCAGTGTCGGATATTTCGAAATATCAAGAGTCATATAAATGCGCGCTTATAGTGTTAGTTCTTGCGCTCGATGACGTATCGGGCGAACTCTTCGAGTAACTCTGTATTGTATGGGATTGCGTTCAAAGCTTGAAGAGCTTCATTTAACAGAGTGTGAGCTTTGTTTATAGCTCCGTCCAATCCTAGCAAAGCGGGATAGGTACTTTTGTTTAATTGTTGGTCAGAACCTTGTGGTTTACCCAAGGTTTCAGTATCACTAATGATATCTAGAATGTCATCTTGGACTTGGAAAGCGAGACCAATAGCATCGGCATATTGATCTAGAAGCGGCAGGACTTGCGCTCCTTTTTCACCGGCGGCTAAGGCGCCTAAACGAATGGCTGATTTCATTAACGCCCCCGTTTTGTTGCGGTGAATCTCTTCCAACTCTTCGAGCGTTACGCTGCGGTTTTCTGCGGCTAAGTCTAGGGCTTGGCCCATACACATACCATTGGCACCGGAAGCATCGGCAAGCACCTTAACCATCTGAATACGTTGCCTTTCTGCATGCGGAGCCAAAGGGCCTTCTGCGAGAATGGTAAACGCAAGGGTTTGCAGCGCATCACCCGTCAAGATAGCGGTCGCTTCGTCAAACTTGATGTGGCAGGTTGGGTGACCACGACGCAGTTCATCGTCATCCATAGCCGGTAAGTCATCATGAATTAACGAGTAAGCATGGATGCACTCAACAGCGGAAGCCGGAGTGTCTAAGTCGTTAAGTTCGCATCCGAGCATCTGGCCAGTAATATAGACCAGAAACGGACGGGCGCGTTTGCCACCAAGCAATAAGCCATAACGCATCGCCTCGATAAGAGGTAGGTTTTGATGGGGCAATGACTTGAGCCAGTTTTCTAACTGGGCATTGTTTCGTTGTTGTAGTGAGGATAGTGCCTCTTGCATAACAGACATCTTCTCGTTCAATTACTCTGGTAGAGCATCGAAATCACTCAGTGGCGATTCGTCATCGTTTTGTAACAAAATACTGACACGTTGTTCAGCATCACTGAGTTTGGCTTGGCCTGCGCGAGCAAGCGTAATACCACGCTCAAAGTTCTTGAGTGCATCGTCTAATGCTAAATCACCATTTTCGAGGTTTTCTACAATCGCATCGAGCTCTTCAATCGTCGCTTCGAAGGTCATGTTTTCCGGTTTTTTGCTCGCCATAACTTTTCTACACAGGTAAAGATGCTCGAAAGTTACCTTAGCCATTAATGATGGTCAAATTTAACCGAGTAAATTTGTCAGAAAAATGGAGTTAAAGCGTTCATTTTATGTAGCCAAGTAAATAATAGGGTTAAAGGCCTAGTACTCAGAATGGGGTAAGCATCTATATTTATGTGAATGCGGTATCAATAAAATACTAAAGATCTGAAGATGTTGCCGATATAATTTGTTAGAAGCTCAAAGATAGCATGAGGAGTGCTCTGTGGATTTAGCAACGCTGATAGGACTGATTGGCGGTTTGGCTTTCGTTGTCATGGCGATGATACTCGGCGGAAGCATTATGATGTTCGTCGATGTCACATCAATACTTATCGTGGTGGGTGGTTCTACCTTCGTGGTGTTGATGAAGTTCACTATGGGGCAGTTTTTTGGTGCCGCCAAGATCGCCGGTAAAGCCTTTATGTTCAAAGCTGATGAGCCTGAAGATTTGATCGCTAAAGTGGTTGAAATGGCTGACGCAGCTCGTAAAGGTGGATTTCTTGCCCTTGAGGAGATGGAGATCAGTAACAGCTTTATGCAAAAAGGCATCGACTTACTCGTCGATGGTCACGATGCTGATGTTGTTCGTGCCGCGCTGCAAAAAGACATCGCGCTGACGGATGAGCGACATGATTTTGGTTCGAGTGTTTTCAGAGCATTCGGTGACGTTGCGCCTGCGATGGGGATGATCGGTACACTGGTTGGTCTGGTTGCGATGCTGTCTAACATGGATGATCCTAAAGCGATCGGTCCTGCAATGGCGGTTGCGCTTTTGACAACCTTATACGGTGCGATCTTGTCCAACATGTTGTTTTTCCCGATTGCGGACAAGCTTTCACTGCGCCGTGAGCAAGAAAAATTGAATCGTCGTCTGATTATGGATGGCGTCTTAGCAATCCAAGATGGCCAAAACCCTCGAGTGATAGATAGTTATCTGAAAAACTACCTCAATGAAGGTAAACGTGCTCTTGACGTAGATAACGAGTAAGGACGCAGTTATGGATGATGATAACGACTGCAAATGTCCGCCGCCCGGCCTCCCGCTTTGGATGGGAACATTTGCAGACTTGATGTCACTATTGATGTGTTTCTTCGTACTGCTTCTTTCGTTTTCGGAGATGGACGTACTGAAGTTCAAACAGATCGCAGGTTCGATGAAGTTTGCATTTGGTGTTCAAAACCGTCTTGAAGTGAAAGATATCCCTAAAGGTACCAGTATCATTGCGCAAGAGTTTAGGCCAGGTCGCCCTGAGCCAACACCGATTGACGTGATTATGCAGCAGACCATCGATATTACTCAGCAGACGCTTGAATTTCACGAAGGTGAATCAGATAGAGCTGGTGGTACTCAAAGGGATCAAGGTTCCTTAACTGGTGGACAATCACCAGATACTTCAACGCAGAACAATCAAAATTCTGAGTCGGATAATGAGCAGCAACAGTCTGCTGAGATGTCTCAAGAGCTTGAAACTGTAATGGAAAGTATCAAGAAAGCTCTAGAACGCGAGATAGAGCAAGGCGCGATTGAAGTTGAAAATCTCGGTCAGCAAATAGATATACGCATTAGAGAAAAAGGTGCGTTCCCAGAAGGTTCAGCATTCTTACAACCTAAGTTCCGACCTTTGGTGCGTCAGATAGCGGATTTGGTTAAAGACATTCCGGGGGTTGTGAGAGTATCAGGACATACAGACAATCAACGTATTGATTCTGAACTCTACCGATCTAACTGGGATCTGTCGGCGCAGCGTGCTGTCTCTGTTGCTCAAGAAATGGAGAAGGTACGTGGGTTTAATCACCAACGTCTCCAAGTGAGAGGTATGGCAGATACAGAGCCGTTGGGGCCAAATGATACTGAAGCTCAACGTTCAAGAAATCGACGAGTAGAAATCAGTATTATGCAAGGTGAACCACTTCTGAGTGACGAAGTTCCTGCTTTACAATAGCAAGCTAAAAAGACGAGCAAAAAGCTCGTCTTTTTTATGGCCATTGCTTCATGTATAATCTTGCGCCCTTAGAGGCAGTACATGGCGAAAGACCGCTGCTACGCTCTAATAGAGCATTAAACTAGCGAAACAGTTAACTTGTGAAGTGAATTATGAAATTTATCGTAAAGCCCCATCCAGAAATTTTTGTAAAAAGTGAGTCTGTGCGTAAGCGCTTCACAAAGATTCTTGAATGCAATATCCGTAACATCGTCAAGAGTCGTACAGAGTCTGTTGCTGTCTTTAACCGCCGTGACCATATTGAAGTGACTTCTGAGTCATCTGAATACTACAAAGAGACTCTTGAAGTATTGACGCAAACTCCAGGTATCCACCATGTACTGGAAGTTCAGCAGTCAGAGTTCAAAGATCTGCATGACATCTACGAACAGGTGTTAGAGCTAAATCGTCCACTTATTGAAGGGAAAACCTTTGTGGTACGTGCTAAGCGCCGTGGTAAACACGACTTTACTTCAATTGAATTAGAGCGTTACGTCGGTGGTGGTCTGAACCAAGCGGTAGAAAGTGCGAGTGTTCGTTTACGCAACCCAGATGTGACCGTGAAACTTGAAGTCGCAAATGAAAAGCTAAATCAAGTAATCGCTCGTCACAAAGGTCTTGGTGGTTTCCCTCTGGGAACACAAGAAGATGTTCTTAGCTTGATCTCTGGTGGCTTTGATTCGGGCGTCTCTAGCTACCTGCACATCAAACGTGGTTCTAAAGTACATTACTGTTTCTTTAACCTAGGTGGTCCAGCACACGAAATTGGCGTTAAGCAAGTCGCTTACTACCTATGGAACAAATACGGTTCTTCGGCAAAAGTACGTTTTATTTCCGTAAACTTTGAGCCTGTTGTAGGCGAGATTTTAGAGAAAGTGGATGACGGTCAAATGGGCGTTATTCTTAAGCGTATGTTTATGCGTGCTGCGGGTATGGTGGCAGAGAAATTTAAGATTGAAGCTTTGGTGACTGGTGAGGCACTCGGTCAGGTTTCAAGCCAAACTCTGACCAACCTACGTCATATCGATAATGTGACTGATACGCTAATCCTACGTCCACTGATCAACTGGGATAAAGAAGACATCATTAACCTAGCTCGTGATATCGGCACTGAAGACTTCGCGAAAACAATGCCAGAGTACTGTGGTGTGATTTCTAAGAAGCCAACGGTTAAAGCGATTAAAGCGAAACTGGACGCTGAAGAAGAGAAATTCGATTTCGATATCCTTGAGCAAGTTGTTCGTGACGCGCGAGTGATGGATATTCGTGATATTGCTAAAGAGACAGAAAAAGCGGCTCCTGAAGTTGAGCAAGTTCAAGCAATTGAACAGCATGCGATTGTACTTGATATTCGTAGCCCTGAAGAGGAAGACGATAACCCGTTAGAAATTGACGGTGTAGAGGTTAAGCACATTCCATTCTTCAAACTAGGCACTCAGTTTGGTGATCTAGACCAGTCGAAGACTTACCTGCTGTACTGTGACCGAGGCGTAATGAGCCGCCTACAGGCTCTTTACCTACAAGAGCAGGGCTTCCATAACGTGAAGGTTTACCGCCCTTAATCTCGGTAAATTCAAGGTTATTAAAAAGCGCAAATCGGTCACTCGATTTGCGCTTTTTTTATATCTATAAATTTCGCGCATAAAAAAACACCGCCATAGAGGCGGTGCTAAAAAATTTGACAGACAGGTCAAAATAAATACAGGAAGTATATGTTTCGTTGTTTTCAACGAAACTGGTAGAAACCTACCTAACTCGAAATACGAGTTTGCAAACACAACATCGCAACAAGAAGTCAATTGATTCAAAAGGGAACCAAGCCGTTCTGACTCCTCATTGCGGGGTGAAATATAGAATTTCTCTGGTCGTCAGGCAATGGACATTTTATAATGTTTCAGATTAAAAAAACTAATCCACTTTTTAGAAGGCTGCTATGTCTAGAAGATTACCTCCCTTAAACTCATTGAAAGTGTTTGAGGCTGCTGCTCGTCACTTGAGCTTTACTCGTGCGGCAGAGGAGTTGTTTGTGACTCAGGCTGCGGTTAGTCACCAAATTAAAGCGCTAGAAGAATTCCTCGGCTTAAAGCTGTTTCGACGTCGAAATCGCTCGTTACTACTAACAGAAGAAGGGCAAAGCTACTTTCTCGATATAAAGGATATTTTTACATCTTTAGCAGAAGCTACTGACAAAGTGCTAGAGCGTAGTGAGAAGGGGGCGTTAACAATCAGTTTGCCACCTAGTTTTGCTATCCAGTGGTTAGTGCCTAGACTGGCCGATTTCAACCAGCAAGAACCGGATATCGATGTGCGTATCAAGGCAGTGGATATGGATGAGGGTTCACTGACTGATGATGTTGATGTTGCTATCTATTATGGGCGAGGTAACTGGCCTGGCTTACGTGCCGATAAACTCTACCAAGAATTCTTGATCCCACTTTGTTCACCATCGTTACTTTTAGGTAACAAACCATTAGAAACTCTAAGTGATCTAAAGCAGCATACCTTGCTGCACGACACATCTCGTAAAGATTGGAAACAGTTTGCGAAACAAAATGGTATTGAAGGGGTAAATGTCAATCACGGACCGATATTCAGTCACTCAACCATGGTGTTACAAGCCGCTGCTCATGGCCAAGGTGTCGCTCTCGGAAACAATGTTCTGGCACAACCCGAGCTGGAAGCGGGTCGTTTAATTGCGCCATTCGATGAAGTATTGCTATCTAAAAATGCGTTTTATGTGGTTTGCCACGAGAAACAAGCGGATATGGGGCGAATTGCGACTTTCCGTGATTGGATGCTAGCGAAAGCACAGAGTGAGCAAGAGGAGTTGCTGGATGACTGATTATTTACGTGATGGCAAGTCATCCGATCCTCTGTTTATTTTCGCCCATGGTGCGGGTGCAGGGATGGATCATGAGTTTATGAACTCGGTTGCTGAAGGACTCGCAGACAAAGGTATTCAGGTTGTACGGTTTAACTTTCCATACATGGTCAAGCGAGCGGAAGATGGTAAGAAGCGTCCGCCAGATAGAGCGCCTAAGCTGCTTGAGGCCTTTCAAAAAGTGATTGGTGAGCTTGCTGGGGATACTCCCGTTGTGATTGGCGGCAAATCGATGGGTGGGCGCATGGCAAGTTTACTCGCAGATGCCCCTTTGGTGGCTGGCGTCGCGTGTTTAGGTTTTCCATTTCATCCTCCTGGTAAGCCGGAAAACTACAAAGGCGAACACTTAGCAACGCTGTCTAAGCCATGCCTTGTTTTGCAAGGAGAACGAGATACGTTTGGTAAACGCGAAGAGTTGAAAGACTTTTGTCTATCACAAAGCGTTCAGACCGTGTTTATCCCAGATGGCGATCATAGCTTTAAGCCGCGAGTACGTTCAGGCCACAGCGAGCAAAGCAATATTGCTTTGGCAGTGGACAATCTCGCTGCTTTTATACTTGAGGTGTACGGTGAAAAGTAAATACCTATTGGCATTCGGTGGCTCATTGATGGGGGTAGGGGTTGGATTAGGCGCTTTTGCGGCCCATAGCCTCAAGTCGATGCTGTCACCTTATCTTATCGGTGTGTTCAACACTGGCGTCCAGTATCAGTTTATTCACGCGTTGGCGATTGTGGTTTGTGGTCTATTACTGCAGGTTAAATTGCAGCCAAAGTCACAAAAATATTTCGCCCTTGCAGCGATTTGCTTTATCATCGGCATCTTTTGTTTTAGCGGCAGCCTCTACGCACTTGCGTTAACCGGTATCAAATGGTTAGGTCCAATTACGCCATTGGGTGGTTTAACCTTTATGCTTGGGTGGGGACTGTTTGTCTATGCAGCACTACAGACTAAAGAGGTGAATCAGTGAAACAGTTAATGCTCTACTGCCGTAGTGGCTTTGAAAAAGAGTGTGCCGGAGAAATCCAAGATAAAGCCACTCAGTTAGAAGTGTTTGGTTTCCCACGCCTCAAGAAAAATACAGGTTATGTGCTGTTTGAATGCTACCAAGATGGTGATGCAGAAAAACTGGTTAAAGAGCTGGATTTTAAAGCGCTGATTTTTGCTCGTCAGATGTTTGCGGTAGCCACTGAAATTGAAGATCTCCCACGAGAAGACCGTATTTCTCCAATGCTCGAAGCGTTGAACGATGTTGATAGTATGCCTCGTTGTGGTGATATCCGCATTGAAACACCGGATACCAATGAAGCCAAAGAATTGCTTAAGTTCTGTCGTAAATTCACTGTCCCAATGCGTCAGGCGTTACGTGGTAAAGGTATTCTTTTTGCAAAAGATAGCCCTAAAAAGCCTGTGTTGCATATCTGTTTTGTTGCCTCTGGGCACTGTTATGTTGGTTACTCTCTACCAGAGAATAACTCTCAATTCTTTATGGGGATCCCGCGTTTAAAATTCCCAGCAGATGCACCGAGTCGTTCTACGCTTAAGCTAGAGGAGGCCTTCCATGTCTTTATCCCTCGTGAAGAATGGGATGAGCGTTTAGCCGCTGGTATGTGGGGTGTTGATTTAGGTGCTTGTCCAGGTGGCTGGACGTATCAGCTCGTTAAACGTTCAATGTTTGTTCACTCGGTTGATAACGGCATGATGGCAGATAGCTTGATGGAGACGGGTCAGGTTAAGCATCACCAAGAAGATGGTTTCAAGTTCGAGCCAGCTCGTAAGAACGTTACTTGGTTAGTCTGTGACATGATTGAAAAGCCATCACGCGTAGCACAATTGATGGGAGAGTGGATCATCAGTGGTTGGGCTAAAGAGGCCATCTTTAACCTCAAACTACCGATGAAAGGCCGTTACGATGAAGTACTACAAGATATTGAAAACTTGAAAGTATTTATGATTGAAAACGGTGTTAAGTTCCGTCTGCAAGCTAAGCATCTGTATCATGATCGTGAAGAGATCACGGTTCATGTGCAATGTTTATCCAACATTTCGCCGCGCTAAAAGAGCCGCAAGTTTTTACTAACTGACAGTGACATGAAAGGGTTGACTTATAGAGTCAACCCTTTAGTTTTTTCGCCACCCACTTTCACTCTGGTGTACTTGGAACAACATCTGCTAGATTCTGTACTTTATAGCCCGGGTTATACCAGACTTGATTGACTTTATCCCACGGGATCGGGTCATCAAGTGATGGTCTTGGGTACATCTTGGGTGGTTGTGGTCTCTTTTTGGGTTTCGTGTCAAACAGAAGGTGTCCAAATTGCTCGATCTGCTCTGGTGTCAGTGGCTCTAGCTCTTTTTCTGGGAGGGGGGGGACTGGCACCGCTTTTGTTGCCGAATATTCACCTACATAGGTGAGTATCCCGCATCCATCAAGCCATAACTTTGCTCGTCCTTCAGGGAGAAAGCCAAACATAAATACGGTTTGATAGCAGTTTTGATTCTCTAATCTAATATGTGGGTAGGGTTTTGTCATGGCTGCTTTAATTTGCGCGGTGACCTTAACGACGGTGGCGTAGCGAAACCCGTTGAGCCCCCAATAGATATAGAGTTCATCGGGTAAGGACTTTATGCCTGAGCCAAGTTGATCAGGGATAAAGTTGACTGGTACACCCAAAGGTATTGCATAACCATCGTAGTCTGGATAGGTATACTCTCGATATTTATCCATGTTGTAGCGTAACGGTGAACCCAAACCACCATATGGTAACATCATGCTGGTCCAGTCCTCTTGGTAGTTGACACCGTAGGCTTCGTTAACCGACGCAGGGTAATTATAAGAGATCGCGGCGCCAATTCGCCAAGGCCTAAACCTAGGGTCATCAGGGTAGTTTGGCTTAGTACGTCCGGCTAAGCCAGCGATTAGAGCGAGTATGGCAATGGTTGTGATCGCGAGATAGCGTTTATTCACCGTCGTACTCCTCGCGTGCATAGCCGTGGTTGATGGCTACTCTGGTGTGCTTGGAACAACATCTGCTAGATTCTGTACTTTATAGCTCGGGTTATACCAGACTTGATTGACTTTATCCCACGGGATTGGGTCATCAAGTGATGGTCTTGGGTACATCTTGGGTGGTTGTGGTCTCTTTTTGGGTTTCGTGTCAAACAGAAGGTGTCCAAATTGCTCGATCTGTTCTGGTGTCAGTGGCTCTAACTCTTTTTCTGGGGCAGGGGGAGGGATTGGCACCGCTTTTGATGCCGAGTATTCTCCAATGTAGGTGATATAAGCGCATCCTTTGAGCCACATTTTCGCTCTCCCGTCTGGAAGTAGGCCAAACATAAAATCAGTTTGGTAGCATGTAGGCCCCTCGGGCTCTTCTGGATATTCGGGATAAGGCTTCACTATAGCCGCTTTAATTTGCGCGGTGACCTTAACGACGGTGGCGTAGCGAAAACCATGGCTCCCCCAATAGAGATAGAGTTCATCGGGTAAGGATTTTATGCCAGTGCCAATTTGTCTTGAAGTGAAGTTGACCGGTACGCCCAAAGGTATTGCATAGCCATCGTAGTCTGGATAGGTATATTCTCGATATTTTTCCATCTTGTATCGAGATTGCAGCAATCCGCCATACGGCAGCATCATACTGGTCCAGTCCTCTTGGTAATTGACACCGTAGGCTTCGTTAACCGACGCAGGGTAATTATAAGAGATTGCGGCGCCAATTCGCCAAGGCCTAAACCTAGGGTCATCAGGGTAGTTTGGCTTAGTACGTCCGACTAAGCCAGTGATTAGAGCGAGTATGGCAATCGTTGTGATTGCGAGATAGCGTTTATTCACCGTCGTACTCCTCGCGTGCATAGCGTTGATTAATGGTGTGAGGTTTATTTGGGGTCACGATACCAAACCAATCATCGATATCGGAGGAGTGATGGATCAGCCCCAGGGCAATAAAGTTATCAAGCATGCTTTGCGATCCTAGTAGTTGTTCTATTTCGTGTACTTTGCCAGCCTTTGCCTGTTCTAGGGCGCTTTGGCACAGTTCGCCAAATGGATACGGGGGTAGAGTTGGTAGGTATGGATAGGCCAACTGACTTTGAACCGGATAGTATAAGTGGGCGTCTTTATTACTTTCTTGGCAATTCCAAACATAAGGGCCTTCTGCTTTGTCATATACAGGCACGTCAGCATATTCTGCCAGTCCATACATCACCCTTAGGTAGAGGCGTGATAAATCGCCTTCGGTACATTTGCGATAAAGCAGATGCGCTATCGCACCGCTGGTGTATTTCCCTTCATAGGTCAATTCTGGATTAGTCAGTAAATAGTCTTGCCATAGCCAACCGTGTTTAAGTTCAATATCTAACGCATGTTCAAGCTCTGTGGTTAGAGCGGCAAATTGTTTTTTTTGCCCGGACAGGGATAAGTCGGTGTTTTGCACGCTTGCTATGCGTTTATTTTCGAGTAGCGGTAATAGATAGTCTGCGTTGGAGAAGGCGACACGTGAGTGATAGCCGCCACCAATATCGGAATGTGCGCCAGGCAAGACGATTTCATCAAAATGAGGGGCGGAATTGAGTCTGTTAAGGCTAAAGTTATAGCGGTATTCGCTGTGTTTGTTGGCCACAAGGTGGACGGCTTTGCGTACTCTGGCAGGATCTAACCATAATCGCACCGGTTCATCATTATCATTGTGTGCCAATCCGTAAGCAGCGACGGTATCAAATAGCCCAGCAAACATTACTTCGCAAGATTGGTTGCTATCCCAATCAAAGTCGGTGACCAGAGTGTAATCGCCAGCTAATTGTTGCAATGTTCGGGTAAACTCTTGCGCGAACACATTTTGCTTGCCCGCCAGAACAGTATTAATGAAGTGCCTTGCCGCCGCCGCACCGCGACTAAAGCCAAACACGTCAAATTCTAGCTTGTTTAAACCGTCGATTTTGATCTTCTCTTCACGTTCAATGGCTATGAGAATCAGATCCAATTGGCTGCACACCTCTTTAATTCCAGTGTGGACTTTATTGATAATGCCATATTTACCCAAACCAAACGCCAATCCCTTGTTATCTTCATCTGCTTTGGCAATATCGGTGCTATTGCCTGTGCCTATCCCAGTAATGTATTGAGCAAAACGGTAGACAGTTTTATCCTCATTGAAGGTGCCACTCTGATAGAGGTCAAAGAGCTTCTGGATATTGGTCAGTTCATTGGCCGCGCTGCTTGTTATGTCGGCCCAATCGAAACATTTTTCAATGAATTGCGTTGGATGAATATCCTGAGTGTTAGCAATATCTTCTGATACCTGATAAGCGGCTTGCCATAGGTAGTAGCGATCCTCTAATCGAGCTTTGCCCCATTTGGCACTGTAGCTGTTGTTGGCTGTCCCATCAAAAAACATCCCTAACCTTAGAGTAATATAGCGACAGCCTTGGATGGTCACGAAGTGACTGGTATCCGTAACCAGTTTGACCACGCCAAGCGCCTCTTTTTGGTGGCGTTTGGGGATGTTTTGCCCTTGCTCTAGCTGCACAAAGTCACCCAAGGTTAGCGTATGATGCGTCCAAGAAGCACCACTGCTTGCGGCTGGGTTCTGTTTAAGCCATTGCTGGACAGGAGAAGTCTCACCGTCAAAGGGCAGTCGACGCTGGGTGTGATATAACCAGGTTGGATTATCGAATTGGAGAGTAACACGTCCAGGAGCCAAGCTTACCAAGCGTATCGGTTCCTCTCCAAGGGTCACTGGGTAAACCGCTCCACTTGCGTCGATCAAATTCCCTTTGATGTTGGGGAATGGTTGGTTATGTTCATCGCGAATATGGATTTCTATCCAATGGGTGTAGCTTTCGCAAGGAATGCAGTGCTCACTGACACCTAAGGCTCCAAAAGTCATTTTAATGCTCCTATAACGTACTCCAGTTGCTCTCGCTCAGTCAGTGATAAGTGCAAAACGTCAACCACATCATTGATGTTGACGATCTCAGCCTTAATTAAGTGAGCCAGTACGTAAATTTGTCTATCGACAGAGGTGGCATACATTGGCGGAAACTGTTGCAAGGCTTTTTCTATAAACTGTTTGGGGTTAGCTAACCTGTTGATTGCTGTTGGTAGCACACGCCATAACGCTCGCTCAATATTGGTGGCGAGTGTGGTGTGGTCTTCTTTTGCTGTCAGGTGCTCACTTTTCACTCTCCACCAAGGGTTTGTTTGCAAAGTAAAAGCCAGGGACGAGTGACTTTCATAGCAGGTATATTTTTCACCTTGCCAATGTAGCCAATGACTTATGTTCCCTAAAAACTGATAACGGTCACCGTCACTCATCACGGCGAGCATGGGCATAATGACGATAGGATCATAAAAGCGGAACAACACCTTTTCTCCCTCTAGATAGGCCCAGAGAAGGCTGCGTAAGTGAGCCATAACGCCATTAAATTCGGTCTTGCTGGCTAAGATGATGCCTTGCGTTAGCTCGTTTTGAAGTGCTGGATTGAGTGTCTCAATCGGGATGAGCCACGGAGACAAGGGCATCAACTCGTTTGAAAATGAATTATCGAAGACCGGTGCGGCACCTTCTAATGCACCGGTGGTTTGAATGGTATGTCTGAAATTGCTGGCCGTAACGAGCCAATAGAGATTTGTCTTTTCATCAAATGTCATCATTAAGCATTCTCCTGTTTTTCGGCAGGACATGCTTTTACCGTGCTGACATTCTCGTTTTCTGCCCGCAGCAGTGCAGGTTGAGTGACGTTGGTCGATGAGGTTTCATCTGTCTTTTCTAATGATGCCGTGTCGTTGCTTCTTAAAGGTAACTGAGCGACTTTCCCCGCAAACCCAGATCCTGTGCTTGCACTGCCTCCCGAGTTTAAATTCACGCTAGGGCCAACCAAGCTAACACCAGACGCGTCTAGTTTTATAAAGCTGCCACCGGCTTTCAAAGTCATTTCAGAGCCCGCTTCGATAACGACCTTCATACCGGCTTTGATGTGGAGTTCATTGCCAATTTCAAATGCATGCAACTGAGCGATTTTTTGGTGCAGATTCCCTTCCACAATCGAGGTGGCATCTTGTTTGACCAAAGTACGGCTTTCGCCCTCCACGGTGAGGTTGTGGTGGTTTTTAATCTGAGTGAAGTGGTCGTTGTCCACCATGGTATGTTGATCGTGTTTAACATGGGTGGTCATGTCATTCAGCACTATCGAGTCAAAATCCTTCTGCGCATGAAGATAGACTTGTTCTTGGTCTGCTTGGTCTTCAAAACTCAGTTCGTTAAAGCCTTGTCCTTGGTGGGTCTCACTGCGCAAGACGGTTTTGGTTTTGTTCTTGGGCAGTACATAAGGCGGTTTATTGACTGCATGATAGGTGCGCCCCGTGATGATGGGCTGATCAGGGTCACCATTGAGAAATGAGACAATCACTTCGTGACCAATGCGAGGCAAAGCGACCATGCCATATTGGCTGCCCGCCCAACCTTGAGAGACTCGCACCCAACATGAACGATGTTCAGGGTTTCTCTCTTCGCGATCCCAGTGGAAATGGACTTTCACGCGACCATGTTCGTCACAGAAGATTTCCTCTCCCTCTGGGCCGACGACGGTGGCGATCATTGGGCCGTCAACGGTTGGTTTGGTCTCTGGCTGCGCTTGCCAATTGAGATGAGCGGGGATGGCTTGCCATTGGTTGGCGTAGGTCGTCTTGCCTTGCGTGCCCTCTTCCTCGAGTGCTTGAGCCTGTTCGCCTTGGTGATTGACTTGAACCAGCAGCCAAGCGCGATTAAAGGATGTGTTGAGGTGGTCACTCAAGGTAAATTTATACCCTGAGCGGAGCAACAATTCGTTGCTTTTGCCTTTGGCTAACTGGGCGTTACGGCGCAGATAACTCAAGCGAGTGCGGGTGAAGGCGATGCCATTTGGGTCACCTTTATAGCGGCCTGGCGCATCAAAGTGCACGTAAGTGGGTTGTTGGTAATCCATCTCCGTGCCGTGAGCCAATTGGCTAAAGGAATAAGCCGGGTTTTTAAAGCTGTAGTCTTTGAGTTCTACCTCACTGACGTGGGCCTCGGATTGATAAGAAAAATCTTGGATATAGGGCACATCGCTGACACCACCCGCTAACCCGTTGTACGGAATAGGCTGAGGTAAGGAGGGCAGCAGCACACTGGCATCACTGAACAGCAAGGTGTGTTTTCCGGCTTCATGAATAAAGCTGTAGACCATGCCTTCTTCCGCGGCGAGGCGGTGGAGAAAGTCGAGGTCACTTTCACGGTATTGGACACAAAACTCACGTTGAGCCGGCTCGCGTTGCAGTGAAAAGGCATAGTCATGAATGCCCATCTCCTGCAATAGGGTCTCGATGATGTCGGGCGTAGTCTTATGTTGGAAAATCCGGCTGTTGTGGCGCAGCGAGAGACGTTCCAGCGCAGGTACCAGCGTCAAGGCATAGCGAGTATGGTGATGACCAATGTTGCCCTGCGTGAACGCGCGCGCTATCCCATGTACGCGCTGCACCAACACTTGGTTGCGGTACATACGCAGCTCGACCTGCCGATCCACCACTTGGTCTGCGGTTAAGTCATGCCGACGGCTGGCTAAGGTGATTTGATAACAAAAACCGTAACAAGGTCGATGATGAAACACGCTGGCAGACAAGGACTCTTGCCCATCGAACTGAGTCACAACCAAGGCATCATCGCCGAGTCCTTCTATATTGATGGTATACGCTAAAGTGGCCATTTTTTCTCCTCGGGGAAAAGGGAGAAAGCCATAACGTTAACGTACAGTACCACTCATGGCGGTTAAAGATTAAGGCTTCCTAGATACCCAACATAGTGAGGGGGATGTGTGAGTACTTGCCCTCGATCGCTTGTCATTTGAATCACACTGATTTTTCATCTTTATGCTGTTGGTTGAGTATCAGGATTGTTTCAATATCAAACAATTTGATCTTGGTTCTATTGCTTGATGAGCAGATAATGGCCATTTAGTATCGAGTGGTTAACGTAGAAGTTGGTTAACTTACCTTGTTCGGTTGATTAAGGTGCTAATTTTTTACTCTTTAGCACCAGTAAAACGAATATCTTGCAAGTTAAACCCAAGCTCTATATCCGTTTTCAGAGCGGCTATTTGTTTGCATCGGCGCGCTGACTCTATATGTTCATCGAGTTTTTTTCTGTACTTAGCGGGGAGCGCTTCACTGGCGTAAGCTTGCTCGATATCTTCAAATTGATTCAGAATCTCTTTTGCGGCTTTAGGACCAATGCCTGGTACACCCGTTACCTGACTTGAGCTAATCCCAGTCAATCCCCAGTAATCCGCCAATTGCTTAGATTTAACGCCAAACTCATTCTCGATAAATGGTTCATCTAACCAACGATGTTGGAAGTAGTCACGGATTTGCAGAGTCGGTGAGAGTAACTGACAGTAGCCCTTATCTGTCGATACAATAGTGACTTTCTCATTGTGGTTGGCGACTTTCATGGCGAGTGTCGCTACCAGATCGTCAGCTTCATCACCTTCAGAAAGTAACGAATCGATTCCAATCTTCCACCATGCATCTTGGATCGACTCTAACCCTTTTAGTAAAGGCTCTGGCATTGGCTTCCGATTTTGTTTGTATTCTGGAAGTATTTCCGCTCGCCATCCTCGCTCTTGCAAGTGGTGGTCAAACACTGCGATGATATGCGTCGGCTTGGACTCAGACAATATCCTATGCAGGGTACGAGATGTGGTTGATATCGTTCTTGCTATATCGTTGGGATCAGGTTGGGCTGAATGGACTCGGCGGATCAGGTTTAGCGCGTCGATAATAACAAGATGAATAGACATACAAATCAAAAAAATAAGGGCACAGGGCCCTTATTGTATCGGATGAAGCTAAGAATGCCAGTCACTAACTACTGGTCTTAATCTGATAGCAAGGTTCGTATGCGGTGCCCCCTGGCAGTTTCATACGGTCTTGCTCAACGAAGTCTCTAAGCAACTTATCCATTTTTTTCATCAGAGTTGCATCGCCGTCCAATATAAATGGACCATGTCGTTCAATCTCTCGGATCCCTTCTGCTTTTACGTTACCAGCCACGATTCCAGAGAAGGCTTGACGCAAGGCTGCGGCGAGATTTTCTGGGCGTTGATTGAGGTGCAGATCAAGGCTCGACATATTGTCATGCGTTGGGTCAAACGGTAACTGAAACTCTGGCTCAATTTTTAGTGACCAGTTGAAGCTGTAGGCGTCACCGGTGTCTTTACGGTGTTGACGGACTTCTGCCATGCTCTGTTTCATGATTTGAGCGACTTTGGCTGGGTCGTCGACAACAATTTGGTAATGCTTCTGAGCATCTGGACCGAGCGTATCCCCAATGAAGCGGTCAATGGAGTTAAAGTATTCTGCACTCTCTTTAGGCCCTGTTAGTACGATACGTAGAGGTTGTTCTGCGTTTTCTGGGTGCATCATGATACCCAAAATGTATAGCAACTCTTCTGCGGTCCCCGCACCTCCAGGGTAGATAACAATACCATGCGCCATTCGCACAAACGCTTCTAAACGTTTTTCGATATCAGGCATGATAACCAGTTCATTCACGATCGGGTTTGGCGGCTCTGCGGCAATGATCGATGGTTCAGTGAGGCCAAGATAGCGTTGTTCATAGTAACGTTGTTTGGCGTGTCCAATTGCCGCGCCTTTCATCGGCCCTTCCATTGCGCCGGGGCCACAACCTGTACAGATATTCAACTCACGTAGACCCAGTTCGTTACCGACTTCACGTGTGTATTGGTACTCTGTTGCATTAATCGAGTGGCCACCCCAGCAGACAACAAGGTTAGGTTCGATACCCGGAGTGAGTGCCCCCGCATTGCGCAAGATACCAAAAACAAGGTTAGTGATATGACTAGCGTTGGTTAAGTTGAGACGCTGATTGTCCGCAAGGTGCATGTTAACGTAGACGATATCACGCAGAACCGAGAACAGATGTTCTTGGATACCTTTGATGATTTCTCCATCAACGAACGCATGTTCTGGAGCGTTACTTAGCTCTAGTTTGATACCACGCTCTCGGCGCACCACGTTTACATCAAATGATTTGTACTTATCCAGCAGCTCTTTTGAGTTGTCAGTATGACTACCTGAGTTGAGTACCGCTAGAGTACAGTTACGGTAGAGTTGGTAAAGATCACTCGAAGCAGTTTTCTTAAGGCGCTCAACTTCAAGTTGAGAGAGTAAGTCCATACTGCCAGCTGGACTGATATGCGTGATCATAGTGACCTCCTTGAACAGTACTCTAGTCGAGTACATTATCGTTGTTATTCTTGTCCTTATGAGTTGCCAACAAGTAGTTATTGTTCAGCAACGGTCTTTTAAGCTTAGCAGGTTTTTGATGATATATACCCAATCAACTTGAAAATGCAGGCTTGAGTACCTGAAAATTATCATTGATTCGAGACGTCAGTGAACCTGCGATCTCTGGAAGAGTCACAGTAAAAAATTGATCGATGGCTTCCTTGAAGTCTCGTTTATTTTTGAAGTAAACGTTATTCCTCGACTGCTCGTTCATTACCTTCCAAAGCCGCTCAATTGGGTTGAGGTTTGGACTGTAAGGTGGAAGATAATGTAGTTCGATATTTAGTAC
>NZ_QEWN01000087.1 GCF_006124995.1 Vibrio sp. Hep-1b-8
GGGTTTTACCAGTGTGTGATGCGATTGGATTAGCCGTCTTTGTCGGTATTGGTGTAGACAAAGCGATGCATTATCAAGATTCAGCGTTGGTCGCTATCATCATGGGTGTAATAACGGGTTGTGGCGGCGGCATCATTCGCGATGTATTAGCGCGTGAAGTCCCAATGGTACTACGAAGTGAAGTCTATGCGACTGCGTGTTTGATTGGTGGGGTATTCCATACCACAGCCTTAGCGATTGGCTATGATAACGATACAGCTTTCCTCGCAGGTGTCGCTTCTACACTGATTATTCGCTTAGGCGCTATTCGCTGGCACCTTTCGTTACCGACATTTGCTTTGAACAAATAAGAGAAACGAGAAGCGAGAAGCGAGAAGCGAGAAGCGAGAAGCGAGAAGCGAGAAGCGAGAAGCGAGAAGCGAGAAGCGAGAAGCGAGAAGCGAGAAGCGAGAAGCGAGAAGCGAGAAGCGAGAAGCGAGAAGCGAGAAGCGAGAAGCGAGAAGCGAGAAGCGAGAAGCGAGAAGCGAGAAGCGAGAAGCGAGAAGCGAGAAGCGAGAAGCGAGAAGCGAGAAGCGAGAAGCGAGAGATTTTTGGAAGGTTGACGTGAAAGCGTCAACCTTTTTTTCTGGATTTTAGACGTAAGTCCCTAACAAAAAACTCTGTATCAGATACCTACTCAGCATCTATAGCGTGCACCTCTCGAAGGGCGCAGCCCGTTCTAAATTCTCGCAGGACGAAGTCCATCCTCGAAGCGAAGCGCTCTATAAAACAAAGGCCGCCTGAGCGACCTTTGCTAACTTATTTCTGCACTCGACGCAGGACTTCTTTCAATGCATCGAAATCATTGGCGAGGTCTTCAGACAGCAAATCCATCACTGCATGTTTTGCTAGCGGGCCTGGCAGGTCAATATCTGTACCTAAAATATCGTCAACCACTTCCTTGAACTTCGCTGGATGTGCTGTACATAGGAATAACCCTGTCTCACCTTCTTGAAGCTGCTCTTGCAGCACTCGGTAGGCGATCGCACCGTGCGGTTCACACAGATAACCTTGTTGGTACAGCTCTTTTACTGATTCCGCGCTTTGCTCATCACTCACCGCACCTTTACCTAACGTCTCTAAGCCCCAATCTTTCACTTGGCATAGCTCTTCGATACGCGGCCAGTTGTTTGGCTGACTCACATCCATCGCGTTTGAAGAGGTTGCAACCGTTGGTTTTGGATCCCACTTACCCGTTTCTAAGTAACGTGGCACAGTATCATTCGCGTTAGTCGCAGCAATGAAACGCTTAATCGGCAAACCTAGAGCTTTTGCTAACAAACCGGCTGTCAGGTTCCCAAAGTTACCACTTGGTACCGATACCACGAGGTTTTCACGCTGCTCTTTGCTTAGTTGAGAAGCGGCCTCAAAGTAGTAGCAGATCTGAGCCATTAGGCGGCTAATGTTAATTGAGTTAGCGGAATTTAAGCCAATCTCTTCACGCAGAGCGGCGTCATCGAAAGCTTGCTTAACGAGCGCTTGGCAAGCATCAAAATCACCATCGATAGCAACCGTGTGGATATTGTTGCCAAGCGTACAGAATAGCTTTTCTTGTAGAGGGCTGATTTTGCCTTTCGGGTAAAGGATAACAACGTTGATATCTTCCATCCCATAAAAAGCGTGTGCCACTGCCGCACCAGTATCGCCAGACGTTGCTGTCAGAATGGTGATTTTACCACCATTAGAAACAGCAGCTAACGACTGAGCCATAAAGCGGCCGCCGAAATCTTTAAACGCTAGAGTTGGACCGTGAAACAGTTCAAGGGCATAAACACCCTCTTTTACTTGCTTGATTGGTGCAGGAAATTGGAACGCTGCATCAACCATTGAATTTACTTTTTCTTCTGCTAACTCATCACCAATAAGTGCTGAGAGAATCTTAGTACTACGTGAAACAAAGTCTTCAGCTAAAAGCGCATCTACATCGTCAAACTTAGGCAGTTCTGATGGAAAAAAAAGGCCTTGGTTACGACCTAACCCTTGGCGCACGGCTTGGCCAAAGGATACTTGTTCGTCATTTTCTTTTATGTTGTACAGCTTCATAGCTCACTTCCTGTTACGTTCGAACCTTGCTTGTTGAGACGACAAACATGGACGAATCCTTCTTCATTTTGTACGTAGTTTTGTTCAAGCCAGCGTGCCACACGCTCAGCGACATCTTTATCTTTACAAATACTAAATAGCGTTGGACCACTACCCGAAATACCCGTCGCCAAAGCACCGGCTGCTACAGCGTATTTACGCGCTTCAGCAAAACCAGGTAACAGTTTCTCACGATACGGTTCAGCGATCACGTCTTTGATCATTTTCGCTGCCAGTTCAGGCTGATTAGAGTGGCAAGCATGTATAAAGCCAGCAAGATGACGACCGTGGGCGATAATGTCCTGACGGCGATATTGTGATGGCAGAATTGCACGCGCTTCGGCAGTCGAGACCTTGATTCCCGGATAAGCCATTACCCAATACCAATTGTCAAAACATGGCACTTCTTGACTGATAATGCCTAACTCTTCCAACATCAACTGTACGCCGCCAAGGTAACATGGTGCGACATTATCGTAGTGAACACCACCAGATATCTGTCCTTCCATTTCCCCCATTAATGCAAGCAACTCAGTTTCGTTGAGAGGTTCGCCATGGAAACGGTTGAGCGCATCCAAAGCAGCCACAATGGAACAAGCACTTGAACCTAATCCTGAGCCAATAGGCATATTCTTTTCTAGAGTCATCTCTAGGGGCAAAAGCGCTTGACCTTTCTTGTCTAGCTCGCGAGCAAATACACGCCAGCAGTCATAAACAATATTCTCTTTCGGGTTTTCAGGTAGTTTTGAGACAAAGCTACCTGCTGTTTTTAGGCTAAACGGCTCATCGCCTGATTTGACCATAACTCGGTCACCCAGTAGCGTGCCATCAATGGGGGACACGGCCGCCCCCAAAACATCGAAACCAACGCTCACATTACCGATTGACGCAGGAGCATAAACAACGACATCCATACCTCGACTCATTTCTTTATACTCCTAATTTCCAACCTAATGTACGCATCACATCAGCAAACACACCTGCCGCTGTCACTTCAGTACCCGCACCGTAACCTCGTAATACTAATGGAATTGGCTGGTAGTAACGGCTGTAAAACGCCAACGCATTTTCACCATCTTTAATCTTAAACATTGGGTCGTTTTCATTGACCGCCGCAATGCTTACTCGACATTCACCATCCGAGATTTCACCCACGTAGCGTAGCACTTTTCCTTCTTCGGCTGCTTGCGCAGAAAGTTGTTGGAAATAAGCGTCTGCTTGAGGTAAACGCTGCATAAACTCTTCTATAGTGCCTGAGTCATCAAAGCCTGGTGGCAGAGCTTGATCAACAATGACATCTTCCAGTTCTAAGTTCATACCGGCTTCACGAGCAAGAATCAGTAGTTTGCGTGCTACGTCCATACCCGACAGGTCATCACGTGGATCTGGCTCTGTAAAACCACTCTCTTTAGCAATATTCGTCGCTTGGCTAAGTGTCATACCTTCATCCAACTTACCGAATATAAATGATAGTGAACCAGACAAGATGCCACTGAAACGTTCCAGTTCGTCACCCGCTGAGATAAGATTCTGTAGGTTTTCAATAACAGGCAGACCCGCACCAACGGTTGTTTCGTACATCAATTTGCGGCGTGAGCTACGCGCAACATCACGCAATTGATGGTAGTAAGACATACTCGCGGTGTTCGCTTTTTTGTTCGGCGTAACCACGTGGAAACCAGCTGCTAAGAAGTCAGCATATTGATTCGCGATTAATTCACTAGAAGTACAGTCAACCAATACTGGGTTGATAATGTGGTTGCGTTGCACCAGCGAGATTAAGCGTGCCAGACTGAACTCTTCTGACGCATCTTTCATACGATCACGCCAGTGTTCAAGTGGAAGCCCTTCGCTATCCAACAGAAGACCTTTACTGTTTGCCAAACCACAAACTCGTAAGATGATGCCTTTTTCAGCCAGTTTCGCTTGCTGACGATCAATCTGATCCACCAGTTCGCCACCCACACCACCAACACCAACCACAAACACATCGAGGAAGTGTTTTGAATTGAATAGGTTTTCATGACAGGCTTTGATGGCTTCTGAAATCTTATCTTCTGGGATCACTGCTGAGATAGCACGCTCAGATGAGCCTTGAGCAATCGCAACAATATTAACGTTAACTTCGGCTAACGAAGAGAAGAATTGAGACGCAACACCACGAGAAGTGCGCATTCCATCACCCACTAACGTTACGATCGCAACATCATTAAGGAACTCAACAGGCTCCAACAGACCATCTTTCAGTTCAAGCTCAAAAGCATCACCAAGCGCTTGCTCTGCGATTGCCTGATCTTGAGCTTCTATACAGAAACTGATGCTGTACTCTGAAGAAGACTGAGTAATCAAAACGATCGATACTCCCGCTGAGGACATCGCACCAAATACGCGGCTAGCCATGCCAACCATGCCTTTCATACCAGGGCCAGACACGTTAACCATAGTCAGGTCGCTGAGTGTGGTAATACCCTTGATCGCTAGGTTATCTTCACCCGTGTCTTGGCCAATGAGCGTCCCCGCACCTTGTGGGTTAAAACTGTTTTTGATCAGACAAGGAATATGGAATTGGGCAATCGGCGCGATGGTCTTAGGATGCAGTACAGACGCACCAAAATACGAAAGCTCCATCGCCTCTTGGTAGCTGAGAGATTTTAATAAACGCGCATCCGCTACTAAGCGAGGGTCACAGTTATAAACGCCATCAACATCAGTCCAGATTTCACAACAATCGGCACGAAGACACGCGGCCAAAACGGCTGCTGAGTAGTCCGAACCATTACGTCCTAGCGTCACTAACTCGCCTTCATCATTACCAGCAGTAAAGCCAGGCATGATGTTTACATGGCCTTGTGGAAGAGGATTCTGACGGAAGTTTTGAGTAGAGATTTCAACATCAACCATCGCTTCAAGATGATCACCACGAGCAAATAAGTATTGCACTGGGTTGATCAGACTGGCTGGTTGGCCTTTCGCCTCTAATACCGCTTTCATAAGCTGAATAGAAACTCGTTCACCTTTACTAATGATACGTGCGTTGACGTTGTCAGGGCACATACCCAGCAAGTTTATGCCATGAACGAATTGGCGCAGCTGAGATAGCGATGTTTTAACTTGATTGTCGTAAGCACTGCCATTGATGTTCGGCAGCACTTGCTTGATGTCTTGGTAAAGGTCGCGGAAAGAATCCTCAAGCTCGACGATTTGCAATTCTGCTTCGCCATTTTTTAGCGCCCCTTCAATGACAGAAACTAATTTATTGGTCGTCTTGCCTGATGCTGAAAGCACGACTGCGACTTCTTCTTGTTGAGCATTATTAGCAATGATATCTGCCGCTCGTAAAAAACGATCAGCATCGGCTAATGATGATCCTCCAAACTTTAAAACTCGCATCCCTTCCTCCAAATGTCTTAAATTGACATAAAAAAAGGCCTGTATCTTGTGGGATACAGGCCTTATTTATGATTTTCTTTCGCTTAGCAGCCTGCCCCAACAATAGCGATGTCGGTAATAATAATGGTAGTGGTCATTACTAGGCTTTGGTGCTGCATAAAATTAGTTTTCTATAACAATGTGTCTTTGCTTACCCATACGTTTAACCTATTTTTCATCTTCACGTCAATGAAAAGTTACTATTTTTTGTTCACACGCCGACTCTGCAGTCTTTACACAATGTGACCAACTTTCTCATAATTCCAACAACCAATGAAACCATAGGCACATATCATAATAACTAATTGCTATATAAAAGTTGCATCTAGTCCGGAAGTTTTATGCTTTAATTAATTTTGCAGTGGAATGCAGACAACAGCAAAGGAGTGGCGTATGAAAACAATATTTAGCCTATCAGTGCTACTTTGCGCCTGCTCGTCATTTGCTGCTGAGTTGCCCGTACTCCCTTCCCAACAAAACGTTTCACCACACAAGCTTTTTATTTCCAGTACAAATGACAACAATGACTTTGATTCATGGAAAATAGACGGTGGTTATTCTTATAACATTTTCAGCAAGGTCGACCTGTACGTAGGTGCTCGTTTAAACAATAGCGAACGAGCAAACGAGACCGGTTTTTTGAGTGGCGTAAGTTACCAATTGACACCAAGATTCTCAGTAAAAAGTACCCTTCACTCCTACAGTGATGACACTCTGAATGATGGTAAAGAATCGACAATTGCAGCAGAAGTTTCGAGTCATATGAAGCTGACTGAGAATCTAGATATTCATGCCACTCTCGACTATCAAGAGTGGCAGAAAGGGATTGAAGTTGGTCTTGGATTTCGCTTCTAGATCCAATCTAACAATTCAGTAGACATTAAAACACCATTCCAATCGGCGTAGATGTAATCACCTGGCTGAATCATTTGGTTGTGTATTGTTAAAGTGACATTGATTTCACCGACATCGCGTTTTTCTGTCTTAAACGGGCAAGCACCCAAGGCTTTAACCCCAAGATCCATTTCGGCCATTGCAGCAACATCACGTACAGCACCATTAACGATGACACCTTCCCAATTATTATCAATCGCAAGAATAGCTAATTGATCACCAAGCAAAGCTCTTTGACATGAGCCATGCCCATCGACCACCAGCACTTTGCCTGTACCATCCTGACTGAGCATTTCACGAACCTTGGAATTATCGTGATAGCAACGAACAGTGACAATTTCGCCAAAGAATGCATCCTTGCGACCGAAACTATGCAATGGCAGCTCGAGCAAGGTGACTTTATCCGCATGTTTATCACAAATATCAGGGGTAATATCTTTCATTTTTCCTCCTTGAACTTCTAAAAAGTAAATCCTTTATCTGCAACGGGATCGCCAGTCACCAAGCAACACCGTTGTCTGTTTTTGTTCTAGGCACGAGATAAGGTAAAGCTTATCTCTTCGCACCACGAGAAATCCTCATGGCCAACATTGACCGACATACAACAAGTATGGCCTATTTCTGCTGCTAAGTACTGATTATTTTGATAATTCTCGTCCGGTGAGAGCCAAACGCTACTCGGATTCCAAGCTGTTATGATGGCAAAATTTTCGTACTTGATCTTACCTTCGAAACGAAAATAAGGATCACAATAGGCTTGCCATAGCTTTGCATCAGTTATCATAAAACCAACAGTTTTACATTTACTGGACACTATTAATATTTGTTACATTCTAACTCTTGATATAAATCAACAAAGTGATTGGAATTAACACTTCTACGTTGTTAGCATGCTGTTAACATTATAGAATCCGCCTCAAAGACTAGTAGGATTCAGAGGATAAAGGACCTCTAAGGGTAGAAAAGAAGTACCACGGATGGCGGGCAATCAAAGAGAGTGTATTTTTACAGTCTTTGGTTTATTATCAACATCACATTACCTGTATGTTATGTTTTTGCCTAGAATTTATTCTATTAGCACAAATTTTTCACAAGTTTAGGTACCGCCAATGCAAACCCCGCACATTCTTATTGTCGAAGATGAGCAAGTAACTCGTAACACTCTTAAGAGTATTTTTGAAGCAGAGGGATACGCTGTTTTTGAGGCCAGTGACGGTGAAGAGATGCACCAGGTGCTGTCTGATAACCAAGTTAACTTGGTCATTATGGACATTAACCTACCAGGCAAAAATGGTCTATTGCTAGCTCGTGAGCTACGTGAGCAAGCTAACGTTGCGCTAATGTTCTTAACAGGCCGCGACAACGAAGTTGATAAGATCCTTGGCCTAGAAATTGGTGCTGACGATTACATCACTAAGCCATTCAACCCGCGTGAATTGACTATCCGTGCTCGTAACCTACTAAGTCGTTCGATGAATTCAAGCGTCGTTAGTGAAGAGAAGCGTAGCGTAGATAAATACGTTTTCAATGGTTGGGTTCTGGATATCAATAGCCGCTCACTTGTTAGTCCAAGTGGTGATGGTTACAAACTACCTCGCTCAGAGTTCCGTGCACTACTGCACTTCTGTGAGAACCCAGGTAAGATCCAGACTCGCGCTGACCTGCTTAAGAAGATGACTGGCCGTGAGCTTAAGCCACACGACCGTACTGTTGACGTAACCATTCGTCGCATCCGTAAGCACTTCGAATCTGTTTCAGGTACACCTGAAATCATCGCAACCATTCATGGTGAAGGCTACCGCTTCTGTGGTGACCTAGAGGACTAATTCACCTCTGAATCAATTAGTAAAATGGAGCCAAATGGCTCCATTTTTCTTTGTTATAAAAAAATGCTCACCGGACTGGTGAGCATTTTGTTAGCAATGGATAGTAAGGTTAGCCCCTACCACCTTTAATCGCATCGATGATTTCAGTCGTTGAACATCCATCTTCAAAGTTAAGTACTTTAACCTCACCGCCGTTGGCAATTACTTCCTTACCACCAGCAATATCTTCGGGTTTGTAATCACCACCTTTCACCAGCAGATCTGGAAGCACTTCTGAAATTAAGCGCTGTGGAGTATCTTCACCAAATGGCACAACCCAGTCCACTGCACCTAAACCTGCAAGTACAGCCATACGGCGATCCGTTGGGTTCACAGGACGACCTGGGCCTTTTAGGCGTTTTACTGACTCATCCGTGTTAACCGCAACAATAAGACGATCACCCAATTGTGCTGCATGGTTAAGGTAAGAGACGTGACCTGCATGAAGAATATCGAAACAACCATTGGTCATCACAACCTTCTCACCACATGCTTGAGCCTTTTTAACCGCTTCAATGAGGGCATGCTCAGAGATAACACCAAAATCGGTGTCTTGGCTTCCATGAACGGCTTCAGCCAATTCAATAGTCGAAACGGTAGAAGTGCCGAGTTTACCAACAACTACGCCCGCAGCAGCGTTTGCAAGCGCACACGCTTCATCTAGAGGCTTACCAGCTGCAACAGAGGCAGCGAGAACAGAAATAACCGTATCTCCCGCACCTGTCACGTCGTACACTTCTTTTGCTTGTGTTGGTAAATGGAACGGCTCTTGACCACGACGAAGCAGCGTCATGCCATGCTCACTGCGAGTAACAAGCAGGGCTTCGAAATCAAACTGTTCAATTAGCGCTAAGCCCTTCTCAACCAACTCATCATTCGACTTAACTTTACCGACGACATGCTCAAATTCCGCCATGTTTGGAGTCAGTAGAGTCGCGCCACGATAGCGTTCGAAGTCCGCCCCTTTTGGGTCGATGAATACTGGCACGTTTGCAGCGCGCGCTTTTTGAATAAACTGCTGTACGTGCTCCAAAGCACCTTTAGCGTAGTCAGACAAGACAACTGACTTCACTTTTGGTAGCGCTTGCTCCATACGATCCAGAATAAGCTCAGCATCAACATTTTCAAACTTGTCTTCAAAGTCGAGACGGATAAGTTGCTGACCACGGCTAAGAACGCGGAGTTTAGTGATAGTTGGGTAGTTTGGCAGTCCCACAAAATCACATTTCACTTTCAATGCAGAGAGAGTTTCGTTGAGAACTTTGGCAGGTTCATCAATCCCTGTTAAACCAACGATATGAGCATGTCCACCAAGTGAGGCAATATTCATCGCTACGTTAGCAGCGCCACCTGGTCGCTCTTCGTTATTTTCTACTTTAACTACAGGTACTGGAGCTTCAGGTGAAATACGGCCTGTAGGGCCATACCAATAACGATCTAGCATTACATCGCCGATAATTAGCACACCAGAATCACTGTAGTTCGGTAGGATTGGCTTCATTGTGGATCTCCAAATTCTAATTCGGGCAAGAGTTTAACATAGTGTTTTAGTGGTCAAAACCTATTCGAGCCACTCGTGCCATAGTTTAGTCACCAATTCACGTTCATTGATGAATTTATCTTCAGCAACATCTGCATCAAGGTTCAAAAGATTACGATGATGGATTTGGTCACGCATGGTGGTATAAGCACAGGTCAATGCCATCGCATCCTGCTCCTCCATGATGCCTTGTGCCATCATACTCTCAAAGATTCGAACGTTATCACTCCAGCGGGTCAGTTTTGGTTTTTGCTGACTAAAGCGCAGTACAAGGTACTGAGCGAGAAATTCGACATCGGTGATGCCTCCTGGATCTTGCTTGAGCATAAAGCGACCTGCCTTTTTCCCCCCCAAATGGTCGCGCATCTTCACTCGCATCTCAGACACTTCTTTCCTCAAAGTGGCTTCGTCTCGTTGAAGTGAAAGAATTTCATGGCGGGTCTTTGCAAATGCCTGCTGTAATAATTCGTCACCATATATCATTCGTGCACGAACGAGCGCCTGATGTTCCCACGTCCAAGCTTCTTCTCGTTGATATAGGTCGAACGCATCACTAGGACTGACCAGCAAACCAGATGCACCAGAAGGACGTAAGCGAGTGTCCACTTCGTACAAGATCCCTGAAGCGGTTCGGGTTGAGAATATATGAATGATTCGTTGTGCCAGTCTGAGATAAAACTGGCGGCCATCGATTTCTTTCTTACCATCGGTATATACAGTAGCCGGGCAGTCATGCATAAAGACGATATCTAAATCTGAGTTGTAGCCTAGCTCCCAACCACCAACCTTGCCATAGCCAATGACGGCAAAGCCTTTTCCACTCCGTTCTTTAAGATGAGTCGGCTCTCCATACTTTTCAGCCATCTGCAACCACGCCTGCCCAACCACCGACTCAACAATCGCTTCCGCCAAATAGGTTAAGTGGTCACTTACTTTCATTACCGGCAGTGCACCCGCGATATCGGCTGCGGCGATACGCAAGATACAAATCTGCTTAAACTGGCGCAAAGCTTCCATCTGTTGCTCCATATCATCTTCAGGGATACGGGCCAAAAAGTCTCGCAACTCAGTGCGGTAACTCTCCAGTGGAATCGGGTTATACAATTGTTGTGGGTCAATCAACTCATCAAGCAAAATCGGGTAGCGCCCCAACTGCTCGGAAATCATTGGACTGGCCGTACATAAACGGACTAACTGGGTTAACGCAGCATTGTGCTCATCTAACAGTTCAAGGTACGTTGTTCGCGTAACAATGTTATGCAATAAGTGCAGCACTCGAGGCAAACCAAACTTGGCGTCTTGATGAGAGTAAATAGCAGCGAACACTTTTGGCATCAAGCGATTAAGAACTTCACGACCACGTGGCCCGAGGGTCTTTTTCGCTAAATCTTGCTTGAATTGCATGATGGTACTGGCCATAGTCTGAGGCGATTCAACGGCCATATCCTGTTCAAGAATGTTCTCGATAACATCTTGTTTTGCCGCCATATCCCATAGTTCAACAAAATGCTGAGCAATGTCTTGCTGTTCTTCTTCATCGTCTCCGATCAGCGCAGCAAACACGCCATGTACATTCGCCATGTGCGTTTCTACATCCGCGATAAGATCTGCCCAAGCGCCGTACCCCATGGCAACCGCAAGCTGCAATCGCTCAGTTTCACATTCAGGAAGAGTCTGAGTTTGTTTGTCTGCCATCGCTTGAAGCAGGTTTTCCAATCGACGTAAGAATTTGTAGGCCTCTCTTAAAGCCTGCGTTTCTGGTTTCGTAAGTAGCTCTAACGCTTCAACGGCATCAATCGTGACGAGCAGTCCGCGCTGACGTAGACTTGGCTCTCGGCCACCTCTTATCAACTGAAATACCTGGGCAATAAACTCAATCTCACGTATACCACCAGCACCGAGCTTAATGTTATTGCTGAGACCACGACGGCGAACCTCGCTGCTGATCATCGACTTCATGCGTCTAAGAGACTGAATCGCACTGAAATCGATATAGCGCCGGAACACAAATGGGCGCAGCATTTGACGCAATTCTTGATATTGCGGGTACATCTCACTGCCCATGACCCGTGCTTTAATCATTGCGTAGCGTTCCCAATCACGCCCCTGCTCCTGATAGTAGTCCTCCAAAGCAGCGTAGCTCATTACCAACGGACCACTGTCACCAAAAGGACGCAGGCGCATATCAACCCGATAACAGAAACCATCAAAGGTCTGCTGATCAAGGGCTTTAATGATGCGCTGGCCTAAACGAGTAAAAAATTGAGCGTTCGCAATACTGCGGCGTGTTCCTTGCGTCTCACCATTTTCTGGATAGGTAAAGATCAGATCGATATCGGAAGAGAAATTGAGCTCTCCTCCGCCAAGCTTACCCATGCCAATGATTAGCATTGGCTGAGCCTCACCCTGAGCATTCATCGGCGTTCCCCACAGTTCACAGCAAGCATCGTACTGCCAATGATATGTCTCGAAAATCATCGCTTCGGCAAGCTGGGACAAATGAGTAAGGCTCTCTTCTAGTGACCACGAAGCGGTGAAATCACGCCACGCAATATAAACCATTTCTCTGTTGCGGAACTGTCTCAGGACTCGATGTCCCTGCATTTCATCGCTGCATTCACTCAGCATACTGGCCAATCTTTCTCGGTATTGCTCGTAGCGCGAATTCTCTGCCAACATATGTGGCAACAATTGCTGAAGTTGCTCATCTGCCACCAAGGTATTACAGACAAACTGACTTAAACCTGCGACGTAGCTAAGTTGCTGTTTCAAAGAGTCAGGCCAGTGTGAAATTGCATCAGATTGAAATAATGAGTCGGTCGCAGACTGGGAGATGGAGACAAGACTTTCTGGCAGTTGCATGATTCTTCCTTGTGATAGAAATACCAGTTGAGTGAAAGGTAACGCTCTATTTATACCAATAAAAAACGCCCACTAGTAGCAAGTGGGCGTTTATTGCAATTAAGTTGAGAAGCTACACCTTAAATGAAGTGATTTTCTTATCCAGTTCCTCAGCATTTTGCTGCATGATTTCTGATGTCTCGAGCAACTCGGAAACCACGGTGACCGATGCTTGCACCAGCTCTCGCACATTCGTCAGGTTTTGACTCATCTCTTCCGCAACACTGCTCTGCTGACCTGCTGCGGTGGCGATTTGGAAGTTCATATCATTGATTTGATTGACCTGACTCACGATACCATCCAATTCGCTACCCGCGTTGGTCACCAATTCCACACCTTCAGCGGCTTCAACCACACTCTTTTCCATCAGTTCAACCGCAGAGTTGGCACTTGTTTGTAGCTGAGAAATCATCTCTTGGATTTCGACAGTCGCCTGCTGAGTACGCTGAGCAAGGTTGCGCACTTCGTCGGCAACAACCGCAAAGCCTCGACCCGCTTCACCCGCACGTGCCGCTTCAATCGCGGCGTTGAGCGCTAGCAAGTTAGTTTGCTCAGAGATCCCTTGAATGGTACCAACCACACTACCAATGGAATCGACACTCTCTTCTACTTGATTGACAGCCTGTGCTGAAGCTGAAATATCTTTAGAAAGTTCACTGATTTTCAAGACCGTATCTTGGACAAAGCGTTGACCTGTCTCGGCTTGTCCAGACGCACTTTCAGTCAGTGATGAAGCGTTTTGAGCGTGGCCAGCAACAGTTTGGACCGTCGATGTCATTTCGCTCATCGCCGTGGCTAGCTGATCAATCTCATTAAACTCTTCCTGCGCTGACTCTTTAGTCTCAGACATGCTCAACGTCATTACTTCAGTTAATCCAGACAGCTCCTGAGAGGCATCGATCTGTAAACGAATCATCTCTTGTAATTGGACACGAGTCTTTTCTAGCTCACGCGCTACATCACCATATTCATCTTTACACGCCATTTCGATAGGCACTGAAAGATCTCTTTCTGCCATCAATTTAATAGATTCGCTTAGATATTGGGTTTGACGTAACATAACCCGAGCAGCAAATAGTAAGAGAACGACGAATACAACTATCATGATTGCTGTTTGCCAAGCGACTTGCACCAGATAAGCTTCGTAATGCTGTTGTGCAACCTGAGCGTCTTGAGTTGCGGCGAGAAGAGAGTCGTAAAAGGTGCTTGCGTCCCAGAGTTGCTTACCGATGATCAACAGTGTACTGAATACCATCAGCATCACCATTTTAGGAACCAGTCGGATATCCGTGATAACTCGTTCCCACGGCTTAAATGCCATCTTGGTCATTGTCCGTTCTCCAATATATGAATTTTTTGATTTCAGTGCCTTATACTAGAGTGATGCAGCTTCTCTCACTCCCCCGAACGCGCTGATTGTTATTTTTTTCGAGCCTCGTATGAAAAGAGATACTACCAAAGACGATACAAAACCGATGAGCTTGTTGTCACTGATCCTGTCATTTATGGCGCTATTTGTGATCTCGGGCTTATTGTTTTTTCCACTACGCTCTGAAACTCGACAAGTACTTATCGGCTTAGACTTTATTATCTGTAGCATTTTCATCCTGCAGCTCAGCGTAGATATGATCCGGTCGACAGATCGTGTGCAATTTTTGAAACGACACTGGATCGATTTTATTGCCAGTATCCCGATGGTTGAACCGCTGCGATACGCACGAATCTTCCATATCATGCGGGTGATTCTTGTTATTCGTTCCAGCCGCTACATTTTTAGCCAGCTACTCAATAATCGCCGTGAAACTACGCTGGCCTCGATCCTTTTGTTAATGGTTATTCTACTCACCGTTGGATCGAGCATGATGCTCATGATCGAAGGCTCTTCGCCTGATGCCAATATTCAAAGTGGTGGTGATGCTTTGTGGTGGGCACTGGTGACAATATCAACGGTTGGTTATGGCGATCACTACCCTGTGACTGATGGCGGTAAATTTTTAGCTGCGGGGTTGATCATCTGTGGTGTTGGCTTATTCGGTATGATCTCAGGTCTGATTACCTCTTTGATCACTTCTCCAAACAAGGTTCAAACCCAGCGTTCTGAGAACAAAGAGCGACTACTACGTGAACTGGTCGAGAAACAAGACCAGATCCTTAAACGTCTCGATCAATTAGAGAAACAGCAATCAAAACGGGAGCCATAAGGCTCCCGTTGTTTTTACGTTATTTACTGATTAGCTTTGCCAATATGGCTGAGCTTCAATACAAATGACTCGAGTCTGCTCCATAGCATGAAGTATCGAGCTTTCTTGTCTTGTCAACCAACGCTCGAGTTGTTCACGCTCTTCGCCTTCTAGCTTGTCCACTAATTGCTCTAACGTTTTTAGCTTTTGCAGGTCATCCGTACCATGCAATAGATCACTCCAAGGCAAACGGAAACCGTTGCGCTCATCAACATCAAACAGGCTAGCAAAGCTAACACCAGTATATAGATTACGCATCAAACGGTATTGCTGCTCAATGTAGTCTTGGCTAGTTAGGTTGCGTTCTGGTGGGAAAGCTTCCATCAACTCAGCCCATGTACGATCAAGTTGCTGTATTGAGAAATGCTCAATATTAAGTGCCATTTTTTCGCGAGACTTATCATCAAGGAAAGGCTGCCAACCGCGAGTCAGGATCCAGCGACTTAAATCTAACAACAAGCCAGTATAACGTGCTGAATTCAGTAACTCCAAAACTTGTTCACGACTCGGTAGCTGTTCCTGAAGCAGTTTCAATTCACTGACAAGAAACTTACGCGCATCGAGTTTACGTAGCGCATGGCCTTTGTCATCAAGCAGATCTTCGAGGTAGTCGTAATCATGTAACCACTCAAGTTCTTGCTCAAGCCATTTAAGCTCTTGGCGCAAAATAGCACTTGCACGACGAGGAACCACACCACCGTAAACCGTTAAAATCTGTCGAATAAAGCTGAGCGAATTTTTTATCTCATGCACCGCTTCGATCGAATCACGCTCTGAATAAATCTGTTCATGGTAATGCCAATGAGAAAGAGCATGTTCTAAAGAGTTGATAAAGCACGACTCAACGGTGTCATTCTTATTCGTTGCAACTAAGGTTAACGGTTTTACTTCGTCCCCCGTGTAGCCCATCGCTAAACGGTAGCCTTTGGCTGCCTTGCTCAAGTTGCCTAAGCGCATACCACCATCTTCAGAGAAGCTACGAGCCAGTGTAAATAACGCATCGGTCTGTCCGGACTTTAGCTCGAGCTCAACTTCGCAAATCGGATCTTGCTTACCATTGGCTTCGACCATGCCTTGGTCAAACGCAACCTCAACTTGGCTACCATCAGGCATACCAATCAACCATTGCTCTCGGGTGAAATTAGTAGAGAAAAGTGGCTGAAGCTCAGACTGTAGCGTGGCGATATCTTTTCCTGCCGGCCAAATATCGCCCGGGTGAAGGGCTAATTGCGGGTCATTGCTGTCATGTTCAGCATTGTACTCCGGTCTCTGGTGCAATCCTGCAACCACACGACCTGATGTTTTCACCGTCTGAACATAGACGTCATCAAAACGGCGAATCCTTAGACCAATATCGTGCTGACGAAGCCAGTTATCCGGTGTATCAAAGTAAGTGTTACCTAACTCTCGACAGCTGTGCTGAAGTACTTTTGTTTCAGAAATCTTGTCTCGTAAAGTGTCTGAAAAATCGGGAGATACAAAAAACTTCAGTTCTATCTCGGTTTCCATAGTTATACCTTTCAAAGCAGATAGAGACAGGATATTGCCAATTTTCTTACTCGGCAAGAAAGAAATATCGACTTAATGATGATCTAAAACAGTTTTAATGATGGATTTAATGAGTTAACATGCGCGCCTTTATAGCCATCGTTCAACATTTCGCCATGAAATGGTGTATGTTAGTTTTTAGGTTATATTAATTGGGTTGAATGACCATGCCAGTAAATACAATTATGGGGCTATTTGCAAAGTCCCCTATTAAACCTTTGCAGCGCCACGTTGTGTGTGTAAATGAATGTTGCTCACACCTAATCAACTTTTTCGAAGTAAGTTCAAAAGGGGATTGGGAGAAAGCATCTGAAATTCGTGCACAGATTTCTCATCTTGAGAAGGAAGCCGACGTACTTAAGCGCGAAATTCGTCTAAAACTTCCTCGTGGTTTGTTTATGCCAGTGGATCGCAGCGACATGCTTGAACTACTGACACAACAGGACAAACTCGCAAACCTTGCAAAAGACATTGCTGGCCGAGTTTATGGCCGTCAATTGACTATCCCTGCACCTCTTCAAGAGAATTTTATTGCGTACGTAAGACGTTGCCTAGACGCAGCTGAACAAGCGCAAAAAGTTATCAATGAGCTTGATGAGTTATTGGAAACTGGATTTAAAGGCCGCGAAGTAACGCTTGTGGCTGAAATGATCCACCAACTGGATGTGATTGAGGACGACACAGACGCGATGCAGATCCAACTTCGCCAACAACTAATGGCGATCGAATCGGATCTAAATCCTGTTGATGTGATGTTCCTTTACAAAATTCTAGAGTGGGTAGGCGGTATTGCTGATCAGGCGCAACGTGTTGGTGCGCGTCTGGAAGTAATGTTGTCTCGCTCATAAATATAAGTTAACCAAATAACGAAGAGCATCTAACTAGTTCACACCCCTTATAGGCGATAAATACTGACGCGCTGAAGGGGTTTCGTCGTTCTTAATTTTTGCTCCGCTTGTTATCAACAACTAGGTATTACGATGGATATCCTTGCGAACTACGGCACTGTCCTGATTATTATTGCAGCAGTCTTTGGCTTTATGATGGCTATCGGTATTGGCGCAAATGACGTAGCCAATGCGATGGGCACATCTGTGGGGTCAAAAGCGCTAACCGTCAAACAAGCAATCATCATTGCGATGATCTTTGAGTTTGCTGGTGCATATTTAGCAGGTGGTGAAGTAACCGACACTATCCGTAAAGGCGTAATTGAAACGTCCCTATTTGCTCACCAACCTGACGTACTTGTCTTCGGTATGATGTCAGCGCTTTTAGCTGCTGGTACATGGCTACTACTCGCTTCTTACATGGGTTGGCCAGTTTCAACGACTCACTCAATCATCGGTGCAATCATCGGTTTTGCGTGTGTTTCAGTAGGTACAGAAGCGGTTGACTGGAGCAGTGTTCAAGGCATTGTAGGTAGCTGGATTATTACTCCTGTTATCTCTGGTTTCTTTGCTTACGTAATCTTTGTCAGTGCACAACGACTGATATTCGATACTGAAAAACCTCTGTTTAACGCTAAACGCTTCGTACCTGTTTACATGTTCATTACCACTATGGTAATTGCTCTGGTTACGATTAAGAAAGGCCTTAAGCACGTTGGTCTGCACCTATCCAACGGTGAAGCTTGGATGTGGGCAGCCATTGTATCTGCAATCGTAATGGCTGGTGGTTACTTCTACATTCAGAAGAAATTTGCTAGCCGCGAAGATGATCATGGCTTTGCTGGTGTAGAAGGCATCTTCAGCGTTCTGATGGTTATCACAGCTTGTGCGATGGCATTTGCTCACGGCTCAAACGACGTCGCTAACGCCATTGGCCCTCTATCTGCGGTTGTATCGACAGTGGAGCACATGGGTGAGATTACAACCAAGAGTACCATCGCTTGGTGGATTCTACCACTCGGTGGCTTTGGTATTGTTGTTGGTCTTGCGACTCTTGGTCACAAAGTAATGGCAACGGTTGGTACTGGTATTACAGAACTAACACCTAGCCGTGGCTTCGCCGCTCAGCTTGCTACTGCATGTACTGTAGTACTAGCGTCAGGTACAGGTCTGCCAATCTCTACCACTCAAACACTCGTTGGTGCTGTTTTAGGTGTTGGTTTTGCTCGTGGTATCGCAGCACTTAACCTTGGTGTTGTGCGTAACATCGTTGCATCTTGGATCGTTACACTGCCAGCAGGTGCGCTATTGGCAGTGGTATTCTTCTACGCGATTCAAGCGATGTTTGTTTAATCAATGACATCAGTGATGTGTTAACTCACTGTCATTATTGACTCAAAACCGCATAAAGGGAGGCTAAGCCTCCCTTCTTTGTTGCAGTCATCTCAGAAACTACTTACTATTTGGCTCTAGAATTATATAGATAATGGGTTTGCAGACCCTCTTAGACTGTTAAAGGATTTACCGTGAAAAAACTGGTTTGCTTCTTTTTGGCTTCGATGCTCGCTGTTCCAGCGGCATTCGCTCAAGACCGTTATATCTCTGATAAGCTATTTACCTATATGCACTCTGGTCCTAGCAACCAATTCCGCATTATCGGCAGCGTTGATGCTGGAGATAAAGTAAAGCTACTGTCAACCAACAAAGACTCGGGATATACCCAGGTACAGGACAGTAAAGGTCGTAAAGGCTGGGTTGAAAGCCGCTTTGTGACTAACCAAGAAAGCATGGCACTTCGACTACCAAAGCTTGAGAATGAGCTAAAAGATGTTAAAGAAAAGCTGGCGAATGCCCGTTCTAATGCTGACCAGGAAAAAGCGGGATTAGTCGATTCGCTAGAAACTCGTAACCGCCAAATCAGTGAGTTAGAACTAGGCTACAACGAAATGAGCCAACAGCTATCCGCTTCTCAGGAAGAAGTTCGCAAACTGCGTGCGAAACTGGATACACAGAAAGATGACTTACTACTGAAATACTTTATGTATGGTGGTGGCGTTGCAGGTATCGGTCTACTGCTTGGCTTGATTCTGCCACATATCATTCCACGCAGAAAACGTTCTCCATCCGGTTGGGCGTAAGTAGAACAGAAATTAACAAGGTCACGATGTCGTGACCTTTTTTAATCAGTTAACCTTTCCAATCATATAAGGCAGGCACTTCTATCAACTCGCCCTTGTAGCGAATCCGACAGGCTTGCTGCTCGATCGCCACCAACTCAACATCCGCGCTAATCCAGTCACCTTCACTGTACTCTACCCCATTTACCTTAACCCAACGCTTATCGGCTCGGCTCGAGTAGACATGCGTCTGAAAGTTCATTGCTGGCAGTTTTCCATACCAACTATCAGGCTGTTGTGACAGGTTTGACACTCGGTCATCCGAGTTCACTGGCTCAACTTGAGGGATTGTATTAACGGCGCTTGCAAACCGTTGCGCCAGCTCTGGTGATAGACCTGACAAATCCAGACCTGTCAGCAGATCGGTTTGATCTGAAGCTACACTTTGAACGGTGTTTTCAGCCTTGCCGAGTATCTCATCAGGCAGAGCGTCATCGTCTATTTCACCTTCGGTAACGTTAGACACTCTATCATCACGCTGAGAATAGGTCGCAGCCAGAGGCCCAAAATCTGGCGTTTTTTCAATCTGGTATTCGAACGGAACTTCAATTGATACCGTCTCACTAACATTGGATTCAAGCCAAGCTTGTTTTTGTGACTGATAGGTATGAATAACGACTAGACCCGCTATCACCATAGGCGGAACTAATGCTATCGAGAAGTATCGCAACCTGCCTATAGGCTGTGGCTGCGTCGTCATGACAGGAGCCAACATTGGCGCTTGCATGCCAGTTGAGCATCGGCTTCGCTCTGAACTTTTGAGTTGTCGCATAACCTTAGACATCGGTATTTTCCTTATCTACTGTTAGTTTGGGTCTATCTGGCTGAGATAACATCTCCAGTAAACGCAAGGTCTTTTTCCCTGCAATACCATCCACTGTCAGCCCTTTCCAACGTTGAAATAGTTCGACTTTCTCTTTTAGCTGTTGATCAAATACAAACGTCGCCGATTTTGGCTGCCCGAGAGCTTGAGATATAAACTGGTCAAGCATCACTACCTTCTCACCTTGCATACCTAGCTTGAGCGTTTCGTCCCAATAACCGCGCCAGATATGCCGATATTCACCATGCCAGATGCTTTCTAGCCATTGAGTATCAAACGCCACCAGCTCATTATTGACCAATAACTTTGCTTTGCTGTTCGAAAGCGCATAGAGAACAGCAAAACGAGCCTGTCCATCAATATTCAGAGTGAGGACGACAGGTGTATTGAGTTCAATAAGCTCACTTAATGTGCCGTTCGCCAGTTCACAGCGGAACTGGGAATTGCCATTATCCAAACATAACTGATCCAGTACTGAAGCCCGATAGCCCCATACTCGATAAAGATCCGAAATCGCCTGCTCCTGATCGCTCGCTTGCGCCAACTGTGCTTTAAGCTGTTGAGGAAATACCGTCGTTATCTGTTCAACGTTTTCAACCCTTGGATACTGTTGTTGCAATAACTCAGAGATAGTCGAGCTCACTAGGCTAGGCGTCATTAAATAGACCATCACAGAGAATAATCCACCTACGCTCATCGCCGTCATATACTTAGCGATGCGTGGCGGTGGATGGCTGCCAATAACTGCCGAGGTTTGAACAGACGCGGTTTGAAAACTCATCACTTCATCGCAAGCCTGTTGAACAGTCGTTACCGTCGGATGATTTTCTCCATTCGCATACGCACGCTTTAAACTTGCATCACAGACGAGGTTGATTAATCTCGGTATTCCTTGCGTGTTACGCGCGATGTACTTAATTGCATTGGCAGGCAATAAGTCAGGGGGGCCACCTGCAAGAGTAAGCCGGAATCGAATGTAATCTCGAGTTTCATCGCTACTTAACGGGAGCAAATGGTATCGCCCCGTAATGCGTTGAGCTAGCTGCCTCAGTTGTGGCATCTGTAGCTTAAGTTGTAGCTCCGGCTGTCCGATTAAAAGGACTTTGAGAAGTTTCTGACTTTCGGTTTCAAGATTCGTCAGCAACCTTAGCTGCTCAAGAACATCCGCAGATAAATGTTGTGCCTCATCAATCACCAGTAAGGTCTGAATCCCCTTAGAGTGATTATCCAGTAAGAACTTATGAATACGTTGGTTAAGCTGCTTAAGTGACGCTTGCTGCGGATAATCGAGTTCAAACTCATCACATACCGCTTCAAGCAACTCAATATCAGAAAAGGTAGGATTGAGGATTAACCCTGCCTGTGTTGTCTCTGCTAGAGTATTTAGTATTGAGCGAGCGATGGTCGTTTTACCTGTACCCACTTCACCAGTAAGCATTGCGAAGCCACCGCCTTCTCCAAGACCGGCTTGAATTTGAAAAATGGCTTCTTTATGGCGGCGACTTTGAAATACAAAACGAGAGTTAGGCACAATCGAAAATGGCAGCTCTGTTAGTGCAAAATATTGTTGATACATACTTCTCGTCTCTGGGAATTTGTCGCTAAGGAAAGTACCATTGCTGGCACAATTAGCCAATGGCATTATAGATAAAAGGGAGAGCTAGGTGCAAAGATACCTTGTTGGTGGTGCAATCCGCGATCAGTTACTCGAGATCGACGTCTATGACAAAGATTGGGTCGTGGTCGGTGCAACACCCGAACAACTACTTGAAAAAGGCTATACCGCTGTCGGTAAAGATTTCCCTGTATTCCTTCATCCTAAAACGAAAGAGGAACATGCCCTTGCCCGCACCGAACGCAAGATTGGCTCGGGATATACTGGATTTGAGTGTTACTTTGCCGCCGATGTGACTTTAGAAGAAGATCTCCTGCGCCGAGATCTTACTATCAACGCGATGGCACAAGATCCTGATGGCACCATCATCGATCCATTCAATGGTCAAGCCGATCTAAGAGATCGTATTTTGCGCCATGTCTCTAGTGCCTTTACTGAAGATCCGTTGCGCGTGTTACGCGTCGCTCGCTTTGCCGGTAAGCTTGATCATTTGGGGTTCAGTGTTGCTGATGAAACTTTAACGCTAATGCGCCAAATCGTACATTCTGGAGAATTGAATAACCTTACTCCCGAGCGAGTTTGGCTTGAATGGCAAAAGTCTCTTTCAACCCCCAACCCACAAGTATTTTTATCTGTATTAAGGCAATGTGGTGCTCTTAGCGTATTGCTTCCTGAACTTGATGCCCTATTCGGTGTGCCTCAGCCAGAAAAATGGCATCCAGAAATAGATACCGGTATTCACACGTTAATGGTCGCTAAGCAAGCAGCCTTGCTCAGCAACTCGTTACCTGTGCGCTTTGCAGCGCAAGTTCATGACTTAGGCAAAGGTGTCACCCCTCCTTCTGAATGGCCGAGCCATAAAATGCATTGCCACACAGGACTAAAGTTAATTAAGCAGTTATGCGAACGAGTGAGAGTGCCCAACGAATATCGTGACCTAGCATTGATGGTTTGTGAACAGCACTCAAATATCCATCGTGCAGCTGAGCTTCGCCCTGAAACCAAACTCAAAGTGCTTAATAAGTTCGATGTATGGCGCAAGCCAGAGCGCCTACAAGACATTCTACTGTGCTGTATGGCCGATAGCCGTGGCAGAACAGGCCATGAAGAGATTGATTACCCGCAAAAAGCGGTTTTTGAGCAAGCCTACCAAGCGGCATTATCTGTCGACGTCCAATCAATCATTCAGGATGGCTTTAAAGGTGCGGATATTCGAGAAGAGATGGAAAAACGCAGAGTTACGGCAATTAAAGAACTAGCCGCTAACTAGAATATGAGCTCTTTTAGGCAATAACTCTTACCAACCCTTTCGACAGCAACACGGTCAGTACGGTTCATTGTTCTTAGAGCCTTAAACGCAAAATGCCCCACTAAAAAGTGAGGCATTTATTAGAGCTTTAAGCTAATAATTCAAACTATGAATTATTGACCTTTAACTTCTTTAAGACCGTTGAAAGGAGCTTTAGCACCTAGAGCTTCTTCGATACGGATTAGTTGGTTGCTTTCTTTTAGGTATAGCAGCAACACGGTCAGAACGGCTCATTGTTCTTAGAGCCTTAAATGCAAAATGCCCCACTAAAAAGTGAGGCATTTATTAGAGCTTTAAGCTAATAATTCAAACTATGAATTATTGACCTTTAACTTCTTTTAGACCGTTGAAAGGAGCGCGCTCACCAAGAGCTTCCTCGATACGGATTAGTTGGTTGTACTTAGCAACACGGTCAGAACGGCTCATAGAACCAGTCTTGATTTGACCTGCAGCTGTACCTACCGCTAGGTCAGCGATAGTTGCATCTTCAGTTTCGCCAGAACGGTGAGAGATTACTGCTGTGTAACCTGCGTCTTTAGCCATCTTGATTGCAGCTAGAGTCTCAGTTAGAGAACCGATTTGGTTGAACTTGATAAGGATAGAGTTAGCTACGCCTTTCTCGATACCTTCAGCAAGGATCTTAGTGTTAGTAACGAATAGATCGTCACCTACTAGTTGCAGCTTGTCACCTAGTAGTTCAGTTTGGTGCTTGAAGCCAGCCCAATCAGACTCGTCTAGACCATCTTCGATAGAAACGATTGGGAATTGGTTAGCTAGCTCAGCTAGGTAGTGGTTGAACTCTTCAGAAGTGAACGTTTTACCTTCGCCTTTCATGTTGTAGATGCCAGCTTCTTTGTCGAAGAACTCAGATGCTGCACAGTCCATAGCTAGAGTAACGTCTTTACCTAGTTCGTAACCCGCAGCTGCAACAGCTTCTGCGATAACTTCTAGAGCTTCAGCGTTAGATTTTAGGTTTGGAGCGAAACCACCTTCGTCACCAACTGCAGTGCTGTAGCCTTTAGACTTAAGAACTTTAGCTAGGTTGTGGAATACTTCTGCACCGATACGTAGACCTTCTTTAAGAGTCTTAGCACCAACTGGTTGGATCATGAACTCTTGGATGTCAACGTTGTTGTCTGCGTGCTCACCACCGTTGATGATGTTCATCATTGGTAGAGGCATAGAGAACTGACCAGCAGTACCGTTTAGCTCAGCGATGTGCTCGTATAGAGGCATGCCTTTAGCCGCTGCAGCAGCTTTAGCGTTCGCTAGAGATACAGCTAGAATTGCGTTAGCACCGAACTTAGATTTGTTTTCAGTACCGTCTAGCTCGATCATGATAGCGTCGATTGCAGCTTGGTCTTTAGCATCTTTACCAACTAGAGCTTCAGCGATTGCACCGTTTACAGCTTCAACAGCTTTAAGAACACCTTTACCTAGGAAACGAGCTCTGTCGCCGTCACGTAGCTCAAGAGCTTCGCGTGAACCAGTTGATGCGCCAGATGGAGCAGCAGCCATACCTACGAAACCGCCTTCTAGGTGTACTTCAGCTTCTACAGTTGGGTTACCACGTGAATCGATGATTTCACGACCTAGAACTTTAACGATCTTAGACATTGAATGTTTCCTTCTCGTTGAATATATAATGTCAAAATTAAAGGCAGCAGCACTACTAACGCTACTGCCTGTATTCCTTACTTCTCTATTTCGTTGCGCTGGTAATCGCCAGCTGCTTTAACGAAACCTGCAAATAGTGGGTGACCATCGCGAGGTGTAGAAGTGAACTCTGGGTGGAACTGAGCCGCTACAAACCATGGGTGAGCTGGGTTCTCAATAACCTCAACCAGTTTCTTGTCCGCAGACAGACCAGATACTTTCAGACCTGCTTTTTCAATTTGTGGACGAAGGTTGTTGTTCACTTCGTAACGGTGACGGTGACGTTCGTGGATCGTCGCGCTACCGTAGAGTTCACGAGCTTTAGTCCCTTTCTCCAGGTGACACAGCTGTGAACCAAGACGCATAGTACCACCTAGGTCAGACTTCTCAGTACGTTCTTCAACGTTACCTTCGCCGTCAACCCACTCAGTGATTAGACCTACTACTGGGTACTTAGTTTCTTTGTTGAATTCTGTTGAGTGTGCGCCTTCCATACCCGCAACGTTACGTGCGTATTCGATAAGTGCCACTTGCATACCTAGACAGATGCCAAGGTAAGGTACTTTGTTTTCACGTGCGTATTTCGCAGCAAGAATCTTACCTTCTACACCACGATCACCGAAGCCACCAGGAACAAGGATAGCATCTAAACCATGTAGAGCTTCTTCACCTTTGGTTTCTACGTCTTGTGAATCAACGTACTTAATTTTCACGCTCAGACGGTTCTTAAGACCTGCGTGCTTAAGTGCTTCGTTTACTGACTTGTATGCATCCGGAAGTTCGATGTACTTACCAACCATACCAATAGTCACTTCAGCCGTTGGGTTCGCCTCTTCATAGATAACCTGTTCCCATTCAGAAAGGTCAGCTTCAGGTGCAGAAATACCGAAACGAGCACAAACAAGATCGTCTAGACCTTGAGACTTGATTAGTTGAGGGATCTTGTAGATGGAATCTACGTCCTTCATAGAGATAACTGCTTTCTCTGGAACGTTACAGAAAAGAGCAATCTTCTTACGTTCGTTCGCTGGGATCATACGATCTGAACGACAAACAAGAATATCTGGCTGGATACCGATAGACAGTAGCTCTTTTACAGAGTGCTGAGTCGGTTTAGTTTTCACTTCGCCCGCTGCTGCTAGGTAAGGAACAAGAGTTAGGTGCATGAACATTGCGCGCTCACGGCCTAGTTCTACCGCTAGCTGACGAATAGCTTCCATAAATGGTAGTGATTCGATATCACCAACCGTACCACCCACTTCAACGATAGCAACATCATGTCCTTCAGAACCAGCGATTACGCGGTCTTTGATAGCGTTAGTGATGTGAGGGATTACCTGAATCGTTGCACCTAGGTAGTCGCCACGACGCTCTTTACGTAGTACGTCAGCGTAAACACGACCTGCTGTGAAGTTGTTGCGCTTGGTCATTTTAGTGCGGATGAAACGCTCGTAGTGACCAAGGTCAAGGTCAGTTTCAGCGCCATCTTCAGTGACGAACACCTCACCGTGCTGAGTCGGGCTCATTGTGCCTGGATCAACGTTGATGTAAGGGTCAAGCTTCATCATAGTCACTTTAAGACCACGAGCTTCTAAAATAGCCGCAAGAGATGCTGCTGCAATACCTTTACCTAGAGAGGATACAACCCCGCCAGTAACAAAAATGTAATTTGTCGTCATGTTTAACCTGAAATTGGTTGAATGAGGGAAAATGGATTTCTTCTGGACGGGATATAAATATACCAGAAGCCCTTTTCCGCTACAACGTGAAATCTATCACACTGCAATTTTTTATTTTTTGCTTCAAATCAAATTCGAGTAACGGTTTATTCTCCGCTGACCTCTCGTAATTTAACCTCATCCCAAAAGGCATCAAGCTGTTCAAGATTAAAATCAGTCAGTTGCTTGCCTTGCTCTGTTACCAAACCCTCGACACCTTTAAAACGTCGCATGAATTTAAGATTGGCTTTACTCAAGGCTACTTCTGGGTCTTTACCTAAATGACGCGCCAGATTAACCGTCGCAAACAGCAAGTCCCCCAACTCTAACTCAATCTTTTCATCATTAGGCTCAACCTGTAGCGCTTCGTCGATAACCTCTTCAATTTCTTCATGAACCTTGCCTACAACAGGGCCAATTGAGTCCCAGTCAAAACCGAATTTCGCGCATTTCTTCTGTATTTTTGTAGCACGCGAAAGCGCCGGTAGAGAAACTGGTATTGAGTCTAGAATACTTTGCTCACTTTTGCCTACTTGCGCTTTCTCTTTGGCTTTTTCAGCCTCCCAGTTGGCATTAATTTGCTCTTCATTCTCAAATTCGATATCCGAAAACACGTGTGGATGGCGACGTGTGAGCTTCTCATTGACCGTATCAACGACCTGCGAAAAGTCGAACAAGCCCTGCTCTTTAGCCAACTGGCTATAGAAAATAACCTGAAATAACAAGTCACCCAACTCTTCTTTGAGATTTGGCCAATCACGGTTTTGAATCGCATCAACCACTTCATATGTCTCTTCGATGGTGTGAGGGACTATGGTGTCGAAGCTCTGTTTCAGATCCCATGGACAACCCTTTTCAGGATCACGCAGCGTTGCCATTATCTGTTCTAACTGTTCAATTGGGTGACTCATCTTTAATCTCTTCCTTTAAACAAAAAGGCGAGTAGCCAAAACCACTCACCTTGATTATATGTTGCTCAGTTCTCTAAATAAGTGCAGCTAACGCTGTTAGGGATCCAAATACGACAAACTATTTTTACTAAGTAGTTGGCTCTCCGAACAAGGCAGCAAACTTATGAGGCTCCTGAGCATAGCTCGTCTATGTGATGGAGCGAGTAAGTGCAGCTAACGCTGTTAGAGAGCCAAATACGACGTAAAAATTAGCCTAGGCGTTTTACCGACATGACATCTTTTATTTGTTCTACTCGCTTAGACACACGAGACAAGATTTCCACATTGGTCACTTCCAGATCAAAGTCCATGATCGACATTTGAGTACGGTAGTCGACACGGCTCTTCACACTGGTCACTTTGATTTTCTCGTTAGCGAACAGGGTTGTGATGTCTTTGAGCAGGCCACCACGTTCCATTGCTTCTACTCGCACTGTCAGAATGTATGAGCCGATAAAACCACTGCCCCAGACTGTATCAATGATTCGCTCTGGCGCATGAAGACGTAGCTCTTCCAGTTGCTCACAGTCGTTGCGGTGTACGGAGATACCACGCCCTTGGGTAATGTAACCTGCGATTTCATCCCCAGGGATTGGCTGACAGCAACGCGCGAGATGAGTCATCAGGTTATCAACCCCTTCAACGACAACGGCATCTTTCTTTGGTCGGCTCTGAGCCGGAGCTCGGCTTTCTGCTTCTTGCAGTTTTTCGAGGGCTTGCTTATCTTCCTCTTCTGCCGTCGGCTTATTCACCAAGGCGTTGATGTGGTTAATGATCTGGTTGATACGCAAATCACCACTACCGACACCAACGTAGAGCTCGTCAGCACTGTTAACGTTAAAACGTTTCAGCGCATACTGCTCTGCATCTTTTAGTGTCGCACCAATTTTGTTCAGCTCGGTTTCAAGGATCTCTCGACCGGCTTCCAGGTTCTTCTCGCGGCTCTGTTTGCGGAACCAAGCATTAATCTTAGCGCGAGCACGACCTGAAGTGACGAAGCCCATTGAAGGGTTTAGCCAGTCGCGTGATGGATTCGGCTCTTTGGATGTGATGATTTCGACCTGATCACCCATCGCCAGCTTGTGAGTGAACGGTACGATACGTCCCGCGACTTTCGCACCGATACAGCGATGTCCGACTTCTGAGTGAATATGGTAAGCGAAGTCCAAAGGCGTCGCGCCCATAGGTAAGTCGACGACATCACCATGTGGTGTAAAGGCATAAACGCGATCATCAAACACCTGGCTGCGCAGTTCATCAAGCATCTCGCCTGAATCTGACATTTCTTCTTGCCAATCCAGCAGCTTACGAAGCCAAGTAATCTTCTCGTCGTAACCGCTACGGCCACCGCCACCTTCTTTGTATTTCCAGTGTGCGGCCACGCCTAACTCAGAGTCTTCGTGCATATCTTTAGTACGAATCTGAATTTCTATCGTCTTACCTTCAGGGCCAAGTATCACGGTATGGATCGATTGGTATCCATTCGGTTTCGGGTTCGCGACGTAGTCGTCAAACTCGCTTGGGAGATGCTTGTATTTGGTATGGACAGCACCTAACGCGGCATAACAATCTTGAAGCTTATCAGCAATGATACGTACCGCTCGCACGTCAAATAGCTCATCAAATGCGAGACCTTTTTTCTGCATTTTTCGCCAAATACTGTAGATATGCTTAGGACGACCACTGACCTCTGCATTGATCGACGAGGCCTTCATCTCTGCCATCAGGTCATCGACAAAGTCTTGGATATATTTTTCACGCACGATACGGCGTTCAGAAAGTTGCTTAGCTATCTGTTTGTAGGTTTCTGGTTGCTGATAACGGAACGCGTAGTCTTCCATTTCCCATTTCAACTGACCAATGCCAAGTCGGTTAGCCAAAGGCGCATAGATATTGGCACACTCTTTTGCTGCCGCTTGACGAACTTCTTCTGGCGCCTTTTTAACTTCGACTAGGTTAGCAATTCGTTCTGCAAGCTTGATAACCACACAACGGAAATCATCGACCATCGCGAGTAACATGCGACGAACATTGTCCACTTGCGTTGAGGCAGCACCGCCTTCCATTGTGACGTTTAATTGACCAAGCGCGGCCATCTCTTCAACGCCATCAATCAGCTTGATGGTCTCTTTACCAAAATCTTCTTCAAATTGCTGTCTATCGTAAGCCCCACTGGTCACCAGCGGAAATAGCAATGCAGCGACTAACGTCGCTTTGTCCATCGACAAAGTAATCAAGATCTCGATCATTTCCCGACCACGCCACAAAAGCAGTGGGCCTTGATCGTTCCCCTCTAAGATTTCTTCGCCACGACGGTAAACTTCTTTTAAGCGCTTAGCAATTTTAGGGGCTTGCCCTAAGCTAGCAATCCACTTATCTAGCTCAAACTGTTCGTCTTGATTTAAATGTGCGCTTCTTACCGCAACCATTATCTTCGTCCTGTTATATTTTTTATCTTCGATATCCTCAGCATTGAGACTACCAGCCGCTGAGGAAGTTCGTTTAATCCTTTACAAAGAGTGCCATCGACTCTAAATGGCTGGTATGCGGAAACATGTCAAGCATACCCAATTTTTGTAATCTGTAGCCCTGACTTAGCAAGCTTTGCGAATCTCTGGCTAGGGTAGCAGGATTGCAAGAAACATAAACTACTCGACTTGCACCCAACGCAGAGATTTGCTCAATAATACCACTAGCCCCCGCTCTGGCCGGGTCGAGCAGTATTTTATCAAATTTTTCAGCGGCCCAGAGCTGACCAGAAACGTCTTGTTCCAAATTCGCCTGATAAAATGACGCATTGTCTATTTGGTTAAACTGGGCATTGGATGCGGCTTTTTCAACCATAACGTCAACACCTTCAACCCCAACGACACTCATCACCTGCTTAGCGATAGGTAAACTGAAATTACCCAGACCGCAGAACAGATCCAACACTCTATCTTGAGCCGTCAATTCTAGCCAAGTGATAGCTTGCTGCACCATAGCTTGATTGACCTTCTGGTTTACCTGAATAAAGTTATTCGGCTCAAATGGAATCGTCACTCCCGCTTCTCGATAGTGTGCCGACTCACCAACAACTCGATTTAGCTGATCACTCTCTGGCATGAGGTAAAGCGCCGCTCCCTGCTGCTGTGCAAAATCTTCAAGCGCCTGCTGATCTTGTGCTTTTAGAGGCTTTAAGTGGCGCAACACAATCACCTTGGTGTTGTCGCCTTTTACCAATTCTAAATGACCGATGTTCTCTTGATTGGAGAAACCTCGTAGCAGTGAATACAGCGGAGCAAGCAAAGCATCCAGTTCTGTATCCAACACAGGACAGTGGGTCACGTTGACAATATCCTGACTGTTCTTTTTTCTGAAACCAAATTCAAGCTGACGTGTTTTTTTGTTTAGCTTGATACTCACTCGAGCACGACGGCGATAACTCTGAGAGTCCCCTAAAATTGGCGCGTCCAATTCAATACTTTGCCCAGCAAACTTACTCATTAACTGACTCAACGTCTGTTGCTTATACTCTTGCTGCGCTGCACTCGATAGGTGCTGCATATTACAGCCCCCACACTCATGATAATGTGCACAGAAAGGTTCAATACGTTGCTGGCTGGGTTGCTGAATTTTGATGAGTTTGGCTCGTGCAAACTTACTCTTACTTTCTGTCAGCTGCGCCAACACTTGCTCACCGGGCAGAGCACCTTCAATAAAGATAGGTTTGTTATTTTGATAAGCCATGCCTGCGCCGTGATGATCGAGTTTTTCAATGGTTAGCGATTGATGCTTAGTATTGAGTTGAGTTTTCTTCTTCGGTTGGAAAAAACGCGCCATGCTGTGTGCCTATTTCTATGGTCTAACGACCTTGTGCTCGAATTGCTTAAAATACCCGTAAGACAAACCTCATCTAGAGGTTATTTAGGTATACGTCCCAAGCTTTTACGCCTGAATCATTGTCTGAGCCGACTGAGTTGATTATGCTTAAGGACTCGACGACTTCGATTAATTTTGGAAGTCATTTTCCCATATCCACACCACGATGTTTAGATAATAATGACAAGATATGGCTTGCGCGCCCGCGTTATTACACTCACGTTAGCACCTACGCTGATTATCGGCCTGCTTTTGAGCGCATTTTTCTCTTTCAATCGCTATCACGATCTTGAAAAGCAAGTGATCAATTCAGGTTTAAGTATTATCGAACCATTAGCGATCGCGAGTGAAGAGGGGTTAAAAAATAATAGCCGCGAGTCAGTGCGCCGAATCATTAGTTATGCACATCGAAAAAATTCTAAGTTTGTTCGAAGCATTGCAGTATTCGATTACAATCATGACCTCTTTGTTACCTCAAACTTTCACCCCAATTTCGAGCTGCTTACTTTTCCTCGCACGGAACCGATTCCACTATTAGTCAGTTCTGATTTAACAGACAACACCTTGGTACTTAGAGCGCCTGTGATCGCTGAATCAGGCCTCATGGCGACAATGAAAGATCAGGGAAATAACCCCGCTCTGGGTTATGTCGCGATTGAACTCGATTTATCCTCACTTCGTTTGCAGCAGTATCAGGAAATATTTTCGGCTTGCTTAGTACTCTTGATCGGGTTAGGTCTATCCGCCGTCTTCGCTTACCGATTGATGTATGACGTGACACGCCCTATCTCCCATATGAAAAACATGGTCGACCGAATTCGTCGCGGTCATCTTGATGTCCGTATCGAAGGTAAGATGCATGGCGAGTTAGACTCTCTGAAAAATGGTATCAACTCGATGGCGGTGTCACTGTCGGAATATCACGTAGAAATGCAACACAGCATTGACCAAGCAACCTCCGATTTACGAGAAACGCTTGAACAGCTAGAAATTCAAAACGTCGAGCTCGACATCGCCAAAAAACGCGCTCAAGAAGCCGCTCGGGTCAAATCCGAGTTTTTGGCCAACATGTCCCACGAACTGCGTACCCCTCTTAATGGTGTCATCGGCTTTACTCGACAAATGCTCAAGACAACTCTAACCAATAGCCAAGCCGACTACTTACAAACGATAGAAAAGTCGGCAAACAACTTACTCAATATCATCAATGACATTTTAGATTTTTCTAAATTGGAAGCGGGTAAACTGGCACTGGAGAACATCCCGTTTGATTTCCAAGGCTCGCTGGAAGAAGTGGTCAATCTACAGGCCACCAGCGCCCATGAGAAAGGGCTCGAATTAACATTAAAGATCGATCCTAAAATTCCAGCTGGGTTGGTGGGGGATCCTCTGCGTATTCAACAGGTTCTGACTAACTTAGTCGGTAACTCGATCAAGTTTACAGAACGTGGCAACATCGATATCAGTGTTGAGATGCGCTCTCAAAAAGATGACTTTGTCGAATTGCAATTTATGGTACGAGATACTGGTATCGGTATTTCAGAGCGTCAGCAATCGCAACTATTCCAAGCGTTCAGCCAAGCTGATGCCAGTATCTCCAGACGTTATGGCGGTACAGGTCTAGGCTTGGTTATTACGCAAAAACTGGTTAGCCAGATGGGCGGTGAAATCAGTCTTACCAGTCGCCTCCACCAAGGATCTACCTTCTGGTTTACTTTACGTCTATCGTCAACCGATATGCCAGTCAGTGAGTTGCTAGAAACTCAAGTACTACGTCAACGCTCATTGCTACTGGTTGAGCCAAACATGCAAGCAGCATCTGTCATTCAGCAGACACTGGTTCAAGAAGGCTTAGTCGTGACTTATCGCTCCTCATTACCAGAGGAAGTGGAGAAATATGACTACGTTCTACTCAACCTATCGCCGAGCGGCGATAACGAAGTGGCGACAGTACAGAGCTGGGTGGAACAAGCGATGCGCTGTGCTCCACACGTCGTCGTTGGTACACCTAGTACCAGCCTCGCGCTATCAGATCACCTGATCCAGAAGTATCATATTCACTGTATCACCAAGCCACTCTCTAGACGCAAATTGCTTCAGACTCTGGCGGCGAATCAAGAAAGCGAGCCGTTGCTGGAAAGTGTTACAGAGAATAGAAAAACGCTGCCACTGACCGTCATGGCTGTCGACGACAACCCTGCCAACTTGAAGCTCATCAGTGCCCTTCTGCAAGAGCGTGTTGACCAAGTCATTACCTGTACCAATGGTATCGATGCCGTCAAACAAGCAGAAGCTCAGCATTTCGATATTATCCTGATGGACATTCAAATGCCGCATATGGATGGGGTGACCGCGTGTAAGAAGATTAAACAAACAGAGTTGAATGCCAACACGCCAGTGATCGCAGTTACTGCTCACGCTATGAGTGGCGAACGTGATCGACTATTGAAAGCAGGCATGGATGACTACCTAACCAAACCGATCGAAGAACATGTGCTTCAACAGGTTCTAATGCACTGGAATCCGCATACCAACCAAGAAGAGCTCGAAAAACTCGATATCAGCACTTCAGCTGTGATTGAGGAAGTGGTTGAACAAGCTGCTCCAGAGCACAGCAATATGATCATCGATTGGCAAGCGGCACTTAAACAGTCTGCGAATAAAGAAGATCTCGCACGCGACATGCTACAGATGCTTGTCGACTATGTGCCTGAAGTGAGTGCGATTGTTGAGGGCGCCCTTGAAGATGATCACTTTGACACTAAACAGTTGATTCATCATGTGCACAAACTGCATGGCAGTAGCTCTTATTGTGGCGTACCACGACTCAAGAATATCTGTGCAACGATTGAGAAGGAGCTTCGTTCAGGCTCAAGTATCGAGGACATTGAGCCTGAGTTATTTGAATTGCAGGATGAAATGGAAAAAGTAGTGGCGAGTGCTCAGCCCTACTTAGGCAGCTAGCTTTCTAATATCACTGTCGCCACGGCATAGTGGCGCTCATCGGAGATGGACAGGTGGATATGCTCCACCTGTTTTTTTTGTGCCATTTCTAAAGCTTTGCCACTTAATGTCAGCACTGGTTTACCTAACGCATCGTTGGTAATTTCAAAGTCTTGAAAGCTAACCCCCAACGCGATGCCAGTTCCTAGCGCCTTTGAAGCTGCTTCTTTAGCCGCAAAACGCTTAGCTAAAAAACGTCCTTGCTGCTTCAGTCCTGTAAACTTTGCGAGTTCATTGACGGTGAGAATGCGTTTAGCAAAGGGCTCACCGCTACGGGTGAGCGCCTTCTCTACTCGTTCTATTTCAGAAATATCCGTCCCTAAGCCAACAATTGCCATAACTTAACGACGCGCTGCAACCATTAGCGCTTTCATATCAGCAACGGCTTTGTGAAGACCATCAAACACCGCACGACCAATAATTGAATGGCCAATGTTAAGCTCATAAATTTCAGGGATAGCAGCAATCGGTGCGACGTTGTGGTAAGTCAGGCCATGTCCAGCATTCACTGCAATACCAAGATCGTTCGCGTAGCTTGCGCCAGCAGCGATTTTTTTCAGCTCATCTTGCTGATCTTCTTCACTCTCTGCATCAGCGTAGTGACCAGTATGAAGCTCAATGAATGGCGCTCCACATGCTTTTGCTGCATCGATCTGTTCACGGTCTGCATCGATAAATAGCGATACCTTAATACCCGCTTCAGTCAGTTTTTGTGTCGCGTTTTTAACTTTCTCTAGCTGACCAACAACATCTAGACCGCCTTCAGTGGTCAATTCTTCACGTTTTTCAGGTACCAGACACACGTATTCAGGCTTAGTTTTTAGCGCGATCTCTACCATTTCGTCAGTCACAGCCATCTCTAGGTTCATACGCGTTTGAAGCGTTTCACGTAGGATACGTACATCACGATCATTGATATGACGACGGTCTTCACGTAGGTGGATGGTAATACCATCAGCGCCAGCTCGCTCCGCGACTTCCGCAGCATGTACAGGATCTGGATACTTTGTACCTCGCGCGTTACGCAAAGTCGCAATATGATCGATATTAACACCTAGATAGATTGAGCTCATTTTCCAATACTCCGTGCTTAATACCCAGCCCATCAATCGTCTATCAATTAATGTTCTTGGTATAGGGAACCTTTGCTCTGGATAAAAACAGTTCCCGGCTTTTTAATGGTTTGCCGCCAAGATACGGCTTTAAGGCTATGCGTGTAAAGCGTTTTGCCGCTTTAAGTTGTTCTTTTGTGGTGAATCTACGCTCACTAATCGCGATAAGCTCACTGCCGTAAAACGTTAGGTTATCTTTGCGTACCGAAGCGATGAAACCTTTCTGCTCTCGGTAACGGTAAGTCATTGCCGGTTCAACGGGTTCACCCGTACCCGCGCAGTGCATAAAATCGACGCCATAGCCCATTGCTGACAACATAGCGAGTTCAAATCGTCTCAGGGCCGGCTCTGGATTTTCACACTGCGCCAATTCCGTCAGGGCATGTAAATAATCGTGAAACAGCGCAGGCATTGGAACTTCCGCCATCAAAATTCGACCGACAAGCTCATTGACATACATAGCCGAATAAAGGGAGATCCCCGACAGTGGTAATCCGAGACTAATTGGCTCAGCCTGACGTAACGTTTTCATCGAACCATTGCCTGACCACTTGAGCAATAAAGGCGTAAATGGCTGCAAAGCCCCTTTCAGGTTAGAACGTTTACTACGTGCACCTTTAGACATCAAGGTAATACGGCCATATTCCTCACTAAAGACATCAAGGATTAAGCTTGATTCGCTGTAAGGGCGACGGTGTAAAACAAAGCAACGCTGTAAGCCATCAGAAGACATAGAATCTGCCAGATTAGTGTTACATAAAAAAGAAGGAGCCAGTGGCTCCTTATTTCGTATTCTACGGAGCGAAGCTCAAGCCTCGCACTCGTTAAAGGTCATCGATGTAGCCGAGTGAACGAAGAGCGCGCTCATCATCCGCCCAGCCAGATTTCACCTTAACCCAAGTTTCAAGGTAAACCTTGCGACCAAATAACTCTTCCATATCCAGACGCGCTTCACGGCCGATCGTTTTGATCTTTTCGCCGCCTTTACCAATTACCATTTTCTTCTGGCCGCTGCGTTCAACCAAAATCAAAGCGTTAATGTGGAATCCGTCTGTTTCTGGGTTGTAGTCAAAGCGTTCAATTTCAACGGTAACAGAGTAAGGAAGCTCTTCACCCGTAAAACGCATCAACTTTTCGCGAACAATCTCTGACGCCATAAAGCGTTGAGAACGGTCAGTGACATACTCTTCAGGAAAGTGGTGTGTCGCCTTCGGCAAGTGCTCACGAACATGTTTACGCAACACATCAATGTTTTTGCCATGCTTCGCCGAGATAGGCACCACATCAACAAAGTCCATGCGCTTAGACATTTCCATCATATGCAGCATGACGTCATTGCGGTCTTGTACATTGTCAACTTTGTTGACACACAGTACCACTGGGAAGTTAGACTTTTGCAGTTTGGTCAACACCATTTCATCGTCACTAGTCCAGTGCGTGCCATCAACCAAGAAAAAGACTAGGTTAACATCACTGAGTGAAGAGTTAGCTGCACGGTTCATCAAACGGTTAATCGCACGCTTCTCTTCAATATGCAGACCCGGAGTATCGACATAAATAGCTTGGTAGTCGCCTTCGGTATCAACGCCCATAATACGGTGCCGAGTCGTCTGAGGTTTACGTGAAGTAATCGAAATCTTCTGACCTAGGATACGGTTAAGAAGTGTTGATTTACCCACGTTTGGACGACCTACAATCGCCACAAAGCCACAGTGTTGATTGTCTGGCGAACTTGTCTGTTCATTGCTCGATGAGAAAAACGCATCGATATCAAATTCGTTGTTGTCTGTTGAATCAGTCATTGGTCAGTTGCTCTAGTGCTAATTCAGCAGCCGCTTGTTCTGCCTTGCGGCGGCTGGTGCCTTTACCAATAACAGGTTGTCCAATACCTGCTACATCACACGAAACCGTAAACTCTTGGTTATGTGCTTCACCTTTAATATTAGTCACTGTGTAAGCAGGTAGAGGTTTTCTTCGACCCTGAAGAAACTCTTGTAGGCGAGTTTTAGGATCTTTTTGTGAAACCCCTGGCTTAATCGCATCAAGACGAGTTTTGTACCAACTCAATATGATGCCACGCACGACTTCGATATCACTATCTAAGTAGATACCACCAATGATCGCTTCTACAGCGTCAGCAAGGATTGAATCACGACGAAAGCCGCCGCTCTTTAATTCACCTGGACCTAATTTTAAGTGATCTCCTAGTTCGAATTCACGACCTAGCTCCGCGAGTGTATTGCCACGCACTAAGGTGGCACGCATGCGGCTCATGTCCCCTTCATTCACTTTTGGGAAACGATGGTAAAGATCATCAGCAATGACAAAACTTAAAATTGAATCGCCCAGAAACTCAAGACGCTCATTGTGTTTTCCATTAGCACTGCGATGTGTCAGTGCTAAGCTGATTAGCTCGGCATCATTAAATTGATAGCCGAGCTTTTTCTCTAGTTTTGCAATAGGAGAATTCATGCTCTCTCATTCATAATTTAGTTAATACCACCGATGCGGTTAAACCTAACACCAGTTGGAATCCAAGAAGGTAAGACACTATCTGCATCGCGTTCGAATTCGAAGCTAATCCAAATAGCAACAGCTTTACCCACTAGGTTGGCTTCTGGGACAAAGCCCCAGTAGCGGCTATCAGCACTGTTGTCACGGTTATCCCCCATCACAAAGTACTGACCTTCTGGAACCACCCACTCACTCACACCGTTGCGAGGTTGATACAATTCAACTCGGTCACGACGCAGTGGGTTAACCAAAATCTGATGACCCACTTCACCCAACTTTTCATCCAATTGAATCAATGGGATGCCATTTTGAATGAACTGGCTCTCTTCTACATTAGACAGTTTGACTGGCTGACAACTGGTCTCACCTGAAGACTGAATGCAGATTTCTTTCTTGCTGTTGTAGCGAACCGTATCTCCCGGAAGGCCTACAACACGCTTGATGTAATCGATATTTGGCTGAGGTGGGTACTTAAATACTACAATGTCACCACGCTCAGGCTTGCCTGTTTCGACTAACTGAGTGCGCCATACTGGATCTTTCAGACCATAGGCGTATTTTTCAACCAGGATAAAATCGCCCACCAGCAGGGTTGGCATCATCGAGCCTGATGGAATTTGAAAAGGTTCATAGATAAATGAGCGCAATACAAGGACAGCAGCAATAACTGGAAAAATAGAGACGCTATTCTCTACCCACCAAGGCTGAGTCTGCACTTTTGCTAGAACGGCTGCATCCAAACCATTGGTTTGAGCTTCAACTTCAGCCAGTTTTTCTTGACGCTTTTTAGCAAAAACGAGCTTTTCCAGAACCCAGACAACGCCCGTTACTAAAGTAACGATCACTAGGATGAGTGAAAATGTATTCGCCATTGACTTCCCTTATCTCAAAAATACGAAAGTGAAAGAGCAGAACTCTTCCACTTACCAATTAAATTTGTTTCTAGTAATCCCATCAATAGTTGTTGCTACAGCCAGACTGAAAGCAACAACGCTGTGGTGCCAAATATGGCAGGGATTAGTCTTTACCTACGTGCAGAATTGCAAGGAATGCTTCTTGAGGCAGTTCAACGTTACCGATCTGCTTCATACGTTTCTTACCTTCTTTCTGCTTCTTCAGTAGCTTCTTCTTACGGCTCACGTCACCGCCGTAACATTTCGCGATTACGTTCTTACGCAACTGTTTAACCGTTGAACGAGCGATAATGTGGTTACCGATAGCAGCCTGAATCGCGATATCAAACATCTGACGAGGGATGAACTCTTTCATCTTCTCAACTAGCTGACGACCACGAGTCTGAGATTGATCTTTGTGAGTGATCATTGCCAAGGCATCAACAGTGTCACCGTTCAGAAGTACATCAACACGTACCATGTTAGACGCTTCAAAACGCTGGAAGTTGTAATCAAGTGATGCATAACCACGAGACGTTGATTTCAGACGGTCAAAGAAATCAAGTACCACTTCTGCCATTGGAATATCGTAAGTCACCGCAACCTGGTTACCGTGGTAAACCATATCTACCTGAACGCCACGCTTCTCAACACACAGAGTAATAACGTTACCCAGGTACTCAGAAGGAACAAGAATGTTACAGCGAGCGATAGGCTCACGGATCTCTTCGATATCGTTCACTGCAGGTAGCTTAGCCGGGCTATCTACATACAGAAGGTTACCGTTGGTCTCTTCAACTTCGTAAACTACGGTTGGAGCTGTGGTAATCAGGTCAAGGTCGTATTCACGCTCCAGACGCTCCTGAATGATCTCCATGTGTAGCATGCCTAGGAAGCCACAACGGAAACCAAAGCCAAGAGCAGCAGAGTTCTCTGGTTCATAGAACAGAGAGGCGTCATTTAGACTTAACTTGCCTAGTGCATCACGGAAGTTTTCATAATCATCAGATGATACAGGGAATAGACCGGCATAAACCTGAGGTTTTACTTTCTTAAAGCCCGGTAGCGGTGCATCACAACCATGTTTAGCCAGTGTGAGCGTATCACCTACCGGAGCACCTAGAATATCTTTGATGCCACAAACCACCCAGCCCACTTCACCCGTACTTAGTGAATTTGTATCGACCTGTTTCGGTGTGAAGATACCTAGACGATCAACTCCCCACACTTGGCCTGTACTCATTACCTTAATTTTTTCGTTTTTCTTCAACTGGCCATTCTTAATACGAACCAAAGAAACAACACCAAGGTAGTTGTCAAACCAAGAGTCAATGATTAGAGCTTGAAGTGGCCCATCTGGATCACCTTCTGGTGCAGGAATCGCAGAGACAATGTTTTCAAGCACATCATCCACACCAAGGCCTGTTTTTGCACTACAACGCGTCGCTTCCATCGCATCAATGCCTACGATTTCTTCGATCTCTTCAGCAACACGCTCAGGATCGGCAGCAGGAAGGTCGATCTTGTTTAAGATTGGCACAACCTCAAGATCCATCTCGATCGCCGTATAACAGTTAGCAAGAGTTTGAGCTTCTACCCCCTGACCCGCATCAACAACCAGTAGCGCACCTTCACAAGCGGCTAAAGAACGGGATACTTCGTAGGCGAAGTCAACGTGTCCCGGAGTATCGATGAAGTTCAACTGATACGTTTCACCATCTTTAGCGGTGTAGTTTAGCGTCACACTCTGTGATTTGATGGTGATACCACGCTCACGCTCTAGATCCATGGAGTCCAGAACCTGTGCGGCCATTTCACGGTCGCTTAAACCACCACATACTTGGATTAAACGGTCTGATAGGGTCGACTTACCATGGTCGATGTGGGCGATAATCGAAAAGTTACGAATGTGCTTCATGATTTGGGGTGACTAAACTCTTATAAATGGGGACAAGAAAGCCGTCTTGTGACGGCATTTCAATCAAGTTGGCAGATTCTACCCAATTTCTAGCCGCTTCGCACTAGCTAATTGGCTCACCTAATACCCTTAATAATATGACTTGCTGCGAAGATTGCTGCTCTAATCTGAAAGATAATCTTTTTGCTAGATAAATCCCTCCAACCGTTGCAAGAGCCGAAGTGAGGATGACTACCCCCTCTCCGAGAGAAAACGCAGGGGCAATCCACCATTGAGCGACCAAGGCGCCAATGATCATCGCAAACAGTGGCAAGAGATAAACCAGCGCTGCGGACTGCAATACGCTTTTTTCAGGCAAACCGATTTCCACCACTTGCCCTTTCTCAACTCGCTTATCTGTCACTAGATGCCAGTGGAGCGATTTTTTCCCCACGGCTTTAGATACAATGCCCGTCCCACAGCTCTTCTGAGATGAACAGCTACTGCAGCTCGTCTGCTGTTCGCAACTTAGCTCGACATCAAATCCCGATGCCAGCTCTGTCACCTCAGAAACTGTTGCCAATGCGGTCATCATTGGGTGGTACTCTCACTCTTTACAAACGTCACTGACAGAGCAATACGTTTGGCAGTAGCAGGGGGGATATCACCGATAACAGAGATTTCGTACTCGCCGCGAACAAAGCTATGCAGCGTTCTGCGACCTTGTCTCACTAGCTGTCCTTTAAGCGACAAGTCATCACTATCCGAGATATAGATAGAAAAATTAAATAAGCCATCACTGTACATTTGGCTTTCGACCATGCGGTCGGTATTGTTCATTCGATAACGATTGAGCTCTTTCGGCTCGAAACCATTAGGGATCCAACCAACCGTCCAATATGAACTGCTCACCTGACCTTTAGGCAAAGAGAGAACTTCTGGCAATTTGACCTGATTCAGTCCACTCATCGCCTGTCCAATCTGATCGTTAACACTAAATGAGATGGTTCGGTACTGCTCTAACACTTCACCATCTCGATCAACCAGATCAGCCCGTAAAGGTAATTTGCTTTTTTCATCTACCCACAGCACATACGAGTAACGCTGCCCATCTTTAGGTACAACACGTAACACCTGACATGCGGTACCCGCTTCGCGCGCGCGTCCGACAGGAATAAAGTCGTAAAACCCTTTCAACTTATCAACATTGGCATTGAGCATAGGGATGGTTGGTGCAACCAAGTTACCGGATTCAATCGTAAAAGGTTCGACGCCAGGTTCGATGTAACTCACTTCATCACCACGTCGAATAACCTCTCTTACTGGGCCACTCAAGTAAAGTAGATGAGCAAGTTGCTTACCCTCTGCGCGAGCGTGTCGGTACAGCAGTGGTTCAATGCTATTTTTCTTAATTAAAATATAAGACAGTTCGTAATTTAAATGCTGACTTGCCTCGTTCATTTGATGCAACAAAGCCTCTGCAGAATCATCATCTGCAAAGGCCAATGTTGTATTCAAACTGAGCAGTGTCAGCACACTGATCAGAATTTTTTTCATTCAACTACCGTTTCAGGATTATCACTGTGCTCAAGGCCGTTGTCACTATTCAAGCGTAACTGTAATTCGTAGTCTTGTAGCATCGCATTAATGCGACGACGTTGTTCCTGAACATTTAATTCATTGGTATTCGATTGTTCAAGCGAAGAGCGGGTTAAGCTCACTGGTTCAGCACTTCCAGAGAAAGGAATGGTTTGCAGAACAGGTAAAGTTTCCGCTTCTGGAACGCTAGCATCCGAGCCGCTATATTGTTGCACGCCAAGAATAACAACCAACGAGACACAGGCAGCCATAGCGACCTGACCAAATTGGCTTAACCAAGCAGGCATTTGACGACGAGCTTGTGACGGCGTCGGTTGAGACTCAACACGACGGTGCTGCGCTAACTGAGTTACTGTTGAGTGCGCTGGTTCATTTTCAAGTGCTAGCGCTACGCTTTCAGCAATGTTCCACTCCGGTTTTTCCGGAGCCTCACCACGCATCACGTCACCAATTAAATGATAATTGTGCCATGATTGCAGGCCTTCTTGGTCTTGCTCTAGTTCACTTATCAGAGCTTTATCAACCAACTCTCCATCCATGAGTGCTGAAAGTTTCTCTTTGTCAGCCATTATTTTCACCATTAATGTTACTGGTCTAGCGTTGCAAAAGGGGTTGAATTTTCTTTTCAACCGCTTCACGAGCACGGAAGATACGCGAACGTACCGTTCCTACAGGGCAATCCATAACCGCTGCTATTTCTTCGTAGCTTAAGCCATCGAGCTCGCGCAACGTCACTGCGGTTTTTAAATCATCAGGCAGTGCATCAATCGCACTGAAAACAACACGTTTCAATTCATTGGACAACGTTAAGTTCTCAGGGTTCGAAATTTCTTTTAATGCATTACCCGTTTCGTAATATTCAGCATCTTCAGTATCCACATCTTGTGCAGGGGGTCTTCTGCCCTGTGCGACAAGGTGGTTTTTTGCAGTATTAACGGCAATCCGATATAACCAAGTATAGAAGGCACTTTCACCACGAAAGCTTGGTATCGCTCGGTACGCCTTAATAAATGCTTCTTGTGCTACATCGGGAACATCACCAGGATTATTCACATAGCGAGAAATAAGATTGCAAACTTTGTTCTGGTACTTAGTCACCAACAAGTTGAATGCTTGCTTATCCCCATTCTGAACTCGCTCAATTAATACTTGATCGGTCAGCTGCTCGTTCATTCGAGCGGGTACTCCTATTGTTATTCGCCCCTATCTTCTCTGACATGGACATTAATTATGCAAAATGTAGTCTTGACACCACTGCTTACTTGAGCACTATTGTGACCTAGCTAATAAAGATAAGTTCAAAAATTCTTCAAACTATTTTTACGCAATGATGCACCAAACTACCTATGTTCCAAATTGTGGGGATGTAGGTAAAGAAAAGCAATGCTATTTACGAACAATTGCATTTATGCAAAGCCATTCTTGGAGTGGTACTATAGCGGATTGACTCTTTTGTTTTGTGAGTCAAATATGCAATTCAATGACAGATTTAAGAGCGGGTTCGCTCTGTTGTCTATGCGTTTTTTCGGGAAGGAAGGCGCACAGATACAACTTAACTCGGGAATGATAAAGTTTTATGAACGCAAACTGTGAACATCAGTGTGATGTGTTGGTGGTGGGTAGTGGCGCAGCAGGTCTATCGTTGGCGTTGCGTGTCGCTGAATACGGCAAAGTCATCGTGCTGAGTAAAGGAGCTCGTAGCGAAGGAGCGACCTATTACGCGCAAGGTGGTATCGCCGCAGTTTTCGATGAGTCAGACAGTATTGAATCGCACGTTCAAGACACCCTAATCGCAGGTGCAGGCATTTGCGAAAAAGAGACGGTTGAGTTTATTGCCCGAAACGCCAAAGAGTGTGTGCAATGGCTAATCGACGGTGGCGTTCCATTTGATCGTGAAGAAAACGATAGTGATGAGGCCCCTCGTTACCACTTAACCAGAGAGGGTGGTCACAGCCATCGTCGCATTTTACATGCCGCCGATGCTACAGGTATGGCAATGCAAACCTCTCTGCAAGACAATGTTCATAATCACCCAAACATTACGGTTTTAGAGCGTCATAACGCCCTAGACTTAATTACCGAAGACAAGGTCGGTGGAGACAGCAAAAAGGTTGTCGGTGCATACATCTGGAACCGTAATCAGGAGCACGTCGAAACCGTACGTTCAAAGTTCGTCGTTCTTGCGACAGGTGGAGCATCAAAAGTATACCAATACACGTCTAACCCTGACGTTTCATCCGGTGATGGTATCGCGATGGCTTGGCGTGCAGGCTGTCGAGTGGCAAACCTAGAGTTCAATCAATTCCATCCAACCTGTTTATATCATCCAGAAGCTCGAAACTTCTTGCTCACAGAAGCTTTGCGCGGTGAAGGCGCCTATTTGCGTCGTCCTGACGGCTCTCGCTTTATGCCTGATTTCGATCCACGTGAAGAGCTTGCACCACGTGATGTGGTCGCTCGTGCTATCGACTTTGAAATGAAACGACTGGGTGCAGACTGTATGTACCTAGACATTAGTCATAAGCCAGCAGATTTTATTGAGAAACACTTCCCAACCATCAATACGCGCCTGCTCGATCTTGGCATAGATACGACCAAAGAACCAATCCCAGTGGTTCCTGCGGCACACTACACCTGTGGTGGCGTTATGGTTGAGCAGACAGGCCAAACGGATCTCTCTCAACTCTATGCAATCGGTGAAGTCAGCTATACCGGTCTACACGGTGCAAACCGCATGGCATCAAATTCTTTGCTTGAGTGTGTGGTCTACGCGTGGGCTGCAGCCAATGACATCATCACAAATCTCGATCAAGCAACGTTGCCACCAAGTCTTCCTGCTTGGGATGAAAGTCAGGTTAGCTGCTCAGATGAAGAGGTCGTCATTCAGCATAACTGGCATGAGTTACGTCTCTTTATGTGGGACTACATGGGGATCGTTAGAACCGATAAGCGTTTGGAGCGTGCATTGCGCCGAATCCAGCTACTTCAGCAGGAAACACACGAGTACTACAGTAACTTCAGAGTATCTAACAACTTACTTGAACTGCGTAATCTACTACAGGTTGCTGAGCTTATGGTACGTTGTGCAATGGAACGCAAAGAGAGCCGCGGCCTACACTACACTCTAGACTACCCTGAACTTGCCGAAGACAGTGGTCCAACAATTTTAGTACCAGAGAAGCTAAAATAATCTCACTTGAGGGAGCCTATGGCTCCCTTTTTAACATCACCACTAACTCACGATATTTTGCTTCTGTGACACTATCTCGCCACAGCATCACTCTTTCCTCATTGCGATGAATGATCACCAAGCCGATCGGTAGAAACGTGAACATCACTTTTTTGATCTTATGCCGACCACGAGTTGATTGATATTGCGTTGCAGAAAAAAAGCTCACTTCATCTCGCAATGACTTAATAAGTAACGGTTCTGCCTTGACGTGTTTAAAAAGCACAAACAGAAGCAAAAAGGTTGGGGCTAACGGTAATGTAGAGAGGGTAATTATTGAGAAGGCCAAAACCAGTAGCAAGGTATTGGCCTTTAGCGCAATAGCTGATGGGGTTAAAGTGAGATTAACGCACTTTGCTGAGGTTATGCGCGACAATCTTATCTACCATTGCTGCATGGCCTAAGTTCTCGCTTCGACCATGTCCCATAATCCAGGTAAACAAATCTGGATCATCACACTCCAGCAGTGAGACAAAGTCACGTTGTTCATTTTCTTGTAGGCCATCAAAGCATTCTTCAAAAAATGGCATGATCACTACGTCGAGTTCTAACATTCCACGGCGACACGCCCATTTAATACGCGCTTTTTGTTCTGCGGGATACATTCTACTTCCTCACCTTATCGGTTGTTTGCGCCGAGTGTAACAAGCAAATAAGCTTACAACTAGTACGTCAGTCACACTCCCGACTAAGGTCACTATTTTCGTTCACTATCTAGATTATGAATGGCACACAATTCAAAAGGTTGTTTATCACTAGGAATAGGCGATAACATACGGCCATCAACTACTTATTAGGTAACTATCATGGATTGGCACAACGACTTTGCACCCTTACAACTCGCGTCGAATGATGTTCTTCCCCAACTGGCGATTGCCCCTCTCAACTCATGGGCTGCAATCACCATGGTTGGTGAAGATAAGAAGTCTTACTTACAAGGCCAAGTTACCTGCGATGTGGTTAAGCTAGAACCACATTTATCCACATTTGGCGCCCACTGCGATGCCAAAGGTAAAGTCTGGAGTGTATTCCGACTCTTCCATCACAATGATGGTTATGCCATGTTTCAACCGTCAGCAGTGATCGAAAAAGAGCTGGCTGAAATTAAAAAATATGCCGTTTTTTCAAAGGTAGAAATCAAGCAAGCCGACGAGATCGCTCTGGGGGTGATGGGTGAAAAGGCAACCGAACTGGTTGATAGACTATCTACTCTATCTGGAGATGTGCGCCCAATAGATGGCGGAACAGCCGTTAAAATAGACCACCAGCGCTGGTTGCTGCTAATAACACAAGAGGCGGCACAGCACATTGTGGCTTCAAGCCAAGCTGACAAGGTTGATGAGACACTTTGGACACTCCTCGATATCCAAGCGGGTTTGCCGATCTTAACAGCTGAACAGCAAAATGAGCACATACCACAAGCACTCAATGTTCAAGCTTTAGCGGGTATTAGCTTCACTAAAGGCTGTTACACCGGACAGGAAACGGTAGCACGAGCTAAATATCGCGGGATTAACAAACGTGCGCTATTCATTATTAAAGGGGAAGCACAGCAGGAGATTGCTGCTAACGCAGAACTAGAGCGCGCTGTTGGAGAAAACTGGCGTAGCGCGGGTCAACTGCTCGCACACTATCGCTATAGTAATAACCATGCCTTGGCTCTTGTTGTATTACCAAACAACTTAGAAGAGGACACTCAGCTACGCCTTAAAGACCAGGCTCAAAGTCAGTGGACTTTCGCGTCCCTTCCTTATTCACTTGAAGACAATGACTAGTCCGTTTTCTACTCATATTACCCAATACCTTGAATCGCAGCAGGTCAATTTTCGCCTGCTGCCTCATCAACGTCCAGCCGTCACAATTGAAGATGCGGCGATGCAAAGAGGTATTCGCCCAAGTCAGATGGTGAAGTCGATTGTACTGAGAGATATGAGCAATCGTTACGCCATCGCTTGTGCACCCGGAGATCAATCTATCGATCCCAAGAAAGTCAGGGCTTTACTAGAGTGGCGACGTATGACCTGCGTATCTATGGAGCAGGTAGCGAGTTTAACGGGCTACCAGATTGGTACCGTCGTTCCCCTTCTTTTAAAAACGCCAATGGCCGTGATCTTCGATCAACAACTTCTGAGTGAACCTGAAGTCACCATCAGCAGTGGCTCCAATATGGCGGGTATTGCCCTCCAATGTGATGATTTGATTCGCCTTTGCCAACCTAGAGTTGCCAATATCTGCCGTGACTGAAACGAAACCTACCCAAGTTGGATAACATTCAGATATTTTTTTGCAATCGATTGCATCAATTGGTGATTAGCGTCTCACGCCTAAGTATTGGTTGTTAGATTTTTATTCAATTTAAAAGCATAAGTAGTCAAGGTGCATTTTTTGAAGTATTCTGTTTTTGTTGGTTAAAGTTCGAACAAAGGTCATGTGCCCCGTTCGACACTCGCTGAAGAGTCTGTATATAACTTGCAATGCGAGTGCACTCCTTCTCCAACAAAAAAAAGTGAATCCACTGATTGTTTCAGGACATCCACTTTTTGTGTAATGCATCTGTGACTATTCGCCCGCCTTGAAGCGGGCTTTTTTTTGCAAATTTAACACCTAATTAGAAAGTTAAACTATTCTTAAAACTGTCACATAGTTCAGGCTTAATACTTCACGATTAAGACCTTCTATAAGTTCCTAACTCAGAACATAAATGAGGTAACTATCACAATAATTTGGATATTTATCCGCGAATTTGCTTACAGCAACACAAATATCCAAATAACACAGTTTTGACTGCATATTCCCCCATGACAATCACACTATTAATGGTGGGAACTCAGTATAATTGCGGTGCTTGCTAAACATAAGGACAAATGTATGAGACTGTTTAAGCGCTATACACCAGGTATGATTGCTAAACACATTAGTCGACTATTTAAAGGAAGGATTTATATCTACGGAGTAGGTAAATTTGAGTTTGATAACGGTAAGCTTATTCTGCCAGAAAAGGCAGAGCGCAGGCATTTTCAAGCGGTAAAAGAGATCAATAAAGAAATCATGAAACTCCGCTGTGCATACGCATAACAGAATTTAAAAAGGGTTGGCAATGCCAACCCTTTCCACTTTAGTGGGTTTGAGATTTTATTCCTCTGTTCTGTGCCAGTTTCGGCAAATCACCTTTCAAACCCAATGCGCGCTTCATAATCTCATCTTTTGCACCAGGAAGTTGGCCTGCTAGCTTCATACCTATACCGCGGAGCAGTTTTTTCGCTGGATTATTGCCTTCGAAGAGATCTTTAAATCCTTGCATTGCCGCAATCATCTTAGCGGCCTCAGCTTTACGCCAACGTTCATAACCCCGTAGATTTCGTTTAGTCCCAAAGTCTTCACCTTGCTGCCACATTTCTAGTACGTGTTGGGCAAGACTCGCCGCATCAAGCAAACCTAAGTTTACCCCCTGCCCTGCGAGTGGGTGAATGGTATGTGCCGCATCTCCAACTAATGCAACTCGCTCTGTCACAAAGTCGCGTGCATAGCGCATTTTTAATGGGAAGGCGAATCGCTCACCAAGCACTTCACACAAGCCAAGTCTATTATCAAACTCAGCAGTAAGCACTTTACTAAACTCATTGGCTGACATACCAAGTAAACGTTCAGCACGATTCGGTTCCGTCGACCACACAATAGAACTCAAATTATCTTCACCTAAAGGAAGAAAAGCCACTGGACCTTGAGGTGTAAAGGTTTGACGTGCAACACTTTGGTGAGATTCTTGAGTACGAACGTTAGCAACAATCGCGCTGTGACCGTAATCCCAATGTGTCAAAGGAATATCTTGCTGCTTGCGTACCCAAGAGTTGGCGCCATCAGCACCAACAACTAGCTTGGCCGTCAATGATTGCCCGCTATCTAAGTTGATCCATGCTTCACTCTCTCCAATCGCCATCGAAGCACATTTCGCCGGCATAAATAGAGTGACATTACTTTGCTGCTTAACTTGATCAAGTAACGCAAGTTGAATAACTCGGTTCTCTACAATATGACCGAGGTCCGGTTGCGCTAGCTGCTGTGCTTCGAACTCAATTCGAGCAAAACTGTCTTGTTCCCAGACTTCCATTGCACGATAAGGGGCCGCTCGACGCTGAACGATTCCTTGCCATGCCCCTAGGTTTCGCAAAATTGTCTCACTAGAACGACTTAATGCTGAAACACGCACATCAGGAAGCTCACCAAGCTCACTTTCTGGTTCACGACTTTCGATCACCGCGATACGTAGTTCTGTATCTTTGAACGCAGCGGCGAGCGCTAAGCCAACCATTCCACCACCAACAATGGCGATATCTACACTTTGCATCATATCTTTGTGTCCTTGCTGATATCTCTAACGAGACACCAAACCTAATGTTCTTCTCAATAGTGGTGTTTTGAGTATCGGCAAATTATCCATCGCAAACAGACCCACATTTCGCCCGATCCGCGTCACTAAGTAATCATTTGAAAACAGATGTACTAACGCAGAGGTCATCTCAATTGTCGCATCACGATCATCACATCGAGACTGCTTAAAGCGTTTTAAAACCTGATAACAACCCACATCATGTGTCGAATTTGCAATACTTTCAGCCAAGGTAGCGACGTCTCTGATACCTAAGTTAAATCCCTGTCCAGCGATAGGGTGAAGCGTTTGTGCCGCATTCCCGACAACAGCAAAGCGGTGCGAAACATTTTCTTTTCGATATCTAAGTAGTAACGGGTAGCTCGCTCGCTGTCCGACTTTTTTTAACTTACCTAACCGCCAACCAAATGCCGTTTGAAGCTCTGACAAGAACTGTTTGTCATCATAGTCCATGACTTCTGTCGCATGTTCTGGACGCAAACACCAAACTAAGGACATACGCCCTTCCGACATAGGTAACAGGGCAACAGGTCCGGACTCGGTGAAACGCTCAAATGCTTGCCCCTTATGAGCAAGCTCTGTGGTAACATTCGCTATCACAGCAACTTGATCGAAGTTATGCTCAGTCAGTTCATGCCCCAACTGCTGGCAACAGGTAGACATCGCGCCATCTGCCGCAACCAACAATTTACCTTCAACCACCGTTTCATTGGTGAGCCTTATCTGCACTTTTTTCTCATGACGAGTAACTTGACTTACAGAAGCTTGGATCAGTTCAATATTGCCGTCTAACTGAGCCTGACTATTGTAAATACGACCAACATCAGCCAATTCGACAACATACCCCAAGGCTTCTAGACCCACTTCCTGAGTTGCGATATCGGTCAGACCTGCATGGGTTCGGTCGGAGACATGAATGTGTTCAATTGGCGTGGCAATTTTTGCAATTTCTTCCCATAAACCAAACTTCCTCAGGATCGCCGCGCTACCATAGGAAAGTGCAATCGAACGTGAATCAAAGCCAGGATGAGCCTGATCGTCAACAGGAAAAGGTTCTATCACCGCAATAGACAAAGGTTGTTTGGAAAGCTTATTTATCGCTAATGCTAAGGTCATTCCTGCCATAGCACCACCAGCAATCACCACATCAAACTGCTTCATCGCGTTACCTATTAATGAATCGTTGGAGCCTGTTTCTCGACCGGTTTTTGGCCAAATTCTGCATGAATGGTCAACACACATGCCTTAACATGTTCGATCACGTGCTCTAATAACTGAGCTTGTTCTTCGAGATCATCCTCTTCGTCAATACCCAGTTTGGCTATTTCTTCTAAATCAGCCAATGCCTCTTTAACGTCACTTGATGCCTTATTGAGCGCAGCATTGATTAAACCAAGACCAGAAATAAAGTGGTTAACCCATTCGGCCAAACCATCTGCGACGTCAAACAGTGTTGCACTCGCTTCATCATCGGGAAGGAGTAGCTCAAGATCCATTCCAGAACCTGTTAGCTCCTGAATAGTTGCATCTAAAGTGCCTTCGGCTAACTGCAAAGATTTTGTAGGCCACCCCATACCTTCACTCACATAGTCATAAACAAGTGGCTGCCAACTTTTATCTATTAGGCTCAAACCGCCACAAAGCATTCCAGTAAGCAAGCCGTGAAGTTCTGCTGGGTTAACCGCTAAGCCTGCCGACTGTAACTCACTGGCAAATGTCAGATAATCAGGTAATTTGGTGTCGCTCATTGCTATGACCTAAAATAAAGTAAATATCCTCAATCGTATCACTTACCAAAGCAGGCGAAAACGCGTGATTGCGCAATTATGGGGAGCTTTTACACAAATTGCCCAATTACTGTGTTGTTACACACTGATTTTGGTTAGGTCTAACTGAAAAGCTTGAATCTTAATAAGGCTTTTTCTATAGTTTCTCCCTCGGTGATTATCTGCTTTATCACCTTAGACAACAGATATAGAGTCGGTATGAGTAATCAAGCGGTAGAAGTCGAAATCTTAGGCAAACTAACTCGTGTTAACTGTCCAGCAGGACAAGAAGAGTCTTTGATCAATGCAGCAGCACGTTTAGATGATCGCCTTAAAGAGTTAGCGGCTAAAACCAAGATGACCAACGAAGTACAGCTGCTGACCTTTGTTGCCTTAAACTTTTGTCACGAACTCGAAGTCCGCGACAACGATTCAAAGCAGGAACAAGATGCAATGGTTGAGCGTATGGAACTGCTCTCTGCGTCTTTGGATGATGCAATTAGTAAAGTTAAGCCAGGACAGCAGTAACCTTTACACCATCAAGAATTTACCCTGGAGTGTTCGTGAGGGGATTAAGTCCCTGAGCCGATAAGCAATACCCAAGGGTTAGTACTTGATAGCTATTGAGCAAGCTCGGCTTGTACCGAGAAGCCTACGGTTATCTCTGCTGATCCGCCTTGAACCAGCTGGTTCAAGGGTCCATATCTCCAACGGCACTCTGGGGTATCCCTATCTCGATACCCAGCAACCATGGGTAATGTCATGACTCTTTCACGCCAAGACTTACGCAAAGTCATTCGACAGAAACGCAATGCGCTCAGTAGCGACACGCAATATCTGGCAGGATTAGACTTAGTGACACAATTCAAGCAATTGCCTGAGATCGCCTCAGCACAACACATCGCTTTGTACATCACCGCAGATGGCGAGATCGATACTAAACCACTCATTGAATGGCTATGGCAGCAGGGAAAGGATGTCTACTTGCCTGTAATTCATCCCTTCTCCCACGGTCATCTACTGTTTCTTCGATACTCAAGCACGACACCTATGGTGCTAAACCGCTATGCAATTGCAGAACCCAAATTAGACCAGACTCAGATTATTCCTGTCGCTCAGCTTGATCTCATCTGCACCCCTTTAGTCGCTTTTGACTCGACTGGACATCGCCTAGGAATGGGAGGGGGCTACTACGATCGAACGCTAGAGCCTTGGTTCAACACTCGCCTCGGGCCTAAACCGATTGGATTAGCCCATGACTGCCAGCAAGTCGACTCACTGCCTATTGAGTCTTGGGATGTACCTCTACCTAAAATAGTGACGCCAAGCCAGATCTGGGATTGGGAATAAAACCAATTTGCAGCTATAATCGCCGCCGCAAACGATTTAACTACCGCCTCTAGGAGATGAGCATGACTCAAGATGAAATGAAGAAAGAAGCTGGTTGGGCAGCACTCAAGTATGTTGAAAAAGGCAGCATTGTTGGTGTTGGTACAGGCTCTACTGTGAATCACTTCATCGATGCACTTGCAACAATGAAAGATGACATCAAAGGTGCTGTTTCAAGCTCTGATGCATCAACTGAAAAGCTAAAAGGTCTCGGCATCGAAGTCTTCGACTGCAACGATGTTGCGATGCTAGACATCTATGTTGATGGTGCTGATGAGATCAACGCATCTCGTGACATGATCAAAGGCGGTGGCGCAGCACTGACTCGTGAGAAAATTGTTGCTGCTATTTCTGAGAAGTTCGTCTGTATCGTTGACAATACTAAAGCAGTCGACGTACTTGGCCAATTCCCACTACCAGTAGAAGTTATCCCAATGGCACGCTCTTACGTCGCTCGCCAGTTGGTTAAATTCGGTGGTGATCCTGCTTACCGTGAAGGTGTAGTCACTGACAATGGCAACGTTATTCTTGATGTGCATGGCATGAAGATTACAGATCCAAAAGATCTAGAAGATAAAATCAACTCTATTGCTGGTGTCGTCACTGTTGGTCTATTCGCACACCGTGGTGCTGATGTTGTCATCACTGGTACGCCGGAAGGGGCAAAAATCGAAGAGTAACCCATCAATTTTGGTTATTTCATTACAAGCGGCGCCATTTGGCGCCGTTTTTTTCATTTTAATCAATAAATATTCTGCCTTATTCCGTAATTTTCTTACCCAAACTGTATTTTTTTTGTTAAGTTAATGGTCAGAAGACGCACAAGGAAAACGTTTGCGTGCTACATAACGCTGATAAAAACGTTTGCTTTATCTGCTTTAGTCTAATGTGCGCCACTTAAGCCCAATTTCCCCACTTTAAGGAAGAAGACAATGGCCAAAGTTTCACTGGAAAAAGACAAAATAAAAATTCTCTTGCTTGAAGGTCTACATCCATCAACAGTAGAAGTTCTTCAGGCTGCCGGCTACACCAACATTGAGTATCACAAAGGTTCACTTCCAGAAGATGAGCTTCTAGAAGCCGTTAAGGATGTCCATTTTATTGGTATCCGTTCGCGCACTAATTTGACAGAAGAAGTGATCAACGCTGCCGAAAAGTTAGTCGCCATTGGCTGTTTCTGTATTGGTACCAACCAAGTTGATCTTAAAGCAGCCGCATCTCGCGGTATTCCAGTATTTAACGCACCTTTCTCAAATACACGTAGTGTTGCGGAATTGGTACTGGGTCAGATCTTATTGCTACTACGCGGTATTCCAGAAAAGAACGCGCTAGCTCACCGTGGTATTTGGAAGAAGAGTGCTGACAATTCATACGAAGCACGCGGTAAACGTTTAGGTATTATCGGTTATGGTCACATTGGTACACAGTTAGGCATTATTGCTGAAAACCTGGGGATGCGTGTCTACTTCTACGATATTGAGAACAAGCTTTCACTAGGTAACGCGACTCAAGTCCACACCATGAGTGAGCTTCTAAATAAATGTGATGTCATCTCACTTCACGTTCCTGAAACCGCTGATACAAAGAACATGATGGGTGCCGAAGAGTTCGCTCGCATGAAGCCAGGTTCAATCTTTATCAACGCTGCTCGTGGTACCGTAGTTGATATCGAAGCACTCTGCCATAGCCTGGAAGCAGGTCACCTTGCTGGTGCGGCAATTGACGTATTCCCGACCGAGCCTAAAACCAACGCAGATCCATTTGAGTCTCCACTGCAAAAATTCGATAACGTGATCCTAACTCCTCACGTAGGCGGCTCAACTCAGGAAGCTCAAGAAAACATTGGCGTAGAAGTAGCAGGAAAATTGGCTAAGTACTCAGACAATGGTTCAACGCTATCAAGCGTTAACTTCCCTGAAGTTTCTCTACCAGAGCATCGCGATTGTTCACGACTGCTGCACATTCACGAAAACCGTCCAGGTATTCTGACTCAAATTAACACCATCTTCGCTGAAGAGGGGATTAATATCGCAGGTCAGTACCTACAGACAGCAGCAGACTTCGGTTATGTGGTTATTGATGTAGAAACGGAACGCTCTGAAGAAGCACTGAAAAAGCTAAAAAGCATCGAAGGTACTATTCGCGCTCGTATCCTTCACTAATCAATTCATAAATGCAAAAAACCACCGTTATACGGTGGTTTTTTTATTGGCTAAACAGCGACTTTTAAGGTTTTAAAGCGCGTTCACCACGAGCGATTCCAACGACACCACTGCGTGCTACTTCGATCACTTCTGTGACTTCAGAAATGGCCTGAATAAAGGCATCAAGTTTCTCGCTGGTTCCTGCCATCTGTACCGTGTACTGGGAAGCCGTAACATCAACAATCTGACCACGGAAGATATCAGCAGTACGTTTAACTTCCGCACGTGAAAAACCGCTGGCTTTCACTTTCACCATCATCAGTTCACGTTCGATATGGTCAAGCTCTGTCACTTCCTGCACTTTAAGGACATCAATCAGTTTGTTAAGTTGCTTCTGGATCTGCTCCAGTTCCATGTCATCAGAGATGGTTGTAATGTTTAAACGCGATAATGTTTCATCATCTGTCGGTGAAACCGTTAGAGATTCGATGTTGTAAGCACGTTGAGAAAACAGACCAACAACACGCGATAAAGCCCCCGGTTGGTTTTCCATTAGTAGTGAAATAATGTGTCTCATAATTACGTTCTCTCCGTCTTGCTTAACCACATTTTGTCCATACCCTCACCTTTGATCTGCATTGGATATACATGCTCAGTCTCGTCCACATTGATATCAACAAACACTAAGCGATCTTTCATATCAAGTGCTTGTTTTAGACCAGATTCCAACTGATCTGGAGACTCAATTCGGATACCAACATGGCCATAAGCTTCAGCAATGGCGGCAAAATCAGGAACAGAACTCATATATGAGTTTGAATGGCGGCCTTGGTAAATAATGTCTTGCCATTGTTTTACCATGCCTAAGAATCGGTTATTCAAGTTAATGATTTTAACAGGGATATCGTATTGCATTGCTGTCGATAGTTCCTGAATATTCATTTGGATACTGCCGTCACCAGTCACTACCACCACTTCTTCTTCAGGCTTGGCGAACTTAACACCCATACCTGCTGGTAGACCGAAGCCCATCGTGCCAAGACCACCAGAGTTGATCCAGCGGCGAGGTTTATTGAATGGGTAGTAAAGGGCTGCAAACATTTGGTGCTGACCTACATCAGAAGCAACATAAGCGTCGCCATTTGTCAGCTTGTGCAAGGTTTCAATAACTTGCTGAGGCTTAATACGCTCAGGTGATGTCTCATAAGACAAACACTCACGATCACGCCACACTTGGATCTCATCCCACCAGCGATTTAAAGCATCTTGATCGTTCGTGCTACCCTGCTCTTCAAGCAGTTTAACCATGCTTTCGAGAACTTTTTCTGCAGAGCCTACAATAGGCAGATCCGCTTTCACGTTTTTCGAGATTGATGAAGGATCAATATCGATATGCATTACTTTAGCGTCTGGGCAGTACTTCTCTAGATTGTTTGTGGTTCGGTCATCAAAACGAACGCCGACACCAAAAATGAGATCCGCTCTATGCATCGCCATATTGGCTTCATACACACCATGCATACCCAACATTCCTAAGGAATTTTTATGAGTGCCGGGGAATGCACCAAGCCCCATCAAAGTACTGACTACAGGTAGATTTAGCGCTTCAGCCAATTTAGTTAGGTGCTCTTCTGCACCAGAAATAACGGCGCCACCACCTACATACAGCACAGGTCGTTTTGCTTCTAGAAGGGTCTTCAGGCCTTTCTTGATTTGACCTTTGTGACCAGTCGTTGTCGGTTTGTAAGAGCGCATTGAAATAGCTTGAGGGTACTCATACGGCAGCTTAACCTGAGGATTCATTACATCTTTAGGTAAATCAATAAGTACAGGGCCAGGGCGACCGGTGGTTGCAATATAGAAGGCTTTCTTAACCGTTTCAGGAATGTCTTCAGCTTTCTTTACTAAGAAACTGTGTTTAACAACTGGGCGAGATACACCCACGATATCACACTCTTGGAATGCGTCATTACCAATCATGTTATTCGGTACGTTGCCCGAAATTACGATCATTGGAATAGAGTCCATATACGCCGTCGCAATACCGGTAATGGTGTTGGTAGCACCAGGGCCAGAACAGACAAGCACTACACCTGAGTTGCCAGTGGCTCGTGCATAGCCATCAGCCATATGAGTTGCTGCTTGTTCATGACGAACGAGTACATGCTTAATTTGATCAGTTTTTGCGTGAAGCGCATCGTAGATATCTAAAACAGAACCGCCTGGGTAGCCAAAGATCTGTTCTACGCCTTCTTCGATCAGAGATTGAACAACCATCTCTGCTCCGGACAACATTGCTGCCATATTTTTCTCCTTAAACCAGTTTGTCATCGGATAAGGTCAATCTGATGAGCTGGTTTTCCATAGTCTAGGTCTTATTCGTAGCCTAATTCGAAATATTTCCACTTTTTCGGCTATGTCTTGCTCATAGGTAACATAAAGCAAAGTAACGCAACAAATGTAACGTTTTATTATCAACGGGTCTAATGCGATTTATCTCCCACTTTGAAGATTGCACTGGAAAGTAATTATTTATAGCAAGATGAGTCTAAAACAACCCTTTCAAACAGATCCCATCACCTGCAAAAACTAGAAATTAAGTAATAAATTCTGTTCTTTTTTTTTCAAGCCACATGAATAAGCAACATCAAAACCATCATATAAGCACAATAAAAAATCCCCCAGCAAGCGAACTTGCTTGTTGGGGGATTTTTAATCATTCAGAAAATTAACTATCGGAAATATTAGTTTTTATCCGACTTGTCCTTGTACATTTCTTCGATTTCATCTTGATACTTGTCGTTAATCACCTTACGACGCAGTTTTTGTGTCGGTGTCAGTTCACCATCGTCCATAGAGAAGGCTTTCGGCAATAACTTGAACTTCTTCACTTGCTCAAACTTCGCCAACTCTTTTTGTAAGTCATTGACGCGCTTTTCTAGCATTTCGACTATCTGATGGTGCTTAATCAACTCGACCCGATCATGATATTTGATGTTGAGCTCTTTAGCGTATTCTTCTAACGAGTCATAACACGGCACTATCAGAGCAGAGACAAATTTGCGCGTATCCGCAATAACAGCAATCTGCTCGATAAAGTGATCTTTGCCGATTGCGCCTTCAATCATTTGTGGAGCGATATACTTACCATTCGACGTCTTCATTAGCTCTTTGATTCGATCTGTAATGAACAAATTGCCATTCTCATCGATATGACCAGCATCACCTGTTTTCAGAAAGCCATGTTCGTCAAAGGTTTTCGCTGTCTCTTCCGGCATTTTATAGTAACCACGCATGACCATTGGACCACGAACAAGAATCTCGTTGTTCTCACCAATCTTGACCTGAGCGCCCGGCATCGCCATACCTATTGAGTCAGGATTGAAACATTTATCATCCCAGCACGATACGGTCGCTGTGGTCTCTGTCATGCCGTAACCCAACTTTACGTTGATACCAATTGCATGGAAGAAGCGACCGATGGTTTCATCGAGCTTAGCGCCACCACACGGCATGAAATTGATTTGACCGCCAAGCAAAGCACGTAGCTTTGACAAGACCAGTTTGTCTGCCAATGCATGCGCTTTCTTCAGAGCAATGGAAGGTTTGCGCCCTTCTTGATGGCACAATGCCATTTTGGCACCCATATTTACTGCCCAAGTAAATAAAGCTTTGCGAATAAATGGTGCTTTAGCCACTTTTTCATGAATCGCTGAGAAGATCTTTTCGTAGAAGCGAGGCACCGCACACATCACTGTCGGGCGTACTTCACTCAGGGCTTCACGAACTTGCATAGTGTCTTGTAGGTAACAGTTCGTCGCCCCTTTGTACAGCACGTAGAACGTCCAAGCGCGCTCAAATACATGCGAAAGAGGTAAGAAACAGAGCGACACATCAGATTCACTCAAACTTAATCTCTGGTCGTGGCCTTCCAACTGCGCAGCAATATTCGCGTAATCCAACATTACGCCCTTAGGCTGCCCAGTTGTACCCGATGTGTAGATAAGTGTTAGTAGGTCGTCGAAGCATACCTGCTCTAATCGGGCATTCAATTCTGGTTGATGCATTTCGTTCGACTGAGCAATGAATTTTTGCCAACCAATAGCAAAACTATGTTCGCCAACTTGTACGTCATCGGACATAGCCACAATCAGTTCTAATTGTTCGCATTGGTCAAAGATGGATACAGCTGCGTCAAATTGAGCTTGCTCACCGACAAATAATACTCGGACATCCGCATTCTGCAGGATGTAAGCTGACTGAGCGGCAGTGTTGGTTGGATAAATAGGTACTGTGACGGCACGCAGTTGTAATGCTGCGAAATCTGCCACTGTCCACTGTGGCATGTTGTTGGAGAAGATACCAATCTTGTCTTGGACTCGTATTCCCTGAGCCAATAGTGCAAATGAAAGAGAATCAACTTGCTGACCAAACTGCTTCCAGCTAATACCATTCCACATGTTGCCCACTTTATGTTTGAGCGCAATGCGGTCGCTGCCTTTCGCAATCTGTTCTCGAATTCGTTTTACAATGTGAAAATCTAGGTTGGCCATCTTTACTACCTTTAGCTTACACCTGTAAGCTTTATTAAGCGCACAAGTGTACATTTCGGGTTAGAAAAGGCAACTGATGAGCATCAAAGTTATCAATTAAAATAGTAAAAAACCTTGAATGGCGCGAACCATCCAAGGCTTTTCCTATCAGTGAATACTGACAATTACTTTAGGGCAACCACTTCGCCGCAGATCATCATCAGCTGATCGCGCAGCCAGATATGCCCCTTGTCTTTTCCGCTTGATTCATGCCAGCTTAAGAAGCCACTGATTTGACCGTTTTCATACGGGAACTCGATGACTTGCAACTGCTCCTTGTTTGCTGCATTTTCGACCATCCAGCGTGGCGCGATTGTCACTAGCTCAGATTGACCTACAACGTAGAGAACGTTGCTTAGGCTCGTACCCTCATAGTATGCCTGAACATCCAGATCTCGGTACGCTTGCTCAGAGAAGCTACGCTGACCGTGAACTTTAGATAACTTAGCATGACGTTCACCAAACAATTGTGCTGGGCTTACTGACCCTTGAATACGTGGGTGTGCTTTAGATGCCACTACAACCAACTCATCTTGGAAGATTTCTGTGCTTGAAAAGCCTTGCTCATCAAAACGCGCATAATCGATAACAAAGTCGATCTCTTGGTAACGCATTCTCTCTGCAAGTTGGCGATCGAATTCAGCATCTAGGTGGAGCTGTACATTAGGTGCAAGCTCGTGAATCGTTGACATTATCTTTGGCGCAAAACGCATGTCACATGGGCTGCAAATTGCCAGTTTGAATAGACGAGTAGATGTCTCTGGAGAGAAAACTGAGCTTGGTAATTCATTACGAATAAGTTGCAGAGCCTGACGAACAGGACCAAACAGCTGACGAGCTCGTTGGGTCGGTTGAATACCGCGCCCCTGACGCATAAATAGCTCATCATTAAACATCACTTTAAGACGCGCTACAGCGTTACTTACTGCTGGCTGTGACATACCCAGATTATGCGCAGCGCGAGTGATGTTTTGTTCTTGCATGACCGCATCGAACACAGTTAAAAGGTTTAAATCTACTCCACGTAAAGTACTTTCCATGCGGTAGCTAGCGATAGCACTCATAGACTCTTTTTTGTCAATCATTGGGCAAGCCTCTTTAATTCATCAACGTAAATGGTTACTAACTTCAAAATGAGTTGGGAATAGAAAACCAAAGGTTCGCCGCATCCATTATATTTAGTTGTTAGATGCTTTATGGCGAATCACTACTATCAACGAATAATTCAGCAATTAGCAATAAGATTGACAATTAATCAGTATTTTTTACTTAACTCGACACTGAACCCTTCAAAAGCAATTACTTAAAAAGATCATAAAAAAATATCAAGGCCGTTTTTATAGTGATTATTAGATCTATTTGATATTAATTCCTAACTTATTTTCAGAAAGGGATTTATTGACGGGACTTATCAATAACAATAACAACGTAAAAATGGCATCAATAGTTTGAAGCCATTTTACGCTAAGAAAGAAGATCTATACGTTAATCACATAGCTCGGGAAATCGACTTTTTCCCACAGGCTCTCAGTCAATAGAGATTGGTCGTCCCAATTGCCTTGTTTAATCCAGCTCACGATCGCTGCGGCCACATCAGGATATTGGACACTTTCAGCCGAGTCTTCATCAAGCCATCGCCTCACTGCGGATGCATCTAAATCATCCATACACGATGCCAAGCCAAGTCCTTCCAATGTCGCGACATTACTTATCTGCTCAAACTGGCCACTTAAAGGTTTAAGCAACAGTTTTTTTCCTAGAGTCAACGCCTCTGAAGGCAGCTCAAATCCCCCATTTGCAATAACACCTTCACAACGCTGTAAATGGGATTGAAACGAGTCGAGGCTAAGTGGCAAACAGTGAATATTGGCAAGCACTTGAGGCTCTACAATCTCTGGGTGATAACATACAAACTTCTGATTTGAGAAGCGTAGCAACAAATCCGTGATGTCAGATAAGCTTTCAAATGGCAAGTAAACGAGCACATAGTCTTCTTCCCTCCAGTGCCCTTTCTCAGTGTGAATAATCGGAGGGAGGATAGGCTGGTCAAAGTGATACCAATGCAAGCCAATATGGTGTGTGGCCGGAGCAAAATGCTTAATAACCAGTTTGTCCAGCCAACTCGCTCCTTTGATCGGTACCGAGTAGCGAAAAGCATTTTGATGACTAATACTGATCGAGGGAATCTTCTGCCTTTTAGCGGCCCAAGCAGATACCGGCTCAAAATCATTCAGTACTAAGTCATAATCGGACAAATCAAACTGACTGACATCACGCCAAAATTTCCAAAGATTATTCGACACCAGTGTCTTAGCCATATCTACCCTACCTTTGTGGGTAGCAAATGAAAGACCTGCCCGAGTTTGAAAATGACCGAATGCTTCCATCGAGAAATAGTGCTGCTCATTTCTTCCCGTAAAGAGGTAATCAACATCTAAACCTTCATTAGCGAGACATTTTGCCATCGCACGAGCACGCGCAATATGTCCATTGCCTGTCCCTTGAACTCCGTACAATATTTTCATCCATTCATCCCCAATGCGATCAGAGCGAACTGCGCGCTACCGACTCCAAGCAATACGCCGATAAGAACGTCCGTTAAGAAATGAACGCCTAACAAAATTCTTGAGCTTGCAATCAAGGCCGCCCAAACAAACGCAAATAGCTGCCATTCCATATAAAAATGACCGATGACAGTCGCCATCAGGAAAGCGGCGGCAGTATGCCCAGACGGCAGACTATAGCGGTCTGAAGGTGTAATAAAAGAAGTGACTAAATCGGAAAGCTCTTCTGGGCGACGACGTTTAAATAGGTTTTTAGCCAACCAATAGATCGGCAGTTCTATAACAAAAGCGCACAAACCAACAGCAAGAAATGTTCGCCCTTCCACACCACCATAAACAAAAGCGAAAAGTCCGAGCAAAGCGTATAGATGGCCATCTCCCGTGTGAGAAATCACCTTACTTAAACGCGACACTGGATAACAAAATTTATGTTGTAAACAGAATAGGGAAAACGCTAAATCAAACTTAGCAATGGGCTCCATTGAACGCATTTCCAGCTCCTTTTATTACCTATCTTGCTTAAACTTAATTCGAGTTGGTGACAGGCAGGTGAAACTTTGACTGAGTTTCGATGACAAGCTCACCAGCATGAACGAGTGGTCATTGGTTCAACCTATTCTTCCAGAGCACATTACTGAAATACCAACCGACGATTCATCTGTTAAACTGGCAGTTTGCCGCTGGAACTGATCTAAGATGAATAAAAAACACACTTTAGGGTTGACGTTGTCCGTTGAGTGCGGTACTAATTTGTTAACTTAAATATGTGGATTATTTAACGCCCCTAAAGGAATCGTTACAATGATGAACCGTTTTTCTATCCTGCTGAGCCTCCTCCTTATCGTGACATAATCGCGCGGGTAGGCTGTGGAAGAAAAACAACCACACAGAATTACAACAAACCCGCACTCAGATGCGGGTTTTTTTATATCTAAATACCGGAAGTAAACGATTAACTCGTGCAGATGCACATAATCACTAAGGAAGTAAACATGAATGATCAAGTCATTATTTTCGACACCACCTTGCGTGATGGCGAACAAGCGTTGTCAGCAAGCTTGACGGTTAAAGAAAAACTGCAGATTGCCTATGCGCTTGAAAGGCTCGGCGTTGATGTTATTGAAGCGGGTTTTCCTGTTTCTTCTCCTGGTGATTTTGAGTCGGTACAAACCATCGCTCGCAACATTAAGAACAGTCGAATTTGTGCCCTTTCGCGAGCCGTTGCGAAAGATATTGATGCCGCAGCCGAAGCTTTAAAAGTTGCAGACCAGTTCCGAATCCATACCTTTATTTCTACTTCCACCGTTCACGTTCAAGACAAACTTCGTCGCAGTTACGATGACGTCGTCGAAATGGGTGTAAAAGCAGTCAAACATGCTCGTAATTACACCGATGATGTCGAGTTTTCTTGTGAAGATGCGGGGCGTACACCCATTGATAACTTGTGTCGCATGGTTGAAGCCGCTATCAACGCTGGTGCAAGCACGATCAATATCCCAGACACAGTTGGCTACACAGTGCCAAATGAATTTGGTGGCATTATTCAAACCCTGTTCAACCGAGTGCCAAATATCGACAAAGCGATCATTTCGGTACACTGCCATGACGACTTAGGCATGTCAGTAGCAAACTCCATTGCTGCTGTACAAGCAGGTGCTCGTCAGATTGAAGGCACCATTAATGGTATTGGCGAACGTGCTGGCAACTGCTCACTTGAAGAAATCGCAATGATCATCAAGACCAGACAGGAGCTACTTGGTGTTCACACTGGTTTAAAGCATGATGAAATCCATCGCACCAGTAAATTGGTTAGTCAATTGTGCAACATGCCGATTCAAAGCAACAAAGCAATAGTAGGTGCGAATGCATTTAGCCACTCATCAGGCATTCACCAAGATGGCATGTTAAAGAACAAGAATACCTACGAGATCATGACACCTGAGTCGATAGGTCTTAAGAATCAAGCGTTGAACCTAACTAGCCGAAGTGGACGTGCAGCAGTGAAAAGCCATATGGATGCAATGGGCTACAAAGAAGATGAGTACAACCTAGATGCACTTTATGAAGACTTCTTAAAGTTGGCTGACCGTAAAGGCCAAGTGTTTGATTATGATTTAGAAGCCTTGATGCATTTCTCTAATCTACGTGAAGAAGATGACTTTTATAAATTGAACTATCTAAGCGTTCAGTCAGGAAGCGTAATGGCAACCACAAGCATCAAGATACAGTGTGGTGATGAGGAAACTTGTGAAGCCGCAGTCGGTAACGGTCCTGTTGATGCTCTTTACCAGTGTATCTATCGTGTAACTGGTTATGATATTGTTCTAGATAAGTTTGATTTAACCGCGAAAGGCGAAGGTGAGGATGGCTTAGGTCAAGCTGACATCATCGCTAACTACAAAGGTCGCAAATATCACGGCACAGGTGTTTCAACTGATATCGTAGAAGCTTCTGGTCAAGCGCTATTGCATGTGATTAACAGCATCCATCGCGCCAACAAAATCGAAGAAATCAAACAGAAAAAAATCGCAACAGTATAAGTGAGACTCCAAGGACGCGAGTCGCCTTGGAGGAAAATAAAAATTAAAGGATTACCATGACAGACAAATCATACAAAATTGCTGTACTACCCGGTGACGGCATTGGCCCAGAAGTAATGTCACAAGCACACAAAGTGCTAGACGCTATCGAGAAAAAATACGCGATCGAATTTGTGCGTGAAGAACACGATGTTGGTGGCATTGCGATCGATAACCACAGTTGCCCATTACCAGACAGCACAGTGAAAGCTTGTGAAGAATCTGATGCCGTGCTTTTTGGTTCTGTTGGTGGCCCTAAGTGGGAACATCTTCCGCCTAACGATCAACCAGAACGTGGTGCCCTACTTCCACTACGTAAACACTTCCAGCTATTTTGTAACCTTCGCCCGGCGCAAATCCATAAAGGTTTAGAAGCATTCTCTCCTCTTCGTGCAGATATCTCAGAGCGCGGATTCGACATTGTTGTTGTGCGTGAGCTAACTGGTGGTATCTACTTTGGCCAGCCAAAGGGACGCGAAGGTGAAGGCGCAAATGAGAAAGCATTTGATACCGAGGTTTATCACCGTTACGAGATCGAACGTATTGCTAAGATTGCGTTCGAGTCAGCCCGCCTTCGTAACAACAAAGTATGCTCGATTGATAAAGCGAACGTGCTGCAAAGCTCTATCCTTTGGCGTGAAGTGGTTGAAGAGATCGCGAAAGACTATCCTGATGTTGAGTTGTCGCATATGTACATCGACAACGCCACAATGCAACTCATCAAAGACCCATCGCAATTTGACGTCATGCTATGTTCGAACATCTTCGGTGACATCATCTCTGATGAGTGTGCAATGATCACAGGTTCAATGGGAATGCTGCCTTCAGCCTCTCTTAATGAAAGCAAATTTGGCCTATACGAACCAGCGGGCGGAAGCGCACCAGACATCGCGGGCAAAAATATCGCTAACCCAGTGGCGCAAATCCTGTCAGCAGCTCTGATGTTACGTTACAGCCTAGGTGAAGAAGCGGCGGCTCAGGACATCGAAACAGCGGTATCAAAAGCACTATCAGCAGGGGAATTAACCGCAGATCTTTCAGGTGACAAGCCGGCGCTATCCACCTCTGAGATGGGCGACAAGATTGCAGAGTACATTCTTAATTCGTAGTAAACCAATTTAATAATAATGACTTAGCAGTAGGTAAGCCGTTACCTGCTGCTATACACAGGAAAGTAATAATGGGCAAAACACTATATGAAAAAGTCTACGACGCTCACGTCGCCGTAGCCGCAGAGGGTGAGAACCCAATTTTGTACATCGACCGCCATTTAGTTCATGAAGTAACATCACCTCAAGCCTTTGATGGCCTGCGAGAAAAAGGGCGTAAAGTACGTCAGGTGAGTAAAACCTTCGCTACGATGGATCACAACGTATCGACCACGACCAAAGACATCAATGCGTCAGGTGAAATGGCACGTATCCAGATGGAAACGCTATCGAAGAACTGTGAAGAGTTTGGTGTCACCCTTTACGATATCAACCACAAATACCAAGGTATCGTACATGTCATGGGGCCAGAACTTGGTATCACTCTACCTGGTATGACTATCGTTTGTGGTGACTCACATACGGCAACACACGGAGCTTTTGGTTCACTAGCGTTTGGTATCGGCACTTCAGAAGTTGAGCATGTTTTAGCAACTCAGACTCTAAAACAAGCTCGCGCTAAAACCATGAAGATCGAAGTTAAAGGCAAAGTAGCACCGGGCATCACAGCCAAAGATATCGTATTGGCAATCATCGGTAAAACTACCGCCGCTGGCGGTACAGGTTACGTTGTTGAGTTCTGTGGTGAAGCCATCACTGACCTTACAATGGAAGGTCGAATGACAGTCTGCAACATGGCGATTGAACTAGGTGCTAAAGCTGGCTTAATTGCGCCAGATGAAACCACATTCAACTACGTTAAAGGTCGTAAGTTCTCTCCTCAAGGTGCAGATTTCGATGCAGCAGTAGATTACTGGAAGACCTTAAAAACCGATGATGATGCCGAGTTCGACGCTGTCGTTACACTAGAAGCCGCAGATATTAAACCTCAGGTCACTTGGGGAACGAACCCAGGTCAAGTTATCGCTGTTGACCAACCTATCCCTGCGCCAGAAAGCTTTACAGACCCAGTAGAAAAAGCTTCAGCGGAAAAAGCACTTGCTTACATGGGATTAGAGGCGGGCAAATCACTTTCAGAATACTCAGTAGACAAAGTGTTTGTCGGCTCTTGTACTAACTCTCGTATCGAAGATATGCGCGCTGCTGCGCAAGTCGCTAAAGGTCGTAAAGTGGCCGCTCATGTTCAGGCTTTGATCGTTCCAGGTTCAGAGCAAGTGAAAGTGCAAGCAGAAGCGGAAGGTCTGGATATTATCTTCAAAGAAGCTGGGTTTGAGTGGCGCCTGCCTGGCTGTTCAATGTGCTTAGCAATGAACAATGACCGATTAGGTCCACATGAGCGTTGTGCATCAACATCAAACCGTAACTTCGAAGGCCGTCAGGGCCGTGATGGTCGCACCCACCTAGTTAGCCCAGCAATGGCTGCGGCCGCTGCGATCGCTGGTCATTTTGTCGACATTCGTAACTTGGATTAAGGAGAAACAACATGTCAGGTTTTAAACAGCATAAAGGCTTAGTTGTTCCTCTAGACGCAGCAAACGTCGACACCGATGCAATTATCCCTAAACAGTTCCTACAGAAGGTATCTCGGTTAGGTTTTGGTAAGCACCTTTTCCATGATTGGCGTTTTCTTGATGACGCTGGCAAACAGCCAAATCCAGAGTTTGTAATGAATGCACCGCGTTACAAAGGGGCATCTATCCTGCTTGCTCGTGAAAACTTTGGCTGCGGTTCATCACGTGAACACGCTCCATGGGCGCTTGCCGATTACGGCATTCGCGCAATGATAGCTCCAAGCTTCGCAGATATTTTCTACGGTAACTCTATCAACAACCAAATGGTTCCGGTCCGCTTAACTGAGCAAGAAGTTGATGAAATCTTCAAGTTTGTTGAAGCCAACGAAGGTGCTGAAGTCGAAGTTGATCTCGAAGCAAACAAAGTACGAGCAAATGGCAAAGAGTACTCATTTGAAATCGATGAATTCCGCCGTCACTGTCTACTAAACGGTTTAGACAACATTGGTCTGACTCTTCAGCACGAAGACAAAATTGCGAGTTACGAAGCTAACATTCCAAGCTTCCTCAAGTAATCCAATCTGCAAATAAAAATAAAGGTTAGCTCAGGCTAGCCTTTTTTGTTGGCCGCTGAAACAAACACTCGATAAGCTAGGTCTAGTAATAAAAGCTTATCACTAAGGGAATTTAACTAATGGTACGTATCGTTACTCTGCTGCTCACTCTGATCTCTTTTCATACTTTTGCAGCGCCTAAATCGGAGTTGTGGCCTTTTTGGCAACAAGCAAACCAGAGCAACCAAGCCAGTATTTCCCATCAGGCATGGCAAACTTTCCTTGATAGCTATCTAGTTACAGACAGTGACTACACGCTCGTCAAATATGACGACGTTTCCGAACAAGACAAACAACAACTAGACCTGTACATCTCTACTCTTGCCAAGATCGATCCTCGAACATACTCACTGGATGAACAGTATGCCTACTGGGTTAACCTATACAATGCAATCACAGTTCAACTCATTGTCGATGCCTATCCAATTAAGTCGATTACCAAGTTAGGTGGCCTTTTTAGCTTTGGTCCATGGGGAGATGAAGTGATTACTGTGGCTGGACAACCGCTTTCTCTAAATGACATAGAGCATCGTATCTTACGCCCTATCTGGAACGATCCTAGAACACACTACGCAGTTAACTGTGCAAGCTTAGGTTGCCCTAACTTACAGAGCCAAGCCTTCACCGCCGCGAACACAGAACAGCTATTGGAACTCGCTGCAAAGCAGTTTATCAATAGCGATAAGGGTGTGTTAGTAAATGGTGACAATATCCGCCTCTCATCTATCTATGATTGGTTTATCGCTGATTTTGGCGATCAACAGCAGCTAGTTACTCATATCAATCGGTATCGCAAGCAACCGATCATATCGGTTAAAGGAGCGAGCTATGAGTATGATTGGGATTTAAATGTGAAGAGATAAAAGCGCTTTTAAAACGGTGAAGGTGCGTCGCAGGCAACCTGTAGTCGAAGTGCACAATACGCGGATAAAACAAAAAGACCCCAGCATTTCTGCTGGGGTCTGGAATAAGTGGCGGAGCGGACGGGACTCGAACCCGCGACCCCCGGCGTGACAGGCCGGTATTCTAACCAACTGAACTACCGCTCCGCACTGGTTAGAAT
>NZ_QEWN01000088.1 GCF_006124995.1 Vibrio sp. Hep-1b-8
ATGTTGAACAGGAGTTAATCCCAGACAGGCAGAAGCATGTCGTCCTTTTGAAAAATGGTCTTTTTGGCTGAGGGCAATTTTCAATAAAGCCGCACAAATAGGGCCGACACCTTCTAATGCTTGTAGGCGTTTGCACAATAGGTCTTGAGATGTAGTGACTTTCAGTTTTTGTGTAATGTTATCGATTTGGTGAACTAAATCGACGAATCGGTCATACATCATTGCTAGGGTTTCCCTGAATGTCCAGGTGAGACTATTTTCAGCCTCTTCGAGTATGAGGGGGATTTCGGTCCTAAGCGCAAAATCGCCTTTGTTGATAGGGAAGCCAAACTCAAGTAACAGCGCTCTTAATTGATTTGCGGAGCTGACTTTCTGTCGGACAAGCAATTCGCGAATATGAACAATAGATTGTTGGCACTGGTCTTCAATATTAAGTATTCGGCAAGCTTTCACGTTAGGTTGCATAGCGGCGATAGCGATGGCTAAAGCATCATTAGCATCTGTTTTTTGACCTTGCCGGAATGCAGAGACTCGTTTAGGAGCGATGGCTTTTACTTTATGACCGAGTTTAATAGCTAGTCGTCCCCAGTGATGAGCGGTCGCGCAAGATTCCATGGCAATGAGCGATGCTTTTTCTTTGATAAGAAGCTCTGTAAGTTTTTTTCGAGAGACTTCTTTGTTGAAAATAATTCTTCCATGTCGATCCATCTTACAAACTTGGAAAACGTTTTTTGCTAAGTCGATAGCGAGCACCGTAGAATGAGTCATGTGTTGGCTTCCTTGTAAAAGTGTCGTTACTTATTACGTTACTCCCGAGGGAGATAGGGAGTCCATACATCTTGGCATTTTTGATGTCATTGCTGGTATGGTAGCGTTGCTTTCCTCAGAGAAGCCAGGCCACAAGGGCTGGCTTTTTTATCGGCGAGGGTCGGGGAGTGATGGGTTGCTTTCAATGCACTTAAACTTCGTATGCACAAGCGTGTCTCAGCACTTATAAAACGGTTATGACTTCTTAGGTAATTGACCCACGTTGTTGTAAGAGCGCTTTGGACCTTTAGGCTCGTAGGTAAAGGCTTTGGGTAAGCCGTCGTATAACACGATGTAATGCTCATCCCAGACACGAACACCGACGAGATAGAAGTTAGGTTTAAGCGCTATCCAGGTATTGCCATCATCAAGGCTATAACTCGTGAAACCAACCAATTTTACCCGTTGGTAGTTATCGCATTCACTTGCCTTAATCGTGCCTTGAAATAGCGCCTCTTTGGCATCACCGTTTTTAAGCAAGCAGGGCACTTGGATCGTTTTCCCTTGGTAATCCAAACCTTTGTCGTCAACACATTGACCGACATGACTCTTAACGTATCGAAACTGCATAATTATAATAACTGTGCATATATACAGTTATTCTGATGTATAGAGTCAACTTTGCAAACCAGATAAAAAATGAGTTACTTAAATTTAGTGGGTATCCAGGGCGCGGGTTTACGTCGATAGCCGCCACCAGAAAAGGCCTTCGTGAACCCGAAATCCTTACTAGCACCCTTGCTATCTATACGTAAACTACGTACACTTTGCGTATGAAAAGTGTATTTGTTGAATCAAGCATATTCGAAAAGTACCGAGCTCAGTACCTGAGTGACGACGAATTCCGACTGTTCCAGGCGGAACTGATGTCGAACCCCAAACAAGGGGATGTCATCCAAGGTACGGGGGGGCTACGTAAGATTCGAGTGGCGACTAAAGGCAAGGGGAAACGCGGGGGCTCTCGTGTGATCTACTATTTCCTTGATGAAAAGCGACGATTCTATTTGCTGACCATTTATGGCAAAAACGAAATGTCTGATTTAACCACGGATCAAAAGAAACAGTTAAAAGCTTTTATGGAGGCATGGCGCAATGAGCAATCGTGATCTATTTGCTGAATTAAGTTCAGCCCTTGTTGAAGCAAAAGCGCACTCAGAAGGCAAAGTGACGCTAAAAACGCATCCAGTGAGTGATCTCGCTGAACTCAACATCTCACCAGAGGAAATCATTAGCCTTCGTGAGCAGTTCAATATGTCTCGTGGTGTGTTTGCACGTTTACTGCACACCTCATCGCGTACGTTAGAAAACTGGGAGCAAGGACGCAGTGCGCCGAATGGACAAGCCGTGACGCTACTTAAGCTGGTGCAGCGTCACCCAGAAACCCTGTCGCATATTGCCGAGCTCTAACATCCTCCCCAAATTCAAAGACGTCGCATCAGCGGCGTTTTTTATGCCGGTTCGAAAATGGCTCCAACTCTTACTACTTGAACTTCGCCGGTACCCAGGGCTTAGGCGCAAGACGTCGGCCACCACGGAACGGAGGCAAATTGGGCACCGGTGGCGTAGGGCACGGATCATTCAATCGTGATGAAGTTATTTTTGACGTTTTCTACGGGTACAAGGATAAGTTGAAGTCTAATCGAATTTAAAAGATAAAAATGATGACACTTCTTTCGTTGTGAAAGCTGGAGAAAGTCGAATAATCAATTATTCAGAGAGTTTCCATGGGAAAAAGCACATTGAAAAATTTCCAGTTACTCGGCTACCCATCGACTTATTTGTAAAGGTGTTATCAAGTGAGAGCTTTGTAGAATTAAAATTGGCATACTTTGATGTTGCAACCAATCGACTGCACGTGCGCTTTCCCTCGGTGGATATTCATGATGTTACGTTCAAGATTCTAGGTGACTATAAGAAACCCTCATTCAATGGGTATGTATCGTTGTAGCTCACACAACATTAAATTCTTGGGGGCATCCCACAGAATGTACCTACAACTTAGCCACTGCTTGATACTGTTTGTAATATGTACGCCAATATAGACAAACAGGGCACGACTTTGACGAGCTGGATCCTTCAAGATTTCGATATTGGTGATATTTCATGTCAAATCATCGAATTCACCGTTGAACATCATGACTATGTCATGGTGTTTAACCTTGTGAATGCCACTCGAACCGACGACATGATCAATGAAAAAGCCGATGAGCTTGGCATTGAATATCGAGAGCACAGTTATGAAGTCAAATTCGACCTCAAAGCGAACTTTGAGTCAGATAACTTTTTTGATAAGCCTGATGTCGCGCTCTCAGTCACCGCGATGCGTGAGCTTGGTTACATCATCAAAGAGCTGCTCGATTTCCACTATCGAAACAGCAATGCTGAAGCTTATCTCTGTGTTGCTGAAAGTGACAAACTCAAGCGCTTTTATGATCGGCTTGCCAAGCTCTATAGCAAAGAGTTACACTTTGTAGTAACAAACAACTTAGGTGAGGAGGCTTTAGGTTATGAAATCACAACCCCAAGCTACAAAAGCGAAAGCCGCTAAAGTCGAAGCGATGAAGAAAATCAAAGCCGCCTATAGCCAAGCTAAGAAAGAAGGTAAGGTGAAATCCTACCAAATCTCCCCGAATCCATAAACGTCGCATAAGCGGCGTTTTTTATACTGGCTCACCAATCCCCATAGAAACATTATTCAGCGTCATCAATCATCCAGGCGTTCGACCAGCTTTTCTTGAACTGTTGCTGTACGGTCGCGCCGAGCTTCTTCCATTCTTTGAGTGCGCTCTTTTTGAAATCGAGTTTATAAGTCATTAACTTTGGTAAATAGTGACATTACAACTTTGCGCCTACAACCTCTGTCAATCTCAGCGATCATCCATTGACGCAGAGTCTCTTTAGATACAGCGAGGTTGTGTTGTTCTGAGAGTTTCTCTAGAGCGAGCGTTGGTGAGAAATCAGAATAGTAGTTGTGAATGATCTTTAGTATTTCAGCTTTAAAATCTTCAGAGTAACGCCGGTTACTAGGACGACCACGAGCAGCGTGTGCGAGACTTTGAGCTCCTAAAGTGGAGAATCGATTGAGTAAGCGCCGGATATGACGAGCAGACACATTTAGAATAACTGCAGCATCAACTTGACGTAATCGCTTTTCACGGACGTCAGATAAAACCTTAAATCGATAAATATCTTTTTCACTCATCGTAATCAACATCGGTTAAAGCCTCAAAAGCAAACATATTGTTAATCTTAGGAGGACATTTTAAAGTGGCTAAAACCGGACATTACTAAATTGCCCTAACATTGCCAGTGCGTATTATGTACGTTATGTTAAATGGCGTACATGAGACAGCTAAGCTATTGCCCCGTTTGACTTACTCTACTGCGTTTATCGCCTAAGTTATTCAACATAATTGATTTACCATAAAATACCTAATAATCAGTAAGATAATCAAAGATTAATTTACTGATTATTAGCTTCTTTGCTAATAACCAAATTCCAGTTGGTTGTTTTTAGCTTGATTGCGCCGCTTCGGTCTGAGACAACGCCTCCAAATTAAGAATGGTTTCCAAGTACACTATAAACGGTGGTTAGAATCGTATTGTGGCTATCGGTTTGTGTGTATTACCAACGATGTTTAACTCTAAATCTTCTAATTTTTCAGCTTCGATTACCCAAGTGTTTACATCTTCAAGCACCTTAACTGAATTATCAGGCGAAATAATTTTCAAATCCGTTGTTGACTTGTTAATCAATAGGCGATCTTTTGTGCGCTTGGCGGCAAATTCGTTGCCGTTAACAGTAAAAGTACAGTTTGCTTTCAATCTGCAATCGATTATTTCCCCTTCGCTGAATGTGATCGTCCGCCAAATAAACGCTGTAAATAGTAGGGTTAACATGATGATTATTTGAACAAAACGTCCGCGCGTCAGTTTTTCAGCTGCCATTTAAGGGGTTCTCCGTGTAACAAACTTCAAAGTTTTAAAATAAAAGGCCAAAACCTGACCGACTGTAAGGTTACTACTCTGTCATTGAATTGTTAAATGCAGTATAGTTGGCGGCTGAAAATGCCACTTTTTTTAAAATCGGCAAGAATATTTAACCGACTGAATAGGTTCTATTTTCTTAACGGTTTGGGTGGCATTACGACATGTGTCGTGTTGGAAGTAAAGTGTAGTTAATTAGAAATTGGAAGCATGCAAATGAGCCAAGAAAAGCAGCTTGAACAAAACTACAACTATACAGTCGTTCGTCAGTTTACCTTAGTGACTATTCTCTGGGGTATTGTTGGCATGGCTGTTGGTGTTTTGATTGCCGCTCAATTAGTTTGGCCACAGCTAAACTTTGATACGCCGTGGTTGACGTACAGTCGCTTACGTCCTCTGCATACTAATGCGGTTATTTTCGCGTTTGGTACAAGTGCCCTATTCGCAACGTCTTATTACGTTGTTCAGCGTACCTGTCAAACTCGTCTATTTGGTGGCCCTCTTGTCGCCTTCACCTTCTGGGGTTGGCAAGCCATTATTTTAGCAGCAGCAATTACTCTGCCATTAGGTTTTACCTCTGGTAAAGAATACGCTGAGCTAGAATGGCCAATCGATATTGCCATCGCAGTTGTCTGGGTTTCTTATGCGATCGTGTTCTTCGGAACATTGATTACCCGTAAGACCTCTCACATCTACGTAGCAAACTGGTTTTTCGGTGCCTTTATTATCACTGTTGCGGTACTTCACATCGTAAACAGCATGGCAATCCCTGTCTCGATGGGTAAATCGTACTCGATTTATTCGGGCGCAGTGGATGCGATGGTACAGTGGTGGTACGGTCACAACGCAGTAGGTTTCCTACTGACGGCTGGTTTCCTAGGTATGATGTATTACTTCGTACCTAAGCAAGCTGAACGTCCAGTTTATTCCTACCGTCTGTCTATCGTTCACTTCTGGGCATTGGTTTCCCTGTACATTTGGGCAGGTCCTCACCACCTACATTACACTGCACTTCCGGACTGGACTCAGTCATTAGGTATGGTGATGTCACTTGTTCTATTCGCTCCTTCTTGGGGTGGTATGATTAACGGTATCATGACACTGTCAGGAGCATGGCACAAACTACGTTATGACCCTATCCTACGTTTCCTAATCGTGTCTCTATCGTTCTACGGCATGTCTACGTTCGAAGGTCCAATGATGTCTATTAAGACAGTTAACGCACTGTCTCACTACACAGACTGGACTGTCGGCCACGTACACTCTGGTGCATTAGGTTGGGTTGCTATGGTATCTATCGGTTCGGTATACCACCTAGTTCCTCGCCTATTCGGTCAAGAGCGCATGTACTCTGTTAGCCTAATCAATACGCACTTCTGGTTGGCAACTATCGGTACTGTACTGTACATCGTTGCAATGTGGATTTCGGGTGTTATGCAAGGTCTGATGTGGCGTGCAGTTAACTCTGACGGTACATTGACTTACAGCTTCGTTGAGTCAGTTCAAGCGTCTTACCCATTCTACTTCGTACGTTTCTTAGGTGGTTTCATCTTCCTAGCTGGTATGTTCCTAATGGCATACAACACGTACAAGACGGTAACAGCGCCAAAAGATAGCCTAAAAGCTATCCCACAGCCGGCATAAGGAGATTTAAAGAATGAGTTCTAATTCTAACAATCGCCACGAAATTGTTGAACGCAATGTCGGTTTACTCGCGATTCTTATCGTTTTTGCAATTAGTTTGGGTGCGCTTGTAGAAATCACACCACTAATTTTCCAAAAGCAAACTACCGAGCCTGTTGAGAACCTGCGTCCTTATACAGCGCTTGAAATGGAAGGTCGTGACGTTTACATCCGTGAAGGTTGTAACGTTTGTCACAGCCAGATGATTCGTCCATTCCGTTCTGAAACAGAGCGTTACGGTCACTACTCTGTTGCTGGTGAAAGTGTGTATGAGCACCCATTCCTATGGGGTTCTAAGCGTACAGGTCCAGACCTAGCACGCGTGGGCGGTCGTTACTCTGACGAGTGGCACCGTGTACACCTAATTGATCCTCGTGAGTTGGTTCCTGAGTCAAACATGCCTGGTTTCCCATGGCTTGAAGAGAACGTTCTTGATGGTAAGGATACTCAGAAGAAACTGACTATTTTCCGTGATCAATTTGGTGTTCCATACACTGACGAGCAGATCGCAAATGCGTCTAAAGATGTAGAAGGTAAAACTGAGATGGATGCCATCATCGCTTACCTTCAGTCTCTTGGTCACGCAATGAAGTAATTAAGGTGGTAAATATGGACATTGGTACTATTCACAGTATTTGGACCATAGTGCTTTTCGTGAGCTTCCTTGGTGTGGTTTGGTGGGCTTACGGTAAAAGCCGCAAGTCTCGTTTTGACGAAGCCGCTAATCTTGTATTCGCTGATGAAGAGCAAGCACCTTCAAAAGAACAAGGAGTGACTAAGCAATGACTACATTTTGGAGTCTTTGGATAATCATCATTACAGTCGGTACACTGCTCGGCTGTGCTGCAGTCCTTTATTGGTGCCTTAAAGATAAAATGGGCGTTGAAGAAGGTGCAGATATGGGGCACGAATACGATGGTATTCGTGAGTTGAACAACCCACTACCTAAGTGGTGGACCTATCTATTTGTTGGTACGTTTGTGTTTGCAGCGATTTACCTGACTCTTTACCCGGGTCTAGGTAACTTCAAGGGCGTCCTAGGTTGGCAGAGTTCTGACCAGACTGTTCGCTCTATCGAAGAGTCAAAAGCGTCTATCGCCGCTTCTCAACAGAACAAACATCTAGTTCAGTACGCTAAAGAGCTGGACGATGCAGAAGCCTACTTTGGCGAAGCATTCAAAAAGCTTGCGTACGTAGATGGTTCATCTGAACTGCGCTCTATCCCAGAAATTGCTGCGGATAACGAAGCAGTTAAAGTTGGTCAACGTCTGTTCCTGCAAAACTGTTCACAGTGTCACGGTTCTGATGCACGTGGTCAGAAAGGTTTCCCTAACCTGACTGATGATGCATGGCTATACGGTGGTGAGCCGCAAGCTATCGTGACGACAGTAATGCAAGGTCGTATCGGTCAAATGCCATCATGGAAAGACGCTCTGGGTGAGCAAGGTGTACAAGAAGTTGTTAGCTACACTCTTAGCCTATCTGGTCGTTCTGTGAATGCGCGTGAAGCTGAAGCTGGTAAAGCACGCTTTGTAGTGTGTGCAGCTTGTCACGGTACTGACGGTAAAGGTAACCCTGCTGTAGGTGCACCTGACCTAACAGACCAAAACTGGTTATTCGGTGGTTCTCGCGCTGATGTAACTGAAACAGTATTGAACGGTCGTTCTGGCGTAATGCCGGCTTGGAAAGACATTCTAGGCGAAGACAAAGTTCAGTTAGTTTCAGCTTACGTTTGGAGCCTGAGCAACTCGGAACAATAAGTTACATTTCAATAACAGCCCCTTACTTTCTATAGATGGTAATGGGGCTGTCTTTCCTTTACAGTTAAAACCCTAATTTCTTTCACTTTTTCATTGAGAACTTTTTTATGGTAAAGCCTTGGTATAAGCAGTTCTGGCCGTGGTTCCTAATCATTCTGCCGCTCACCGTTGTTGTATGGACAATTATCACAGTCATCGTCTTTTCGCAGAACTCTGTTTCGCTTGTGACTGAGGATTACTATAAAAAAGGTAAAGGGATTAATATCGACATTTCTAAGCAGAACGTAGCTAAAGACCTTGGTCTGAGCGCTGCAGCCTTCTCAGAAGGTAATGATGTCGTTATTCAATTTAATAAAGGTCAACTAGAGCACTATCCTGCAATCACTGTGATGTTTGCTCACCGTACTCTGCCTGACCGAGACTTCTCTAAGCTGCTGACATCTGATGCCAGTGGACAGTACCGCCTGAAATTGGACGATGAGCTACAAGGTCCTTGGTTTATCGAACTTACGCCACATGATAGCCAGTGGTTGCTTCAAGGTCGTGTTACCTTCCCTTCTTCTGCCCCTGTACAACTAGCGAATTAGTAGCTTATGTGTAAATCGTGTTATCACTGTGGTGAAGATGTACCAGCCAACACGGATTTTAAAGTAGAGATTCTCGGCGACATCAGGGAGATGTGTTGCCCGGGCTGTGAAACGGTCGCTCAGACAATCGTTGATAGCGGTCTGGTCTCTTACTACCAGTACAGAACCGCGCCTGCCGAAAAGGCGGATTTAGTTCCAGAACAACTTCAGGCATTGATTCATTATGATAATGATGATGTCCAATCGGAGTTTGTGCGTAATAGTGAACACTGCTCCGAAGTTACCTTGTCACTTGAAGGTGTCTCTTGTGCAGCGTGTGCCTGGCTGATCGAGAAACAAGTTTCTAATAAGTCAGGTGTTGTTTCGATTCGAGTCAACACCACTACCAACCGAGCGCTATTAGCGTGGGACAAGACGCAAGTTCGTCTCAGTGAATTGCTTTCGTTGATTCATCAACTTGGGTATAAAGCAGCGCCATTTGAAGCCGATAAGCAAGAAGCCGCTTATCACCAGCAAATGAAGCAGTATCTATATCGTTTGGGTATCGCAGGCCTGGCAACTATGCAGGTGATGATGCTGGCAGTGGCGCTCTATTTGGAAGTGTTTGGGGATTTAGAGCCTGAGTTTAAAAACTACCTCCGCTGGGTGAGCCTAATCTTTGCCACTCCAGTAATGCTCTACTCTGCTCTGCCGTTTTATATCAACGCGTGGCGAAGTATTCGCAGCCGTACACTCGGTATGGATGTCCCTGTATCCATTGCCATGATCTTCGCCTATTTCGCCAGCTTAGTCGCCACAGTGACGGAAAAAGGAGAAGTGTTCTTCGAATCTATTTCGATGTTTGCATTCTTCTTATTGGTTGGCCGTTTCTTGGAAATGCGCGCACGTCGTAAGGCTGCGGCTGCGAGTGGAAACTTGTTGAAGTTAATCCCTGCGATTGCGAACAAGTTAAATGGTGACCAAGTACCGGTGAAAACGTTGAAAGTCAGTGACCAGATCCGTGTTCTCCCCGGTGAACATATTCCTGCAGACGGTAAGATCATTTCTGGACGCGTCCACATCGACGAATCCATGCTTACAGGTGAGTCTTTACCTGTGGTCAAGCAAGTGGACGACTATGTGTTTGCAGGGACATTAAACGGTGAAGAATCGTTCGAACTTGAGGTGACCTCTTCAAAAGCCGATTCAATGATTTCGAATATTGTTCGTCTTCAGGATGAAGCGCAGCTATCTAAGCCAAAAATTGCAGAGATCGCTGATATTGTTGCACGCTATTTTGTAGCGGTGATCCTCATTATTGCCGCAGGCACTTGGTTTTTCTGGCACTCAAGTCGCCCAGATGACGCGTTCTGGATCATGCTGTCGGTACTTGTAGCGACCTGCCCATGTGCTTTGTCTCTGGCCACACCGACTGCACTAACTTGTGCGACGTCACGAATGGGTAACCTCGGTATCTTACTGCGTAAGAGTCATGTATTTGAGACCTTATGTAAGGTCAATCACCTGATTGTCGATAAGACTGGAACCTTAACTCTCGGTGATATTGAGATTAACGATGTTGAGCTGTTTGGTGAATGGGATAAACAACAAGCGCTCGCGATTGCTGCGTCGCTGGAATCCCATGCGAATCACCCTATCGCTCGTGCATTCAAACTTTATTCAGATGCAAATGTTAGCGTCGAAGACGTAGAAAACGTCATTGGCTCTGGTATTAAAGGTCGTTATAACGGCGCTGAAGTTAAGATTGGTAGTGCCCAGTTTGTACTTGGTGAACAGCAAACAGCGCAAGCTAACTCAGTGTACCTCTCGATTGATGCCGTTCATGTTGCAACCTTTAGCTACCGTGATCCGATTCGAGCGGAAGCGAAAGAGTTTGTGGAGAAGTTCCAGCGCTCGGGTGTCAAAATTACGCTTTTGACTGGCGATACCAGTGAAAACGCGCACCTTGTCGCGAGTAAAATTGGTATTCAAGACGTGGTTGCAGGTGCAAAACCACAAGATAAGCTGAATTATCTCAATAATGTTGACGCCAAAGACATTACCATGATGATTGGTGACGGCATTAATGATGCTCCTACGCTTGCCGGCGCTCATCTATCGGTGGCAATGGGCGGTGGTGCTGACGTCGCCAAAGCTTCCGCAGACATGGTGTTACTCGGTGACAGGCTTGACCGAATTTTGGCAGCTCGTGAACTGGCTTTGCAAACACGTAAGATCATTCGCGAAAACCTGGCTTGGTCGCTTGGTTACAACCTTTTGATCCTGCCACTTGCAGTTGCGGGATTTGTTGCCCCCTATTTTGCAGTTATCGGTATGTCTGCGAGCTCAATTATTGTAGTATCTAACTCTCTACGCTTGCTCAAAGAAAAAGGTAAATAGATGGAAAGCCTTTATATCCTCATCCCTATTGCTATCGTGCTGGTCTGTGTCGCTGTTGCGGTCTTTCTGTGGGCGGTAAGAAGTGAGCAATTTGAAGATCTTGAACGTCAAGGTCATAACATTTTGTTTGATGAAGACGAACGTAAAGAGAACCCGCCTAAGTGAGCATTGATTGGTTAGGTGCTTTTTTCATTGGCCTTGTGGGCGCTGGCCACTGCATGGGAATGTGTGGAGGTATCGCGTCCATGCTGACAATGGGACAATCGCAACCATCGAAATGGGTTCCGTTGTTCTATAACAGTGGTCGCTTAATTAGCTACGCTGTCATTGGCGCCATCGTAGGTGGCGCCTTTTCGACAATTTCACAAGTTAGCCAACTTAACGATGCATTGATTTGGTTAAGACTTGCCGCTGCGCTATTTATGGTTCTATTGGCCTGCTACATTGGTCGTTGGTGGCAAGGCTTACTTCACATCGAAAAACTTGGCCAAGTTATCTGGCGATTTATATCCCCCGCAGGTAAATCCTTGTTGCCACTGAAATCTTCACTCCATGCGCTTCCATTTGGATTTGTTTGGGGTTGGCTTCCATGTGGACTCGTGTATTCAACGTTAACATGGTCAGCCGTATCCGGAAGTGCACTCAACGGTGCGTTAGTCATGCTAGCATTTGGGGCCGGAACCCTACCCGCGATGCTACTTGTAGGACATGCAGCGACCTCACTCCATAAGCTGCAAAACTCTGATATATTTCGTCACATTGTTGCATTTACTATCTTAATCTATGGCCTATATACAGGCTATGGTGCACTCTCTTTACTTAACATTAGTTTTTAGTCGGCTGTTTTTATGCGCTTTTTTCCACTATCCTTTAGTCGTAATGGGTGCTAAAATATTGATGTATATCAAATAGTGAAAGGTTGTTATGATTTCTGAAAAGCCTGCAACAAAGCGCATTCAATCTGGTGGTTGTGCAATCCACTGTCAAGACTGTAGTATCAGTCAGCTTTGTATTCCGTTTACGCTCAATGAATCTGAACTCGATCAACTCGATCAGATCATCGAACGTAAAAAGCCAATCCAGAAAGGACAGGAATTGTTTAAAGCAGGAGATGACCTTAAATCTCTTTATGCAATCCGTTCAGGTACGATCAAAAGTTACACCATCACAGAACAAGGAGATGAGCAGATTACTGCTTTCCACCTAGCGGGTGACCTAGTAGGTTTTGATGCAATTACTGGTGATTTGCACCCTAGCTTTGCTCAAGCGCTAGAAACCTCGATGGTTTGTGAAATTCCGTACGAGATCCTTGATGACCTTTCAGGTAAAATGCCGAAATTACGTCAGCAAATCATGCGTTTGATGAGTAACGAAATCAAAGGCGATCAGGAGATGATTCTTCTGCTATCGAAAAAGAATGCCGAAGAGCGTTTAGCTGCATTCTTGTACAACCTTTCTACTCGTTTCTCTCAACGTGGTTTTAGTCCACGTGAATTCCGTCTAACCATGACTCGTGGTGATATCGGTAACTATCTAGGACTTACCGTCGAAACGATTTCTCGTCTCTTGGGCCGTTTCCAAAAGTCGGAAATTCTAAGTGTTAAGGGTAAATACATTACTATCCTTAACCACGATGCGCTTATGGAATTGGCGGGCGTTTCAAAAGAATCATAATAATTTTCAATGATGTAGCTCGTTTTTCAGCATGATGATGAGCTACATCAAACTTCTCTTACATTCCTCCAATTATTTCTAAAACTCTACGTCCAACTAAGCTACATTAATCATATGCCCTCCTCGTCTCTAAGGAGTCAATATGAGTATCTACAATAAGATTTTGGTCGTTGCTGACATAAATAAAGATGAACAGCCAGCCTTAGCTCGTGCTATGCAACTTGCAGCGAAAAGTCGATCTCCAAGCCGGGTAACCTTCTTTCTTTCTATCTACGATTTTTCCTATGACATGACGTCCATGTTATCTGTCGATGAACGCGACGCAATGCGTCGTGGAGTCATTCAGCAACGCAAACAATGGATGCGTAAAATCGCCAAAGATTACATTAATGACGACGTCGACTTCGATGTTCGCGTGGTATGGCACAACCGCCCTTATGAGGCGATTATTGCTGAGGTATTTGCCGGCGAACACGACATTGTTATTAAGGGGACACGTAAACACGATGTGCTGGAGTCTGTAATTTTTACTCCCACCGACTGGCATCTATTACGTAAATGTCCATGCCCAGTTCTGCTAGTGAAGAACGCTGATTGGCCCGAAGATTCTAGCATCTTGGCTTCAGTTCACGTTGGTTCAGAGAACGATACCCACCTTGGTCTAAACGATACCATGGTAGAACAGCTCAATAGTCTGACTGAGCGGTTAGGCGCGAAGCCTTATCTGGTCAATGCGTACCCTGTTACTCCAGCAAACATTACGATTGAGTTACCAGAATTCGATCCAGCGACCTATACCGACGCGGTACGTGGACATCACCTTACTGCGATGAAAGCTCTGCGTCAGAAACACGGTTATGACGAAGAACAAACCGTTGTAGAACAAGGATTGCCTGAAGACATCATTCCTGAGGCCGCTGAGCGACTCAATGCTGCGATGGTTATCATTGGCACAACGGGCAGAACAGGATTGTCAGCCGTCTTTATTGGTAACACGGCAGAGCACGTGATCGATAAGATTAATTGTGATGTGATGGCGTTGAAACCACAAGGTTATATCAGCCCGCTCGATCCAAAAACCGCTATCTAGTGCAAAGCCTCTCTCCGTCCCCTCTTTGAGGGGACTTTTTTTTGTTCTCCGCTGAATAGATCTAGCATCTGTTCCATTTATCCGTATCATACGCACTTCATTTTGTTTTGAAGATTGATGAAGACTGCAAGCTAATGACCGAGCCAACTCAAGAGCGTACTAAAGCTCAACAATATAATTTTAACAAGCTACAAAAGCGTATTCGCCGTAACACAGGCCAAGCGATCCAAGACTTCAATATGATTGAAGATGGAGACCGTATTATGGTGTGTCTGTCAGGCGGTAAAGACAGCTTCACTATGCTTGATATTCTGATGAGCTTGCAAAAGAGCGCGCCGATTTCATTCTCGCTTGTTGCCGTTAACCTCGATCAGAAACAACCGGGGTTCCCTGGTCACATTCTTCCTGAATACATTGAATCACTAGGCGTTGAGTACAAGATTGTTGAAGAAGACACTTACTCAATCGTTCAGGACAAGATTCCAGAAGGTAAAACGACCTGTTCGCTATGTTCTCGTTTACGCCGTGGTATTCTTTACCGCACGGCTAACGAGCTAGGTGCTACTAAAATTGCCCTCGGCCACCACCGTGACGACATTCTTGAGACACTGTTCCTCAACATGTTCCATGGCGGTAAAATGAAAGCGATGCCACCTAAGCTGGTTTCAGATAATGGCGAGCACGTGGTTATTCGTCCATTAGCGTACTGCCGCGAAAAAGATATCATTAAGTATTCTGAAATGCGTGAGTACCCGATCATCCCTTGTAACCTGTGTGGCTCTCAGCCGAACCTACAGCGTCAGAACATCAAACAGATGCTAAATGACTGGGATAAACGCTTCCCTGGCCGTATCGAGACGATGTTCCGTGCGATGCAAAATGTCGTACCAAGCCACCTTGCTGACTTCGAATTATTTGATTTCAAATCGATCGACAAAAACTCTGGTGTAATCAACGGTGGTGATATTGGTTTCGATAAAGAAGAAATGCCAACTCAGACTGTTCAAGACCCAGATATGGTTCACGAGTTTGATCCAAGCCTTAAGTTAGATGTAACTAACATCTAATTATCTGAAAGAATTAAAAAAGGGTCGCGATGCGACCCTTTTTGTTAAGTTTATTTTGCTCTTGGCAAGTAAGGCAGCACTCGGGCCGTTTCCTGCGGCAAAGTCATATAACCGCCCTCACCGATCTCATCAACTGATACCTGCGCTTTACCATCGACAATCGGCTTAGTCTTGCCGTTGGAGAAGGTAATTTCAGAGTTAAGCTTGTTAGGGAACTCAAGCGTTACCCCTTCGACGTCTGGCGTAAACCAGCTGGCAAACATCCCGCCTAACTGCTCAAGAATCGCCTGCATCTGAGGTAGTAATACTTTCACCTGATCGTAAGTGACACTGTCGCGCATCGGCTCTTTGGTCATGACTACCATAGAAAAATCACAACGCATGTCCATTGGCGTATGAACGAAGACCAATGGGTTTGCTGAGCGAAGGTTGTTGTCTAACGGGACAATCACCTCATTATAAGGCGAGACCTTTAACTCTTCGTAGTGCTCTTCTTTTTCCATCCACGCTTTCTCGATATTACACAACTGTTTTGTGTCTGCGTTGAGGAAGAAAAAACCTACTTTTACATCATCATGTCCCTGTTTCGCATTCTGCTTCATGTGTGAGTAGAGCTTTGAGTAGGTGAACATGTATTCTTGAGCTTGAGCAGGTAAAACAGCCGCACCCGTTAGCGCTGCGGCCAAAAACATTGACGTTACTTTCTTCATGAAATTATATACTTATTGTTTGACGATCGGATTTTCCCAGAAGCTCTGATTGTGCCTGATCATGCTTTGTAAATCGTTGACGTAGGCCTCACCTCGTTCAGAGTACTTCAGTAATCCATTGGACAGCGCCATTGCAGCCTCAGTATCAGTCAAGCTTTGTCCGGCAAGATGTCGTTGATAACGAATTTCTCTCAGCTCTTCATAAGCGTTATTGCGATTGACGTTCATAAAATAGCCGTAAATCGACTGCTGAACCGAACTGAACTTAGCCACTTCATGGGTCATGCCGTCGCCACGTTGAAGAGGGACAAGCCCACAACCTGACTGATAACACCATTGTCCAAAGTAGTTATTGGCTTCGGTGGCAAAACGCGAAGTGCCCCACGCCGATTCATTTGCGCCTTGAACCAAAACCAGTGCTTCAGGTATGACGTCGACACGGTGAAGCATATCGTCGAGCCACTGTTGCGATATTCCATCAGCAGGCATTTCAACATTGTAGAGCTTGCCTAAACGCTGCGCGTAAGACTTATCCGCATCGTCGAGCGATTGTTGCAAGTAGTTCTGCTGAATTGAATCTAAGCGCAGACGCTCGTTTCTCACTCTCTGGTTTTCGAGTGCGATACCAGGTCGAAGGTAGTCAAAGAATACCTGCTTCTTTTGTTTTACATCGGTGATGGCAGCAAAATTAGGCGCGCTACCTACAGCTGACGGCTTAACCTTCTGCTGCATCTCTGTTGCAACCGCTGCCACTCTCTTTTTTTCGCGCTCTTCTGCGGCATTTCGTTCGTACCCATAAAGAGAGCAGCCAGCAATAATACTCGCAGCAGCAATCGCTATAAATTCACTTTTACGCATTGAACACTTGTGGATCGTTGTCATTATCGTCTTCATCTTTTGGTCGGTCAGAGGCAATGATTTTTAGTTTGATGCCAAACATGTTGCGGTAAACAATCCCCTTAACATGGAAGAAAAACGGCAACACAAATATTAGACCTAAGCCGTAAAACATCATGCCGAGCACAAACATAATCGACACAACAATATAGATTCCCGCCAGAGCAAATATCTTTTTGTTCACCGCACGCAGAGAAAGCAGCAGTGATTGCATTGGGGGAACTTGTTTCTCACAGATTAAAAGCATCGAGTTACTGAATGCCAGCGACAAATACAAAGATAGGAACGGAAATATCATTCCTGCGATACCTTGTAGCAATAAGCTAAACAGTGTCGCCAGAATAACTGGAACTGTGTACTGCAGTCCCTTACCAATGTGGCGAGGTTTAGTCGTCAACCCTGCTGCATGACTCATCGCCATAAGACTGATACCTGCATAAATAGGCGCGCTAATCACTTCATAACTGAAGTTGGCGACCATGATAGCGTTGAAGATGCTCGGATCAAATGCGTCAGGATTGGTGAAAGCATTAAGGATAATACCAGGGTTACCCAGTTGAAGTTTTAACGCCACGTAGAAGATAGCTAACTGTATCGCTATCAAAATAATGATCGAAGGAGAAAATGAAAGGAAGTTCTTAACGGTATGCTGCCACGCTTCTTTAAACACATCCCCTGCTTTAAGGTCGTAGTCACCAGACAAAGCACGCTCTACGCTACCGCCCAAATTGAAGTCTTTTTCAATATCGTTATTCATTCTTGGATCCAGTGGTTGGTTGTACACAAACCGAACCAACTTGTTGATAAAAAATTAAGGCTATTATACTGCAACACTAAGCTGTCTAAAATCGAATCTCATTGATGAGCTTGCTTTCTCACATATTTGGATGATAATTAACCACTAATGTGCCATCTAATTGCATTTATCTTACTCTAAGGTAAAGAAAAATAACGCTCTTCTGCAGCCTTTAATCCATGTACAGAGAGTATGGTAAGGAATGTTTACTTTTACCTGCAAAATTTTTTCTGTTTCAGGATAAGAAAATGCTTTGAATTCACACTTTTGGTGATTATGATGCGCGCCTCTAATTTGTGTAACTACGGGTCATTAAGTTAAGTCACTTTAAATGACCAATGTGGGAGAAAAACAGACGTTGAACGCTAAACAAAATGCAGGACAACCAGTAGTTCGTCTTACTGGAATTAGCAAAAGTTTCGATGGTAAGGAAATCATCGCAAATCTTAACCTTGATGTTAATCATGGTGAGTTTCTAACGATTTTGGGCCCTTCTGGTTGTGGTAAAACAACCGTATTAAGAATGATCGCTGGTTTTGAAAGTGCTGACAATGGTCAGATCATTCTAGACAACCAAAATGTAACTCAAGTTCCTGCTGAGCAAAGGCACGTAAACACTGTTTTCCAGAGTTATGCACTATTTCCCCATATGACGGTGTTTGAAAACGTCGCTTTCGGTCTCCGCATGCAGAAAGTCAATGCAGCTGAAATCGAGCCTCGAGTGATGGATGCGTTACGTATGGTTCGCCTAGAAAAAATGGCTCAGCGTAAACCTCATCAGCTTTCAGGTGGTCAACAGCAACGTATCGCTATCGCTCGCGCCGTAGTGAACAAGCCAAAAGTACTCTTGCTTGACGAATCCCTATCTGCACTTGATTACAAACTGCGTAAACAGATGCAAATTGAGTTAAAACAATTACAGCGTCAGTTAGGTATTACCTTTATTTTCGTTACTCACGACCAAGAAGAAGCCTTATCGATGTCAGATCGCATCATCGTTATGCGCGACGGTGTTATCGAGCAAGACGGTTCACCACGTGAGATTTACGAAGAACCTAAGAATCTATTCGTTGCACGCTTTATCGGCGAGATCAACGTGTTCCACGCCACCATGATTGAGCGCATTGACGAAAAACGCGTTCGAGCTGAAATTGAAGGCGTAGAGTCCGTTGTATACTACGAAAAAGAAGCGTCAGCTGGTGACAAACTAACAGTACTACTTCGCCCAGAAGATTTACGTATCGAAGAGATTAAAGAATCAGAACAAGAAGGTATCGTTGGTCACGTTACTGAGCGTACCTACAAAGGTATGACGTTAGATTCTGTCATTGAACTGGAATCTGGCATGCGTGTGATGGTCAGCGAGTTCTTCAATGAAGATGATCCAGATGTGGATCACTCATTAGGTCAAAAAGTCGCTATCACTTGGGTTGAAAGCTGGGAGGTAGTACTCGATGAAAGCCAAGAAGCTTAGCCTTCAGAACGCAATCATTGCCTTAATTGTTGGTTGGCTAACACTGTTTGTGCTTGTGCCAAACGTAATGATTATTGGCACCAGTTTTCTGACTCGCGACGAAGCAAATCTGATCGAGATGACGTTTACTCTCGATAACTATTTCCGATTGCTTGATCCGTTGTACGCCAAAGTGCTATTGCACTCATTTTACATGGCTATTATTGCGACGTTACTGTGTTTAGTCATTGGTTATCCATTTGCTTACATCGTCGCTAAGATGCCAGAGAAATGGCGTCCATTTATGCTGTTTCTAGTGATTGTTCCATTTTGGACTAACTCACTTATCCGTACCTACGGACTTAAAATTGTGTTGGGTACTCAAGGTATTCTAAACCAATCGCTCATGGCGCTGGACATTATTGATAAACCACTTCGTCTTATGTACACAGAGACGGCAGTGATGATTGGTTTAGTCTATATCCTATTACCTTTTATGATTTTGCCCCTCTACTCGGCTATTGAGAAGTTGGACAACACATACATTGAAGCAGCGAAAGATTTAGGTGCGAACAAGTTTCAGACCATCACAAAAGTTATTCTACCACTAACAATGCCTGGCATTATCGGGGGTTGTTTGTTGGTGCTGTTGCCAGCTCTCGGTATGTTCTACATATCGGATCTACTGGGTGGAGCGAAGAATCTACTGATTGGTAACGTGATTAAGAGCCAAGTGCTTAACGCTCGTGATTGGCCGTTTGGCGCAGCCACAAGTATTGCACTGACCATTGCGATGGCAATCATGCTCTACGCCTACTACAGAGCAGGTAAATTATTGAATAAGAAAGTGGAGCTAGACTGATGGGACGTACTGTTCGATTTAGCTTTATGACATTGGTGTATGCATTTTTGTATTTGCCAATCGTGGTGTTGATTGTTAACTCATTCAATGCCAACAAATTTGGAATGAAATGGGGTGGCTTTACCACTAAATGGTATGAGACGCTGATCAACAATGACAGTTTAATGCAGGCTGCTTGGCATTCACTAAATGTCGCCATCTTTTCTGCTACAGCTGCTACAATTATCGGCAGTTTGACTGCCGTTGCCCTATTCCGTTACTCGTTTAAGGGTAAAGGCGCAGTTAATGGCATGCTGTTTGTTGTTATGATGTCTCCAGATATCGTCATGGCAATCTCGTTACTGGCCTTGTTTTTGGTGCTTGGCGCTCAATTGGGCTTTTTCACCCTGTTGATTGCTCACATTACATTCTGTCTGCCATTCGTGGTAGTCACCGTCTACAGTCGCTTGAACGGCTTTGACGTAAAAATGCTTGAAGCGGCGAAAGATCTGGGTGCCAGTGAATGGACCATTTTAAAACAGATCATTTTGCCACTGGCTAAACCGGCCGTTGCGGCGGGTTGGCTATTGAGTTTCACCCTTTCACTAGACGACGTGATCATCAGCTCGTTTGTGACAGGACCAACTTATGAAATTTTGCCACTGAAAATTTATTCAATGGTAAAAGTCGGCATATCACCGGAAGTGAATGCCTTAGCAACAGTAATGCTGATTGTCTCACTTGTTCTAGTCGTAGCATCACAGCTATTGGCTAGAGAAAAAGTGAAGTAATTCAGTATTTAAAACGAGACAGAATGGGTTAAGCCATTCTGTTTTTCTATCTACGTTTGGTTTGGAGCTAACGTCAATGAAGAAATGGGCTACTCTATTAGCTGGTAGTGCATGTGCGCTTTCTCTGTTCTCTGGTTCAGTGGCAGCGGACGAAAACAAAGAACTGGTATTTATGAACTGGGGTCCTTACATCAACAGTAATATCCTAGAGCAATTTACCAAAGAAACGGGTATCAAAGTTATCTACTCGACTTACGAGTCAAACGAGACTTTGTACGCGAAGCTAAAAACTCATAATCAAGGTTACGACCTAGTCGTACCTTCGACGTATTTCGTAGCAAAAATGCGCGACGAAGGTATGTTGCAGAAGATTGACAAATCTAAGCTGTCAAACTTCGACAACCTTGATAAAAATTACCTAGATAAGCCATACGATCCTAACAACGACTACTCTATTCCACACGTTGTTGCGATTACTGGTCTTGCGGTAAACACAGACATGTACGACGCGAACGATTTTCAAAGCTGGGCGGATCTATGGAACCCTGAGCTTGAAGGTCAGCTAATGCTAATGGATGACACTCGTGAAGTGTTCCACATCGCTCTGCGCAAGTTAGGTTACTCTGGTAACTCAACTGACCCTAAACAGATTGATGAAGCGTACGCGGAACTCCAAAAGTTAATGCCAAACGTATTGGTCTTTAACTCTGATAACCCAGGTGCTCCTTACATGTCAGGTGAAGTTGGCGTTGGTATGCTTTGGAATGGCAGCGCAGCGACAGCTCAAAACGAAGGTATGAACCTTAAACTTGTCTTCCCTAAAGAAGGCGGTATCGGTTGGGTTGATAACTTTGCTATTTCTTCTGGTGCGAAAAACGTAGATGCGGCACATAAGATGATCGACTTCTTACTACGTCCAGAAATCGCTGAGCAGATTTCTCGTGACACAGGTTATCTGACAGCCGTTGCTGAGTCTAACGCGAAGTTCAAAGACATCGCTCCACTATTCCCTTCTCAAGAAGATCTTGACCGCGTAGAGTGGCAAGATTCAGTGGGTGACTTGACGGTTAAGTACGAGGAATACTTCCTTAAACTTAAAGCTGGTCAATAAGTCAGCGAAAATTATGAAAATAGGCAGCCTTGGCTGCCTATTTTGGTCTTGGGCTGATATAATTCCGTTTTGTATCTCTTGTTGTCCTAACAAGAAAGTTAACTCACTGCTTAATCATAGTATTTGGCTTGGATGGGTCTTATGCTGATTAAGCAAAGAAAAACGGAAACATAATGAAAAGTAAATTCTATGCAAGCGCACTGTGCGCAGCGACTTTGATCGCTACTCCTGCAATGGCTGCTGATCAAGAACTCTACTTCTACAACTGGTCTGAATACATTCCAAATGAAGTTCTTGAAGACTTTACAAAAGAAACTGGGATCAAAGTTATCTACTCGACTTACGAGTCTAACGAAAGCATGTATGCCAAGCTTAAGACCCAGGGTTCTGGTTACGATCTAGTAGTACCGTCTACTTACTTCGTGTCAAAAATGCGCAAAGAAGACATGCTTCAACAAATCGACAAAACTAAGCTGTCTCATTTCAGTGATCTAGACACTAACTTCCTTAACAAGCCGTTCGATCCAAACAACAATTACTCTATCCCTTATATCTGGGGCGCAACGGGCATTGGCATCAACTCAGATATGCTAGACAAGTCGTCAGTCACAAAATGGGACGATTTCTGGGACAGTAAGTGGGAAGGCCAATTAATGTTAATGGATGACTCTCGCGAAGTGTTCCATATTGCCCTAACCAAACTCGGTTATTCACCAAACACAACCGATCCAAAAGAGATCGAAGCTGCTTACCAAGAACTGAAAAAGCTAATGCCAAACGTATTAGTTTTTAACTCTGATTTTCCTGCAAACCCATACCTAGCAGGTGAAGTATCACTTGGCATGCTTTGGAACGGCAGTGCATACATGGCGCGTGAAGAAGGCGCTTCAATCGATATCATCTGGCCAGAAAAAGGCACCGTTTTCTGGATGGATAGCTTAGCGATTCCAGCTGGCGCTAAAAACGTTGATGCTGCACACAAAATGATCGATTTCCTACTTCGTCCAGAGAACGCCGCTAAGATTGCACTACAGATTGGTTACCCTACTCCTGTAGCGACAGCGCATGACCTACTACCAAAAGAATTTGCTAACGATCCAAGCATCTTCCCTCCACAAGAAGTGATGGACAGCGGTACATGGCAAGATGAAGTTGGCGAAGCGAGCGTGCTTTACGACGAATATTTCCAGAAACTTAAAGTGAATAACTAATCCAAAAGTTAGTTTTCAGTTATATACTTAAAAAGCGGCTCCGGCCGCTTTATTTGTATTTGCAGCCCATAGACGCCGATCTAGCAAAGGAGCAGCTATTGAGTATAAATACCAAATATTATCTAGTGTTACTCTCCTCCGCCTTTATTGGGGCCATGACCTTTATTACTGCTTACTTCGGCCAGACATTGAATATCGAGTCACGTAATGACTTACTGTTTGAGTCGAACACACTGTTCATTCTACTGTTTATCTACTTTATCCTGGCGCGAAAAGTGGTGACCAACAGATTGGTCAAAATCGGTTTCCTGCTGCTCATTCTTAATCAGGCTTACGACGTCATCACAGAGATAGACGAGCTTGATAGGTGGGCCGATAACAATGACTTCCTTCATACTCTGATTGAAGATGGCAGCCTACAAATTGCCTATCTAATGATCGCATTTGGTATCACTCGTTTAGTGTACGACATGCACAATAGAGCGACCATCGATGAGTTGACGGGTTTATATAACCGTAAAAGACTTTCAGAAATAGAATTAGACACTTTTGATTTAATTTATTTCGACCTTGACGGTCTTAAACTGGTCAATGACAGTAAGGGGCATTCTGCAGGTGATCTGTTAATCATACGCTTTGCGCGAGGGTTAAAATCTTCACTACCCAGCCGGGGAAGCGCGTACCGAATTGGTGGCGATGAGTTCGTCGCTGTTGTGCCTGTTGGTCACAGTGATGAACTGATTAAGAATCTGGATAAACAGCTTGAGGAGCACTCTATCAGTTACAGCTATGGCATAGAGCCACAAACCAGACGGGAAAAATTTAAAGAAGCGTTGATCAAGACCGATCAAGCGATGTACCTAATGAAAAACTCCCAGCGCAATGGCTGAGAGTCTATAGCAAAGATTATCTTAAGCGTGTTTTGCATCCGCTTGCTGCAGTGCAAGGATCTCTTCTACCAATTTAGGTACTTCAATACTCGCCTTTCCGTAACGCTTCTCTTCAAACTCACTTTCTACTGCACTCGGTTCCAAGTTGATTTCAATCGTGTGTGCGCCATGCATTTTAGCGTCATGCACGAATCCAGCGGCAGGATAAACGACCCCAGACGTGCCGATAGAAACAAACAAGTCAGCGGCTTCTAATGAGGCATAAATATCGCCCATTTTTAAAGGCATCTCACCAAACCAAACCACATGAGGCCTCATTTGAGCAGGGATCTGACAGCAATGGCAAAGATCGCCGGTATGGATTTCACCCTTCTCTTCAACAACCTGATTTGATTCACTGCAACGCGCTTTTAATAGCTCGCCGTGCATATGGATGACATTATTACTCCCACCGCGTTCATGGAGATTGTCAATGTTTTGGGTAATAACGGTGACAGTACCTTCCAGCTCCTGCTCGAGTTTGCCCAAAGCAATGTGAGCAGGATTTGGTTTGATTGTCGGATTTTGTAGCCCTAAGCGACGTTTATTATAAAAGTCTTGCACTAAATCTGGATTACGCTCAAAGCCTTCCGGCGTTGCCACATCTTCTATACGGTGGTTTTCCCACAGCCCATCCTGTGTGCGAAACGTTTCAATACCAGACTCAGCAGAGATTCCAGCGCCGGTTAATACAACGACATTACGATACGGGAGCTTCATACCACATCCTCTTTAGTGCTCATTGAGTTAGCTTAGCATTGTCTGATTCTCGGTATAAGCCAACAAGATTAGACCATGGTCGAAGTTACCGTAGTTTTACCCATTTTTTGTGAGGTTAAACAAAAAGGCAGCCACTTGACTGCCTTCCGAAACACCAATCTTCACGCATTTAATCTTCGTTTGTTGACGAAATTTTGTGAATAGCCAAATCTGCACCGTTAAACTCATCTTCTTCAGAAAGGCGCAGGCCCGTTAGTTTATTGATGACACCATAGACGAGCACGGCACCGACTAAAGCAATAGAAATGCCCGCCAAGGTCCCTAGAACTTGCACTGTTAAACTGACGCCTCCAAGACCGCCGAGAGCACTCTGGCCGAAAATACCTGCCGCTACACCGCCCCACGCGCTACATACCCCATGCAAAGGCCAATCACCCAGTACATCGTCAATTTTTGTCTTGTTCTGTAGGTAGGTAAATAAGTAAACAAATAGAGCGCCAGCGAGTGAACCTGTGACCAACGCACCAATCGGATGCATCAGGTCTGAACCCGCACAAACCGCGACAAGTCCTGCTAAAGGACCATTGTGGATAAAGCCTGGGTCGTTTTTGCCTGCAATTAGCGCTGCTACAATGCCGCCCACCATCGCCATCAAAGAGTTCATGGCCACAAGACCACTGATGCCATTCAGTGTCTGAGCTGACATGACGTTAAAGCCAAACCATCCGACGCATAGAATCCACGCACCTAACGCCAGAAACGGAATATTGGATGGGGCAAAGTTTGTGTGTTTACCCGCACGGACACGACCTTTACGCATGCCGAGGAAGATAACCGCAACCAGAGCAATCCAACCTCCGACACCATGAACGACTACAGAACCTGCAAAGTCGTGGAAGCCATAGCCAAACTGAGCTTCAAACCACCCTTGTAAGCCATAGTTGCCGTTCCAGATCATACCTTCAAACACCGGGTAGACCAGACCTACAGTAAAAAACGTTGCAATAAGGATTGGGTAGAAACGGGCACGCTCAGCAATACCACCGGATACAATAGCAGGAATCGCAGCGGCGAACGTTAGTAAGAAAAAGAACTTCACTAGCTCGTAACCGTTGCCTTGCGATAAGATTTCTGCATCGGCAAAAAAGCCCTGTTAAACAGGGCTTTGAATTAATTATAGATTTGGACCTTTGACCATACTAAATGGCTGGTTGGCCTTAAGCTTCTGCATCCCTTGATACATACGCACAAACCAAAGCAAAATCGCTACCGAGCCAAACAACATACCCACGTATGGAATGTAGTAAGCAATCTCATCAATCACATGGCTGTTGTACCAGTAGTCATTGACACCAATCAGCACACCATTTGAGGTAGCGACAGTGATGATCAGAACAACAAAGAAGGTCAGATTAAGGAAGAAGGTACGAATTAACCCGTAGTAATGGGAATCAACAAGAGCGCCATCTTCTCCTTTATCAAGACGATACCCTGCGTAAACAATCGCGATAACACCTGAGATCAAGCAAGTGAAAGGCGTGAAGATACTAAGGATATACGCAATCCAGATACCATTATTAGGCTTGTTCATCTGCTCGGACTCCTTTTACTTCTTCAGTGCTCGCTGTCGTTTGCTGTTGCTCTTTCTCCATCATCTCCTGATACCAGAGATCGTGGTGCTCTTTCGCCCAGGTCTCATCGACTTCGCCAGTCACCATACCTTCCAGTGCCCCTTCCATACCAAACAAACCAATGTAGATATGGAAAACGAAACCACAGATTAGGATCAGTGCCGCTAGCATATGAACTAGGTTCGACAGTTCCATATCTCTGCGTGTCTGGCCAAAGATTGGGAAATCAAGTACTAATCCACTTAAAGCAACAACACTACCCACTACGATCAGTAGCCAGAATAGCGCTTTTTCACCAGCGTTTGAGAACTCAGCAGACGGGTGAGAACCTTTGTGCTTACCAACCATGCCGCCCAGTTTCATAAACCATGTGATATCGACCTTCTTAAAGGTAGATTTTCGCCACCACTTAACCAGTACGCAAAGTAACAGCACATAGAAAATAGGACCTATGTAGTTGTGGTACTGCTTAGCCAGCATAATGATGAATCCCCAAAGGTCAGTCGGGATATACGGTTTAAGGAAATGCTTACCATAAACCAGCATCAAGCCACTAAAGGCCAGTGTCAGGAAGGTAAAAGCCATACTCCAGTGCAGTGCACGATCAAGACGGGACCAGCGTTTGATCTTTTTGCCCGTCCGAGGCGCACTTAACATTAGCGGCCCAATCACGATATACATCATGGTCACTAATGCGATACTACCGAAAATCGCCACAGCTCCCGCAGGAGACATCCATTTTTCTTTTAAAATGTACCAAGCTTGACCTGGGGTACTAATTAGCATTCCGTGCTCTGGGAACTGAGACGTCGTGTAGCCCACTTCGCCCTGACGAACTTGACGCCAATAATCGGCACCAGCTAATTGCGTCATTTCACGTTGTGCAACATCAGACTCTTTTTGCTCAGCATGCGCAGGCAACGACAAAGCAAAAAGCAATGCTGCCATCAGTGACAGCATCGCAAGAGATGCACGTTTAAACATTGAAAACATGAATCTCTCCACCGTTAGCTTTTCGTTGCGTCATAAGACAGATCATTGCCATCTGTCCAGCCCGCGCCCTTGGCTCCACGTTCAACAACGCGTTGACGGAAGATGTCAGAGACCTTTTCTGCATCACCGGCAAGCAGCGCTTTTGTCGAGCATAGAGAAGCACACATTGGGAGCTTACCTTCTGCAATGCGGTTGGCACCGTATTTTTGGCGTTCTTCTACCGAACCTGGTTCAGTTTCAGGACCGCCAGCACAGAATGTACACTTGTCCATTTTACCGCGTTCACCAAACGAAGCTTGTTTAGGGAACTGAGGAGCACCAAACGGGCACGCGAATAAGCAGTAACCACAACCGATGCAAAGATCTTTGTTGTGTAACACGATGCCATCTTCGGTGTGCTCGAAGCAGTCAGCAGGACACACGGCTTTACATGGCGCATCGGTACAGTGCATACACGCAACCGAAATCGAGTTTTCACCTGGTTCGCCATCATTGAGTGTGACTACGCGACGACGTTGAATACCCCACTCAAGCGCATCGTCATTTTCGTTCTTACATGCAGTGACACAGCCGTTACATTCGATACAGCGTTTGGTGTCACAAAGGAATTTCATTCTAGCCATCAGTGGACTCCTTACGCTTTGCGAATGTTACATAGGGTGACTTTAGTTTCCTGCATCTGAGTAACAGGATCATAGCCATAAGTGGTGGCAATATTTGCTGATTCACCAATGACATATGGGTCACAACCTTCTGGGTACTTAGAGCGAAGATCTTCACCTTGGAATTTTCCGCCGAAGTGGAACGGAATGAAGGCAAGGCCTGGTTTCACTCGACGAGTCACCATTGCTTTTACGTGAATGCGGCCTTTCTCAGCACCTTCTACCCACACCATATCGCCATCTTTAAAACCAAGGTCATTCGCATCTTTCGGGTTAACTTCTACAAACATCTCTTGTTGAAGTTCAGCAAGCCATGGGTTTGAACGTGTCTCTTCACCACCACCTTCATATTCAACCAAACGACCAGACGTTAATATAATTGGGTACTCAGCAGAGACATCTTTGTCTTGGATCGACTTGTACATGGTCGGTAGACGGTAGATTGACTCACTGTCATCCCATGTTGGGTAATCAGCAACAAGGTCGCGGCGAGGTGTGTACAGTGGCTCACGGTGCAGCGGAACACGGTCTGGGAATGTCCAAACCACAGCACGCGCTTTCGCGTTACCAAATGGAATACAACCATGTTTAATAGCTACTCGCTGAATACCGCCAGAGAGATCCGTTTTCCAGTTTTTGCCTTCTGCCGCGGCTTTCTCTTCTGCTGTGAGGTCATCCCACCATCCGAGTGCTTTGATCAGTTTGTCGGTAAATTCTGGATATCCATCTTCAAGCTCACAGCCTTTAGAATAACTATCTTCAGCAAGAATATTATTGCCTTCAAATTCCACACCAAAGCGAGCACGGAAGTTACCACCGCCTTGAGCAACTGGCTTAGACGTATCATAAAGAATATGTGTACCCGGATGTTTCATCTCAGGCGTACCCCAACACGGCCATGGTAGACCATAGGTTTCACCATGAGCAGGGCCACCTTCACCTTCTAACGACGTCTTGTGGAAGGTGTGCCAATTTTGTTGGTGCGTTTTCAAACGCTCTGGGCTTTGACCCGTGTAGCCAATTGTCCACATACCACGGTTAAATTCACGCGTGATGTCTTCGATAAGTGGTTGGTTGTTTTCAACTTTTACGTTTTTAAACAGTTGATCGGAGAAACCAAGCTTCTTAGTCAGAAGGTACATGATTTCATGATCAGGTTTTGACTCGAACAACGGCTCAACCACTTTGTCACGCCATTGAATAGAACGGTTTGACGCTGTCACACTACCGTAGGTTTCAAACTGAGTGGTCGCTGGAAGAAGGTAAATGCCATCTGTACGGTCGTTCATTACCGCAGCAACTGTTGGATATGGATCGACGATCACCATCATATCCAATTTTTGCATTGCCTTACGCATCTCGACGCCACGAGTTTGCGAGTTAACCGCGTGTCCCCAGTAGAACATCGCGCGAATATTGTCATTCTGCTCGATATTTTCTTTGTTCTCTAAAACGCCATCGATCCAACGAGAAACCGGAATACCCATATTGTTCATCGGTTTCTTACCACGGTATTCATTTTGGTCGAATCGATTTTTAACCCACTCGTAGTCAAGATCCCACACTTTCGCCCAGTGTTTCCAAGATCCATCTGCAAGGCCGTAGTAACCTGGAAGCGTATGAGAAAGTACGCCTAAGTCTGTCGCGCCTTGCACGTTATCGTGACCACGGAAGATGTTCGCACCGCCACCTGACTTACCCATGTTACCTAGCGCAAGTTCCAGTACACAGTATGCACGGGTATTGTTGTTACCTGTGGTGTGCTGAGTACCACCCATACACCAAACAACACATCCAGGACGGTTTTCAGAAAGAAGTTTCGCCGTTTTGTATACATCGGCTTCAGAGACGCCTGTTACGCGCTCAACTTCAGCAGGAGTCCACTTTGCGACTTCCTGACGAATTTCATCCATACCAAACACACGTTGACGGATAAACTCTTTGTCTTCCCACTGGTTAGCAAAAACATGCCATAAAATACCCCAGATAAACGCAACATCTGACCCTGGGCGAAGCGAAACATAGTGATCAGATTTTGCTGCGGTACGTGTACGACGAGGGTCAGCAACAACGATCTTACAGTTGTTTTTCTCTTTCGCGATTAAGATATGCTGCATTGCCACTGGGTGCGCTTCAGCAGGGTTCGAACCGATAAACAGCATCGACTTACAGTTGTGCATATCGTTGAACGAGTTCGTCATTGCACCGTAGCCCCAAGTATTTGCTACCCCAGCTACTGTTGTTGAGTGACAGATACGCGCCTGATGGTCTACGTTATTGGTTCCCCAAAGTGATGCCATTTTACGGAACATGTACGCTTGTTCGTTGTTGTGCTTTGCACTGCCTAACCAGTAAACGGAATCTGGACCAGATTCTTTACGAATATCGAGAACCTTGTTACCAATTTCTTCGATAGCTTGATCCCAGCTCAGTTTGACCCATTTGCCATTTTCGAGCTTCATTGGGTATTTGAGACGGCGTTCACCATGGCCATGTTCACGCAGCGCTGCACCTTTTGCACAATGTCCACCAGCATTGAACGGGTGGTCAAAAGCAGGCTCTTGGCCTGTCCAAACACCATTTTGTACTTCGGCGTAGATACCACAACCTACAGAACAGTGAGAACAAATCGTTCTTTTGATCTCAGTCTTCGCTGAAGGATCAACAGACTTAGCTTGCGCTTTTTTGATCATTCCTGGTGCGAACAGGCTTGCCCCTACTACGGCCCCGCCTGCTGCAAGGGTACTGTTTTTCATAAAGGCACGGCGTGAAACGCCGAGTTGGTGTTGCTCTTTGCTCACACTATCGGAGCGTTTAACTAGTTTCATTGGTTAGGCTCCTATAGCGTATCGTAGTAGTCACGAATATGCTGAGTTTCGTGATAGCCAGTTTTCTTCACGTCTTGTTTTGGCAATACAGATTCTGAAGCACTAGCCACTTTAGTGGTTCCAGCGACTACCGCTCCAGCAACTGCTGCCGTAGTTAAGCCTTTGAGAAGATCCCTGCGGCTTTGATTTAACTTATTATCGTCTTTCATTATTGCTTCCTTACCCTTATTAGTAGGTATTGCATCGATGTGACGCTTATTGCTGAGCTTGCTCGTACTCAGTCACGTTCTTAACATCAATTTTTAATTTGTTTTTTCCACTTTGTAGATTTTCACTAAAACGCACTTGCTCAAGGGTCATAAATGCGTCAGTTAATTCGGCAACAGCCACGTAGAAATTGGCGTGCTGAGCAGCCTTGATCTGTTTCGTTAACGCGTTAAACCACGTTGCTAAGTGCTTATTGAAAAATACCTGTTGCAGCTCTTCATCTTCAGCGGTAAGTACAGACATCACTTCACAAAGTGCAGAGAAGTGATCTTCTGGCTCTTTGACCTGCTCTTCGCGCTCTAGACCAAGAATTGCAAGATCGTGACGAATCGAAGCCAATGGTTTTTCCATCAGTGAACCCGTAAGATGCCAAGAGGCGAAAGGCATCACTTCACCACGACCAATACCAATGAATAATTCTTGGTACTCATCGTTTAACGCTTCTTGGTTAGATTCTCGGGCTGCGTTTTGCAAACCGATCCAAGCGGACTGCATTGCGCTTGCACTCTGTTCAATCTCCAACTCACTGAGAAAACTCACCATCTCTTCTGATGGCGCCCGACGGAAAAGTGCTGATAGCACAAGGTAAATTTCAGCGCGTAGAGTTTGTTGTTGATTTTCCATTGCTTTCTACCCTAGTAATTCAGTTGTTTAGTTGGGTCTTCCACCATCGATTCGAACATATCGACAACACGACAGTCTTCACACATCGCAATTCTGTTTAGCGAAGCTTGGTCTGAAAAATGAGAGTGACCGCGTAACTTATTTTGAAGCATGTCAATCATTGACTGTGGGGCAAACGGCTTTTGACAACGAATGCATTCCGCGGCTTTTTCTTGATGGATTACCGTCGCTTGCTGACGACTCGCCTTGTCCCAGTTCATACGTGTCGTCATCGTAAGCGCCTGCTCTGGACACGCTTTAGTACATAAACCACACTGGATACAGTCTTGTTCGACGAACTTGAGCGACGGAGAGTCACCGTCAGTATGCAACGCACGAGTTGGACACACGGCCACACAACTCATGCACAGAGTACAATCACTCGATTTGCATGAAATATTGCCGTAAGGGGCATTGGCCGGAAGTTCAACAATGTTTTCGACCGGAATTCTTGACTGAGCAAGCGCATCGAGAGCAGTAAACAGTCGTTGACGCTTATTACCCGGCAAATCACCCAGTGCGAGGTCAAATGAATCCGTGCATAAAATCGGAGCACCTTCGCGTAATGACTCTAGGTATACGATGTCGATGGTTTCTTTCGCGATACCGATTTGAGCCAGCAGTTCTTGTGCGACTGCAACTTCATTGTTGAGGACTCGTTGAATCGTTTCAGGCATGAAACGGCTCGCGGCGAACAGCACTTGCGTTGCGCCATTTACTAATGCAGCAAACCAAGAATCGACGCCAACAGACGGCAACTCTTCAACAACGATAGGGATTACGTTATCAGGTAGCGCCTTAAGTGCTATCACGTTGTATTGCTCGTGACGAGAACTACAAATCAGTACGATCGGATCAACACCACCTTCTGATTCATAATTTGCTAAGGTTCGTTCGATGAATTTTTGTGTATCTTGTGGATTCGGTAACGCATAGTGAATTGCTTCTGTCGGACAAGCAGTGGCACAAGTACCGACGCCTTGACATAAGTAAGGGTTAATCTCAATGCGATGACCGGTTTTATCACTGCCTTCGCTCGATAACGCACCAGCAGGGCAGGCGTCAACACATCGCTCGCAACCTTTTACACCACGAGAGCTATGCGCACATTTGTCTGTATCCAGACGGAAAAATTTGGGTTTATCAAATGTCCCCATCAGCGTCGGAATTTCTTCTAATGCTTCAGCCAGTTTTGGATAACCTCTGCCAACTGGGTAATAACCAGGGACAGGAACCTCTTCACTCATGCAACTGTTGAGGCACAGATCCAAAACGATATCAAAACAATCATGATTTAACGCGACCTTAGCCAGATTGCTCTCTAGGCCGTTGTTTTCGATTAGCACTGAAAAGGTGCCCAGGAATCCTGATACTTGAACTGTGTTAGCGTAATACAGATTCGCGTGTTGACCTTGTTCGCCATCAGTAGAAAGCAAGGTTAGGCTATTCATTTGACCCAATTGAGCAGCAGCGCTTTCGATGATTGAAGTCGGACCGACGATAAGCGTATTACCACCACTCTCGTAACTTACCGTGGGAGGAATTAAGTTCGTTAGTTCAACCGTGTTCTCAAATGCATAAAGACGCGCTTTACCATTGGATGTTGACGATGATTCTTGTAGTAGTTGTTTTAGCATTGCTCAGTTCCAGTTAGAACGGAATATTCACCTGCACTCCTAATTGCAAATGCTGTACCAACTTTTATTTACATTAAAATCAATGAATTAGAATATTTCCTTATCTTTATTGGTGACAAAAAAACAGAGTGAGACAAATTGTCCCACTCTGTTAATTGATGGTTTAGTCAAAATGTACCTATTTATTGTGTGGTATATTTTGTCCCATCGATTCTCGCTCAAGTTCTGACTCTTGTTCAACGTCTTCGGGTTGAATCAAGGAATCTTGATCGGTTAGCTGGTAATTATTATCCAGTTCAGAAGACGGTTTCGGTTCTTCTTCGCGTGCATTGACCCATTCGCGAAGTTTGCTGGCGACTTCTGAAGAGAGATTCTTAACCGCTTTATAGTCATGATCGTAATCATTGAGCCCGTCAATTTCACTGAATTGCCCTGATAAAAAGAGTTTGCGTAACGCGGCCTTTTTGACTGCTGACTCGACCTCTGAAGTCAACAAAGACGCGACGCTGAGCTCAGATTCACTCGCTTCTGCACTCTGTTGTTCAGGGATGTCTGGCGCAAGTTCCAGTGAAGAATCAGCGTTATCTGGCAAATTTGCACTTTCACCTGATTCAACCAACTCAGGCTCAGAACCTTGCGCATCGAGTTTACGTTGTGACCAGCGACTTAGGAAACTAGTTGCCACTTGCTCTACCCGCCCCTTTACGCTTTTTACGTCTTTCTTCTAGCAGTTCACCATGACGACCAATATACGCCTCCATCCATGCTTGTACCGCAAGCGGCATGTCATTAGAAAGCACTAGGTAATCGCCATCCATGTATTGGCCAGCAACACTTTGCGAGGCTGTGAGTATGACAATATTAGGATCGTCTTCGGACTCCATAGTATCAAGAACCAAAAATAGCTTAGGTTGTTGAGAACTCAAGTTAAAACGGTAATCCGTTCTTTCATCCCGATGCAGTTGCAGAGCAATGACTCTCTGGTGCGACTCATCTGGCTGTAGATCAAAGCTTGAAAGTTGCCACTGCGTCGTCGTCCATAGTCCGGTACTAATTTCATGTGCGATTAAGTTGCACCCGATTGACCATAAATCTTCGGACTTTTCTGCTTTAACGGACATAGTTTGCTGTTCTGGCATAGTTCACCAACTTGTACACTGTTGTTTGTCAGGTTTGGATTGTGTAATTGATACAATCTGGGTTTTACTTTGCAATATTTGTACCTAGTCCTAAACAATGCAATTCCCTACCCTTATTATAGAGGCGGAACATTATTTGCAAGCAGCACTCCGCGAATGCGGATAGATCGAATAGGATAACTCTGTGGTTAAACCAAACATTATTAAAACTAGTGAAAACCCAATGCAGACACTTGAAGTTGAAGTGTTTGATGAATACGGTGAAAAGCTCACCAAACAGATAGCTTGCGAACGTCCTTTAACCGTCATGCTTAACTGGAAAGAAGTGGTTACCTTGATGACATTAGGATCACGCCCTGAGTCACTCGTGCTTGGCTATTTAAAAAACCAGAGTTTTATTTCCGATCCACAGGCATTGGAATCTGTGATTATTGACTGGGAAACGCATACTTCAGCGGTAATCACCAGTGAAGACACTCAACAAGTCGAGGGCGCACTGAAGAAAAAAACCGTCACATCAGGTTGTGGTCAAGGCACCATGTACGGCAATGTGATGAAACAACTAGAAAACTATCAAGTTCCTCAAGTCAAAATTAAGCAATCAGAAATATACTCCGCGCTCGAAGCCCTGACTCACTACAACGACACCTATAAAAAAGCCGGCGCCGTTCACGGTTGTGCGGTATGTAAAGCCAATGAGGTTCTTTCTTTTGTTGAAGATGTAGGCCGTCATAACGCAGTTGATACGCTAGCCGGTGAAATGTGGCTCAATGAGCAAAGCGGTGATGACAAAATTTTCTACACCACAGGTCGCTTAACCTCAGAAATGGTGATTAAAGTTGCTCAAATGGGAATTCCCGTGCTTTTGTCCCGTTCAGGAGTGACGCAAATGGGGTTAGATTTGGCACAAAAATTTGGAATTACCACCATAGCTCGAGCCAAAGGTTTGAGGTTCCAGGTATTTACCGGCGCAGATAAAATGGAGTTTGACGTAAAAGGCAATCCAGCAAGTTAACCGATACTGGCAAAACACCTCCCATGCGCCCTTAATTTTATATTTCCCGACATAAAAAGAGTTGCGGGCAATGCGAGAGCAAGTGAAGCGTTATATTCTGCCAGAACGAAAAAACGGCCCAAATCAAGGGCCGTTCCTATAAGTAAAACTCTACCCTGTTCGTTCCAAACACGTTAAGTGATAGGAGTTATCCGCAAGGAGGCTTTTACTTGTCTGGCTGGAGAGAACTATCCCTCGATACCACGAGCTTTAAGGAATTCTGAATACGTTCCTTTGAAATCGGTAATTTTGTTGTTCTTGATTTCAATAATTCGAGTAGCCAGTGAGTCTACAAATACTCGGTCGTGCGAGACGAAGAATAGTGTGCCTTTGTACTGCTCAAGCGCGTTGTTAAGCGATTCGATCGACTCCATATCCATGTGGTTGGTCGGCTCGTCCATTAACAGCATATTCGGTTTGTGCATCATGATTTTGCCAAGCAACATACGACCCTGTTCACCACCAGAGAGTACTTTCACTGACTTTTTGATGTCATCTTGAGAGAACAGCATACGACCAAGGAAGCTACGGATAACTTGTTCATCATCTCCTGCTTGACGCCACTGGCCCATCCAGTCCATCAGATTCATATCTTCTTCAAAGTCATGCGCATGATCTTGAGCGTAGTAACTGATGTTAGCGTTTTCTGACCACTTAAATTCACCTGTGCGAGGCTCTAGTACACCCGCTAATGTATTAAGTAGTGTGGTTTTACCGACCCCGTTCTCACCGATGATTGCGACACGCTCACCGACTTCGAATATAGCGTTGAAATCACTAAACAGATCGTCTTCAAAACCTTGGCTCAGATTTTCAACAATCAGTGCATTACGAAACAACTCTTTCGATTGCTCAAAACGAATAAATGGGTTCTGACGGCTTGATGCTTTAACTTCTGCCAGTTGGATCTTGTCGATCTGCTTAGCACGAGATGTTGCTTGTTTAGCTTTAGATGCGTTAGCCGAGAAACGTGCAACGAATGTCTGTAGTTCAGCGATCTGAGCTTTCTTCTTCGCATTATCAGACAGTAGACGATCACGTGCTTGTGAAGCCGCGGTCATGTACTCATCGTAGTTACCCGGATAGATTCGTAATTCGCCGTAATCCAGATCCGCCATATGCGTACATACAGAATTTAGGAAGTGACGGTCGTGCGAGATAATGATCATCGTACAGTTGCGTTGGTTTAGCGTATCTTCTAACCAACGGATAGTGTCCATATCCAAGTTGTTGGTTGGTTCGTCAAGCAGCATGATATGCGGGTCTGCAAACAGAACCTGAGCAAGAAGAACACGTAGCTTCCAACCAGGTGCGACTTCGCTCATCAATCCGTAGTGCTGTTCTTCTGGAATACCCACAGCAAGAAGCAATTCACCCGCCTTAGAATCAGCCATGTAGCCATCCATTTCAGCGAACTGAACTTCCAAATCCGCAACTAACATGCCCTCTTCTTCGCTCATTTCTGGCAATGAATAGATGCGGTCACGTTCTTGCTTAACTTTCCAAAGTTCTTTATAGCCCATGATAACCGTATCGATTACCGTGAACTCTTCATAAGCGAACTGGTCCTGATTCAGCTTTGCCACACGTTCGTTAGGATCGTAACTTACGTTACCACCAGTCGGCTCAAGTTCTCCGCTAAGGATTTTCATAAAGGTTGACTTACCACATCCATTGGCACCAATCAGGCCGTAGCGGTTACCTTCACCGAATTTTACCGAAATGTTTTCAAACAGCGGCTTTGCGCCAAATTGCTGAGTGATATTAGCTGTACTTATAATAGGACTATCCCCCTAATGAATTAGCTTTAAAAATCAATTAGATATAGCTAATTACTAAATGTATTGATGTAAATTTGGCGCTATTGTAACAGGTAAGAAGTGTGAACTACATAACATGTTGCAGATATATCAAAAAGGAGCCGCTAATCGCTTAACAGCTCCTTCGATCTATTGGTAATACACAGTGGGTTTAGAAGGTAACTCGGCCACCAACTGAAACTCGCGCATTGGTCAATGTTGTGTCGATTCCAATTATCTTGCCAGTAAGGGCTGTGTACTCGACACCGACATACCCGTACTTGAAGATTGTCGCTCGCGCACCGATACCCGCAGTCAGACCAGACATCGACGCGTCAAAACTGAATTGCGAGTTATCTTTGATGTTTGCCTTCTCCCAACCAATAGAGCCGTATGGCTTGATTGAAAACTCTTTTTCATCATCAAAGAAGAAGGTATAGCCAAATTCACCTGCCGCTCGAATATCGTCGTAGTCAGAGCCGTTATCATCCCCTTTGCTGTATGAGAAGGTGGTACCGAATACTCGGTTAAAATCGAAGCCAACTTCTACCCCATCCATATCACCTTTGACCGTCGTGTCCTGAATGTTATTGCCTGAGAATTCAAGCTCTGAGTTAACCGTCTGGAAACCGAAACGCGGTCCTGCGACATCTAAGTTTATAAAGTCTGAAGCGAACGTTGAACCAGTGACTGCCATCAATGCAGTCGTTAGAATTATCTTTTTCATGCTGAGTCATCCATTTTATATATAAGTTATTTTGAGACTCAAAATTACAAAATTTCTCTATCTATGTATTTACATTAATCAGTAAAGTGACATTTCAAATTTGAGCATTTACTCTACTCGCGCACTAGTGTACTAGCTCACGTTGTAGGAGTGTTCTCAACTGAGCTAAATTATTGAATCAACGCCGGTAATTAACTGCATTGTAAAGATTGTCTCAATTAGCGGATCACTATTATTAATGACATCGGTATGACACTTGACGCAAAGTTAAGAATATAGTTTTGCAGCTTAAATAAGTGGGTGTTTCACTCGCTTTCATTTCTAAAACTACTAAACTAACTCTAACCTCATAAGTTATAAGAGATTTTTATGCGTTTAATCGTACGCTTTTTATGTATGGCTAGCTTGATTACTGCGCTTCCTGCTTTGGCAGCTTGGCAGTATGATCTCCAGGCAATTCCTCAGGTGGACAGTGTCAGCAGTGACATTGAACAAGAAATAGCGAACCTTCCTGAAGCTTTGTTTATGACGGCTCAAGATAGAAGAAAGGTCAATCAGCTACTTGATGCCGTTCTTACTGAGCAACAAAAACAGATTGATCATTTCCAGAAAAGCCTTGCGACTTTCCGAAAACATGGGGGGGACGATGCGTGGTTTGACACAGAATCCAGTTATCTGACGTTAACCAGTCTTGGCAAAAGTAAGGAGCAACTGCTTGTCCTGACCGATTCAGTTAACCGTGACAAGCTGACGGGGTTTGGTCCTTACGGGGTAACTCAGTTTAAACAGGAATGGCATCAAACCCAGCTTAATCTTGAATATTGGATCTATTTTCAGCTGCGCAGTTTTAAATCACTGCTTGGCGAAGTCCTGATCTCACCGATTCCTGTCATTTGGGCTGGGTTGAAAGTACTGTTTATCTATTTTGGTCTGGTCTGGTGGCTAGCAAACAGCAAGCGCTTGATTCGCCTTTTCAAAGAAACTCAGCTTGAGTCGAATGCTAAGCCTGCATTGTGGGTTCGCCTTATCTGGTACATCAGTCGCGCTAACAGAGCGATCGCTTTCTTGATCGCGATTACCTTATCACTGCGTGTACTTTCTGGTATTCCAAGTCTTCAGCACCTGATTATCTTAGAGATATTTACTTGGTGGGTGCTCGGTGGCTCGATAGCGATTAGCTTTATTCTCGAGTTTGCGTATCGCAATAGTCGCTCATCTAATCCAGAAATTGTTGCCTTGAGGCTATCGACCATTCGACGCTATGTCTGGAGCGCCATTGTCGCTGGTGTGATCTTACAAATCTCTATGCGCACCCTCGGTAAAGGAACCATTTACTATTGGATATATAGCGCCCTTTACGCTTGGTTTGTCTTGGTGACCTTATCGATTTTGCGTTTGTGGCGTAGCAAAGTATTCGCAACGGTTGAGCCCTTAACCGACCGACCAGTATGGGTTAACTGGGCAGTAAGCCGTAAAGATGCCTTGCTGCTGAGTATTCCTGCGACAGCGATGGCAATGGTGTGGTTAATCATTCACCACTTCAAACATAGGCTCGTCTCTGCGCTTTCAAATTACAGTTTTTTCAGTCAAGCACTCGCCTACCTGTTCCGTATTGAGGTCGCTAAGCAAACTGGAAACAGCAACGGCCAAAGCAACTTAGTGCGTGTTAAAGGTAACGACACGTTTGAGTACGTTTCACCTGGGAGCTTTGACAGCACCATCATCGACTATGCGGGTGATGAAATTAAGCAGTTGTCTAAGTATTTGATGAGCGACAGTCCGGCGATATGCGTAGTGTCGGGTGAACGTGGCGTTGGAACCACAACACTCCTGCGTGGGCTTCTTATGAAAGTGAAAAATGCCGAGCCAATGTATCTAAGTTGTCCTTACTCTGGGTACAGCGAATTGCTCGCGCATTTGGCCGTTAGCCTTGGTTTAGAAGAAGACGCGACAGAGATCCAAATCTTGTCCCAATTGCGAAAAAGTGACACCACTTACTTAATTGCCGTGGACAACGCTCAACGACTGGTGAAACCAATGGTCGGTGGGCTAACTGACCTGATTCGTCTTACTAACCTCTTGCGCCGTTCAAAAAAGAACCATCGCGTTGTTATCGCAATTGAGAAAGCCAGCTGGCGTTTTGTCGATCGCGCTCGTGGTGAACGTCTGCTGTTTGATTTGGTCTCTTTTCTGCCTCGTTGGACAGAGAAACAGATCCATCTGTTACTCGATACCCGAATCAACCAACCTGAACAGAAACAGATTTCATTTGAGGGCTTAGTGGTTCCAAAACAGTGGGATCAGGAAGAAGTCACTGAAGAAGAGCGTGCTAAACAAGGGTTCTATCGAATTCTATGGCATTACTCTGATGGCAACCCTACCGTCGCGCTGCGCTTTTTCAGGTTGTCATTAAACCGCGATAAAGAGACGGAGCAGGTTTATATTCGCCTATTCCGCGCACCTGAATCACAAGAGTTGGAGAAAATGCCCAAACCTATGTTGGCTGTGCTGCGCTCTATTGTTCAATTGGAGATCGCTTCTCCAGAAATCCTGTCCGAATGTACTCAGTTGAGCATTGCCGAGATCACCGGCACACTGCGTTACTTCCAGAGCCGTGGTTATATTGAGTGGCTAGAAGACAAAGCGCGTGTTTCCGATCACTGGTTCCGTCATATAACCAATGTTCTCGATCGTCAGCATTTATTGGTGAAGTAACATGAAAAAAATTCTAATTGTCTTGCTTGGTTTGCTGGTCATCCACCCTGCTTTTGCCACTGAGGAAGTGGCCAGTGTCGAAAACATCGGTCAAATTGCCAGTCTGATTCGTTGGAGCGGTGTGTTCTTCTCGCTGCTGATCATTATCGCCACCTGGTTATTGCTTAAGTTCATCAATTCCATGGTTGAAAGCATTGGTGGTCAGTTTGCTCAGTACAGAATGCTGCTGCAAAAACTCCAGTCGTTCATGCAGTTCTTTATCTACATGAGCGCGGGTATCTTGGTGTTTATGATGAGTTTCCGCATCAATGACCAAATACTCGCATTGATTGGCGGTACACTTGCTGTATCCGTGGGCTTTGCGCTTAAAGACCTTGCAGCGTCGTTTATCGCGGGCATGACTGTGATGGTCGATCGTCCGTTTCAGGTTGGTGACCGCGTCACATTTGAAGGTAACTACGGAGACATTATTGCGATTGGATTACGTTCCGTTCGTATGCGTACTCTCAATGACGACATCATCACCATTCCGAACAACAAGTTCCTCAATGAAGTGACGGTGAGCGGGAACTACGGTGCTCTTGATATGCAGGTTGTTATCCCATTCTATGTTGGGCTTGATGAAGACATTACGCTCGCTCGAGACCTGATTCAAGAAGCAGCGTCATCAAGTCGCTACATCCACTTACCTAAGCCTGTAACGGTACTGGTCAAACAAACCATCACTGATAACTACTTAGCCATTCAGTTGACGTGTAAGGCGTACGTGGTTGATACCGCTTACGAAAAGCTGTTTGAAACCGACATTACTCTGCGCGTGATGAAAGAGTTTAAAAAGCACGGTATTTGCCCGCCGAAAATTGCAGTTAACGCCAGTTAACAACACCGATAAAAACGGCCAGTACGATAGTCGCACTGGCCTTTTTTATAGATTGGTAATCTTTAGTTTGGGTTCGGCACGTTCGGGTAAATAGACACTAAAACAACTCCCTTTGCCCCACTCAGAAGTGACTTTTAGTTCACCACCAGATTGGCTCAGGATACTCTGCGATACGGAAAGCCCCAACCCTGTTCCATCGCGCTTGGTGGTGTAAAACGGCGAGAAGATTCGCTTCAGATTCTCCTCTTTGATTCCACACCCTTCATCTCTAACATGAATAATAGCGCCGACGGATTTGTCGCCTTCCATCCAGTCTTGTGTAGATATGATCAGTCGCCCAGTCCCCTTCATTGCATGGATACCATTCATCTGCAAGTTGACCAGTATCTGCAACAGTTGGTGACGGTTAACCTCAACAGAGGTATGAGCAGAGAGATGTGTCTCAAACTCAACGCCGCGTTTTTTAGTTCCCGTCTTAACCAGAGTGATGCTCTCCTCAACAATGGGGTTGACATGTTGCCATGTAATTTCATCCTGAACTCCCCCTTGACGGCTGTATTGCAGCAAACTGCGAGTAATGTTTCGGATGCGATCTATCTGAGCATGAATGGCTTCAATCTCTTCTTTGACTCGATTAGATTCATTACCGAGTTCAAACTGCATTAACTCGACATTTCCCAGAATCACCGCTGTTGGATTATTGATTTCATGCGCAATACCCGCCGTCAATTCGCCAAGCGCGGCTAATTTCTCATTGACCACCAACTTGTCTCGAGTTTGGTTGAGTAGCTTGATATGAAGTTCCAGATCCTCCGTTTTCTCTTTCAAACTGGCGGTGCGATCTTGGACTTTACACTCAAGTTCATTTGCCGCTCGCAACAATTCATTTTTGCGCTGCTTGAGCAGATCAAGCATGTTGTCGAATTGCTTAGCTAATTGCGCCAGTTCATGGTTCTCATCCAAACCGAGCGGGCCAATACGCGTCTCCTTACCTAACTGGATCATTTTGACGACGCGGTGAATGTGCTCAATAGGAATAAACAGATCTCTCGAACCGCGATAGACCAATAAGCTGGAAATGAGCAGTAGGAACAAGGTCGTTATCGAGATCTCAGCGATGTTGGTCATATAGGTGGTGACAAACGGCCATAACAGGTATCCGGTATAAAGCATACCAATCACATTGTCATATTGATCATGTAGTGGCTGATAAGCCGTGATATACCAAGCGTCGTATACAAAGGCTAAGTCAACCCACTCCTCACCATTGATGAGTACGGTGCGTTTGACTTCGTCGGAAACGCGCGTACCGATGGCGCGTCCCAAGCGGTCATCACTGTCTAAAGGAACGTTGGTACTGATTCGCAGATCGTCCAAGAAGACCGTGAGTGTTCCCACGGGACGCAAGCTATCTTGTATCGACGGATAGATTAAATCACGAATGGTATCAACCAAAGCAGTGCTGTTGTTAAGCAGCAATCCACCATCCAAAAAACCAATAATATCACTGCTCTTGTTGTGAATAGGGATCACGGTTCGACTAACTAAGCCACGTCCTTCTATCTCGCTACTATTTAGAATCGGCGTCTGAGCTCGTTTTACAAGATCCGACCCTAATGCATTGAGCTCCTGCTGAGTAAGTACATCGAAGAAGGATTCACGGCGAGTGAGATCCATAAAGCGAAATTTATTGACTAGGTTATCTACGCGATGAAACCGTAAGAAATCCAACTTATATTCGATACGCTGGTCAGACACCCATTGTTGCAAATCTGCTTCTGGCATCTCACTGTTGGCCACTCTGGTTACAAAGTCGTAAGAGTTCGCAAATGCTTTGACGTGATTCGCTTGACGTTCCTGAATCAGTTCAATGCTGTTCTCTGCCACGCCTAAACGTTCAGAAACATCAATCAACGCGCTTTGCCAAGTATAATGAATCGACCAGTAGATGGTTATTCCAATCAGAGCGAGCAGAGTCAAAAAAATCGGCGCAGAGGTGAGGATCATCAGCCTATATCGCACCATGGTTTTAAAGCGATAGCGCCATTTTGACCACAGAGACCAACGTGATGCTCTACTCGGCATGCGTTGACTCCTCACCATCCCACTCTTTGTATTTGCGCTCTAATGTCTTACGAGCTACGCCCAAATCACGTGCGGCGGCGGATTTATTACCATCATGGTAATCAACCAACTGCATGATATGTGCTTTTTCAACATCCTTTAGCGCCCAGCTGTTTGGATAGCCAACCCCCTTGTTGGTATCGCCAGCCAGCTCGATTAATTCAACACCACTCGAAACCTTCATCGAAACAGAAGGTTTGTAAGCATCGCCATGTATCTCACGCCAGTAATGAGCAGGTGGTTTCCCTAGCAGAATACAACGTTCAATCAGGTTCTTGAGTTCACGGATGTTACCTGGCCAATCATACTCATTCATCGCCAGAACATCTTCATGCGCCCACTTAGGGTCGGGCATTGCCAACTCTGCGACGAGCTTTTTAGTAAAGAACGGTACCAACTCAATCAAGTCCGTCTTACGTTCTCTCAGCGGTGCGACATCAATTTTTAGTACGTTAAGGCGATAATAGAGATCCGATCGAAAATGCCCTTTGTTGACTTCTTGTTGAAGATTACGGTTCGTCGCGGCCACCACTCTCACGTCGACCGTCACTTCCTTCTCACTTCCCACTGGGCGGATTGTTCTCTGTTCCAACACCCTTAGTAACGCCGACTGCATTGGAAGCGGCATCTCGCCAATTTCATCTAAAAACAGAGTCCCCCCATTGGCGACACGGAATAAGCCTTCACGACTGCGTTTCGCCCCTGTAAAAGCGCCCGCGGTATGACCAAACAGTTCACTCTCTAATAATTCAGGGGCAATAGCGCCACAGTTGATGGGAACAAAAGGCCCATTACGCTGACTCGCATCATGTACACCCCTAGCGACCAGTTCTTTACCCGTTCCAGATTCGCCTTCAATGAGAACGGACGCACGTGAAGGCGCAAATTGGGTAATGAGTTGTTTCAGTTGTTTGGTTTTGTCGGAACCACCAACGATATCAGTCGCGATATGGCGCTTGAAGTCATGACGAAGCGCAAACTGATGGCGTTGTTCAAGACGTTTGTCCATACAACGTTGAACGGCATTAAGCATTTGCTCCAAATTAAACGGCTTAAGAATAAAGTCCGTCGCGCCGAGTTTGATCGCCGAAATAGCGGTATCTAAGTCGGCATATCCTGTCATAAATATCACGTCGGCTTTTTTATCATCGTCGTAAAACGCCTCTTCCCACTCAATACCAGAGCGACCCGGTAAATTGATATCCAAGATGATCAAATCATAATGATTAGCACATCTGAGCGTCTCTGCCTCTTCGATACTTCCAGAGCAATCCACTTTTGAAAACCATTTACTTAGTGCTTTGTTTAATATCGCTTGCATTCCCACTTCGTCGTCAACGACAAGAACGGAAAATGCTTGATATTGTGAAGCTTTATTAGGGTCGAATGAAGGAGGCATTGTATTCCACTATTACTGTGTGACTATTGGGACAGAGTGTACCAAGTTTCCAAAGCTTGGTTATATTTAATGTGAGACATTTTGTCCCTCATCAAACTTTTTCCTTCTAACTTATTGATAATTCATTTGAAAAAGATCGCATTTTTTTGGCATCAAGATTGCTTTATATGCATGCCAAATTATAACACGTCAGAGTTGGCAGCGATTAGGTATCAAAATACCTAGCAAATAATAAATAGAATGGATTAATAAACACGATGAAAGCAATCTCTTTTACATTAGCAACAGCGTCTTTAGCCCTAGTCAGTTACTCCGCGTCATCTGCCGATGAAGTTCCTCATGTTCGTCTCGCGACTACTACTAGCACGTATCACTCAGGCCTACTTGACTACCTATTACCTAAATTTGAACAAGATACCGGTTATAAAGTCGACGTTATTTCTGCCGGAACGGGTAAAGCACTTAAAATGGGTGAGAACGGTGACGTAGATTTGGTTATGACTCACGCACCAAAAGCAGAAGCAAACTTCGTAGAAAAAGGCTATGGCGTACTGCCTCGCAAGCTGATGTATAATGATTTCGTTATTGTTGGTCCTCATTCAGATCCTGCAAAAATTGCTCAGCAGAAAGACATTGCTGAAGTGTTCAAAAGTATTGCAAACATGAACGCTACTTTTGTATCTCGTGGTGATGATTCTGGAACACATAAAAAAGAAAAAGGCATTTGGCAACAAACAAAAATGGAACCCAACTTTGGCGGCTACCGCAGCGTGGGCCAAGGTATGGGGCCAACGCTAAATATGGCCAATGAGATGCAAGGTTACACGATGACCGACCGTGGTACTTGGTTAGCCTACAACAACAAACTTGATCTAGAAGTGTTGTTCCAAGGCGATAAAAAACTGTTTAACCCATACCAAGTTATTCTTGTTAACCCTGAGCGCTACCCTAGCATCAATTACCAAGGTGCCAAGGAGTTCAGTGACTGGCTTGTCAATCCAAAAGGACAACAACTGATCAATGAATTCAAACTCAATGGTAAACAACTGTTTGTCGCCAACGCTAACGAGAAATAATTTTCGATGAGCCTATGGCAAACCACCCTCGATGCGCTCGCCTTATTGGTGAGCCTCGATAGAGAACTTTGGGAGATCGTCGCGGTCTCCTTTAGTGTTTCATTGTCAGCGACTTCGATCGTGCTGTTGCCAGCAATCATTTTCTCTTTTGTTCTCGCGTACACAGAGTTCAGGGGAAAATGGCTTTTTCTTTCGCTGGTCAATACGCTTCAGGCTATCCCAACCGTTGTGATTGGATTACTGCTCTACATGCTACTGTCACGTGCAGGTCCTCTCGGGGACTGGCAGATGCTATTCACTCAGAAAGCGATGATTGTTGGTCAGATGCTTATCGGTTTTCCGGTACTGGTCTCAATGATGCATGGCGCGCTTCAATCTAGTGACCGAAGAGCGATTGAAACATCAATCACGCTCGGAGCTTCGATACCTCGCATCGTTGGAACAATGATTTGGGAAACACGGTTCCCGCTTCTTGCAGCCACTATTGCCGCCTTCTCGCGCATCGTGACCGAGGTGGGTTGCTCGACTATGGTTGGTGGCAACATTATGGGCATCACTCGCAACATACCGACAGCGATTGCTATGGAAAGCCACAAGGGTGCCTTTGCGCAAGGTGTCGCATTAGGCATAGTGTTACTGACTCTAGCCTTAGTATTAAACTTCTTGCTTACCAGTATGCGTGGCAAAGGCTACCTCAGAACTTAAGGACGCTGTATGACTATAAAAATAACGGCACAGCAACTTTCTATGCGCTTCAAAGAGCGCGTGCTATTTCACGTCCCTACTTTGAATATTGGTCCAAACGACGCCATTTATCTAAAAGGAGATAATGGTGTCGGTAAAACTACCCTGCTAAAAATCCTTTCTGGGTTGATCAAACCCACCACCGGTAAAGTTATCGCCCCCAGTGACTCGTGGCGCAACAGACTCTTTTCGCGATCGGGACGAAAAAATGTTATCTACCTCCATCAGTCTCCCTATTTATTTGATGGCACGGTATACCAGAATGTTGCATACGGTATTCGCTATCAAAAAGAAACAGCAAAAGATAAGCGAGCTCAAGTTATTACGGCACTGCGCATGGTAGGCTTAGAAACTCTTGCAGACGAACACATCTCAGTGCTTTCGGGGGGCGAAAAGCAGCGCGTTGCAATGGCACGAGCGTGGATTCTAAAGCCTTCGATTTTGCTGATGGACGAACCCAGTGCTTCTTTAGATCAAGAATCGATCGACCGTTTAGTGATTATGGCGCAAGACCTTCTCGAACGTGGGTCAAGTTTGGTGATAACCAGTCATCAGCAAAACGCCTTGACCGCTTTATGCCGTAAACAATGGTGGATAAAAGAAGCCACTTTGGTAGAGTCTCCTCTGCTTCAAGTAATAACCGACAAAGAGTTACAAACTAATTATGCTTCCTCCAATGCAAACTAGCTGGGTCATTTTAGCTGGTGGACAAGCAACCCGTATGGGCGGACAAGACAAAGGGCTTGTCCAACTGAATGACAAACCACTCATTCAACACGTTATCGAGCGTCTCACTCCACAGACTGAGCGCATCATGATTAACGCTAACCGAAATCAGAGTATTTATACTCAGTTCGGCGAAGTATTTAGTGATCAATTTAAAGACTATCCTGGGCCAATGGGCGGTATCCATGCGGGACTGCTCAACGCACCAACAGACTGGGTAGGATTCGTCCCTTGTGACAGTCCACTGATCAATAACGATCTCGTCGAGCGTTTTTGCGCTTCTGTCACCGACGAGACGGATATTCTCGTTGCTCACGATGGTGACCACCAACAGCCGGTTTTCACCCTTTATCACAAAAGAGTTCTTCCCAAATTAACCGCTTTCTTAGAGCGCGGTGATCGCAAAATCATCCTACTTTATAAAGAGTGCCATACCCAGTATGTCGACTTTAGCGATTCACCAAACTGTTTTGTTAATTTGAACACACCAGAAGAGCTCGCTCAATTCGGTACCATTGACTGATGATTGAACAAACACCCATTCCTATTCTAGGTTTTGCTGCCTATTCGGGCACAGGTAAAACGACGCTCCTTGAAGCACTATTGCCAAAGCTAACAACCACTGGTCTGCGCATTGGTATGCTGAAACACGCTCACCACAATTTTGACGTCGATAAAGAAGGAAAAGATAGTTATCGTCTTCGTAAAGCTGGCGCATCGCAAATGCTGATTTCTTCTCGTAATCGTTACGCACTGATGACGGAGACACCTGAGGAAGAATCACAATTTCAATATCTACTGACACGTTTTGATACCGATAAACTCGATATCATTTTGGTTGAAGGCTGTAAAAACATCGCGTTTCCTAAGATTGAATTGCATCGCGAAGTTGTGGGTAAACCTTGGTTGTATCCAAATGACACTAACATCATTGCCATTGCGTCGGATACGCCAGTCAAGGATAGCGAACTGCCACAAATGGATATCAATGACCTTGATGCGATTGCTCAGTTTGTCATTCAGTACGCACAAAATGGTATCCAACCAAACCATGTGGCGCCATGTTGTGACACCCTCTCCCCTGCGTATCTTTCTGTCACACAAGGACAAGAAAAAATTCTGTCACTTGTCAATACCGTCACTGAGAATGAGCCGTGCGCTGTGGCATCTTGTTTTGGTCGAGTTTTATCGAACAACATCATTTCACCAGTCAATGTGCCGCAATACACCAATTCGGCAATGGACGGTTACGCGATTCGTGGTGATGACCTCGATCGTCAGCACTACCACGTCGTGGCTGAAGTACTCGCAGGTCATGCTTACCAACAACCTTTACAAAAAGGTCAAGCGGTAAAAATCATGACAGGTGCGCCGACGCCACAATTTGCCGACACAGTTGTCATGCGTGAACAAGCCACTGAAAACAGTGACAGCGTCACTTTCCCTAATGCTTCAATAAAACAAGGTCAGAATGTACGTCTTGCAGGTGAAGACCTAGCGGCAGGAAGTGATGTGTTTTCTCGTGGTCAGCGCCTCTCTTCTGCTGAGATGGGAATGATCGCCTCTCTTGGTTACGGTGAATGCCAAGTCTACCGTAAGCTTAAAGTTGCTGTTTTCTCAACAGGTGATGAAGTTCAAGCCCCAGGGAATGAGCAAAAAGCGCACTCTATATTCGATTCAAATCGTTTCACCATTATGGGGTTACTGCAAAATCTTGGTTGTGAAATTTTGGATTTTGGCATTGTTGAGGACAACCAACAGACGATGGTTGAAGCACTGGAACGCGCAGCTCAGCAAGCAGACGTGATCATTACTTCTGGTGGCGTCTCTGTTGGCGATGCCGATTACATTAAACTTGCCCTTGAGCAGCTAGGTAGTATCGATTTTTGGCGTATAAATATGCGTCCGGGTCGCCCACTCGCTTTCGGTAACATTAGCGAGAAACCTTTCTTTGGTTTACCAGGTAATCCAGTGGCGGTTATGGTGTCATTCATTAATTTCGTCGAACCAGCGATACGCAAGATGCAAGGTGAACTTGATTGGCAGCCATTAAAGATTAAGGCAATCGCCACTGAACCCTTGCGTTCTCGCCAAGGACGCACAGAATTTAGTCGCGGCATCTATCAATTTGATTCTCGCGGCCATTTAACCGTCGCAACAACGGGCAAGCAAGGTTCAGGTATTCTTCGCTCAATGAGTGAAGCCAACTGCTTAATCGAAATATCCCCTGCTGTTGACACGGTTAAAGTTGGAGAAAGCGTGACAATCATCCCACTTCAAGGCAGAATCTAGCAATCCATTCAGGGGCCAGCTTAGCTGGCCTCTTTATTTTATAGACGGTTGAATATTTATGGCTCGTACAATCCTATATACCTACAAAGACCAAGACAAAACACTGGCTTTTTCTTACGAGAAACACAGAAACATTCACGAGGCAGTGGCAGAAGCTGAAGGTATTGATATTTCGGCATACCTAAAAATGGAGCAGCAAATCGAAGCGATTTCAGACACCAAAGCCGTTCGCAATTATCGTGATAATCACTTTAAAAAACTTGGCTTTAGTAAAATCACTTTGGCTCAAAAAGAAAACCTCGGTGTAGGAAAGAAGAATTCGTAATCCCCTCGTTTCAAAGGCTGGCTTTCCAGCCTTTGTTCTTTCTTAGACAAGGCAAATTAACTCAACATAAGGTCGTTGTTTAAAACAAAGTGGAGTAATTACACTAGAATTATTAGACCTTAATGTTCAGGCAGCGACGCTCCATCCAGCTGAATTAACTGATAATTTTATATTTTGACAATATTCCCCTCACAAAACCGTACATTGTACATATACAATTAATAGCACCTGTGTGAATATTTATGCCAACCCTATAAACCATAAAAATAGAACATAATACTTAACAAGGATTGGCCCCTTCCAATGGAATCGCTCATTACAAAAGTCATCGATTCAAGAAATGAACAAGAGCTTTACCACCATTGTCTAAAAGACGTCTATTTACGCTATAAACCACAACACTGTTTGATTGCTGAGTATGATCTGGAGCAGAACATCGCTCATTCTCACTGCTACTTGCACCACGGCGAGCTAGCGGAAAACATCACCTATTCTTTAGGTGGTACGCCGTGTGAACTGGTGCTGGATAACCGAGAAATCTGTGTCTACAAAGAGAAAATTCAACAACTTTTCCCTGATGATGCCATCTTACAGATAATCAATGCGCACAGTTATCTCGGCATTCCTATTCAGTCGCGCAGTGGCAAAGTGGTTGGCGTTATCGCACTCATGTATAACACCGATTTACCCGATATATCTTTTGATAAGACTTGGCTAGAAACCATCGGTTTTCTCATCGGTAAGTCAATCACTCAGCGACGCCTTGCAGATCAAAAAAATAAACTATTGGAACAATTTGAACGTTCAGAGCAATTAACGCAAAGTGGTTCATGGACATGGGATATCACTCATAACCATTTTAGCTATTCTAAAAATCTCGCCAATATGACGGGCATGGCACCGAATCAACGACTACAATTTTCTGATTTTTTCCGACTCTATATCTTTAAGAGTAAAATCAGCTTAGATCGCTTCATGCTTGATGTAAGCTCTGGGGGGCAAGCTAAGACTCTCACTGTTTATCGAGAAATGTGCCCGATCAATAAGCAATTCGAAATTAGCTACAATAAAAAATTCAATGAGTTAGGCGAATTGACCAAGGTGGTAGGCAACATACGAAATACGACAGATATTTCTCAATTAGAAGCGGACTTTACCATTGCGCAAAAGATCGTTGACCTCTCGAGCAACGGCGTATTAATTACCGACAAACACAACCGTATTATCAGTACCAACTCAAAAGTGAAAGATATTACTGGCTATACTTTTGCTGAGCTAGAGGGTGAATCGCCTTCTATCTTGAGCTCTAGTCTCCATCCGGCGAGTTTTTATCAAAAGATGTGGGCAGAGCTTCATGAACAGGGGCACTGGAGCGGTGAGGTCTGGAATCAAACGAAGTTTGGCGCCGTTTATCCCGAAAAACTCAGTATCTATGTGTTACGAAACCGAGTTGGCGAGATACAAAACTACATCGCGACATTTGAAGATCTTAGTAAGCTAAAATCAATTGAAAGTGAACTCAACAACTACAAAAACGAACACGATTTTACGGGGCTACAAACTCGAGAAAACTTTATTAATGCCTTATCAAACACCGACAATCAAACAGTCATCATTCTCGATCTTAAACGTTTCTCGTCAATCAATAATATGTACGGAGAATCCGTTGGTAATAAGGTTCTCGTCCATGTTGGTCATACTCTGGCGACCAATTTTGATACCAATCAGATTAACATCTGTCGATATGGCCCAGATCAGTTTGCACTGAGCTTTACTCAAGACACCCTCGAGGGGGTCAATAAATTCGTTAGCTTTGTTCGCGCCAAGATCGAAACAAGCGTCGTGATAGATAATCATGAAATTGAACTCGCGGTGAACATCGGTTGCTCAAATGTCAGTGAGTTTGAAAGTAAAACACATCCGATAAAGCAGGCCTACTATGCGCTACGAGAGGCCAAGAGCGACCCTGCTCCATCGACCTCTATCTATTCCACTCAGTTGGAAAAACGAGTGGCAAGACAGTATTCGCTTGGTGCACGTCTCAAGAAAGCCATCGACGAAAAACGCATTGATGTTCACTATCAGCCAATTTACGATTTGAACAGTAACAAGGTAGTCAAACTCGAAGCTCTTGCGCGCTGGAACGAAGACGGTGAGATTATCTCTCCATTCGAGTTCATCCCTATCGCTGAAAATCTTGGCTATATTTTCCAGCTTGGCGAAATTGTGTTGGAGAAGTCCTGTCAGGATCTGCAACGTTTAAAATCTCGCGGCTATGAAAATATTTTGATGTCGATTAACCGATCTATCGATGAACTAAGCGAAGAAGACCCATCCAACTGTTCGATCTTGAACATCATTGGTCAGTCAGGTTTGTCTGAGAAGGACATCATTATCGAGGTCACCGAGTCAATCCCTCTTGAAGATAAACCACATGTTCAGGATCTACTCAGTGTGTTACGCATGAAAGGCGTTAAAGTCGCGTTGGATGACTTTGGTACTGGCTACGCATCATTCTCTAACTTAATGAAGAATTCGATTGATATCCTAAAAATCGATCGCTCTTTTGTCCGAGATATTTCAACCAATCTCAACAACGCGGTGTTAATTAAATCGGTAAACCTGTTAGCGCGCCAACTTGGGCTAGAAGTGATCGCGGAAGGTGTTGAAGATGAACAACAACTGACTCTGCTTCAAGAATTAGGATGTCGCTACATTCAGGGCTACTTAATCAGTAAACCTCAACCGTTTGAGGAGATTGAAGCAGAGATCAAACGGATTAACCAAGGCGAATAACAAACGGGACCAAATGGTCTAATGCTTGTCAGTTAAGAAGCATTTAATACCTTTTTGAAGGCCTAGTCGCGTAGCGACTGGGCCTTCTTTTTACCACTCTTGGGTAGCTCCTATCTCGCCTTTCTGGCAGCGTAAAACTCTCAGCCATATCGAGTATGTAGTTCATTACCTCAGGGATTCTACCTGGCGCAACAGCAGGAAGGAGTTGTAACTGACCTATTAAGAACAACGACGCTTGCTTAAAGCCTATTTGATAAGGCATTACTTTATTCTGGTCGTAAGCCATTTGGCACATTAAGAAGCGAAGTAAGTTGTAGGCTAGCAACATCCCCCACAACTCTTGTATAACGAGTTCTGGTTTTTTGCTTCGTAGAGTAAGGCTGTTTTGAAGCATATATTGCTTCATCTCTCGATAGCCTAACTCTATCTCCCACCGATGACTGTAAAGCTCCGCAATATCTTTTCCTGGGTAACGTAAAGGGTCTGTCATTGACGTTAACAGTCGTATTTCTTTCCCCTTAACTACCTTAGTTATTAGGCGAGCCTCTAGTATTTCCGGGGCATCACACCATTTCTTTTTTGCTTGTGGAGAGAGCTTCAGCTCAACTAATTCTTCTCCACGTCCCAGTTTGCGAACCGTTGTATATTGAGCCCCTTTGCGCATAGGAATAAGCCAATGCCTTTCGCTTCCGGTCGTTTGCCAACGATGTAAAAGCCCTAGAGCGTAAAAACCTCTATCAAAGATGGTCAGGCTTTGGTCTGGAGAGTGTTCAATAAGCTTTGTTGTCAAATCTACTTCACTTATCGATGTTGAGTCGAATGATGCGCTATTAAGAAGATGGCTTGTCAGTTCCATATGGCAGACCATTCGAACTTGAGGATACTCAGATAAGCACTTTTGATTTCGAGTACGACTGAAGCGCTCATCGTTCTCTTTAGTATCTGGGGTTCGCCAGACCACACCATCTACAGCATGAAGAGTTAAACCATGCCAATCTGGGTGTGGCGTTTTGTCATTCCATAATTTCTGCGTTTGAGTAAAAACGGATTTCATGACATCAGAACCTAGCCTTTGCCTTGCTTGGATTACTGCGCTTGGAGCAACAAACGGTTTTTTGCCAGGAAGAAGAATATCTAGCTTGGAGACAACTTTCTCCATAGATAAATGGCGATATAGGGACATCCCAACAACACTCCAAACCATCATCTCCATGGGCAATCTGCGTCTACGCATGGTTGTGATACCCGTATCTTCCATACATTGAGCAATGAGTTCAGGAGAGAGAAGGTCAGATAAACCTGAGAGTTGCTCAACAGAGAATTGATGAACTTGGTTAAGTGCTTGTCTTAGAAACATAAAAAAATCCGAGTGTCTG
>NZ_QEWN01000089.1 GCF_006124995.1 Vibrio sp. Hep-1b-8
TATGGACCGTGCGGATCTATTTAACGTAAACGCGGGCATCGTGAAGTCTCTTGCTCAACGCATCGCAGATGTATGTCCAAAAGCAATGGTTGGTATCATTACTAACCCTGTAAATACCACTGTGCCAATTGCAGCTGAAGTTCTTAAGCAAGCTGGTGTTTACGACAAGCGTCGTCTTTTCGGTGTAACTACGCTTGACGTAATTCGTTCAGAAACGTTTGTTGCTGAGCTGAAAGACAAAGATCCAGGCCAAGTACGTGTACCCGTTATCGGTGGTCACTCAGGTGTTACGATTCTTCCTCTACTGTCTCAAGTTGAGGGTGTTGAGTTTACGGCTGAAGAAGTTGAAGCTCTGACTAAGCGTATCCAAAACGCGGGTACTGAAGTTGTTGAAGCTAAAGCGGGTGGCGGTAGTGCGACTCTATCTATGGGTCAAGCGGCATGTCGTTTTGGTCTTGCTCTTGTTAAAGCACTTCAAGGTGAAGAAGTTGTTGAGTACGCATACGTTGAAGGTGATGGCGAGCACGCACCATTCTTCGCACAGCCAGTGAAACTAGGCAAAGACGGTGTAGAAGAAGTACTAAGCTACGGTGAGTTGAGTGACTTCGAGAAATCTGCACTAGATGGCATGCTTGAAACACTTAACGGCGACATCCAAACGGGTGTTGACTTTGTAAACAAGTAATCCAATTTGAATAATGATAAAGCCGACTTTCGAGTCGGCTTTTTTGATCCTTTTGTTTTTCCTGCTGTACTTACTGAGTAGCAGAGGAGAAAAAAGATGGATATTAGGGAGCTAGAAAAGGGCATGCTAGTTGAATGCCGTCAGGGAGTTGGAGTCGTGGTCGAGACGGATGAAAGTACGCATGCGGTCGTGATCGAAGATCGAAGCTCACATCAAAAGTTTGAAGTTGATGTTGAGGATTTGATTGATGAGCCTCAGCTTCATCATGGATGTGAACGTTACTATTAGCGAAAACAAAAAAGCGAGCATTAGAGCTCGCTTTTTTGGGGATGGCTTCGATTACTTACGTACAGCGATGGCTTCGATTTCGATACCAACATCTTTTGGTAGACGAGCAACTTCTACGCAAGAACGTGCTGGGTAGTGAGCAACATTGTGCTCATCAAAGAACTTACCGTAAACCTCGTTTACTGTGCCGAAGTCATTTAGATCTTTTACAAACACCGTTAGTTTTACGATGTCTGATACAGATAGGCCAGAGGCTTCAACTACTGCTTTTACGTTTTCTAGAGACTGACGAGCTTGTTCTGCGATGTCAGATGATACTTCACCCGTAGCTGGGTTTACTGGGATTTGGCCTGAAGTCAGTACCATGTTACCAAGGTTAACACCTTGCACATATGGGCCGATAGCTGCAGGAGCTGATTCCGTGTGAAGTACTTTAGTCATTGTTATATTCCATCTGTTTAGGGTTACTGGAAGAAAACTCAGTTTGCCGCGAATCTCGTGCTTCGTAAAGGTAAAAATCCCAGCTTGAGTTAAGCAGGGACAAATTCTTACCTTAAGTTAACTCTCAAATATTCATTAACGCTCAGTGACGATTTCACGAGAGAAAACTTTCTCACAGTACTTGCACTTCAATCGAATATCGTTGTTTTTCTCGAATACTTTAAAGCTACTTTCTACTGGCTCACCGTGTGTGATGCAGTTGGTGTTGGGACACTCAAATACATTATTCACTTGTTCTGGTAACTCGAGAGCCAGCTTCTTAACAACCTGATAGTCTTCAATTTGGTTGACCGTGGCATGCGGTGCATAAAGCGCTAATTTGCTTGCCTGCTCTTCAGTGATAAACACATTTTCGATCTTGAGTAGGTCTTTATGACCTAGGGCAGATGAAGGCAGGTTTAAGCCCACGGTTACGCGCTGTTGTGATTTATGCATTGAAAACAGCTTGAGCACCTTAATGCCAATTTGTGCTGGAATGTGGTCGATTACGGTGCCATTTTTAATCGCTTCAACCTGCAATTGAGTTTCTTTGTTCATGGTTTTTTCTCCTCGATTACAGTGTTTCATTTAGTACAAGTGCAAGTAGAGCCTGACGTGCATATACGCCATTTTCTGCTTGTTCGAAGTAATAAGCGTGTGGGGTTTTATCAACATCCACTGTGATTTCATCGACACGTGGAAGTGGATGAAGCACTTTAAGATTTTCACGTGCACCTTCTAGCATGGCTGCCGTAAGAATGTATGCGGATTTAATATGTGCGTATTCAGATTCGTCGAAACGCTCTTTTTGAACACGAGTCATGTAAAGAACGTCTAGGTCTGGAATGACACTTTCCATATCGGTGTGCAAACTGTATTGGATGCCAGCTTCGTCGAGTTCTTCGCAAATGTAATCTGGCATTGCAAGCGCCTCTGGAGCAATAAAGAAGAAGCGGATGTTGTTAAATTTTGCCAACGCTTGGGTAAGTGAGTGGACAGTACGACCATATTTAAGATCACCCACGAAAGCGACGTTAAGCTCATCCAGTCGACCTTGCGTTTCTGCAATAGAGAAGAGGTCCAGTACGGTTTGAGTTGGATGTTGATTTGCTCCGTCGCCACCGTTAATCACTGGGACACCATTAGAAAACTCAGCAGCTAGGCGCGCTGCACCTTCTTGAGGGTGGCGCATAACAAAGGCATCAACATACGAAGAGATAACCTGAACGGAATCCGCCAATGTTTCACCTTTCTTCGCCAGCGAAGTATTACCGCCATTATCGAAGCCAATGACATCACCACCAATGCGTTGGATTGCGGTTTCGAAAGAGAGACGTGTACGGGTTGATGGTTCGAAGAAGCAGCTTGCAACCACTTTGTTTTTAATTAACTCAGGTTGCGGCTTAGCCTTCAGCTCTCCAGCCGTTTTGACAATCAATTCCAGCTCTTCACGTGAAAGCTCAGGAATTGAGATAATATGCTTGTTATAAAGCGTGTTTGTCATAATCATCTTCCCAGTCATGAATTTTAGGCACAAAAAAGCCCCCCATTAAGGGAGGCTTTAGAAATCGGTGAAAATAGAAAAAACAAGTCCCAGTAAGCGTGTTGGCTTACTCACTGTAATACGCTTGGTAGAGCACGAATTACGTGGCATTGTTTTACTATCTCCAGACAAATTGCCGAGCATTATACGCTGAAGAATGGTGAACGCAAGCGATTACATCGACGGTTTTAGTGTCGAATCTTACCTAAGATTAACTACCGAGTGTGGCAACCATCACAGCTTTAATTGTGTGCATTCGGTTTTCCGCTTCATCGAAAACGATAGAGTGTTCGGACTCAAACACGTCTTCCGTCACTTCCAGTCCTTTCATTCCGTATTTCTCAGCGACTTGTTTCCCTACAGTGGTTTCATCATTATGGAACGCAGGTAGACAGTGCATAAACTTCACTTGTGCATTGCCGGTTTTAGTAATCACATCCATGTTGACTTGATAGGGGGTCATCATTGCGACACGTTCATCCCAAGCTTCTGGTGCTTCACCCATGGATACCCACACGTCTGTGTACAAGTAGTCACAACCTTTTACGCCTTCTTCAACGTTTTCGGTTAAGGTGATTTTTGCGCCCGTCTGATCTGCGATCTGCTGGCAAGTGGTGACCAATTCTGCTTCTGGCCAGAACGCTTTTGGTGCGACAAGGCGGATATCCATCCCCATTTTAGCCGCGCCTACGAGTAGGGAGTTGCCCATGTTGTTGCGTGCGTCACCAAGGTAAGCAAACTTAATCTCATGCAGCTGTTTTCCACGCCCATGCTCAAGCATAGTCAAAAAGTCCGCCAGAATTTGTGTCGGGTGAAACTCATCCGTCAGGCCATTCCAAACCGGCACACCTGCGTACTGACCGAGTTCTTCAACAATGGATTGACCAAAACCACGGTATTCAATGCCATCGTACATTCGGCCAAGGACTCGTGCGGTGTCTTTCATCGACTCCTTGTGTCCGATTTGAGATCCAGATGGACCGATATAAGAAACCTGTGCTCCTTGATCAAAAGCGGCAACTTCAAAAGCACAACGTGTGCGAGTCGAGGCCTTTTCGAAGATTAGCGCAATGTTCTTACCGACCAGTTTCTTCTGTTCGGTGCCAGCATATTTGGCTTTCTTCAGAGCCGCAGAGAGATCAAGCAGAAACTGAATCTCTTTCGGGGTGAAATCGAGTAGCTTTAGGAAATTTCGGTTACGTAGATTGAAGGCCATACACCAGTCCTGAATGTTGATTCGGTTTAATGGCTTTAGTTAAACATATTTAACGGCTATTTGTGAATAATTATTTTAAATAAATGCCGAGATATGAATTATATCTCGGCAAAAGTGATTATAAATTCTCTTCGGCGTATTCAGCTAGTCGGCTGCGAACCACACCATTGAGGTGAATGTTGGCACTTCCTTCAAAGTTTTTAAATCGCTCGACCATATAGGTTAAGCCAGAAGTGACGGGGGTTAGATAGTGAGAATCGATTTGTGCTAGGTTACCTGAGCAGACGATCTTAGTCCCTTCACCACAACGGGTTATGATGGTTTTGATCTGAGAAGCGGTCAGGTTCTGACACTCATCGAGCAAGACGAAGGCATTTTGGATCGAACGTCCGCGCATAAAGTTGATCGATTTGAACTGAATATTGGCTTTGTCGCAGATGTATTTCAATGAGCCTTCAGTGCAGTGATCGTTTTTATGCAATGCTTCTAATGTATCGGTGACGGCCGCAAGCCATGGCATCATTTTCTCTTCTTCACTACCCGGTAAAAAGCCGATCGCTTCACCTATGTCTGGGGTGTTTCGAGTGACGATGATTTTGTCAAAGATGCCTTTTTCTATGGTTTGCTCTAGTGCAGAGGCGAGAGCGAGTAAGGTTTTACCACTACCAGCAGCCCCAGTTAGGATCACCAGATCAATGTCTGGATCGAGTAGGGCATCTAGCGCCATTCCTTGATAGATGTTTTTTGGGGTGATATCCCAAGCGCGTCGATGCATCATTCTTTCACGGCTGAGATCTTTAATCGTGATCGTATCTTGGTCTATCTCCTCTACGCGCCCTGCGAAGTCGCTGTCCTCATCGATCATGTATTGATTGATATAAGTAGGCTCAAAGGGTTCGCGTGCGATGGTGTGATAGGTTCTGCCTGCAAGAGTTTTACTTTCGACATTTTGGACGTTGTTCCAGAACTCTCCTTCGATTTGCTGGAATCCTTTTGTCAGGTATTGCACGTCATCAATGAGCTGATCTGTGCGGTAGTCTTCAACAAACCTAACTCCGGCCCCTTTTGCCCGTAAGCGCATGTTGATGTCTTTGGTGACTAAGATGACTTCGCGCGGTGCACGTTTGTTTTGCAAATAGAGCACACCATTTAAGATGCGGTTGTCACCGGCTTTGTCGGCAAAAGCTTTGACGGTCTCTTGCAGCTCAAAGTCAGCCAGAATGGCAATGTGTCCGGTATTCTCTTTCTCTTTGTTGGTGGGGATGCCTTCGGATATCTCATCTGGAGTGGCATCTTTAAACATCGCTTCTAGTGCACGTATTGCGACACGCGCATCGCGAGCAACATCGCGTTTACTGTCCTTAATTCGGTCAAGCTCTTCAAGAACAGTCATTGGGATAACGACATCGTGTTCCTTAAATGAGTAGATGGCGAGTGGTTCATGAAGAAGAATGTTGGTGTCTAGGACAAAAATTTTCCGGTCTGTATCACCCATAAGCGTCTCCTTGCCAGTTGGCGGCCTGCTTACTCTTCAAGCTTTGCTATGAAGAGGATCTCTGCGGTTGGTTGCAGCGATGTAGCCAGGTAATCAGAGTTCGCTGATGGTTTGACTACAAAAACTGCAAACCCGTGTTGAACGTCATCCTATTTGAATGCATCAGTTGTGCCAGTCAGAAACTTGACGTGAAATGATGCTGCTCATAGATAAGTATAAACAGCTTTTTCAACACGCTCTTTTAGAAGTGCCACTGATTTCTTACACTTTGATGTCACACTCAGCTTGAGTAAAAAATTGTTGGTTTTTGAGGCCTTTGTACGTGACCAATGTCACAGCTTCAAGTAAGATTAGCGACCTTTTTCGGCGTAACGACTGACCTACTTTTCCTCGTCAGTTTCCTTTCAAGTTGCGCAAGAGTTACTAAAATAAATAGACCCATTTTCGAACAAATTTAGATGAGGTAGTCGATTCATGACATTTGCTTTGGGCCAGCGCTGGATCAGCGATACGGAGAGCGATTTAGGTTTAGGAACCGTTGTAGCATTGGATGCTCGTACTGTGACATTAATGTTTGCAGCTTCTGAAGAAAACCGCGTTTACGCTCGCAACGATGCGCCTGTAACCCGAGTGACCTTTAACGCTGGCGATGTGGTTGAAAGTCAGGAAGGGTGGTCTCTTAAAGTTGAGCAAGTTGTCGAAGACCAAGGACTACTAAGCTACATAGGTTCACGTGAAGACAGCGGTGAAGACGGTATTGTTCTGCGTGAAATTATGTTGAGCAACCAGATTCGTTTTAACAAGCCACAAGATAAGTTGTACGCGGGTCAAATCGATCGTATGGATAATTTTGTGCTCCGTTATCGTGCATTGGTGAACCAATACGAACAGCACAAGAGCCCAATGCGAGGTCTGTGTGGTATGCGTGCAGGCCTTATCCCTCATCAGTTATACATTGCACACGAAGTGGGTCGTCGTCATGCGCCACGCGTACTTTTGGCGGATGAAGTCGGCCTGGGTAAAACCATTGAAGCTGGTATGATCATTCACCAGCAAGTACTGGCTGGCCGCGCTGAGCGTATTTTGATTGTTGTACCAGAAACGCTGCAACATCAGTGGTTGGTCGAGATGATGCGTCGATTTAACCTCCACTTCTCCATCTTTGATGAAGAGCGCTGCATTGAAGCATTTGCCGACTCAGAAAACCCATTTGATACTCAGCAATATGTACTCTGTTCGCTTGACTTCTTGCGCAAGAGTCGTAAACGTTTTGAACAAGCACTGGAAGGTGAGTGGGATCTACTGGTTGTCGATGAGGCGCACCACCTAGAGTGGAGCCCAGAGAAGCCAAGTCGCGAATACCAAGTGGTTGAAGGTTTAGCGGAGCGTACGCCAGGTGTTCTATTGTTGACGGCGACACCTGAGCAGCTAGGTCGTGAAAGCCACTTTGCTCGTCTTCGCTTACTGGATTCTGATCGTTTCTTTGACTACCAAGAGTTCATCAAAGAAGAAGAGCAATATGCGCCGGTTGCTGATTCTGTTAGTGCGCTATTCTCTGGTCAAAATCTGGCAGACGAAGCGAAAAACCAAATTACTGAATTGCTCTCTGAGCAGGATGTGGAGCCACTTTTCCGTATTATCGAAAGTGATAGCGACGAAGAAGCCAAAGCCGCTGCACGCCAAGAACTGATTGATAACCTAATGGATCGTCACGGTACTGGTCGCGTACTTTTCCGTAATACACGTGCTGCAATTAAAGGGTTTCCAACACGTAACGTTCACCTTCTGCCGATGCTGATCCCACAGCAGTACACGACCTCTATGCGTGTGTCGGGCATGATTGGTGGCAAGATGAGTTCGGAAGCTCGTGCGTTAAAGAACCTATACCCAGAAGAGATCTTCCAAGAGTTTGAGGGGGATGATTCAAGCTGGTGGCAATTTGATAGTCGTGTTAACTGGTTACTTGAAAAAATTACCGAAAAGCGCAGTGAGAAAATTTTAGTTATCGCTTCTCGTGCGAGCACTGCACTTCAGTTAGAACAAGCTCTGCGTGAGCGCGAAGGCATTCGAGCTACGGTTTTCCATGAAGGTATGTCGATTCTAGAGCGCGATAAAGCGGCGGCTTATTTTGCCCAGGAAGAGGGCGGTGCTCAGGTACTGATTTGTAGCGAAATTGGCTCTGAAGGTCGTAACTTCCAGTTTGCTAACCAACTGGTGATGTTTGACTTGCCGTTTAATCCGGATTTGCTTGAGCAACGTATTGGCCGTCTTGACCGTATTGGTCAGAACCGCGATATCGATATTCATGTTCCATACCTACAGGGTACGTCACAAGCCATTTTGGCGCGTTGGTTTGATGAAGGCCTTAACGCTTTTGCAGAAACCTGTCCGACAGGTCGCACGGTTTATGACAAATTCGCAGATCGCCTCATTGAAATGCTTGCGTCAGGCGACACGAGTGATTTAGATGATGTGATTGCTGAATCAGCGGTAATGAACAAAGAGTTAAAAGCTCAGTTAGAACAAGGTCGTGACCGTCTTTTAGAAATGCACTCTAATGGTGGTGAAAAGGCGCAAGCAATCGTCGATAAGATTGCAGCAACCGACGGCGATACTAACTTAGTGACTTTCGCTTTGAGCCTGTTTGATACGATTGGTCTCGATCAGGACGACAAAGGTGAAAATGCCTTAGTCGTGACGCCATCAGAGCATATGTTGGTGCCGAGTTATCCAGGTCTGCCTTATGAAGGTGCCACCATCACATTTGACCGTGAAACTGCACTGTCTCGTGAGGATATGAACTTTATCAGTTGGGAACACCCAATGATTCAGGGGGGCATTGACTTACTGATGAGTGAAGGCGTAGGTACGACGGCGGTTTCACTACTGAAAAATAAAGCATTGCCAGTTGGTACAATGCTACTAGAACTGGTTTATAAGGTAGATGCTCAAGCGCCTAAGCGCAGCGGAATCAGTCGTTTTCTGCCAACGACGCCAATTCGCTTAATGCTGGACGGAAAAGGTAATGACCTCTCTTCACAAGTTGAGTTTGAGAGTTTTAACCGTCAACTAAGCCCTGTGGGTCGTCATATCGCAACTAAGCTGGTTTCATCGGTACAGGCACAAGTACATCAGATGATTGAAGCTGGCGATAAGCTAGTGGTAGAAAAAGTCGACGCCATTCGCAGCCAAGCTCAGCAAGAGATGCAAGCGAGCCTCAATGCAGAATTAGAGCGCTTACAAGCATTGAAAGCGGTGAACCCAAATATTCGTGATGAAGAACTTGAAGTGATTGAAGAGCAGATTAAGTTACTCACTGGCTATATTGGTCAAGCTCAGTACCAACTAGACTCGTTACGCATGATTGTGGTCTCTCACAACTAATTGGCGTCCTTTAATTGATAAACCCAGCTCTGAGCTGGGTTTTTGTCGGGTATCATTATGGCAATGACAGAATACAACCCACCACGTGAACCGTGGGTTGAAATCGTGTTTGAAGACGAGCACATCTTAGCGGTGAATAAGCCGTCTGGTTTGCTTTCTGTTCCGGGGCGAGCAGCAGAACATTATGACAGTATGTGGTCTCGCTTGATGGAAAATTACCCTGATGTTCAGGTGGTTCATCGCTTGGATATGGATACATCCGGTCTGATGGTTTTCGCAAAGCATAAACATGCTGAAAGGGCGTTAAAGAAGCAGTTTCAGTATCGACTGACGCACAAAGTCTATTATGCGCGAGTCTGGGGGCATGTCGAGCAACAAGAAGGAGTGCTCGATTTCCCATTGATTTGTGACTGGCCGAATAGACCGCGACAGAAGGTTTGCTATCAAGATGGTAAACCATCGAAAACCATTTTCCAGGTGGTGAAACGAGAAGAGAAAACCACCATCGTTAGATTACTACCTGTTACAGGTCGCTCTCATCAACTGCGCGTTCACATGCAAGCTTTAGGACACCCAATTGTCGGAGATGAATTTTATGCGGAGCAAGAGGCGTATGAATACTCAAATCGCCTAGAGTTGCATGCGGCGGAGCTCAGTTTTTATCATCCGCGCAGTGAATGGCTGCGTAGTATTTTTGTACCGTGTGACTTCTATCTTGAAGCAGAAGAGATGATCTTTGATTATTTTGATCCTGTGCGAAAATTACCAGACTACAAAACGCTGCCACACCAATAACTGTATATAAGGCAGCAACAAGGAGGTTATATGTCGCTGCCAACTGTTGTTTTTCTTGATCGAGCAACCATCCCTACGCAAATTGAATTGCCATCTCTTCCATTTCCGCATCACTGGATTGAGTACGATTTCACCACCCCAGCGTTGGTGGTTGAACGTGCTCACCAAGCAGAAGTGATCATTACGAACAAAGTAGTGCTAGATAGCAATATCTTGAGTCAACTAACTAACCTTAAATTGGTCGCTATCTCGGCTACTGGATTTAACAATGTTGATATCGACTATTGTCAGCAACATGGTATCGCTGTGACCAATGTGCAGGGGTATGCCACTCAGTCTGTACCAGAGCACGTGATTGCGATGATGTTTGCGCTTAAACGCAATTTGAAAGGCTATCACAATGATATAGCGGCAGGAGAGTGGCAACGTAATAAGCAGTTCTGTTTCTTTACTCATCCCATTAGCGATACAGCTGGCTCAACGATGGGGGTGATTGGCAGTGGAGCATTAGGGCAAGCGACAGCAGCTGTGGCTAAAGCGCTGGGGATGCATGTTGTCTTTGCGGAGCGCAAAGGGATTTCTCCGTGTCGAGAAGGTTATCTGCCGTTCGAACAAGTACTCGCACAAGCCGATGTGTTAACCCTACATTGCCCGTTAAGCGAAGAGACACGTCATCTTATCGGTCGCAATGAACTGGCTGCGATGAAATCATCCAGTATCGTTATCAACACTGGTCGAGGTGGTTTGGTCGATGAAGAGGCGCTGGTGGATGCCCTAAAACAAGGTGTCATTCGTGGTGCGGGCGTCGATGTCTTTACCGATGAGCCAGCGGATGAATCCAACTCACTTATTGCCAATATGCACTTGCCAAACTTATTACTCACGCCACATGTTGCTTGGGGGAGTGATTCCTCCATCCAGAGCTTGGTGGATATTTTAATGGATAACATTGCCGCCTTTATCGCAGGGCGAGAGAAGAACCGAGTCGTGTAATGTTGATGAGTAGATGAATCATCGTGTATTCCATATTTACTACTTATGTTTTGTGATGCATATCTATTGGTGAGGTATTTTCCGGCGTTACCTATAGACGCTTTGGATGAAATGTAAGACATTGTTAAAACTAAGGTTATTTATTCAAACGTCAGGAAAAACAAAGCATGGAAAACAATCAAATTACAAACCCTGTACAGTTTAATGGTCGAGGAGGCGAGTTTTTTGGCATCTGGATTGTCAATATCTTGCTCTCTATCATCACACTAGGTATCTACTCCGCTTGGGCGAAAGTTCGTACCAAGCGTTACTTTTATGGTAATACTTCGATTGCCGGAGACAACTTCGAATACCACGCCACGCCAATGCAAATTCTCAAAGGGCGTATAGTGGCTTTGGTTATTGTGTTGTTGTGGTCGGTGTCTAACAGTATCGCGCCGATGATCAGCATGGTGTTGCTATTAGTCTTTTACGCAGCTTTACCGTGGTTACTATGGAGCAATGCGTGTTTTGACGCGGCGATGACCAGCTACCGTAATGTGCGCTTTTCATTTACCGCAACGCTAAAGGACGCATATTTATCGCTACTTGGGCGTGGCCTAAGTGCTTTGCTGGTGGCGATGATCTATTTCTCTATCGTGGTTGCTATTGCCTCCCTGTCGGTGATGGCGACGGTGATTTTAGGCGCAAGCTCATTGATCTTATTGGCCGTACTTTACGGCTGGGTGATCGCGGGCGTACAGAAGTTCTTTGCTAATGGCTATCAATACGGCGATTGGAAGTTCAGTGCTGAGTTGACCAACGGCTTCTTTATCAAAACCTACCTGAAAGCATTATTGATTGGTGTGCTTGCTTCTGCACTATTGGGCTTTGTTATGCTCGGTTCGGTATTTAGTGGGATGGACTTCCATGCACTGCAAAACGGTAACTTTAGCTCGTTGGAAGATGGTTCTCAGATGAGCGTGTTCATATTTGGCTACTTGGTTCTGTTTGCGTTGTCTATCGCGTTAAGCGCTTACACCACGGTTTGTATTCGCAACCATGTATTTGGTCAGCTTTGTGCGAGCCACGAGCAGACACCTGAAAACCAATACCAATTCAACTCCAGCTTAACGGTCTTTGGCTATGTGTGGCTGGTGGTGTCGAACTTCTTACTGCAAGTTATCACGCTAGGTATTGCGCGCCCTTGGGTCATGGTTAGAACTACACGTTATTTGGCGGACAATACTGAAGTGATTGGTGATATGGCGCTGTTAGCAGCGATAGACCTAGATTCTGATGTGAAATCTGCGATTACAGATGAAGTCGCACAAGCGTTCGACATCGGTATTGGTATCGGTTAATGCGGATTCAAGGAACCGCCTTTCCGCCTCGTAGCTCAGTTCGTTATGAGGCGGAGCTGGACGTCAGCCAAGCCAATTTCTTAAGCCTTCGTGTAGGCGGCGATATCATCAGCTGTCAGCAACAGGAAGTAGAAATCAGCGTGCCTGTTGGCAATTTGCCGATTCGGTTTGCTTTCCCTGATGGCTGGGTCTTTGTTGTGGAGCGCAGCGTAGAAGTTAGCGCGTGGCTCAAGCGTAACCGAAAGTCAGGATTGGTGGATAAAATTGAATCCAACGTGATGGCTTGGCTCGTTGCGATAGTAGTGTGTCTTGGTGTGTTGCTCGGAGGTTATTTTTACGCGTTGCCTTGGGTCAGCGAGAAAGTGGCACAGTTGCTGCCAGATTCGGTCTCGGTGAGCTTGGGTAACAAGATTCTGGAAACCTTTGATAACAACTGGCAAGAGAGCGAGTTACCCTTAGAGCAGCAAGAAGCGATTCGACAGCGTGTTACCCAGCATTTGCAGCAACTGGATCCATTGCCGTATCCGGTCGAAATCATTTTTCGTTCATCAGACATTGGTGCCAATGCGTTTGCTCTGCCGGGTGGGAAAGTAATTTTGCTCGACCAACTGGTTGAGCTCGCCGCGAATGAGCTGCAACTGGACAGCATTATCCTGCACGAGATTGGTCATGTTCATCATCGTCACATGGTGGAGAAGTTGGTTCGTTCGAGTATTTTGTCGGTTGGGGTAGTGCTTTTGACCGGTGAGAGTTCAGGTATTGTTGATAATCTTGCAGGTGTTGGCGTGTTCCTCTTGTCTAACGGGTATTCGAGGCAGGCGGAGAGTGAAGCCGACCACTTTGCGAAGCAAGCAATGGTGAAGATATACGGCAGCAGTGAGCAGATGGCGGAAATGTTTGAGTTGTTCGAGCAGCAATACTCACTTGATGTCCCGGAGTGGCTTAACTCTCATCCAGATTTCGAGCAGCGCATCCAAGCCGCTCGGGATTAATATTCAAGTCAAAAGAAACAAAAGGCAGCGAATCCGCTGCCTTTTGTTTTATTCAGTCACTGCTATTACAGCGCTGCAATTGTTGCTTTTTGCTCTTCTAGCTTACTTAATGTCTCTTTGTAGCCTTCTAGTTTCTCACGCTCTTTCGCAACAACAGCTTCCGGTGCTTTAGCAACGAAGCCTTCGTTACCTAGCTTACCGTCAAGACGTTTGATTTCGCCTTGAGTCTTCTTGATTTCACCATCGAGACGAGCAAGTTCCGCATCTTTGTCGATAAGACCAGCCATTGGGATCATCAGTTCAGACTTAGCAACGAGTGCTGTTGCACACGCTGGAGTTTCTTCACCTGACTCAAGAACACGCACTGACTCAAGTTTCGCTAAAGAAACTAGAACTTGTTTGTTTGCTTCTAGTCGAGCTGCATCTTTTTCGTTTGCCGCTTTTAGCATAACTTCAAGCGGTTTACCTGGATTGATGTCGTACTCAGCACGTAGGTTACGAATGCTGGTGATGAATGACTTAACCCACTCGATGTCATCAAGAGCTTCTTGGTTGAAGTTTGCTTCATCAAACTGAGGAAGCGCTTGAAGCATAATGGTGTCACCTTCAACGCCGTCAACAAGAGGCTTGATGCTCTGCCAAATAGTCTCGGTGATGTAAGGAATCACTGGGTGTGCTAGGCGAAGCGTCTTCTCTAGAACTGTGATTAGCGTGCGACGTGTACCACGTTGCTGAGCTTCATTTCCTTTCCATAGAACAGGTTTGGTTAGCTCTAGGTACCAGTCACAGAATTGGTTCCAGATGAACTCATAAATTGTGTTCGCTGCCATGTCTAGACGGTAGTTATCTAGGTGGGCGTTGAACTCTTGCGCTGCAAGCTCAAACTGAGATTCGATCCACTTGTCTGCAAGAGAGTATTCAACTTCACCAGCACCAAAGCCACAATCTTGCTCTTCTGTGTTCATGAGTACGTAACGGCTCGCGTTCCATAGCTTGTTACAGAAGTTACGGTAACCTTCTAGACGTTTCATATCCCAGTTGATGTCACGACCAGTAGAAGCCATTGCCGCGAGAGTGAAACGCAGTGCGTCAGTACCGTATGGTTCGATACCGTTCTCAAATGTCTTACGTGTGTTCTTCTCGATCTTCGCTGCAAGTTGAGGCTGCATCATGTTGCCAGTGCGCTTCTCAACAAGAGACTCAAGGTCGATGCCGTCGATCATATCGATAGGGTCAAGAACGTTGCCTTTAGACTTAGACATCTTGTCGCCGTTTTCGTCACGGATTAGACCAGTAACGTAAACCGTTTTGAATGGTACTTGTGGTTTACCATTCTCATCTTTACAGAAGTGCATCGTCATCATGATCATACGAGCAACCCAGAAGAAGATGATGTCAAAACCCGTAACCAATACATCTGAAGGGTGGAATGTCTTCAGGTCGTCAGTGTTTTCTGGCCAACCTTGAGTACCAAACGTCCATAGTGCAGAAGAGAACCATGTATCTAGTACGTCGTCGTCTTGGCGTAGAACGACAACAGGTGCAAGGTTGTTGTTAGCACGAACTTCTTCTTCAGTGCGGCCTACGTATACGTTGCCGTCGTTGTCGTACCATGCAGGGATTCGGTGACCCCACCATAGCTGACGAGAGATACACCAGTCCTGAATGTCACGCATCCAAGAGAAGTACATGTTTTCGTATTGCTTAGGAACAAACTGGATTTCACCATCTTCAACAGCTTTTGTTGCTGTTTCAGCTAGTGGTGCTGTGCGAACGTACCATTGGTCAGTTAGCATCGGCTCGATAACCACACCGCCACGGTCACCGTAAGGAACCGTCAGATCGTGATCTTTAACTTCTTCCAGAAGACCCAGTTCATCAAACTCAGCCACGATCGTTTTACGTGCAGCGAAACGCTCCATACCTTGGTATTTAGCAGGTAGCTCAGTTGAGTATGCATCGCTTGCTTCACCGTTGGTGGTGAATACTTCAGCCACATCACGGATGTCTGCGTTGAAAGTCAGGATGTTGATCATTGGTAGCTGGTGGCGTTTACCAACTTCGTAGTCGTTGAAGTCGTGCGCTGGTGTGATTTTCACACAACCAGTACCTTTCTCCATATCAGCGTGTTCGTCACCCACGATTGGGATGCGACGATCAACGATAGGAAGAATGATTCCTTTGCCGATCAGATCTTTGTAACGTGGATCTTCTGGGTTAACAGCAACACCAGTATCGCCAAGCATTGTTTCAGGACGAGTAGTCGCAACAACAATGTAGTCTTTGCCTTCAGCAGTTTTAACGCCGTCCGCTAGTGGGTAGCGGAAGTGCCACATATGGCCTTTTTTGTCTTTGTTTTCTACTTCTAGATCAGAGATCGCAGTGTGTAGCTTTGGATCCCAGTTAACGAGACGCTTACCGCGGTAGATAAGATCTTCTTCGTATAGACGAACGAAAACTTCTTGAACGGCATTTGATAGACCGTCATCCATTGTGAAACGTTCACGGTCCCAGTCTACAGATGCGCCCAGGCGACGTAGCTGCTTAGTGATAGTGCCGCCAGATTCGCCTTTCCACTCCCAGATTTTGTCGATGAAAGCATCACGGCCGTAGTCGTGCTTTGTTTTGCCTTCTTCAGCAGCGATTTTACGCTCAACAACCATTTGAGTCGCGATACCAGCGTGGTCAGTACCAACCTGCCAAAGCGTGTTTTTACCTTTCATACGCTCAGCACGGATTAGAGTATCCATGATGGTGTCTTGGAACGCGTGGCCCATATGTAGGCTACCAGTGACGTTCGGTGGCGGAATCATGATGCTGTACGCTTCTTTAGTCGTGTCACCGTGTGGCTTGAAGTAGCCTTTCTCTTCCCAAGCTTGGTATAAAGCCTGTTCAATTGAAGTTGGGTTGTATGTCTTTTCCATAGTCGCCTTTTTTCTCGTCATATGTGGGCTGATAGCGGCGCTAAATGTACTCGCAAACCCGAATCAAATACTCAATGTATTTTGATAGGGATTTACTCATTGGTTGCCTTGCTCTAAGCCCAGCGATTTAGAGAAAATCTTATCTGGTTGATGGTAAATCTTAGTCAATCATTATAAGTGAACTCTCTAGATGGAGAGCTTAACTATAAAGATTGACCGCTAATTGTGTTTGATTTCGATCGTTTGTAGCTGGTAACCAGCTTGGCGGTAGATTTTATATCTTTCTCGCGCCAGTTGCTTGGCTTTTTCCTCGCAAGGAACGAAGTCTACCACCTCAGCAAACTTGTTCGCAAAGGTTGTCTCATTTTCAGCCAAATTTATTACCAATTGCCTGTTCCAGGAAGGCTTGACTCCTTGATATCCAATCTCGATGTTGGTTGCATATCTTGGGCCTTCTCCGACTAGATTATGGGCCATAAACTCGCTGCTATCGACTTGCCAAAAACGTTCAGCTATCTGTTCTGCATGTGCTTTGTTATTGCAATTAAGGTAGACCTTTGCCCCTTGCTTGGCAAAGTGACGACTGAGAAACAGAATATACTCTTCAAACCCTTCAGGCGTTGCCTGATGAGACTCTTCAGTAATGAGATAAAACGTTGCGTTCGCCATGGTCTGATCCTGTTTTGCACAAAGGCAGAGAAATAAAAAAGGGCCTTGCGGCCCTTTTTAAGATTTTGAGGTTTATTCCTCTGTCTCTTGGCCACTGCGGTTAAGCAGGAATTGGACAAGCATTGAGACTGGACGGCCTGTTGAGCCTTTAGCTGCACCTGACTTCCACGCAGTACCTGCGATATCGATGTGCGCCCAGTGGTATTTCTTCGCGAATTTAGACAAGAAGCAACCAGCAGTAATGGTACCGCCTGGTCGACCGCCGATGTTTGCCATATCTGCGAATGGGCTCTTCAGCTGCTCATGGTACTCATCTGCCATAGGTAGACGCCATGCGCGGTCGCTTGCTTGTTCAGAAGCGTTAACCAACTCATGAGATAGTGGGTTATGGTTTGAGATAACACCGCTGATATGGTGACCTAACGCAATCACACAAGCACCGGTTAGAGTTGCAACATCAACGACACAATCTGGCTCAAAACGTTCTACGTAAGTCAGCGCATCACAAAGAACGAGTCGACCTTCCGCATCGGTGTTTAGCACTTCAACCGTTTGACCGGACATCGTTGTTAGGATGTCACCAGGACGGTACGCATTACTACCCGGCATGTTTTCACAGCCAGCCAGAACACCGATAACGTTGATTGGCAGATTCAGTTTAGCCAGTGCCTTCATGGTACCGAATACAGAAGCGGCACCACACATGTCGTACTTCATTTCATCCATGCCTTCGCCTGGCTTAAGTGAAATACCGCCTGAATCGAAGGTTAGACCTTTACCGACAAGAACGATTGGTTTTGCTTCTGGATCTGGGTTGCCCTTGTATTCCATGATAGACATCATAGATTCATTTTTAGAGCCACGGCCTACTGCTAGGTATGAAGTCATACCCAGTTTTTCCATCTCTTGCTCGCCAATGATTTTAGTCGTAACGCTTTCGTAATCGTCTGCTAGGCGACGTGCTTGTGAAGCTAGGTATGCAGGGTTAGCGATATTTGGTGGCATGTTGCCAAGATCTTTCGACGCTTTAACACCAGAGGCAATCGCTAGACCATGTGCGATCGCTTTTTCACCTAGGTTGAGTTCGCGGCGTGTAGGTACGTTGAATACCAGTTTACGCAGAGGGCGACGTGTTTCTGGTTTGACACTCTTGAATTGATCGAAGGTGTAAAGACCATCTTTCGTTGCTTCTACCGCTTGACGTACTTTCCAGTATGTATCGCGGCCTTTAACGTGCAGTTCAGTTAGGAAGCAAACGGCTTCCATAGAACCTGTTTCGTTAAGTGTGTTGATGGTTTTCTGAATGATCTCTTTGTACTGACGCTCGCCAAGTTCACGTTCTTTACCACAACCTACTAGTAGTACGCGCTCAGACAGCACGCCTGGTACTTGATGAAGCAGGAGCATTTGCCCCGGCTTACCTTCTAGATCACCACGGCGAAGTAGTGAACTGATATAGCCATCACTGATTTTATCTAGCTGCTCAGCAACTGGAGAAAGGCGACGTGGCTCGAACACGCCCACAACGATACATGCGCTGCGCTGCTTCTCTGGACTGCCACTTTTTACACTGAACTCCATGCGTACTCCTACATCCTGAAGACAAATAGAACTAAATGTTAGATAATGCCGTCTTACTTGTTGATTCCTTACTCGGAACTATTCTTAAATAAGCGCATTAACAGTTAGCCAAAAATTTAAAAATAAAAGGTTCAACGGGAAATTATAGTGATTCAATTAAAAAAACAAGTTTTGTATAGGTAATTTCAGCGTGATTATTGTTAGATATTTGATCCGCGAGACACTCAAAAGCCAATTAGCGATATTTTTTATCCTCTTTTTAGTGTTCCTTAGTCAAAAACTGATCAAAGTTTTGGCTGATGCTTCGGATGGGGATATTCCCGCGAGTTTGGTCATGCACTATGTCGCATTGAGCATGCCGTCGATGGGACTACTGATGTTACCGTTGAGTCTGTTCTTGGGTATTTTGCTTACTTTTGGTCGCTTATATGCGGAAAGTGAAATTACCGTTATGAATGCCACAGGTATTGGTAACAAGTTCCTGATTCGTGCTGCTTTATACCTCGCGGTAATTACAGGTGTGATCGCTGGCTTTAACTCGTTTGTTTTTTCGCCGTACAGCCAGGATAAGCTCGTTCAGCTTCAAGAAGAAGTTGAAGCTGAAAACAGCGTTGATTTGTTGAAGAAAGGTCATTTTCAGGGCACGCCCGATGGTTCATCGGTAGTCTTTATCGATGACATCGATGGTAAGCAGCTTAAACACGTATTTGTTGCTCAAATGCGTCCACGTGACTCTATATTACCAAGTGTCTCATTTTCTCAGTCAGGCGAAGTCAAAGAGCTGAGCGATGGTCGTCAGGTTATTCGCATGTATGATGGGACTCGTTATGAAGGTGTACCTACGCGGGTAGACTACATGGTGACAAAGTTTGACCAGTATGAAGGTCTGATTGGTCAGCGAGATGTCAAACGCAAAGGTCGTGACTGGGAAGCAATCCCGACACTGGAGTTGATGAAGAACCCAGATCCGCGTGCTCAGGCAGAGCTACAATGGCGTATTTCGCTCGTGGTTTGTATCCCGCTGTTGACCATGTTAGTCGTGCCGCTTTCAGCAGTTAATCCGCGTCAGGGTCGATTTGCTAAAATGGGACCAGCGATTCTGATCTACTTAGCTTACTTCCTGTCGATTAGTGCCACTAAGTCTGCACTGGAAGACGGTTCTATCCCGGCAATTATTGGTATGTGGCCAATTAATGCTGCGCTACTGTTGACCGCGATCGGCATTAACTCAATGGACAGCATTCCTGTTCGCCGCTTTAAAGATAAATTAAGACAAAGAAAGAAGGCAGCGTAAGTCGTGTTTAAAATTCTCGATCTCTATATCGGCAAAACCATCATTGCCACGACCTCTCTAGTGCTGGCTACGTTTGTTGGCCTGTCTGCCATCATCAAATATGTTGAACAGTTGCGTAAAGTTGGCGAAGGTTCTTACGATCTTATTCAAGCACTGTTTTTTGTGCTGTTAAGTATTCCTCGTGATATTGAAATGTTCTTCCCAATGGCGGCACTGTTAGGTGCTCTAATTGGGTTAGGGATGCTGGCTTCAAGCTCAGAACTTGTGGTGATGCAGGCCGCGGGTTTTTCTAAACTTAATATCGGTATGTCCGTGCTTAAAACGGCAGTGCCTCTAATGGTATTGGTGACATTGCTCGGTCAGTGGGGCGCCCCACAGGCTCAAAAAATGGCACGTGATTTACGAGCTTTTTCTACATCTGGTGGTGCGATCTTATCGGTGCGAACGGGTGTGTGGGCGCGTGATGCCAACGATTTTATCTTTATTGGTAAAGTTGAAGACGACAAAATCTATGGCATGAACATGTGGCGTTTTGATGCGAACAAGCGCCTCGAAAGTGTCGTCCATGCTGCGACGGTAGAGTATGTTTCTGATAATACTTGGACCATGAAGGATGTTGAGCTAACTGAGATGGTGGATGAAGTAGAAATTTCGAAGCAAAGCCTACCTGAGTACAGTTGGACGACCTCGCTAGCCCCAGATAAGTTAGCGGTTGTAACGGTAAAACCAGAAGAGCTTTCTTTGGGCGGACTTTATGATTATGTCAGTTATCTCAAGGCATCGGAGCAAGACCCTTCACGCTATGAGCTAGCGTTTTGGCGCAAGGTCACTCAGCCGTTTTCTATTGCGGTGATGATGCTGATGGCGCTCTCTTTTATCTTTGGTCCTTTGCGTAGTGTGACTATGGGTGCTCGGATTCTTTCGGGCGTTATTGCCGGATTCACTTTCTATATTTCGAGTGAGTTCTTTGGTCCTCTTAGCTTGGTTTACAACATTCCCCCAGTATTTGGTGCGGTCATGCCAAGCGTGGTATTCCTGACCATCGCATTGATGTTATTGCGTCGAAAACTGTAGTGCGAAACATATTAATAAAGGCAGCCAACTGGCTGCCTTTTTCATACCTAAAGAAGTTTCTTTAATCGATACAGCTCTTCAAGAGCTTGTCTTGGGGTGAGATCGTCTGGATCGATGTTCGCAAGCGCTTGCTCAACTTCGCTTGGCTCTGGGATCAAGCTCAGTTGATTGGCGATGTCGACGGCAGGAGATTGGCTTGGTTTTTCACCGTTGAGGCTGAGTTGTTCGAGCTGAGTGAGTTTCGTGCGAGCATTTTTAATTACGCTCTTCGGTACGCCAGCAAGTCCAGCAACGGCAAGGCCATATGACTTACTTGCTGCCCCTTCTTGCACAGCATGCATAAATGCAATGCTGTCACCGTGTTCTACGGCGTCAAGGTGGACGTTCGCCAGATGTGGAATTTGATTCGGCAACTCGGTCAGCTCAAAGTAGTGCGTGGCAAACAAGGTCATTGAGCCTAGCTGTTTTGCTAGCCACTCTGCACTGGCCCAAGCCAGAGATAGACCATCGTATGTACTGGTGCCTCGACCAATTTCATCCATCAACACTAGGCTGTTTGCGGTTGCATTGTGAAGAATATTGGCGGTTTCTGTCATTTCAACCATAAAAGTCGATCGTCCTGAAGCCAAATCATCAGATGCACCAATGCGGGTAAAAATACGGTCGATTGAGCCAATTTGTGCAGATTCAGCCGGTACGTAAGAGCCGATATGAGCCAGTAACGCAATCAAAGCGGTTTGGCGCATATACGTGGATTTACCCCCCATGTTAGGGCCTGTAATAATCAGCATCTTGCGCTTTGAGTTGAGCTCAATCGGGTTGGCGATGAAAGGTTCATCCATTACTTGTTCAACGACAGGGTGACGACCATTCTGAATCTGAATGCCCGCCTCTTTTGTTAAGTTAGGGCGGCAGTAATCTAAGCTGTCGGCTCGTTCGGCAAGGTTCTGAAGAACGTCAATTTGCGATACTGCTGAGGCGAGATTCTGCATCTGTTCTAGATGAGGTAGCAATAGGTCAAATAACTCTTCCCAAAGTTGTTTCTCGACCGCGAGTGCTTTTGATTTCGAGTTTAAAACCTTGTCTTCATGCTCTTTTAGTTCAGGGATGATGTAGCGCTCGGCATTCTTTAACGTTTGGCGGCGCACATAATGGGGTGGCACAAGGTGACTTTGCCCGCGGCTGACTTGGATGAAGAAACCATGAACATTGTTGTAACCCACCTTTAGGCTGTCAATGCCGTGGCGTTCGCGTTCCTCTTGTTCGAGTTGATCAAGAAACTCGGTTGCACCATCAGCGAGTTTTCGCCATTCGTCGAGTTCCTCGTTGTAGCCAGTCGCAATAACACCACCATCACGAATAACAACGGGTGGATTCTCTTTAATTGCACGTTCGAGCAAGTCACAAACATCGTCCATTGGTGCGGCAAATTGTGCCAGCTTAACCAAATAAGGGTTGGCTAGGCTGCCCATGTTTTCTGCTAACTCTGGTAACTGCTGCATGGCAAATCGGAGACGAGCCATGTCACGAGGTCGTGCACTGCGTAACGCAAGTCGTCCTAAGATACGCTCAATATCCCCAATTTGTTTGAGAACAGGATGGAGTTCAGAGTAGACAGCCTGCTCTTTGAGCTCCGTGATAGCGTTGAGACGTTGGTTGAGTGTCTCGATGTCTCGCATTGGCTGGTGTAACCAGCGCTTGAGCATGCGACTGCCCATGGCTGTTGCGGTATGGTCGAGCACTCCCGCCAACGTATTATCTGTACCACCGGCAAGGTTATGGGTGATCTCTAGATTGCGACGTGTCGCTGCATCGAGGATGACTGAGTGATCTTGACGATCAAACGTTAAAGAGCGGATATGTGGCAGTGCGGTACGTTGGGTATCTTTTACGTACTGGATAAGACAGCCCGCAGCACACAAGCCGAGTTTGGCGTGTTCAACACCAAAGCCAACCAGATCTTTGGTACCAAACTGTTGGTTGAGCTGTTGTTTTGCCGTGTCGAGCTCAAACTCCCACACAGGGCGACGGCGGTTACCATTACGGCCGTTCATCAACTGAACTGGTTCAAAGTCCTCGGGGAATAGTAGCTCACGGGGTGCGGTACGTTGCAGCTCTGCGGCCATGGCTTCTTCGGTTTCTGGCTCCATTAACTGGAAGCGTCCAGAGGTAACGTCAAGTGTTGCGTATCCGAATTTACCGTTGTGATGGTAGATGGCAGCGATTAGATTATCTAAACGCTCAGAAAGCAGAGCCTCGTCAGTCACTGTACCCGGAGTGACAATACGTACCACGGCGCGTTCGACGGGACCTTTGCTTGTTGCGGGATCGCCAATCTGTTCACAAATAGCGACGGACTCACCAAGCTGAACGAGTTTTGCTAAGTACCCTTCGACAGCATGAAAGGGCACACCAGCCATAGGAATAGGCTCACCAGCGGATGCTCCACGCTTAGTCAGCGATATGTCTAATAGCTGAGATGCGCGCTTGGCATCATTGTAGAAGAGTTCATAGAAGTCTCCCATTCGATAAAACAGCAAAATATCTGGGTTCTCAGCTTTGAGCTTGAGATATTGCTGCATCATAGGTGTGTGTTTTTGTTCAGCTTTCACGGGCAACGTCTTTCGTTTATTTCTATTGCGGCTTAGGATACGTGAATAGCCATTCTGCGAAAAGATGCAATAGGGGAATTTAGACATGGAATCACAGCAAATTCTGTCACTAAAGTTGGGTGAGCAACTTAGCCAACGTGGTTTTGTTCTCACGACAGCAGAATCTTGTACGGGTGGAGGTGTCTCCGCGGCGATTACCGACATAGCCGGAAGTTCAGGTTGGTTTGACCGTGCTTTTATCACCTATAGCAACGAAGCCAAAATGGAGATGCTTGGGGTAAAGGAACAAACGCTTGAATCCCATGGCGCTGTCAGTGAACAGACGGTTGAAGAAATGGTAAAAGGTGCGCTGGCCAATTCGAATGCCAACATTGGCGTATCGATCAGTGGTATTGCTGGGCCAGGAGGGGCGACAGAAGGTAAGCCTGTCGGTACAGTCTGTATTGGCTGGGCAGACAAAAGTGGCTGGTTGAAAGTGACGACCTATTACTTTGCTGGCAACCGTTCTCAAGTGCGTCAACAGGCTGTCGAAGTGGCTTTGAAAGTACTGTACGAACAGTTGGAAAGTGACAGCTAATGATTGCTGGAATAATTTAAAGTGATTAAAAATCAGATGGATATCATCAAATTTCAAAAAAAATCCCCACAGCTATGGACACTGTATGAATCAACAGTATAATGGCTTTCATTGATTGCTTAGCAAAAAAGCTGAGCGGAAGAATTTGATTGATATTCATCAGCATTAGATGAGTCATTTGGAGAAAGTGATGGACGAGAACAAACAGAAGGCGCTCGCCGCTGCGCTAGGTCAAATCGAAAAGCAATTCGGTAAAGGTTCGATTATGCGCCTTGGTGACAACCGTGCAATGGACGTAGAAACAATTTCTACCGGCTCACTTTCTTTAGATATCGCTCTTGGTGCTGGTGGTCTGCCTATGGGTCGTATCGTAGAAATCTACGGTCCGGAATCTTCTGGTAAAACAACACTAACTCTTGAACTAATCGCTGCTGCACAACGTGAAGGTAAAACTTGTGCGTTTATTGATGCGGAGCATGCGCTCGATCCTGTATATGCGAAAAAACTCGGCGTAGATATCGATGCTCTACTTGTTTCTCAGCCTGATACGGGCGAACAAGCACTAGAAATCTGTGATGCGCTAGCGCGTTCAGGTGCTATCGACGTAATGGTAGTGGACTCGGTTGCAGCACTAACACCTAAAGCTGAAATTGAAGGCGAAATGGGTGACAGCCACATGGGGCTACAAGCACGTATGCTTTCTCAAGCAATGCGTAAGCTAACAGGTAACCTAAAGCAGTCTAACTGTATGTGTGTTTTCATCAACCAAATCCGCATGAAGATTGGTGTGATGTTTGGTAATCCCGAGTGTCGCTTTTCATTTTGTATGTAATGGTATTTGCTCTTGATTTACAAAGAAATTTGAGATTATATACCATTACATACAGTGTGTGTCGGTTATTTCGGTCAAACTCGAAACTGATTTGACAGAGGGTATGCAAAAAACCTAATAGACAGTTTACAAGATTTAAACAAATTCAAAGGTGAAAGAAGATGGACGAAAATAAGCAGAAAGCACTAGCCGCTGCCCTAGGTCAAATTGAAAAGCAATTCGGCAAGGGTTCGATCATGAAATTGGGCGATAACCGCACAATGGACGTTGAAACTGTTTCAACTGGTTCGCTGGCTCTAGATATTGCGCTAGGTGCAGGTGGTCTTCCAATGGGTCGTATCGTTGAAATCTACGGCCCAGAGTCTTCTGGTAAAACAACGTTAACTCTGGAAGTAATTGCAGCAGCTCAGAAGCAAGGCAAGACATGTGCATTTATCGATGCTGAACACGCACTAGATCCTATCTATGCACGAAAACTAGGTGTTGATATTGATGCACTACTTGTTTCTCAGCCAGATACGGGTGAGCAAGCGCTAGAAATCTGTGATGCATTAGCTCGTTCTGGTGCAATCGATGTTCTTGTTGTCGACTCTGTTGCAGCTCTGACACCAAAAGCTGAAATCGAAGGCGAGATGGGCGACAGTCATATGGGTCTGCAAGCACGTATGCTTTCTCAAGCAATGCGTAAGCTAACAGGTAACCTAAAACAGTCTAACTGTATGTGTATTTTCATCAACCAAATCCGAATGAAGATCGGGGTCATGTTTGGAAATCCTGAGACAACTACTGGCGGAAACGCCTTGAAGTTCTATGCTTCTGTACGTTTAGATATTCGCCGTACAGGCTCTATTAAAGAAGGTGATGAAGTAGTTGGTAACGAAACTCGCATCAAAGTAGTGAAGAACAAAATTGCTGCACCATTTAAACAAGCTGAGACTCAAATCTTATACGGACAAGGCTTCAACCGCTTCGGTGAACTAATTGACCTAGGTGTAAAGCATAAGTTGGTTGATAAGGCTGGTGCTTGGTACAGTTACAATGGGGATAAGATTGGTCAGGGTAAGGCTAACGCATGCAAATTTATTAGCGAAAATAGCCAAATAGCTCAAGAGTTAGACTCAAAACTGCGTGAACTATTGCTAACTCCAGCGACCCTTGAGGCTAAAGGTGACGATGTAGCCGACCAAGCGGAAGATGAAGCCTTTTAATGCAGAAGGTCAACTTTATTGTTGAAAGTAGAGAATACTGCTTTAGAAAAGCAGGGTTCTCTACCCTATTCCACCCTGAATTCATAAGTTCACTATGTGACGTCCCAGACCTAATAGACGGGCTTAAGAACTCGACATTCGGAGGGCACTGGCAAGGGATAAAACTATTCCTTACATATTTGGTCGAAGAAGCCCCCACCCTATATAACTCAATCAAGTTTTCTAATACCCCTTACCAGCCTGTTCAAGATACATACACTTGGACGACAGCTCTTCTTGCTTACCGCCAATGGATATTAATAGAGCGAGAAACTAATGTACGTGCCAACAAGTCGCTATCTTCATTGAATTGGTGGCTCACTCGGTTGCAGTCTGCAAAGAGCATTCCATTCTTTGATGGAGTTGCAAGATACCCAACTCCGAAAGTCAGAAATAGAAAAAAGCCGAGTACCATTATCGACACTCACCTTCCGGAGCATGTATTGAAGGTTTTGGGTGCCATGAATTTGGAAGAGCCAGATGAAATTAAGCGGATTTATACTCACACGAGATATGAAATCAGCCTACTTGAGGAGAAACCAAGTGGCTTTGATGAGCTTCCTCCTCACGACCAATCGCGTTGGGTTTTAGAAACAAGACTAGCCACCTTGAGAGAAGGTATAGAAACTCAGTTTTTAGAAGCAAAACACATCCGACTTGAAGGTCTTAAAGCAATTAGACAACACCGTCACTTAGTTCCTTTAATTGACAACCTACTAAGTTGGAGAAAAGGTGTAGGCTCAGGAAAATCGAATCCATATAAAAGTGATGCACATGCATTGGGGTATGAAGCTTTCCGAAACGCGCTGCTTTCATGGTTTTGGTATAAGAACAAAAAGCTACAACTAAAAGAAACCGTAAACACAGGTCATTACAGGACTGCCATCAAGAACTTCAACGAAATAAGGTTAGAAGAGAATCTACCAGTCGAAGAGTTCAAATGGGATGACCGTTGGTTTGCAGAACGATTGGGATGCGGGGAAAGCCTTATTGCACCTGCTACCTTGATGCTTGTATTTGACCACTGTGTAAATCCGACATCAGCTTATGATATTGAGAATAAACCACTATCGAATGAATTTGGAGTACCTGTCCTTCACTGGGTGAAGAATCGTGCAAAAAGCTCACTATTCAAGCTCTTACCAATAAATGCCTCTGTAAGTACAGATGAGGTAATTAGGGTCGTAGCTAATGCCACGAGGGTGTATCGAAGTTACCTTTTGGATGAGTTTAACATCATTGATAAGCACCTCTTCCTAAACTACCACAGCAGTAAAGAGCAAAAGACAGGTCTATTTATCCCTCGTAAGCCAGAATGGGCAACTTTTGCTAACTACACGAAAAGTGCATTGTCGAAGGCGAGTGGCGCTGAATGGACATCTACTGCAAATCAATTGAGAAATAGCATTCTTTTACTTATAGCCTTAGATGATGGGGTTGAAGGGCTTAAGAAAGAAGCTCAACACAGTGACGCTAACGGGAGTTCAGCGGTATCAACCAGATATGCAGACAAGGCTCTAGTACGGTTGCAACATAACGAGTCCATGCGTGAATTTAAAGAGTGGCTCCAAACCATTATTACATTAAGCATTGAGGGTGCTGCTGAAAAACTTGGTGTCGATCCTGATGAATACAAAAAACGGGCAGAGATGACCGTTAGGTATAGGTTTGGAGGGTTGGGCTGCAATAACCCGAAGGCAGGCACCCAAGAAGGAACGGTGAAGGGGGTCACATGTAACAAAATAGCTCGATGCTTATTTTGTCCGCAACGCAGGAATGTATTTATTGAGACTGTTCAAAATTTAGTTCACCTATTGCAATGGGAGGAAGCGTTAACTCTTGGTGCTGAGCGTAAAGAGATAGACCCAAAAGCACCGAACTGGTTTTTTTGGATGGCTTTTATCAGAGAAATGCTTCGCAGAATGACAGAGGACGACATAGCAAGCGGAAGAAAACAAGCGATGCTGGCTGAGGCGAAAAGTATTGTTGCATCAACGCCAAACCCTTACTTGGCTATTGACTTCAAGGAGGTTGTCTAAGTGGTTTCACTGATGAAATTTAGTGATTACATTCAATTGCCCCGTCATGAACAAGAAGTGCTAAAGGCTGCCGTTAAATGTAGTGGCTTTAGGCTGAGCAGTATTATCTCAATGGAGTTTGATTGGCTTATTGAGGGTGACTTCGAAGACCATCGTTGGGTGATTAAAATCGGAAATAAGAAGGAGACTATTAATTGGGACTCCACTTTCCCAGCCCCTATTCGTAGAGATAGCAAAAACACTGTTTTGTTAGGTAAAGGGCGGAAGATCAGTGATAACCCATTGATTATCGAGGATATGAAAGTTGCTTTTATCATAGTTAAAATGACAAAACCTAATATCAAATTATCCCTCGATAACGCCAGTGGTTGCAGGTCATTTGCATATTCATTAAAGCGCTATGTAACAGATGTAATGATGTCACCACACATGCTGAACCCATCGATGTTAAAGAGGACTACCTTTGACAGGGTTATGGAGGCGGCATCTAACAAAAGGTCGATAACTTTGGGCTATGCGGAGATCATCAAACGTTATTTCGAACAAACTAAACTTGATGATATTCCAGTCCAGTATACGCCTGCCAATAGATACCCTCCTCAACTGGATGTTGCGTACCTAAAGAAAGAGCTAGGTTTAGACCCAGAAGTTTACAGAGCTGATGACAACGTAAAGGCGATTCTTGGTCGAAAAGAGCAAGAGATGATAGGTGCGCTAGCAATAAAGGGGTTCAAGCCACGGTACGCGGCTGCACTTGAGAAAACAGCTTATTCGACCAAGACAAACAGAGCAACATACGAAGATTTTCTATCGGCAGTTGAGGGGGCACATAAGGCGTACAGGTTGCTGCCTCACCTATTCAATTACGATTTTGCGCCATACACATTTGAAAGAAATGCTCTTTTAGAAAATCAGAACTTTGATGAGAAGCTCGATTTAGCTGGACGGACTCGTGATATTCCCCCGCTAACTTTCCTACAAATGATGGATGCAGCGGCTCGATTCGTTCTGGATTATGCGGATGAGCTTCTAGAGGCAGAAAAGTATTTGCGACAAAAATATGAGGAATATATCGAACAGGGGCTTTCACCTGAAGCTGTAACTGATCGTACCAATATTGACGCTCGAAATTGGAGATGTAGTGATGATCGTAAGCACTCCCCTTTTCCTTTAGGTGCTTACAAGCACACTCAGAAAGGTAACGAAGCAAGCAAGAAGTATCCTCAAGAAGTCATTGATTTAATTAGGCTATCTATACGAAATGGTGAAGAGTCGGCGACCACTCGTGAACGATTTAAGTTAACACGGGCGCAGTATAATTCATTAAAGCGAAGGCTTGTTCTTCACCCAAACAATGGTGGAATGTCATTGCAAAAGGCTATCTACCAGTACCTTATATTCTCGTGTACTGTCATTATCTTTGCGTTGACAGCTAGGCGTGAGTCAGAGGTTTACTCTTTGAAGGCTGGCTGTGTTTCCTGCGATGCCTCAAATAAGCTATGGATAAACGGCTACGTTGCCAAAACACTACAGGATGAATACAACTTTTCGACAGTTTCTTTGGTAGGGAAGGCCGTAAAAATTCTGGAAAAGCTTAGTGCCTCTGCCCGTAAAAAGCTTGGAACCGATTCACTTTTTGTCTTCGAAGATACCTATCAGCGAGATGCACCTAGAAACCTAAACAGAATCAATGACGTGGCTGAGAGATTCTTTGATTTTATCGGTGCAGAACGAGATGAAAATGGTAAGCACTGGAGGCTTTCAGAGCACCAATTTAGACGATTTTTCGCCGTGATGTATTTTTATCACTACGAGGACGCAAAAGCCGATGCCCTAATGCATGAGTTTAAACATGTTGATTGGGGTATGACAGAGGTTTATCTAACATTAAGAGCCGCTGGTGCAATGAAAAGGGAACTGGCTAAAGCCAACCGCTCTGTAATTAATGACCGGATATATGACTATCTTGTGCGAGAGAACGTTGGTGGCAAGATGCTTCCTAGACTCAAAGCGGAAGTGGCAGAATCGATAAAATCTGTCGCAGATGTCAGGAACAAACGAGATCGTGCAATTCGGAAGATTGCAGAGCACAGCTATGTCATCGATTTTATTAGCACTGGTATTTGTTTCGGTGCTACACCATCGTTATCAGATTCTGGTTGCTGTAATTGCCACGATGAAGCCCTTGGTAAGGCTCTAATCCATAAAGCTTCTAATGATATGTGTTCAGGATGTCCGGCGCAGTTGACGGTTCCAGAGATTGCTAAGGGACATATCAAATTACTCGAAGACAACGGGCAATCAGACATCTTAATGGAGGTATGTAGTGGCTGCGAGAGGTAAACCTAACAAAGGTCATGAGAACGTTCGTAAGCATGCAGAAGAATCCAGAAAACAATCTCTAGATAGGTTAAAAGCGCGAATTGCACTCTTCAGGAGGTTGATCAATAAACGTAAGGAAAACCTTATTTCGATGGAGGGGTTACCACGTAATCCGACGAAGTTTTTGGATGATGGCTGGTTACCCGAAGTTACCAACCCCGCTGAAATAAAGGTGTCCAGAGCAACCTTATACAAAAAAGAAGATGAGTTCATTTCTAAATTGAATGAAGTCACAACTCTATGTAAGGCCGTCAAAGAACCAGAAAATGTTGCTAAAGAAAAAAAAGCGTCAGAGGCTGAAATTGAGAGGCTTACTATCCGCACTCAAAACCTTGCTGAGTTAAACACTCAGATTGAACATGAGTACCAACAACAGATAGAGGAGTTGCAGACCCGGATTTCAGAACTGCTTGAGGAGAATGAGCGCTTGGAATCCATTCTTGCGAATAGGAGTAGCAATGTTACATCCATCTTCTAGTGGTACCCAACTTAAGCTGAGCCAAAATCCACGTCATTTCAGGCTAGAGACAATTAGGTTGTCCGAGCATTTTCAGATAGATGGAACCGAGCTTCCAAGGTTGCCTTTCGTTCTAGATCAGGATGGAAGGCCACATCAAGTAATTAACGCCTATATTCGGCACAGAGCTGTTGTGCAAGGAATGGATATTGATAGCACTATTTATCAGGATTCGCTGAATATTGTCATAACATACAATGCTTTAGCTGGTTTGGTGCGTGGAATTGAGACTAGGTGGTCAATACGTGGTGGTGTTGATATCACAACCGCTTCAGCTTCGAATAAGTTCCATGATTGCTGGCTTAACAGTTCAAGATCAAGATTCAGAAGAATACTAAAGACTTGGAAAGTCGAGAAAAGAAAAGATGGTTACGACCCTAATACGCTGAACAGCTATATCAGGGCATTCGTTCGTTTTTTATGGTGGACTAACAAAAGGGGTTATTCCCAAAATCTAATTGGAATCCATGATCAGGGTACTCCGGCTTATCCTGTACCAGTTGATAAACCGAAATCTAGTAAAAAGTCCGTCACTAGAGCTGATTATCATATTCCTTGGCTTCTTGATGAACCAATTTCCACACCAAGAAAAAAGAGAGCCATCATAAACAAAACTGATCTCGCTCTTAAATCAACGTTTGAGCGCTCTGAAAATGAAAACCTCAGTGAACGCTCCAACGTCGTAGCCGAACGTGACTACCTGATGCTAAGACTAATGAGAGAGGCAGGGCCACGTGTTTCCGAAGTGACCACATTGAAAAAGTCTGCGTTCCTAGAAAAGCCACAGTATGACGAAACTGGCAATGTTGTCTTAATCGACACATCAGTGACTAAAGGCAGAGGAAAGTATTCTCGACCACTAGAGGTTCCAAAAGAATTGTACATAGCTATTAGGGATTACATTGAGGAAGAGGTTTCTGATGACCTAATTCCTAAAACCAGATCAAACAAGATATCCAAAGCAGACGAAGAGTACCTATTCCCGTCTAGCAAAACGGGTAAACCATTGAAACGCCAAACAATAAATAAGAAGTTGAAACCTTTTGAACTTAGCCCTCACGATTTACGAAAAGTTAGTGCGACAGAGTACGGAGTGGTTTGCATTAACGCAGGGTTCGATAAACCCACATCGTTGCTATTGATTGGTGAGTTTCTGGGGCATTCTTCACGTTCAAGAGGTAAAACCGCCGAGTACCATTACACATTAGCGTTTGAGATGTGTCAGCGAGACAAAATGGGTTCAATTGGTTCATTGAAGGCCGATATTATCGCCAAGGATGTCATGATAGAAAAGCTAATGAAGGATGTTGAAGAGTTGAAAAAGAAGGTTTCAGAACAGTAACCATATATAAAATGACCCAACTACAAAGTAAGTCAGATAAGGCTATGGTGAGAAGGGTATTTTAACATGCGCAAGATTTTTGGGCGTTTCTGTGTCACAGACCCTGTAAGCACACCTTTGGACAGAAGTGACTTAGAGCATTAACTCCAAGCCATTCTCTTTGGATAACTTTTGTTTGGGCAAAGCGAAGTAGACGACATTCTTCTTGTACAACGATGATATCTAAAACGACACGGGGCGCTAAACTGCGTTATTCCTCTTTTTTATCTGCGAGTTCCCAGAGTTCAGCAAGATCAACATCATCGCTAGCAGGGCGGCTTTCTTTGCTCTCGATGTAATCTACTTGCATTACAATTGGCAAATCGAAAGCAGTGCCAGTTACAACACATGCACCCTTCGATAAGTTAGGGATCAAACTTTTTGACATTCGATCTAGCGTACTAATCGTGTTGTCGATTAAGAATAAATCCTTGTCATTTACAAGCCTATGGATAAAGAAGTTATGAAGCTGAGACATTATCGTTGGTGAAATGTCTGCTGGTCTCTGGCTTGATAAGGTCAGGAACATCCCAAACTTACGCCCTTCTTTGATGATCTCTTCGAACATCTCCAGTCTGTAATCCTTCCAGATCTCGTGCTCACGATTTGACTGTTGTGACAAGATGTTATGTGCTTCATCAATAATAAAGTGCAAAGTATTTTGAGGAGGCGTATCGACATTATCTCTGTGTTCTTGATAAAACATCTTTGCCAGCAGCAAAGGTACAATTTTCTTCGTTGCTTGATTACAGCCCCTCAATGAAACAACATTCAATAGCTTGAACTCATCATTTACCTTGTCTTTGACGCTAAAAATTTTCCTTAGGTCATTCACGGCACTTTCAACTCTCTTCAAAAGAGGCTGAATGTGTTCAAATTGGATATGTCCGTATGATAAATCTCTAAGTAGTTGAACGTTAATTCGCACAACCAATTCATCTAATGCGTCAATTTGCGTTATGTCTAAGCCGTTTAATATTGGTCTTAGATTGTTATCAAAATCCTCTTTGGTATCAAAAAAGTCCCAGTTTGCTTTTCCTGCAATTTTACACGCGAACTTTGAGGTCTTATCATACCAAAATATGTTACTTAGCTTCTCTTTTAGAGGGACGTTAGAAAGGTGTTCTGCGATAACCTTAAGATGAGCCAAAGAATCTCTATTTTGTGCTGAATTAGCAAAGCATAAGTAAAACGTGCCTATGATGTAGTCCTTTAAGCTTTCACCATTCTTTTTATCTTTCTTTCTTCGCTCAATAACACGGTTGATGAATGGAGTTTGGGTATTGGAAGTTGCCTGAAACAACAGAGCTAATATTTCAGTATTCCAAAGCTGAACACTTGCTAACGGTAACTTTTCACCTGTATTTTTGCCCGTGCTTAGATTGAATGACTTTTTGTTGTCGGGGTCATTGATAAGCTGATTACCAGTGTATTCACCGTTAAAATCAATCAGGAGAAACTGACTTTTACCTATCAATTTCTCTTCAAAGTTGGAAAACAACTCCGCATACAACCTAGTGAGCGTGTTAGATTTACCACTACCCGTATTACCAAAAATACCAACGTGGCTATTAAAAATTTTGTTCCATGGAAGTGATACGGGTAGCTCCTCTTTCAGCATTTTTCCAATATTGAATTTCCCATCTGTTCCCTGACTAAAAATGCTGACTACTTGGTGCTCGTTGAGCAGGTAAGCTTTATCTTTGATCATCGGCATTAGTTTAATGCCGTCTTTAAACTTACTCTGCTCAAAGTAACCGATGGGCTTGGCTTCTACCTTGCGGATATATTTAATTCTCTTGTCTTCTAGTTCAAATCGCTGCTCATCCAGATACTCACCTTCAATGATGCACACGATGAGACAAAAGCCACGCTTAATACCGATGTATTCACGTATAGAAACTCCCTTGTATTTCTTACCATCGTGAAACATAGTTTCTAGGCTTGATTCATCGTAGATGCGTAGAGACACTTGAGTACCCCGAACCGCAATGACTTCACCAACGTTAATGCTCATTTAATCATCACCCCTAAGCAAGTCCGCATTGAATACTTCTTTATTGAACTTAGTGAAGTCCAAGTTCTCACCATCGAACTTTATTAGAGTGACGTTTTTATGATCACTAAAATGGCCATACATAGTTTCATGCTCTTTTTCATTAAAGCAGCAAACGAATACCTGTAGTTTATGGTTCGATAGTGAACGTTTGATCAAGTTTCGGATGTGCTCGTCAGCGAATGAAAAAGCGAAGCTAATTAAAATAGAATTTTGCTCTTCCAAGCGATAGCTAAGTAATCGAAGCATTTGATAATAATGCTCTTCAAAGACAGTCTCATGAAACTTCCACTTGGTAGGGTTGACAATAGGAAGCTTGTCGTAAGAATCCCAAAATGCAGTTCGAATGCCTTCATTAATCTCCACTTTAAGGGCAAGTAAATCTTGTGTTGTTTTGGTTTTATCATTCAGAATGTCACTTAGCTGATTAAGGCTATCGCGAGCTTCTTCTGGAATTACCACCGCAGTTTCAAGGAAATTATAATCTACCTTGATAGTGTCTTTTAACTTGCGCCAATAAGCAGAACCATGCAGATTGATAAAGTTGATTTGTGGAATATCAGATGAGTTTCGTCCGAATACGCCTGATTGACATACGTAATTATTGAAGTTACGTGCTGATAGAGTTCTTTCGAGGAAGCCACTTGAGCCGTCATTGATATAGAATTCAAGATTCCCTTTCTTAATCAACTTGTCTGCTACCAATGGTACACAGCCATCGTAGTTAGTAGTAAAAAGGTTACAACGTCTTTGAAAGTCATTCTTCTGTTGCAACAGCCTTACAATAGAGTCAATGAAAGTTTCATAATTCTCGATAGCCTTTTTTCTTAGTTCTATTTTTTCACAGACCTTACATTGACCATCATTTGTACATTCATCATCATGAGGAATATGGACGTCGCTAAGTTGAAACTTACACACTGGCTCGATTATGTTTTCGTAGTAGTACATAAACAGCAAAGCATAATGATCCTTGAACTGCTCTCCTAGATGATCTAGCTTGGTTGCAAGTGTTTCTATTGTTTCGTTTTTCTCTTCGTCATCAGAATCTTTGATAGGTAGCCATAGTGTAGGGAACAGGCCGCTAGAGGCTCCAGCACCGATAAGAAAATTCAGTTTGTGTTGATAAATTTCGTTCAGAGGTATGAGAGCCATTTTGATACATTACTGAGTTGATAAAAGTATTGTTGCATAATAAATGTATTAGATAAATTCAGTCAAAAGGCATTGTACAGAAATGGTGTATTCATCTCCTCTAACACGCAAAGGGGCAAAGGTGAGCCTGCATGGAACTGGCAGAAGTACATTACTCAGTCTTCAGTGTAAAGCTCGGCATAATCGATTAAGTCCATACAGCGATCGATACACTTTAAGTCTTCATAAGCCCTCCACTTTTTAGCGAGCCTAAGCGAATATTTAAACTCGACAGTGCTTTCTAAAATTTCTTTATTGGTATGCTCAACATGCACAAACTCAATACGACCAAATGGTATTGAGTACAGACCGGGTTCTCCTGTTGTCGCAAGGATTAACATCATGGGTATCTGCGAGATTACATGCCAACGTGATAGAGCGTCTTCGAATGATATATAGCACTGTTGGTCTTTACGGAGTGATAAAGCGATCTGCTCAATGGCACCTGAAGGTGTTTGAGAGCCAAAAAACACAATCAACTCAAACTGAATATTCACGAGATAAGGACTTCTAGCCAATATCTGTTCAACATTGTCAGTTTGGAAAATCGAGCAGATCTCATCTTTCGTGTAAATAAATTGTCCTGTGCGGCGGTAACGCATTTCAAGGAGCATTCTCATGCAAAGACCTCGTATAGCTAATGAGCTCTCATATTTTACATGCAAATTTAGGTTACAAAGAAAACCTGAACCAGTACTTTTGTCTTCCTCATACTACGATTCAGTGGAAGTGTGTTGGATCAGTCCAAACAAGGAATGGGGCAGGAACAACTGAGGGCAACCAGTCAGATTGAGGTTGCAATATAGAGAGATTGTAATCAACCTAATTCAACTAATATCCCTTCAAAAACTAGTCAAAGGATGGAACATTCTTGAGGGTGTTTAGGAAGCCTAGATTTGTCAATTAAGTTAGAGCACAAGGACCTTTTATCGATGGATTAACTGCCGTCATCACGTGAAGCAAAAAGTCTCACGTAAAAGCGCTCTTGAGATTCACGCTTCATTCTTCTCATTTCATCATAGTTAGCTTTGTGTGCCATATAGAGAACCTCCCGTGGTGACTATAAAAACAATTTACATACAAAGCGATTCATTTGTAAAGGCATCACTGATTTCGAGCTACTCCTCAAGTGAACTGATGCTTGGTTGCCTATCAAACTCTGTCATTTTATATGATCCTTGTTTTATATTATTGGAAACAAAGTAGTACTTTACGTCCACAAAACTTGCTTTTGTCCGTTTAGTGTTTAGGGTTGCTTTTGGATGACATACACGGGATTGCTGGCGGTTCCACCTAGGTCGTAAAACTCACAACCCGGCTCTCAATGATTCATTAGTTGAAATGACCGATGCGCTTTAGTTCGCCAGCCGAAAGCGTAACGTCTTCAGGAAATGAGTTATGTTTGTAAATAAAACTTCTTTTAAAAGCATCCTCGATTCTTTCTCCAAAGCGTTAGAGAAAGAAGTTAAGATATCTTACCTTGAACTACCTCCATGTAAAAAAGGCCCTCAAGAACTCAGTTATGCCAATCGAAAAAATTTGGCTTGCTGTGTTTTGTTTGGTCAAACAAGAGCTGAGATAGATCAGTTTTTTCATAAAAAACCCAATGGTTTCATTGGTGTGAATTTTGATGTACTTGAAGATGGCAGCCTCTGCATCTTACATAGGGCTTTTCAACAGCTCCGTCATATACCGTTAGATAGTCACTCATATCTTGGAAAGAAAGTATCAGTTCATTTAGATCCTCGTCAGATTCAAAGCATAATTTTTCAAACACTATGCCCGATAATTACTGAACTAGACCCTTTCTTTGCTTTGGTTGAGTTTGAGGCTAGACTTAGTTCTAAAATGAAAGTCTATGACTTCGGAGAGTGGTTTGCCGATGAAGATAGAATAAAAAACAAGAATGCACTTTCTTCCGGGTTTAGAATTGAAAACAAAAATTTAGCTTATACAGGTCACTATACACCAGTTTCATCCCATCACAGCCTATATCAATTTTCATTTTTCACGCCAGAAACTCACAAGCTATTACGTAAAATCTCACATACACTGCTCTTAAACGCACAGTCCAACCTCTTTCCAATGGAACGTAAACTTAGTCAACCTGAGCTCGCTGATATGTCGTGTAGATTTATTGTGTCCAAGCTAGGCTTCCTAAAAGACGAGTTTACTGAACAGATCAAAGACCGTTTTTCAGAGTGTATAGATCCCCCTTATTATTCAGTAGAAGCAGAAGCTCTTAGTTATTTCGAAAGCATCAGTATTCCGATGGGAATAACACTACTCGACGAGTGCTCGCTAAGCTCAACAGCTGAGTGGATCCTAAGCAATTTGGCACAAACACGCATGCCTGAATATACCTTTCCAGCTTGCAGCACCTTTGGACACAACTTTTGCACTAACATAAAACAATATTTAGATGATAGCTATGACGACGACGCTAGATGTACTCTCGATTCCATCATGAACTACTTTGAAATTTCTTTCGATCACGAAGTTTTAAAAACCGAAGAGGAATTCTCATGAGACACCATAAGCCCAATATTGGTTGGATTACATTGCGTGTTAGTTCTGATGACCATGGCACACACTATAGAATATTCGGGTTGTGGAGTAGTGGGCAATGGCGATTGAGCAGTGGTGCAGATAGTGTTGATACAATCGAGTCTATCAGTGAAGAGTCTATCTCTTGGCCTCAGAGCTCTTCAATCTATGAACTAGATTTAAACCTAGAAGGGAATATTCCGGTTAGTGATAAGGTGCTCCTAGATAAGATCATCACTTCCGCTCCTTCACATTACTGCGTGGAAGTTGTTACGCTGAAACAACTTAAGATAAAGAGCTAACCATATAATAACAGCAGAAAGAAAAGGTAAGTAAATCATAATGTTGTCCGTTTGGGTAAGAAGTGGTAAATGATTTACCACTTCTTACCCAAACTCTTCTCTTCGCTTTCGAAAACATTAAAATATTTAGTAATTGAGTCAATTGAATTACTAAAACCAAATCAAACCCAAATAGCCGAGCATTGAGATTCTGTCTTTTTGTGATGGTGATTAAAGGTAGAATAAAGAATGTTAGAAACCTCAATAGGCTAGCGCTGGTAAGGGCATTGGTGTAGCAGTTGGAGGTGTAACATACTCAACTGCTGAGGTATATACGAACTTGGTGAGTTTATTTACGAGACCACAGTAGAGTTAGTTGAGGAGTTTTAGTGGACAAATGGATCATCGTTTTGGCTGGGGTACCGTTCTTTTTACTAGTGGCTTTGTGGCTACTTTGGGTATTCCCGTATATGTTCTTGATGCTTCGTTCGGGGCTTGGTGATGCAAAACATATAGCCAAGCTAGACAAGGTCTTTGGCTTTGAGGAATCGAAAATCACCGACTCACAATCCTTTGGTCGAGGCTCTCGTTTCATTTCCTATTCAATGAAGTATCCGCGACTTAAGGGCGAGAACAAACTCACTTCTCGTAAAGAGCACCTGATAATGTTAATAAGCTCTGCCTTTGCCTACTCATCTGCGACTCTTTTTGTTTTGGGGATAGGGTTTAAGCTCTTCAGTTTAGATGGGTGATTACACTTTGCTGATGAGGACGACCGTAAGCTGTGATCTTGAATCTATGTAGAATACTTTAGCGCCCCTTAAAATTTAAAATGAACGTCAACTCTGTCCCGATATTTTAAATTGTCTTGAGTTAGCACTCTTTGGAGCACTTCTGAGTTATGAAGTGCCACCTGTGAAGATTCTGGACAAAAGTGTGTCAGTGGTTTTGCTATTTTAGTAAATGTTGAATTACTTCACATATAGCGAAATCAAGCTCAGAGACCGTGTAATGTAGGTCAAGACCAGCGTCAGGACTGAACAATTGACGCCATAGCCTCTTGTTATATCATTTTACCTGTGTACTCAAATGAAACCTGATTGCGATCTACATAGCTTTTTGGGGGATAATTTGAAGCATTAAGTAGAGCTAATTGCTGTCCCGATAGCGGAACATATATTGGCTGTTCTTCTGGAAAGTGCACCGATGTAAAGCCTCCATTTTCTGCAAGTATCTCTTCGTCAAATAGATCTCTGGCTTCGTTTGCCAAAGTTTCGGCCACTTTTCTGTAATCTTGAATTAATTCACATAGCTGTTTATTAATTTCTTCGGAGAATTGAAGAAAATTAGTAAACTCAAAAAATGACAAGTCACTTTCGAAGTCATTCGCTTGGATAGAGTGAGAACCTTCACCGACATACTTTAACCTTGTTAAGACAGGGAATATTTTCCCTTCATACAGTTCATTTCTGCGTTGAATCGAGTTAAGTATAGCCTTTACGTTGCCTTCCAGCTGTGTGTAATAAACTGTATTGAAAGCTTGTAGACTTTCGTCCACCTCGGTACCGACAGTATGCTTACCCGTCATTTTTCTTGAAAGGAAGTAAAAGCGCCCAAAATCTGGACTTTTAAAATCAGTGACTGGAACTATGTATGGTGTAAATAATCCACGACAAAACCAATCAATGTGATTGTTTCGATTAGAGTGACCAACTAACCCCCGAAGCAGATAGTAGCGTTCACAAATAATCTGTAGCAAATCCACATATGCTAAGTACTCTTCTCGTGCTCTTTTTTTCTGTTCATTCACGTCCATATTATTGAAAGCAGCCATTGCAGTTAGCAAAGCGATTAAACTAGTTCCTACAAACGATAGAAGAAACTTACCCAATTCAACATCGTTCAAGAACAGACATAAACTAAAAATAAACAGTCCATTCCAAGGCAAAAACCACAACCAAAAATTCTGACTCAAAAAGTTTCTGTATTTCAAATCACTACTCTCACACTGAACGCTACAACGGACTACTAAGGTGAGTCACGTAATACCGATACTACTGCATAGCACCTTAAACAATAAACGTAACGCATAGCAAATAAGCCATGCTTTAGGAATAAATCATATATGCATTGTTTGGCACTAGTTACCCCCTTTTTGTTTCTCTCTTATTACAGCTAATAGAGGTGCAGAAACTCGTATATCAATTTTCGATAGAGTGCCATACATAAGGTCATTAGTTTCGTCATTGGAGAAATAGTAATGTTCAAACAGAAACAAGTCATCAAAGCTAGTTTTAATAGACTCACAAACACTCATAATTTCAAATACTTTTTTTGTAAAAGCGTACTCTTTAAGGCTATCAGTTTGTGAGGTCACAGTCTGGTCAAATTGAGCGTCAAAAAAGGACTCACCCTTGTGCTCTCGATCTAAATTTAAATTGTCAAAAAGGGAGTTTATGGTGAGTAATTTAAGGGTTACAGATAGATGATTATAATGCATATCTTGCCAATGCATTCGTACTATTGCTTTGTGAATGTCATCCGACAAGGCATTATAAAGAGCACTAAAATCAGTACCGAGGTTCGACATTGTATTTACAAAACTATTAATATCGGTGTTTGTAAATGAAGTATTCTTTCCTAAGTTGTCAGACAACTCTGCCATACGGCATACAATTGTTTTAGCTTCTGTAGCTATTATTATTTGTCGTTCCTTTTCACCATTCTTTCGATATTGATGAACCGCTAAAAGAAATGCTGATGCCGTGGCAATTTGGGCTACCGAGTTTAAGATCTCACTTATCTTCACCGCACCGTCAGTTATCGCCACAATCGAAGTAAAAATATAAGTGAAGTAAACAACACCAATTACTGCAACTGCACCATAAACTATAGAATCCAAAATTATTGTGCTTTTTTTATTCTTCTTCTCATACAACATTTTAACCTCATGTAATTCCTAACGCTTTTTAGACGGAACCTTTCAGTTACGGCACTACGTCTATCTTGCTGACCTTTAGAAAACAACCCCTTGCATATTAACAGGTTATGTGATTTTTGTACGTGGACTTAATAAGAATTACGGAAAAAGTCCATCTACTACCTTGTCATTAGCCCTAGTAAGGCAAATAGGTATGATCAATATGTAAAAGAACTTCTACTCTAAATGAGAATGGGGCAAAGGTGTGTTTGCCGTGATCGGCGCTGGCACACCTATGGACAGAAGTGCGTTTGATTAGTTACGTGAATTCTCAGATCTCGAATAACTTTTTGTATCGCATACATACCTTCATTTCCACGGATTGTTAGCATCTGAAATATTCTATTTACTACCATCAGGCTTCTAAGCGCTAATCGAGTCTAATCAACTCCTTCAGCAAACATGCTTGCTTTAACTGTTTGTCGAGTGCATCTTCATACTCTTGCATTTTGGCACTTGTTGTTGGCAGATCTAATAAACTCTTGATGTCATCATCAAGCCTTACTTTAAGCATTATATCGAGAATGAAGAATATATAGTGTCTTATATAGCCATACAGCATATACGCGTAATCTTCAGCTTGATCGACCTGTTCTCCAGTATGAATTGCCATGTTCCTCTTCTGTCTTAATAACTCAAGCTCCTGACTTGCAAGAAACTTATCTTTGAACAGAACGAGTGTTCTATTGATAGTTGTCGTGTAATTGTCCTTTTGGGTAAACGTAAGTTTCTCAAGCAATGCCCACAAATTTAAAAACACCTTCTGCATATCATTCGTCTCTAGCGCATCCGTCAATTGACCAAACACTGTCCTGAAGAACCTATATCTTTTGGTCTTTAGGATCGTTTTATGTAACTTTCTAAAATGAGTGCAAGCATCTTTAAATTCTTGATCATAACTATAAGTTGCACCTTTCAGTGAGAAATGTGGCTCGTACCAATAAATTGGAGTCGCTAACGTAGCATCATGATTGTAGAGGTAGTGTAAAGGGAACTTTCTTACTTTACTTATTGGGTCTACTCTGCCGAAACTTTGCCTACGACCTCCAGCAACTAAGTAGTGGTTGATTACACCAAGAAAATAGCTTAATTCTTCCAATGCTAAGGTCGCTCCAGAATAAAAACATCTCGCTGATACCTTAACAACAACCCAAGAAAAAGCCTTTAAATTGATTTTATCATATGACTTTTTGACAGATTCAAAATCGTAATTGGCTTTGAACCTCTTTGGAAAACCTTTAGATATTGTAATTTCAGCGAGTTCTGTTCTGACTCTCAACTTGGACTTCAGACCATTTACACTTACACCAGTAACTAAGAAAAATTCTTGGTATGGTTTTGCAAGGTATTTTGCTTCTTCGTGTTTTAGAATGTTAGAAACATAACCACTATTCAGTTTATTGTCATCGGCAGATTTGAAAATAGCTGTAAAAAGTGCTTGGTCTCTTACATTTTTAGGGATATCACCGAACCTAATATTCTCTTGTAGAAGGCTCATGTATTTCTCGAACTCAGATCCATCAAATGAAGACTTGTAGTTTTGGTGTAGACGCTTAACACCAGAACTTTGATTTGATTGACACTTAGATATACGAGCTATCAACTCCTTAGCTATAGAATCATCTTTCCATTTAGATTTGGCCACTATCTACTCCGTCATGTATCTTTAATGTATCGACTATTATTTCGATTAACACTTGCCAAAACAAAGTGCTGACAAACGTTATCCTAGTTTAATAGAGACATTAATGATATTACGAAAAATAAGTCAAATAGCACATTGATAAAGCGAGTGTTTAAGCTATTGAAACACACAAGAGGTAGTTCTGAGCTAGCCACGATTGCTAGCTCGTTGTTGGACAAAAGTGTTTTAGGTCTATCGTTCTAAAACACTTGTTCCAGATTAGAAAAAGTATCTTGAAACCTTAAGCGTTAGTATGGACACATTAGCTGAAGTTTATATGACTAGATGCCAATGTTTTAAACTCAGTTGTTTTTAACGTTTTTTCTAAAGTCTGACCATTGGAAATTAAATGATCTAAGATCTGCTTAAGCTTGTCACTAACAACATTGGTTTTTAGATTAGTTAAGATCTGTACTGCATGATTTCTACAGTTTGAGTTGGACAACAGATAGTAAATATCTTGTCTGTAGAGAGCTATCAGAACTTGCACTATATTGTCATCGCCTAACATATTTAAGATTGAGTCATATACAACCTTACCCGAAGGAGAAACACCTGTATTATAGGAAACTCCGTTACCAATACGACAAGACAAGATAATACGAATTAATTTTTCTTTACGCTCATTGGGAATGTCTGCTTCATTGGAGATATAACTTAAGATTTTCCTAGCATGAGGAACTTCATTATAGAAGTTATCCCAACCACTATGAGCAGAGCTTAAGTCGTCTAGGTGCTCATCTAGAAGAATAACTCTTGCTTCAAGTGTCTTAAATTGGTTTCCAGAGCAAAACTCGAAGAATTCGTTACCAGCAGCAAACTTATCGTTGTGCAAATTTGTACGATAGCCGTCTAACGTAACACCTAATTTATATTTGAGATTATTATCGGCGTGTTGCCAAACCGTTGGCGCAATAAGGGAAATATTTTTCTTTAAGATATTGTTAGCGCCAGCACCAACGTACATCCCAAAGATCGTCTGAAGAACGTTATCACAATTTTTTGTGTGCAATTGCTTAAGACCATTCTGCATATGCTGTAAACTTGAGCTATCTATAACTTCTGTTTGATTACGCAAGTTTTCAACAAAAGCCTTAACTTGTAATGCAGCCTCTGAAGGAGTGTCATTAATAACTTCTTGTACACACGTTTGTAGCCATCCCATCAACTCAAAAGCATTGATATTCGCATCATTCGGATGACTAGCACCAATGTCATTACGCATAATCAGGATATGGGTTAACTTTTTATAAATTGAATCAGAGATCAGTTCTAGCTTGGCGCAGTTATCAAGGAGAACTTTATCCTTAATGCCACTTAAGTCATTCTCGGTACTAAATAAATCTCGGTGCTTTCCTCCAACCGCAGCATCAAAAAACAGCTCTAAGCCATAAATAACAGTTTTTTTCCGCAAGTTTAAAACCACTTCGTTCCATACGTAGTTCAATGCAGCATCAAATAGACCTATCGCACTTGCTGCTGCAAATTTAGATAAGTATCTAGACTCGCGCTTAACCTCATCTGGCAATGTCATAACAAACTGAGGAAAGTTTGTCTGAACAACCTGACGCTCAGCGGTTGTAGCTAGAATATTTTCCTTTGGTAATCCAAGAGACTCTAAAAACTGCTCAAATCGATTGAAATCAGTAGAGACAAGTTGCCCTTGTGTTTGCGCACTAACCACTTCATTCGTACTCATATATAACCTAACCTTTTATTCTTATATAACTCAAAGGGTTCGTTGTGTGCTCGGATTTTCCATCTTTGCATTTCGTCTATGTTGCTAGCATTTATTATGAAACTCAACTGGTATCAACTTGTTGTGTGAATCGATATAAAGTTACGGGAGAAATTACGGAAAAATTCCGTATAAAAGGTCTAAGTATGGAATTAGATTAACTTGGTCTGGCTAGATCGACTGGTCGCTGGTTCTGAGAAGCTTTGGAGCATTTCTGAGTTACACAACACATCAACTCTCTTGAATTGGTCAATTTTGCTTTAGCTAGTTCTCTGTTTACTTGAGTTATATTCTTAGTCGGTTGTCTAGATTGTTTTCAACATTACTCTTTGTCATTGGCTGTAAACTGTTTGAGTGTAAATTTGAACAGTTAAAACCAGTTGCCAAGTAGAGCAAGTATCAGCTTCACTCCCTATGTGTATTGGAAGGTTATTAATTTGTTAACGGCAAATGGGTGTTTTACTTTTCCTTCTACCGTTGTATATTAACCACCATCTCAGACAGAATTATGCAGTATTGCTAAAGCTACACTGAATCCCGAGACGACAACAGGCGGAAATGCTCTAAAATTCTATGCTTCAGTCCGCCTAGATATCCGTCGAACAGGCGCTATTAAAAGTGGCGATGAAGTAATCGGTAACGAAACTCGCGTTAAAGTGGTTAAGAACAAGATTGCTGCACCATTTAAACAAGCTGAGACGCAAATTCTATACGGTCAAGGCTTCAACCGTGAAGGTGAGCTAATTGATCTAGGTGTGAAGCATAAGCTGATTGAAAAAGCGGGTGCTTGGTACAGCTACAATGGCGACAAGATTGGTCAAGGTAAGGCAAACGCAGGTAAATTCCTACGTGAAAACCCTCAAGCCGCGAAAGAAATTGATACTAAGCTACGTGAAATGCTGCTTTTACCCGCAGAAGAACAGCCTGTTGAAGCTGAATTAGGCCAGATGCCAGAGCAAGAAGAATTTTAATTCTGTTTAAGTGAAATCAAAGCCCTGCGAATGCGGGGCTTTGTTATATCTAGAATTTGAAAATAAGTAAGTTATGTTTCAAAGAAAACCACCCACATTATCGAGTAAAGAAGCGGCTATGCAGTTGCTAAGCCGCCGTGATCATGGTGAGTATGAGCTTTATCAAAAACTGAGCTTAAAAGGCTATGAGGATGAAGCGATTCAAGAGGCCATCAACTTTTGCCTCGATCACAATTATCTTGATGATTTGCGTTATGCCAAAAGTCAGATACGCCAGCATGTTTATAAAGGACATGGCGAAAGAAGGATTCGCCAAGAGTTAAATCAAAAGCGTGTCGCCGAGGCTACGATAGAAAAAGCGATGGAGCAAGAGCCTCAAGATTGGTTTGAATTGGCAAAAGGTGCAGCAGAGAAGAAATTTAAAGGGATTAAAGCCAAAGACGCAAAAGAGTACGCCAAACAAGTCCGATTCCTGCAATATCGTGGCTATAGTTTTGAACAAATTAGTTATGCACTCAATTCGGATTGCGACGATTAATCGAGAATAAGCAGCTTGATCTGGAGATTTGTCGTTAATTGCAGGAACAACAGGCTCTTTTCTGCGAGAAAACTAGTCGTAGCGTGAACCATGATCTACAATAGCGCAAAAATTTCACTCGACTATTTTTCAGGAAGAGCTGCATGTACATGAGCACTGATGAGGTTCGTAACGCGTTCCTTAAGTTCTTTGAAAGCAAAGGACACCAAATCGTAGACAGTTCATCGTTGGTTCCACATAACGATCCAACCCTGCTATTCACAAACGCAGGTATGAACCAATTCAAAGATTGCTTCTTAGGCGCAGAAAAGCGTGCCTACACACGAGCAACTACGGCTCAGCGTTGTGTACGTGCGGGTGGTAAACACAACGACCTCGAAAATGTGGGTTTTACAGCTCGTCACCATACTTTCTTTGAAATGCTAGGTAACTTCAGCTTTGGTGATTACTTCAAAGAAGATGCGATTGCGTTTGCATGGGAATTCCTCACTGAGACATTAAAACTGCCTACTGATCGTCTACTGGTAACGGTTTACGAAACAGATGACGAAGCATTCGAAATTTGGAACAAGAAAGTAAGTGTTCCCGCTGATCGTATTATCCGTATCGGCGATAAAGAAGGCGGTAAGCAGTACGAGTCTGATAACTTCTGGACTATGGGTGACACAGGTCCTTGTGGTCCGTGTACTGAAATTTTCTACGATCATGGTGAGCACATCTGGGGTGGCCGTCCAGGTACACCTGAAGAAGATGGTGACCGTTTCATCGAGATCTGGAACAACGTATTTATGCAGTTCAACCGTCATGCTGACGGCACGATGGAGCCGCTACCAAAGCCTTCGGTAGACACGGGCATGGGTATCGAGCGTATCTCTGCAATCATGCAAGGCGTCCACTCAAACTACGAAATCGACGTATTCCAAAAACTAATCAAAGCAGCCGCTCAAACCATCGGTTATGAAGATTTGTCTAACCAGTCTCTACGCGTGATTGCTGACCATATCCGTTCTTGTTCATTCTTGATCGTTGATGGTGTCATGCCTTCGAATGAAGGGCGTGGTTATGTCTTGCGTCGTATCATCCGTCGTGCAGTTCGTCACGGTAACAAACTTGGTGCGAAAGGCGTATTCTTCCACAAACTGGTAGGTGTTCTTGCTGAAGTCATGGGCAGTGCTGGTGAAGAGTTGAAGAAACAACAAGCGGTTGTGGAAAAAGTTCTACGTATCGAAGAAGAGAACTTCGGTCGCACGCTAGAGCGTGGTATGGCGATTCTGAATGAAGCGTTAGATAACCTAGAAGGCAAAGTGCTAGACGGTGAAACCGTATTCAAACTTTACGATACTTACGGTTTCCCTGCTGACCTGACAAACGACGTTGCGCGTGAGCGTGATTTCGCTATCGATGAAGAAGGCTTCGAGAAAGCGATGGAAGAGCAGCGTCAGCGTGCTCGCGAAGCCGGTCAGTTCGGTACAGACTACAACGCAACCATCAAAACGGAAGCAGAAACAGAGTTTTGTGGCTACGCTGGTACTCAAGGTGAAAGCACAGTAGTAGAAATTTTTGTTGAAGGCGAAGCGGCTGATACTTTGTCTGCGGGTGACAAAGCCATCATCGTTCTTGGTGAGACTCCGTTCTATGCTGAATCAGGTGGTCAATGTGGTGATGCTGGTTTTGTGAAGACGGAATCGGGTCTATTCAAAGTTGAAGACACACAAAAACTCGGTAATGCGATTGCTCATCATGGGGTCATGGCTGAAGGCGTCCTAGCTAAGGGTGACCAAGTTGAAGCGGTTGTCGATGCAGAGCGTCGTGCAGCGATCTCACTAAACCACTCGGCAACGCATTTACTGCATGCAGCACTAAGACAAGTTCTTGGCGAGCACGTAACGCAGAAAGGTTCTCTCGTTAAGCCTGAAAACCTACGTTTTGACTTCTCTCATCTTGAAGGGGTAACGGGGGCTGAACTTAAAGAAGTTGAGCGTCTAGTCAATGCGCAAGTTCGTCGCAACCACGTTATCGAAACCAATGTCATGGACATCGAATCAGCGAAGCAGAAAGGTGCGATGGCACTCTTCGGCGAGAAGTACGATGATGAAGTTCGCGTGCTATCGATGGGCGAGTTCTCTACTGAGCTTTGTGGTGGTATCCACGCATCGAACACCGGTGATATCGGTCTATTCAAGATCATTTCAGAAGGTGGTATCGCAGCTGGTATTCGTCGTATTGAAGCGGTAACCGGTGAAGCAGCACTTGACGCAATTGAAGCACAACAAGCTAAGTATGAAGAGAAACTGGCTGAATCTGCTTCTAAAGCGAAAACGTTAGAGAAGGAAATCCAGAAGCTGAAAGACAAGATGGCTGCAGCAGAAAGTGCAAACATCATGGGTAAAGCTCAGGAAATTAATGGCGTTAAAGTACTTATTGCTGCAATGGAAGGTGCTGATAGCAAGAACCTACGTACTATGGTTGATGACATCAAAAACCAAATGGGTAGTGGTGTTGTGATGCTTGCAAACATCAGTGATGGCAAGGTTGGCCTAATTGCGGGCGTAACTAAAGATCTGATCGGCAAAGTGAAAGCCGGAGACCTTGTTAAGATGGTTGCAGAACAAGTTGGTGGTAAAGGCGGTGGTCGTCCAGATATGGCTCAAGCGGGCGGTACTGACGTGTCTGCGCTACCAAAAGCGATCGAAAGTGTTCAGCCTTGGCTAGAAGAACGCCTATAGACATCGAATATTAAATGATAACGCTCAATCAGTTCTTTGATTGAGCGTATTTTTTTTGAGCTAACCAAGTGGTTTAATTAGTCGTCTAAAAGACGGTTAAATAGGCCGCTTGGTTTTTGTTATAACTACTGCAAACAATATTCAACATATTGAATGTGGTCCGAATGAGACTTTGGTCTTGGGAAGGTGAAGACTGGTGAAAAAGCCCCTTATCGTGCAAAAGTTTGGTGGAACATCTGTAGGTTCCGTAGAAAGAATTCATACAGTAGCCAAACACATCATTAAGGCGAAAAATGATGGTAATCAAGTTGTCGTAGTTGTCTCTGCGATGTCTGGTGAAACAAACAGACTAATGGATTTGGCTAAACAAGTAGACAGTGTACCTACTGCTCGAGAACTTGATGTTTTGCTCTCTGCTGGTGAACAAGTGTCCATGGCACTACTGGCAATGACTTTAAATAAATTAGGTCATTCCGCTCGTTCACTTACCGGAGCACAAGCGAACATTGTGACGGACAATCAACACAATGACGCGACGATTAAACATATTGACACTAGCGCGATAGATGAACTGTTAGCGCAAGACCAAATTGTCATAGTGGCAGGTTTTCAAGGTATCAATGAAAATGGGGATATCACCACCCTGGGAAGGGGCGGTTCTGATACCAGTGCTGTTACTCTCGCAGGTGCGTTGAGTGCAGATGAGTGCCAGATATTTACCGATGTTGATGGTATTTACACTTGCGATCCTAGAGTCGTTTCTTCGGCGAAGAAACTGGATGTCATTGATTTTCCTTCGATGGAAGAGATGGCTCGTAAAGGCGCAAAAGTGCTTCATTTACCATCGGTTCAATACGCTTGGCGTAACAGTGTACCATTGCGAGTGCTGTCGACGTTTGACACTAACAACGGCAGCTTAGTCAAAGGGGAGCAGTGTTTGGCATCGGTATGTGGCGTCGCTATTCAACGTGATATGTGTCTGATCAATATTGAGAAAGATGCGCTTTGCGGTTTAAAAACACAGTGCCAGATGATAGGTGTGACGATTTGGAATGTGATCGAGCATGCAGAATGGGTAGGTGTAGTGATAAAACACGATGCTTATGCAAAACTGGAACTGGTTTTCAACGACAAAATCCGTAATAGTGAATGGGTAAGCTTGTTGACCGCAGTAGGCCTTCATGTCGAAGGACTGGTTGAAAGGTCATACGCTTTGCTCTCAGAACAGGGGATCGATATTGAGCATTATGCGGTAAACTCACAATCGCTGGTGCTAGTGTTGCAACCCGAATGTGTCGACAAAGCGGCGAACATACTGCATGATGCTTACATTACGTCTTCACAGGCACTCGATTGCCAACAAAAACATGCCTTTTTAGGTTAGATTCGAACCACAATAGAGTTTACGAAAATATCACTTTTGTTGGATAATAGCTTTGTAGCAAGATAAATCAGAGATTACTCAAGGAGCACAGAATGCTAATTTTAACTCGCCGCGTTGGCGAAACTCTAATGATCGGTGATGAAGTCACAGTAACTGTACTGGGTGTTAAAGGTAACCAAGTACGTATCGGCGTAAATGCACCGAAAGAAGTGTCTGTTCACCGTGAAGAAATCTACATGCGCATTCAGGCAGAAAAAGGTAATGGTAACGTTGCATCTGGCAACTACTAATTACACAAAAAGGCTGACATTTTGTCAGCCTTTTTTGTTTTCAGCCCTAAACCACCTACTTCAGTAGGTGGTTATCATCCGTTTCGGCTTTGCCTGTAAAACTACTCATGCTAAATGCGTCTTTGATTTTTCCAGAAGTCAAAGAGGACAAATAACATGAGTAGATACAATCAAGCTTCCCACGTATTTTGGCGATGTCAATACCATATAGTGTGGACTCCAAAGTATCGATTTAGGATCTTGAAGAACAATATAGGTAAAGAAGTTTATCGATGTATTTATGTTTACTGTAATCAACTTGGATGTGAAGTAGTAGAGTTAAACATACAAGTTGACCACGTGCATTTAGTAGTAAAGATTCCACCAAAGCTATCGATATCCAAGTTGATGGGGGTATTGAAAGGCAAAATAGCCTTAAAGCTATTTAGTAAGTTTCCTCATCTTAGGAAGAACAGGCTTTGGGGTAATCACTTTTGGCAAAGAGGCTATTTTGTCGATAGTGTTGGAATCAATGAAGAAATCATACGCCGATATGTAAGACATCAAGAGAAGCAAGAGCGAGTAGAGCAGCACCAGTTGGCGTTGGATTAAACAAAGGCCCCCTTTTAGGGGGCTCACACAAAGCCACCTTCTTTAGAAGGTGGTAATTTACTGTTAGAAGGCACCTATTTACTGTAAAAAGAGCGAATTAGCACCGCTTTGATTAAATAGCCAACGGTTGAAAGATTTTTTGCCGTTTTTGCCAAGAAAGTGTTTGACATATTTTTGGTAAATCGTAATATGTGCCTCCGCAAGACGGTGAGGTGGCCGAGAGGCTGAAGGCGCTCCCCTGCTAAGGGAGTATACGGTTTGTAGCCGTATCGAGGGTTCGAATCCCTCCCTCACCGCCATTCTTGCACTTCTTCTTTAATCAGAAGAATTGTTCTTCGGAACAGCTTTAAAACAACTTTCCTTTAGCAAGAAAGCATAGTGCGTCCTTAGCTCAGCTGGATAGAGTACCTGGCTACGAACCAGGCGGTCGGAGGTTCGAATCCTCCAGGACGCGCCATAATTTCCTTACCAGGGAATAAAACGGTGAGGTGGCCGAGAGGCTGAAGGCGCTCCCCTGCTAAGGGAGTATACGGTTTGTAGCCGTATCGAGGGTTCGAATCCCTCCCTCACCGCCATTAATTGGCTTATGGCCAATTTTTTTGTTTTAAAGCCCTGTTGTTTGAAAGAGCTAGTGTGATATACTTCACAAATCTCGTTTTTGAGAACATTGCGCGTCCTTAGCTCAGCTGGATAGAGTACCTGGCTACGAACCAGGCGGTCGGAGGTTCGAATCCTCCAGGACGCGCCACTCTTTAGGGTTACTTTCATAATGAAGAAATCCTGATATTGATAAACATCGATATCGAAACTTGCGCGTCCTTAGCTCAGCTGGATAGAGTACCTGGCTACGAACCAGGCGGTCGGAGGTTCGAATCCTCCAGGACGCGCCACATTATAAGCCCTGCTAGACATAGCAGGGCTCTTTTATTAACACCTTTGCAACATTCTTTAAACACTAGCATTACAACTAGTTGTTTCTACAGCGATTTTGCCATTTCTTTTACCCACATCTCAGTAACACATGATGTTTTGTCATAGGGTCATAAAACACACAGTTATTTATGCTCATTTGGCTAAATATTGCAGATTTATGTGATTTGTGTGACGAATAATTCCCTAGATCTGTGCTTTATCGTCAATAGCTTCTTAAACAAAATTGACAAAGTTTAACCAATCGAGATAATCCTAAGCCTCTTGTCAGGATTTTACTGTATGTTCTGGCAACAAGAGCACCGGCATCACGCCGGTATACGTTAGTGTTTATCTATCGTCATGATGATGATTTTCGAGAGGCCTAATGTTGTTGTCAGGATGACAAAGAAAGGATGCAAAAATGGATAATATTGGAAGCCTGCTAGTAGACGCTGCAACCCTGATGCTTACAGGGATGGTTGTAGTGTTTATATTCCTCACTATTCTTGTCTATCTCGTTCGGTTGATGTCTAAACTTTTGCCAGAAGAAGTTCCAGAGCCGATCGCTGTACCAAATCAAAATAACAAAGTTCAATTACCATCTTCTGCTGTGAGTCCGAAGGTTGTTGCGGCAATTTCCGCAGCAGTACATCAGTACCGTACTTCGGTGGCTAAATAGCATTTGATAGGATTAAAAGGAGTTAATGAGCATGTCTAAACCACTAGTTTTAACAGATGTGGTCCTTCGTGACGCCCATCAGTCGCTATTCGCGACGCGTATGCGTCTAGAGGATATGTTACCTATCGCGGAAGAGCTCGATAAGGTCGGTTATTGGTCTCTAGAAACATGGGGCGGTGCTACGTTTGATGCGTGCATTCGATTCCTGGGCGAAGACCCTTGGGAGCGTTTACGTGCATTAAAGAAAGCAATGCCTAACACACCAATGCAAATGCTACTGCGTGGCCAAAACTTATTGGGTTACCGTCACTACGCTGATGATGTAGTAGAAAAGTTTGTTGAGCGTGCCCATACCAATGGTATGGATGTGTTCCGCATTTTTGATGCGATGAACGACGTGCGAAACTTTGAAAAAGCCGTTAAAGCGACGGTTGATGTTGGTGCTCATGCACAGGGTACACTCTCTTACACGACCAGTCCGGTCCACAATACCGAGACTTGGGTAGACCTTGCTAAGCGTCTAGAAGATCTCGGTTGCCATTCGCTTTGTATCAAGGATATGTCGGGACTTCTGAAACCCTACGAAGCGGAAGATCTTATTACACGTATCAAAGCATCGTGTGATGTGCCGCTTGCTTTACATTGCCACGCGACCACGGGTCTTTCGACTGCCACAGCAGTGAAAGCTGTCGAAGCTGGTATCGATATTCTTGATACGGCTATTTCGTCAATGAGCTGTACTTACGGTCATACGCCAACTGAAACAGTTGTGGCTATGCTTCAGGGCACTGAACGTGACACTAACCTTAAGCTTGATCAGATCGAACCAATCGCGGCGTATTTCCGCGAAGTACGTAAAAAGTACGCCAAGTTCGAAGGTCAACTGAAAGGCGTCGATTCTCGTATCCTTATTGCTCAAGTTCCAGGTGGCATGCTGACCAATATGGAAAGCCAGCTCAAAGAGCAAGGTGCAGCGGATCGTATTGATGAAGTGTTAGAAGAGATCCCACGTGTTCGTCAAGATCTTGGCTACATTCCTCTGGTTACTCCTACTTCACAGATCGTGGGTACCCAAGCGGTGATCAACGTTCTGACCGGAGAGCGTTACAAGAGTATCACCAAGGAAACGGCTGGTGTCCTAAAAGGTGAGTACGGTGCGGCACCTGCTGAGCTTAATGCAGAGCTTCAGGCGAAAGTGCTTGATGGTGGTGAAGCGATTACTTGTCGTCCTGCTGATTTGCTTGAAGCTGAAATGGAAACTTTGACCGATGATCTGTTAGCCAAGGCTAAAGCGGAAGGTATCTCGCTAGCAGAAGATACGGTCGATGATGTTCTGACTTATGCATTATTCCCACAAGTCGGACTTAAGTTCCTTAAAAACCGTCACAACCCAGACGCGTTTGAACCAGCACCGGGTAAAGAAGAGCCAACACCAGTTGTGGCTCAACCAGCTCAAGGTGGTATTGAAACTTACAGCGTGAAGGTTGATGGACAGGTTTATGATGTTGAAGTTGGTCCACAAGGTCAGCTGACATCAGTAACTCCTTCTCAATCGGGTGCTAATACTCAAGCTGTGGCTCCTGCGGCACCTGCGGGCAATTCAGAAGCAGTACCTGCTCCACTAGCGGGCAACATCTTTAAGGTTAACGTTCAGAGCGGTGCTCAGGTTGCAGAAGGTGATGTGTTATTGATTCTTGAAGCTATGAAGATGGAGACAGAAATCCGTGCTGCCCATGGTGGCATCGTCCAAGATCTGCATGTCAAAGAAGGTGATTCTGTGACTGTTGGTGCTCCACTACTTAGTCTGGCGTAAGGGAGTCTCATGGAAGGATTAATGACTCTTTGGTCAGAAACAGGGATCGCTAACTTTGAATTTGGCCAGATCTGCATGATCTTGGTCGGGTGTGCACTGCTGTTTTTGGCCATTCGCAAAGGCTTTGAGCCGCTACTACTTTTGCCAATAGGCTTTGGTGCCATCTTAGCGAACATCCCTAACGCAGGGTTTACGGAAGAGGGCGGATTGCTCTACTACGTCTACTATGTAGGTATAGAGTCGGGTATTTTCCCACTACTTATCTTCATGGGCGTTGGCGCGATGACCGATTTCGGTGCTCTTATCGCAAACCCTAAGACGTTATGGTTAGGTGCGGCAGCTCAGTTTGGTATCTTTGCAACACTATTTGGTGCGATCCTACTTAACTATGTGCCGGGTATGGAATTTAGCATGCCTGATGCTGCTTCGATTGCGATCATTGGTGGCGCAGATGGCCCGACGGCTATTTTCTTAGCAAGCCAGCTCTCTCCAGATCTGCTGGGTGCGATTGCCGTTGCAGCATATAGCTATATGGCATTGGTTCCTATCATTCAACCGCCTATTATGAAGGCGCTGACGACACCGGAAGAGCGTAAAATCCAAATGGCTCAACTTCGCCATGTTGGAAAAGGTGAGAAGATTCTATTCCCACTGGCTGTTCTGCTAATGACGATCTTGTTCCTACCATCAGCAACACCGCTGGTCGGTATGTTCTGCCTTGGCAACTTGATGCGTGAAGCTGGTGTTGTAGACCGTCTATCTAAGACTGCACAAAATGAACTCATCAATATTGTGACTATCTTCTTGGGTCTAGGCGTCGGTTCTAAACTGCAAGCCGAAGAGTTTCTTAATGTTGAAACGCTTGGCATTCTGGCGTTAGGGGCTGTGGCTTTTAGTATCGGTACTGCGGGTGGTGTCTTGATGGCGAAATTACTCAACAAGCTGTCTAAAGAAAATATCAACCCATTGATCGGTGCTGCCGGTGTTTCTGCTGTACCAATGGCAGCGCGTGTTGTAAACAAAGTCGGTTTAGAGGCAAACTCACAAAACTTCTTATTAATGCACGCAATGGGACCTAACGTAGCTGGTGTTCTTGGCTCGGCGGTAGCTGCGGGTATTTTGCTTGCCTTGGTTGGCTAAGCGTGAATTACGGTTAGTAGTTGGTCAAATTGAGAGTAAGTGGTTAACTTGCTAGCAATAAATGGTATATATTCAAAGGGATGCTTTCGCATCCCTTTTTTATATCGATAGGGAAATGAAGAAATGGAAAACAAACAAATCGCAATCTCACAATTTGGTGATCCAGACGTTCTCGTTATTCAAACTTCACCAATTCCAGAACCTAAAACGGGTGAAGTACTGGTTAAGGTCCATTTCTCTGGTGTGAATCCTATTGATGTAAAAACGCGGGCAGGTTTAGGCTGGGCAGCTTCTCAGAATAAAGATAACCTGCCTTGGGTACCCGGCTATGATATCTCCGGTGAAATTATCACGCTTGGAGAAGGTGTCGAGCGTTTTGCTGTTGGCGACAATGTTGCAGGCTTTATTGGTTTCCCTCTCGCAGGGGGCGGTTATAGCCAATTTGTTTGTGTACCCGAAACCGCGTTAAGTCTTGTGCCAAATTCTATCACGCTTGAAGCGGCAGCTGCTCTTTCACTGGCAGGCCAAACAGCGGTACAGGCCTTGGATAAGGCTGGGGTGAAAGAAGGCCAGCGTGTTCTGATTCTCGCTGGTGCGGGTGGCGTGGGTCACATTGCGATTCAGGTTGCCGTTGCTGCTAAGGCAGAAGTCTTTACTACTTGTAGCGAAGCGAATTTGGATTATATGGCAACTCTAGGTGCTCATGCGATCAACTACCAGTTTGCTCCTGTTTCCGAGCGAGTCGAAGAAGCGGATGTGCTTATCGATTTGGTCGGTGGTGATGCCGCTCTTGATGCACTTAAATGCTTAAAAGATGGTGCGAAAGTGGTAACGGTTCCCACTCTTTCCGCAGAGTTGATTTGTGAGAAAGCGAAACTTCTAGGCTTTGAAGCAACGGGAATGCTTGTTGATCCAAACCCAGAGCAACTTGATGCGCTTCTCTACATGGTGAGTGTTGGTTTAGTCAAGACTGAGATTCATCAGGTGTACCCATTCGAACAGGTTGCTGAAGCACATAAACAGATTGAAACCGGTCATACAAGAGGCAAGGTCTTGCTTGATATGCAATGTTAGAAGCGTTTAACAGCGCATTCGAATCTTTCGCTCTTTGGTTTTCAGACTCGGCACTGTGGGTACTCTTTCTAAGTGGTTTCCTCAGTGCCACTTTATTGCCTGGAGGTTCAGAGGCCGGGCTGATCGCTACCTTGAGCTTAAACCAATACCCTACCTTTTATATTATTGCCGTTACTACGTTAGGTAATACTCTTGGTGGTTTAACGAATTTTTGGCTTGGATTATGGCTACCAAACCGAACTCAGAACGAAAAACATGGTCATAAAGCCTTATTATGGCTAAATAAATACGGCTATTGGTCGCTTCTTTTTAGCTGGTTGCCAGTGATTGGTGATCCATTGTGCTTAGCTGCGGGTTGGCTACGGATGCGTTTTTGGCCTTGCTTTTGGTTGATACTGATTGGTAAAGCACTCCGTTACATTCTACTTGCTGCAGTTTTTTTCGGTTTTTTCTAAGGGGATGTCATGAGAAAGATTTGGCTTGGTGCTATTTCTCTTGTTGCACTATATGGTTGCAGTTCTAGCAACCTTTCTTCTGTACCTTTCTTTTCCTCCTTACCTGAAGGTGTCACTCTTATTGAAGAAGTGGATGCTGAGCCAGGTAAGGCAATGATCCCATATTCAAAGTATCAGTTAGAAAATGGGCTGACAGTGATATTGTCTCCGGATCATTCAGATCCACTTGTCCATGTTGATGTTACCTACCACGTAGGTTCAGCTCGTGAGGAGGTAGGCAAGTCAGGTTTTGCTCATTTCTTTGAACATATGATGTTTCAGGGCAGTGAGAATGTTGGCGATCAAGAACATTTTAAGATCATCACCGAGGCGGGTGGTTCTCTGAATGGAACGACCAATCGGGATCGCACGAATTATTTTGAAACGGTGCCTTCAAATCAACTTGAGAAAATGTTGTGGCTTGAATCTGACCGTATGGGTTTTTTGCTTGATGCAGTCTCACAACACAAGTTTGAAATTCAGCGTGATACAGTGAAGAACGAGCGCGCGCAAAACTATGACAACCGTCCGTATGGCTTGATGTGGGAGAAAATGGGCGAAGCGATGTACCCAGAGGGACATCCATATTCTTGGCAGACGATAGGCTATGTCGAAGATCTTGACCGTGTTGATGTTAATGATCTCAAAGCGTTTTTCCTGAGATGGTATGGCCCCAACAATGCAGTCCTAACCATTGGTGGTGATCTCGATGTTGATCAAACCTTGGAGTGGGTAAGTAAGTACTTTGGAGCGATTCCATCAGGGCCAGCGGTAGAGCAGTCACCTAAACAGCCAGCCAAGCTAACTGAAGATCGTTATGTCACGTTAGAAGACCGCATTCAGCAACCGATGCTCATTCTTGGGTGGCCGACAACTTACAATGGTGCTGAGGGGCAAGCTTCCTTAAACGCCCTTGCCAACGTATTGGGTAAGGGTGCGAATAGTTTGCTGTATCAAAAGTTGGTTAAAACTCAGAAAGCCGTTGATGCAGGGGCTTTCCAAGATTGCGCAGAGTTAGCCTGTAATTTTTACGTTTATGCAATGGCACCTTCGGGGGAAAACAGCGCTCTGAAACCTTTGTATCAGGAGTTGATGCAAACCCTAGGTGAGTTTGAAGCGAAAGGGATAGATAACAACCGATTAGATCAAATTACCGGAATGGCTGAGGCTCAGTCGGTTTTCGCATTGCAAAGTGTGCGAGGCAAAGTATCGCAGCTTGCTTCTAATGAAACTTTCTTCAATACCCCAGACCGAATTCAGACTCAGTTAGCGCAAATTCGTGCGGTCACCCCAGAGTCGGTGATGGACGCCTATAAAAATTACGTTAACGGTCACCCTAAAGTTGCTTTAAGTGTGGTACCTAAAGGTAAGACGGAACTTGCTGCTGCGCCTGCAACGTTCAGCACGCCACAAAGAACGTTGCCTGAATACCAAAAGGTCACTGACGACCAACTCGCGTATCGTCGTGCACAGGACAACTTTGATCGTTCTGTGATGCCTCAAGTCGCTGAAAGTGTTAAAGCACAAATGCCGAAACTTTACCGCCTCTATTTTGACAATGGTGCTGAACTGTTGGGTACGGTGAGCGCTGAAACGCCGACTGTACAGCTAGAAATTAGTTTTCCTGCTGGAGAGCGTTATGTCAAAAAAGGCAAAGAAGGGTTGGCGAGCTTAACTGCGGCTATGATGGAAGAGGCGACACTGGACTCGACTCTTGAACAGTTACAGGCGCGGTTGGATAAGCTAGGGAGTACGCTTAACGTAGAAGCGGGAAATTACACGACCAGTATTTCAGTCTCTAGTTTAGAGAAAAACCTACCTCAGACACTTAAAATTGTCGAAGAGGTACTGTTTAAGCCAGCATTCCGTGAGCAAGATTTTGAGCGCATCAAGAAGCAAATGCTAGAAGGTATCGTCTACCAGCACCAACAAACAAGTTGGTTGGCCTCTCAAGCAACCCGCCAGGTACTTTTTGACGGGACGGTATATCAGCGCTCCAATGATGGTACGCAAGCGTCACTGGAAGCATTAACCTTGGATGACGTCAAAGCGTTCTACAAACAACATTACACTCCGCAGGGAGCACAAATAGTTGTTGTTGGAGACATCAATAGGAAACAGATCAAACAGCAGTTAGCCTTTATTGATTCTTGGCAGGGAGAAGTTGCCCCACTGCTAAGACCGCAACTTGTTCAGGAAAATCAGCAGAAAAAGCTTTATTTAGTGGATAAGCCAGGAGCACCACAAAGTGTGGTACGCGTGGTGCGTCAAGGTCTACCGTTTGATGCAACGGGGGAAGTGTACCTAACCCAATTGGCTAACTTTAACTTAGCTGGGAACTTCAACAGTAGAATCAATCAGAATCTCCGTGAAGATAAAGGTTACACCTATGGCGCTAGCGGTTATCTTGCATCGAATCGAGAAGTGGGTGCGATTGTGTTCTCAACACAGGTTCGTGCTGACGCAACTGTTCCATCGATCATTGAGCTTGAAAAAGAGTTAAAGGCATACAGTCAGAATGGAATGACTGATGATGAGATGAAATTTTTACGCTTAGCGGTCGGTCAACAAGATGCACTAAAGTATGAAACGCCTTCACAGAAAGCCGGACTGCTTAGTAGTATTCTTGCGTACAGTCTTGATGAAGACTACCTCAAGCAACGCAATGAGATCGTTGAAACGGTAGATAAGCAGACTTTAGACGAGTTGGCGAAGAAGTGGTTTACACCAGATGATTACCAAATCATTGTCGTCGGTGATGCCAAAACCCTGAAGCCACAATTAGAAAGTTTGCAGATTCCGATAGAAGAGCTTGAAATCATCCGTTAGAGTACACATAACATAGTGCATAGCTAGAGGGTGACATGGGTCACCCTTTATGAATTTGTTTAGCCAGTTTGGTAGAACTACCAAACCTTAGATATAAGCGAACCTCATTTTGACTGAATTTGCTGCGCGACTTGAGCGAGTTGCACAAAACCCAGAAGTATTTAAGAGTTTTGGACGTGGTGTGGAGCGTGAAACGCTGCGCTATCACCAAGATGGTCATCTTGCAACAACGCCACATCCTGAAGGACTCGGTTCCGCTTATGCGAATAGCTGGATCACCACCGATTTCTCCGAGTCATTGCTGGAATTTATTACGCCGGTATCGAATGACATATCAACCCTGATTGCACAGTTAGAGGACATCCACCACTTTACTCAGACTAAGCTGGGCGAAGAAAAAATGTGGCCGCTTTCTATGCCGTGTTATGTCGGTAGTGAAGATGATATCAACCTAGCTCAATATGGTGTTTCTAACTCTGGGAAAATGAAAACGCTTTACCGCGAAGGTTTAAAGCGTCGCTATGGCAGCTTGATGCAAATTATCTCAGGTGTGCATTTCAACTTCTCTTTCCCTGAGAGTTTTTGGCAGCAATTGTTAGGTGACCAGAACGAAGAGCAGCGTCAGGCGAGTAAGTCAGACGCTTACTTTGGTTTGATTCGCAATTATTACCGTTTTGGCTGGTTAATCCCTTACTTCTTTGGTGCATCGCCAGCGTTATGTTCGTCGTTTGTTCAGGGCAGAGACAGCAAATTACCGTTTGAAAGCATTGGTGGGTCGCTTTATCTGCCGTATTCCACCTCGCTGAGAATGAGTGATTTGGGCTATACCAGCAGTGCTCAAAGCTCTCTAAAAATAGGTTTTAATAGCCTCGAAGAGTATTTAGATGGTTTGAATACTGCGATTCGCACTCCTTCGAATGAGTTTGCTGAGATCGGGGTAAAAGTGGATGGCGAGTACCTTCAGCTCAATAGCAATGTACTTCAAATTGAAAATGAGCTGTACGCGCCAATTCGACCAAAACGAGTCGCTAAGTCTGGCGAAAAACCATCAGAAGCGCTGGCTCGTGGTGGCGTAGAGTATATTGAGGTCAGATCGTTAGATGTGAATCCTTACAGCTCAATCGGTATCAATGAGGATCAAATACGATTCTTAGATATGTTCTTAACGTGGGCAGCACTGACTGAGTCTGAGCCCATGGATTACTGTGAACAAGCGTGCTGGCGTGACAACTGGAATCGAGTCATCATCGAAGGTCGTAAGCCAGGTCTCGAGCTGCAAATTGGCTGTAGGGGTGAAGTCCTTACATTACAAGACTGGGCAAAACGTGTATTTGTGGAATTAGTCCAGATCGCAGAAAAAATGGATGAGGCGATGGGTGGTGAAGCATACCAAGCGGTTTGCTACAAGCTACTTTCGTGGATAGATAACCCTGAGAACACCATATCGGGCAAGTTACTCGAAGATACTAAGCGCTTTGGCGGGTTGGGTAAAATTGGATGTGAGTTGGGTAAGCAATATCGCAATGACCACTTAAACCGCAGCTACAGAACGTACAGTGAAGCGGATATGGAAAGTGAAGTGGTTCGTTCTGTTCAGGCTCAACTTGACGTTGAAGCATCTGATGAATTGAGTTTCGAGCAGTACCTTGAAGAGTACTTCTCTTATTTAAAGTCTTAAGGTCGCATCGTGATAAGGAAGCTTTCACTCCTCCTTAGTGTGTCCTTAGTTGGCGGGTGTGCGACATCCCCGCCTAAAGATCAGTCGAACCTTTGCGAGATTTTTCGAGAAAAGCCAGGCTGGTATGACGACGCTATTGATATGCAAAAGGAGTGGGGAACTCCGATTCAAGTTTCAATGGCGATTGTCAAACAAGAGAGTAGCTTTCGTCATGATGCTCGCCCGCCTAAAGACTATTTGCTTGGTTTTATACCGTGGGGACGAGTCAGTAGCGCTTATGGTTACGCTCAGGCGCAGGATCCTGCCTGGGAAGATTTCCAAAAGTCGACCGATCATGGCGGCTCTCGGACAGACTTCTCAGATTCACTCATGTTTATAGGTTGGTACACGAGTGAAACTCAGAAACAACTCGGCATCTCCAAGTGGGATGCTTACAACCAATATTTAGCCTATCATGAAGGTCGCGGCGGCTATAAACGGAAAAGTTATCAGTCGAAACCGTCACTAATTCGCGTGGCTCGAAAAGTCGAGCAGCAGGCAAAGGATTATGGTTGGCAACTTAAACAGTGCCGACAGGAATTAGAAAACAATAGAAGCTGGTTCTTTTAGTGCCAGAGAAGTAGAAATGGAGAAGGACAATGCCGTTATTAGATAGTTTTACCGTTGATCACACCCGAATGCATGCACCAGCAGTTCGTGTTGCGAAAACAATGACCACCCCAAAGGGTGACACCATTACGGTATTCGACCTGCGTTTTACCGCACCAAATAAAGACATCTTATCTGAAAAAGGAATTCACACTCTCGAACACCTTTACGCAGGATTTATGCGCAATCATCTTAACGGTGAAAGTGTCGAGATTATCGATATCTCACCTATGGGTTGTCGTACCGGCTTCTACATGAGTCTAATCGGCTCTCCACAAGAGCAGCAAGTTGCCGACGCGTGGTTAGCTGCGATGAAAGATGTGCTAAAAGTTGAAAGTCAGAATAAGATCCCTGAACTCAATGAGTATCAGTGTGGTACTGCGGCGATGCATTCTCTGGATGAGGCGAAACAGATTGCAGAAGCAATTCTAGCTGCTGGTATCTCAGTAAACAAAAACGATGAGTTGGCGTTACCAGAAGCGATGCTAAAAGAGCTCAAAGTAGACTGAACAGTTTGAAATGAAAAAGGAAGGCAACAGCCTTCCTTTTTACTATCTTTAAAACGTTAATTTGCTTTCGGCAGCACCACAACTTGTGTTTTTGCCCAGATATCATGAAATCCTCGTTTTTGTGGATCTAATGGCACCGTAAAATTAGCGAGACCAAAACCCGAAGTACCAATACGGATTAGTGCCTGTGTGACTGAAACAGGTTTTCCGTCTATGCTACGCAAGTGCAGTTTCCATGCACGCATACCTAACGTTTGACCGGCTCTGGTCCAGAAGAAAACAAAGAAATAGATCCATACGAAGGCCAAATACGCGGTATAAACCGGACTCCAAATCGGGTGGTTAGTGAGGAAGTCACTCACGTCTTCAAATCCACCTACGTTAAAGATGCCCATCGCCATCAATGCATGCAAAATAGCGATAACAATACCCGCTGCCATCATTTCTACGGCAATGATAATAAGTCCATCGTAAAAAAGAGCCCCTAAGCGGCGAAACAAGCCTGCTGGTGGCAAAGTGTCAATCGTTGACATAAAACCTACTTACCCAAACAAAATAAGGCGAAAGAATATAGCTTCAGTTTTGATCTGAAAAGAGAGCTTGCGCACAGCTTATCAATTTGTGGCTATTTTATCGTCAAACGATAGTTATTTCAGTCTTTTGCACTTGCACGATTCATTGGCATACGTATAATGCCAAACATCAAAGGGCAATAGCCCAGAGATGCCGGTGTGGTGAAATTGGTATACACGACGGATTCAAAATCCGTTGCCTTCGGGCGTGGCGGTTCAAGTCCGCCCACCGGTACCATATTTAAACGATAAAGCCTCGACGAAAGTCGGGGCTTTGTTGTATCTGGAGTTTGTGAGCTCAAACCCAGCGTGGCGTCAGGAGTGCCTGCCCAGCTAAGTCACCCGCCAGTAACATACATAGAAAGGTCGCTTTTATAGCGGCCTTTCGTCGTTTTTGGGAGATGAACATTGTAACTGTCGTTCCATAAGCCTTCTGCCCCTTCTCTCGCCTAAAGCACGCTCGGCAAATACAACGTCAGTACTGGTTTATTCCAATGAAGAGACGGATGGTAATTCAGAATCAGTGGCCTTACGTACTATCGATGTGTTTTACGCTCTGTTGCGCATGCCTTGAGTGGCTTACTTAAATTTTCTGTGGCTTAGGGAAAAGTTGTCTATCTTTAAATTATCAAGATGGAGGCTGAAAATGTACCAACTCACTCCCTATCTATTCTTTGCAGGACGCTGCCAAGAAGCACTTGATTTTTATCAGAACTGCTTCGGAGGCGTTACTGTTTCTAAGCAACTGTTTAAAGATGCGCCTCAAGAGATAGAAGGAGTAGACCCACATTGGATAATGCACGCAGAGTTTCAAGCATCAGCCATGAAATTGATGTTATCTGATGGTGTATTTGCAAAAGAGCTCTCTGGCAACAATATTGCTTTGTCGGTTGTTCTGACAGACATCGATGAACAAGGTCGGCTCTTTGACAAGTTATCGGAAGGAGGTCACGTCATGATGCCTCTGGCAGACACATTTTGGGGCGCTCGGTTTGGTAAAGTAGAAGATCAGTTTGGTGTCCGCTGGATGCTACACTGCAACCTTGTATAGTTTGATATACATTGAAGCTATGAATTTCACGTAAGATATCTCTCATTCCAGCGCATAGATAATGATTTCGTTTTCCCATTACTCTAAAATTATTCATTAATAAGTAAGTAAATAAAGTTGTATATAGATCGTGGCGAGCATCAAAATTACTGTAGATAGGCTACAGCCAGGGTTGCATATTCGTCTTCCGGTTAAATGGAACGAGCATCCCTTTTTATTCAATAGCTTCAAAGTGAAAGACGAAGAACAAATTCGTATGATTCGTCACTTAGGGATTAAGCACGTCTTCATAAACCCAAATCAAAGTGATACGCAACCACTTCCCTCATCAAGTCAATCTAGCTCAGTAGATGAACCTGTTGATAGTGAAGTCGATCTCGAAGCGCAAAAGCTCTGGAAAGAGAAACAAGATCGGATTGAAAAACTTAGTGCCTACCGACGACGTGTCATCAACTGTGAAAAAGAGTTTGAGCGCTCGTTGTCGCGCATGAGAGCGGTCATGAATAAGATCCGCAATCGACCGGAACAAGCCGTTGATGAGGCGGCGCTACTCGTTAATGATATCGTTGATAAGCTACTAAGTGACGACAACGTTACGCTGCACTTGATGAATGGTAAGAGTGAATTTGAAGACATTTACTTTCATTCACTCAATGTTTCCGTGGTCGCGATGATGATCGCCAAAGCAAAAATGCTGAGTGCAGATCAAATAAAGGAAGTCGCTTTCGCTTCTTTATTCCATGATATGGGGAAAGTGAAAGTCCCTACAGCGATATTGCGTAAACCGACTCATCTTACTGAACCTGAAAAAAACTATCTAAAACTGCATACAAAATATGGGTTAGAGATCGCGGCTAATATGGCGAGTTTTCCTGAAAGTGCTCGGACAGTCATAGCGCAGCATCATGAGCTTAATGACGGTTCCGGTTACCCTGAAGGATTGAAAGAAGATCAGATTGATGAGCTAACCCAAATTGTTGCTGTGGCAAATGCCTATGACAATCTTTGTCATACTAATGTCGCCGCTGACCAAAAAATTCCTTATGTGGCGCTCTCATACCTCTACAAAAACTGCAAGCATCTATATAACAACGAGAATCTGAGCTTATTGATTAAGTTTATGGGGATCTATCCTCCAGGCACTGTCGTACAACTATCGAATGATATGGTCGGTTTGGTTATCTCTGTTAACTCTAAGAACATTCTCTTTCCTAATGTTCTTATTTACGACCCCTCTGTACCAAGAACTCAAGCGCCAATCATTGACTTAGCTGAAAGAGAAATAAAGATAGTTAATGCAATCTTACCTAACAAACTTCCGGATAAAGTAAGGGAGTACCTAAATCCACGCTCACGGATTTCATACTTTTTTGACTCAGATGACTGACTAGTTATCCACAGTGATTTGTGAACAACTCGTGGCTAACCTGAGGGTAAAATGGGTGTAAATGTTGATCTGAGCAATTAATGTCCACTTAGCCCTTTTTTATGAAAAAAATGCATCTTTTTGCTTGCCTTAAAAAAGGAACTGCCTATAATGCGCATCCACTGACAGGGCAGACGCCGCAAGGCTTCAGCAATAGTCAGCGAGGTGAAAAGCTTCTAACAAAATAAATTTGAAAAAGTGTTTGACTCTTCAAATTATCTCGCTAGAATTCACCTCCGCTTCGAGAGAAAGTGTTCTCAAAAAGCAAAGCTCTTTAACAATATAAACCTATCAATCTGTGTGGGCACTCGTTGATGATAATCCAATTAGAAACTTCTCTAAATAAAGAGGGGCTTCAAATTAGGTTTCAATGAAACGAAGTGACCAAACGAGACTTCTTTTGGAAAC
>NZ_QEWN01000009.1 GCF_006124995.1 Vibrio sp. Hep-1b-8
CATCTTAGATGGTGCGGTCTATCACCGCAGTGACTTAGTCAAAGATGCAGCGTTTGTCCTAAATATCGAACTACATTATCTTCCACCTTACAGTCCAAACCTCAACCCAATTGAGCGGCTTTGGAAGGTAATGAACGAGCAGTCGAGGAATAACGTTTACTTCAAAAATAAACGAGACTTCAAGGAAGCCATCGATCAATTTTTTACTGTGACTCTTCCAGAGATCGCAGGTTCACTGACGTCTCGAATCAATGATAATTTTCAGGTACTCAAGCCTGCATTTTCAAGTTGATTGGGTATAGGATAACTACAAAGGTACTTTTTAGTGTTGGGTGAACCAAAAAGTCGGGATTTTTGAAATCGACATTCATCGAATGTTATCCGTCGATTGACGTTTAAATAAAATGCTACGTGTGGAAGAGCCGCAGTGTTTTCCGACCGAGCGAATGAAGACGTATCGGTCTCAGTACTCAGTTCTAAATTACTCACGTTAGGATCATCTTCATTATCGACAGGAGAGAACATTAACTTCCCTTTGTATCTACTGACTATGAGAAAGTCACTGTCAAAAGTTAAGCCAATTTGTTGCCTCAACATTGATTTCGCTTGTTGTTTTTGCTCCTCGTCTTCAATCATGCTGAAATCGACAAGATAGCGACGATTTTGATTTAAAATGTCATCATTAGCTGTCTTCATGGATGGGATATTACTCTCATTGGTGAGCCAATAATCCGCATTAAAATATCTCACTTGGCTGCTATCTTGAAGGCTACTAAGTATCTGGACAGCTCTGCCTTGCGGTTCGTTAATGTTCGCTTGCGCAGTGTTAATAAAAGCTAAGCTTGCAAGGATAGCTATAGCATTGAGTGTTTTATTTCTCGGCATCACAAAAACACCTCTATGTAATCATTGTGCTAATTAATTCTGTTTTTTCCTACAATAGTGTTTTCTATCTCAATTAATAAAATAAATGATAGTGCCCAGTGATAAGGAAAATAAGCAGAAGGCTATTAAGTCGTTATTAGATAACCACGTAGGCAGTATTGATACATGGCTAGCTAATATTGATAACCTAATTGTTAATTATGTTGGCTCAGTATCTAAGTTAAATATTTGTTAAATTTCAGTCGTTTCATTGCTTATCCCTTCTTGGGATGATGAATGTATACAGTTAAATGTGGTGATATTTGAACGAGTGTTGTAAAAAAACCTTCATTTAATTTAAATAAAGACAATTACTAAGTTAGTGAAGTATAAATTAGTTAAACCTCTATTTTTATGGGTCGGTTCCATTATTATTGTCAGGATATTCCTTGTGTAAGAAATATTTACCCGCTAATGAAGTAGGATTTGAGTTTATTACGTAGCCATTGGTTGGCTGGATTGAATTTCATTCGATTGTGGGCCATTAAGCGATATTTGACAGGGATACTGGTGAAAGGTGCATCCATAACTTGTAAATCGAGTCTATCTGCAAACTGGTTGGCAAGGCTTTTAACCACAGCGGCGAGGCAGTCACTGTTGGAAATCATGGTCATCTGCGACACTAGCGAGTCGCACTCCGCAGCAACTCGTCTCTCACCAATTGACTCTTCGGTGAAATAGTCGGCGAGGTAAGCCTGTTCCCTTCTCATCTTTAGTGTAACGTGCTTCTCTTCGTAAAATTGTCGGAGATCGACTGACTTATTAATCCTTGGATGTCCCCGGCGGGCAATGATGCAGATTTGATCGTCAAACAAGAACTCAGAAAAGAATGAAGGGGCAGAGTAGTTGGCAAAATCAATCGCGAGATCGGCTTGTTGTCGATTGAGGTTGTTGATCAGTTTCTCTTCACTCGACAAGGTTGGATGTAGTTCGATTTCAACGTTCCCCAGTTCCTTATCCGCATCGATTTTCGGCAGTAAGGTAAGCATGATGGGCTCTGTTGTGTAGACCACAAAACGACGTGAATGCTCGGTAGAAAATGCTTCAATACCTTGTATCGCGTTATGAATCTGACTCAGCGCAGGTTCAATTTGGCGCACTAACTCTTGTGCCTGATGGGTAGGCGCAATTCCGCGACCAGCTCGAACAAACAGTTGAACGCCGAGTTGTTTCTGCAAACGTTTCAAGACACCACTAACACCTGGCTGGGTTAATCCCAATACCTCAGCGGCAAGAGTAATCGAACGCTGTTGATAAACGGTAATGAATATTTTCAGCAAATTGAGGTCAATGTTGTCATTGCTCATTCTGGTTCCTTCAATACATAACAAATTGCGATGTTTCAAATGAAGTTACATGCATGTATTTAGATGTGTCAATTGAATAAAGTACATTTTGTACCCAATAACGAGACACTATGAGGCTCCCTATGACTCGACGTTTTTTACCCTCAGCGATTTCATTGGCACTTATCATTTCACACTCTGCTCTGGCTGACTATGCCAGTTTAGAAACGTACCAAGGCAACCCTGCGACTGAGCATACTAAGAGTGCAAACCAAGAACTTGCTAAACAACTGCCTTGGCAAGATGTATCAGCATTTGAGCGCACCAAGAAAGGTCTTATTGCGGAATTTGGTAGTCATCAGGCTGGCGAGTTAAAAAAGCGCACTGATAATGGCTATGTTATTCATGATCCTTTGTTATCCAAGCAAGCCGCCGCTGCCTCATGGGAATTTGCCAAAATGCATCTGCCAAAGGTCAATGGTGAACACAAGATTACCGGTATGATCTATTCGCATATGCACGCTGACCATTTTGGCGGCTCTCGAGGCATCATTGAGTCTGGTGATTTCATTGAAGGTGCGCCGATCTATGCACCAAATGACTTTATTAAGGAGCTGGCTGATGAGAATGTTATCGCTGGTACCGCGATGAGTCGCCGTGCTAACTACCAATACGGTACCACTTTAGATAACAACCCTCAGGGTATTGTTGATAATGCTCTTGGCTTGGGCACTTCGCGCGGAGAAGTGACTTTGGTTGCACCAACCCAAGAAATCTCAGAACGTGAGAAAGTCATTACTATTGATGGCCTTGAACTTCACGCGATCAATATGCCCGGTGCGGAAGCACCTGCTGAAATTGTGCTTTACGTTCCCAAATATCGTTCCCTAAACACAGCAGAACTCACTTATGACGGTATGCACAATATCTACACATTCCGAGGGGCTAAAGTTCGTGATGCCTTAGTATGGACTAAATATCTTACTGAGCTAAAACTGCGTTATGTTGATAGCGGATTGGTCGATAATATTCATGCGGCACACTCAGCGCCAGTGTGGAATGAAGCGAATACGGAGAACAATGAGATCTCGGACTACATGACGCTTCAGCGTGACAATTATGGCTTTATCCATAATCAGGCGATGCGTTTGGCACACCAATGGTTACCACGGTTCATACAGTCACAACGCTCGTGCTGTGGTGAATTTGTATCTTGGCTATCACGACATGAACCCAGTGAACACCAATCCGTTGCAAACTAAGGACAAGTCTTGTGTTTATGTAGCCGCCGCAGGCGCTGACACGTTGTACAAAGCAGGTCAGGCACACTACAGCAAAGGTGAATACCAGCAAGCGTCACAATTGTTTAATGACTTGGTGCAGTGTCAGCCGGATAACATTAATTACCGTTTTTCGCTTGCAGATAGCTTTGAACAACAAGGCTATCAATCAGAGACAATGGCATGGCGCAACTCGTATCTGCAAGGTGCTGTAGAGTTAAGAACCGGTAAAGTACAACCTTCGATTAAACTGGCCTCAGCACCGAGCAGATGTGATTGCCAATACACCAACCGGTATGTTCCTCGACTTTTTAGCGGTGCGACTGAATGCAGAAAAAGCAGAGCAGGCAGGGTTGAACTTTAGCTTTGGTATCCACCATCCAGACATCAACGAGCGTTATTTTGGCGAAGTATCGAACTCAAATATGGCGAACATCGCCGTTGAGACGATGCCAAACACGGATGTAGAGTTAGTGATCAATAAGACTGACATGACAGAAATGGTGTTGGGGAAAGCATCTCTCGATCAATTGTTGAAGTCTGGCAAAGTGAAAATCAATGGTAATGCGGAACTGGTTAAGCACTTAACGGATTCGTTAGATGATTTTGATGGCATGTTTGAAATCCTTCCGATGCCAACCAAATAATCAGGATGTATAAATCAAAAAACGCCTCGATATGGCTATCGAGGCGTTTTTTATCGTTAGAGCTATTTGCCGACCTTGCTGAAATTGGCTTCTAAGCCAACTGCTATGATCAAATTAAGCTTCTGAACGTTTGAGATGAACTTCTTCTTCTTCGGCTCCAGCCATTGGGTCGTTGAAGCGAGATTCGTCCAGTGCACCTTCAGACTTAGCAACAATAATAGTCACGGCACTGTCACCAGTGATGTTAACAGCAGTACGAATCATATCGAGTAGACGGTCAACACCCATGATCAGTGCGATACCTTCCAGCGGTAGACCTACTTGGTTTAGTACCATTGCTAGCATAACTAGACCAACGCCTGGAACACCTGCCGTGCCGATAGAGGCTAGGGTTGCTGTGAGGATAACCATCAGGTAATCACCCATCGTCAGGTCAATGTTGAACGCCTGTGCGATAAATGCAGTCGCAACACCTTGCATGATCGCAGTACCGTCCATGTTCACCGTTGCACCTAATGGTACGGTAAACGATGACACACGGTTCTCTACACCCATGCGGTTCTTAGCCGTTTCCATTGTCACTGGAATCGTTGCATTTGAAGACGCCGTCGAGAAAGCGAACATAATTGCGTCTTCCATCTTCTTAAGGAAGGTGATTGGGCTTAGACCAGTAAAGCCTTTTAGCATCAAGCTGTAGGTGACCAAACCATGCAAAAGTAGCGTGCCAGCCAGTACGAGGAAGTACTCTGCCAAGTTAACAATTGCACTCAGACCAAGACCTGTGAACAGTTTCGCCATCAAGAAGAACACGGCTGGTTAACGACATTGGCTTCTTGGTATTCATAGAGAACACTCCTTATAGTTATGCACCCTGAGTTCATTTCAAGGCGAGCAGGAGGTTAGCAGGCGAATAAAAAAATAAGAAAGCAAAATAGTGGAGGGGATGTGTAGATGTGACCGCTGTCACTGCTTTTTTGTGGTATTTAACGGCGTGCTAACTAAATTATGCAAAGTTATTATCTATAAAATCGCAAAATTAACACTGAAAATCCTAGCTGTTAAAATAGAAGCCTTTCTCATTACGTGAGAATCCAAATGCATATAGTCATAGGGTTGGTCGAAAAGTGCATATATAGTCAGGAGTTATTCAGTTAGAGTCGTAATTTTCGATACGTCGCTTCTCGTACTGATAGGGACATTCTGTGCCTCTATTGCTTATGTCGGTGTATGGTGTTTGGCTGTACATTGCATTATGTTAGATCGCATTACTACTCCTCACGATCTAGGTCTATGAATACTGCTTTGCTGGGAATGTTTATTCCGACTTTTTTCTTTGTCTCCATTACTCCGGGGATGTGCATGACGCTTGCTCTAACATTAGGTATGAGTATCGGTTACCGACGAGCCTTGTGGATGATGGCGGGTGAACTGGTGGGCGTTGGATTAGTGGCGATAGCGGCGGTGGTCGGTATTGCTGCGGTTATGCTCAACTATCCTTGGTTGTTCGTTGCACTGAAATTTATTGGTGGTGGGTATCTACTTTATCTTGGCATCCAGATGTGGCGTTCAAGAGGCAAACTCGCGATCAATCTGGAACAGCAGGCTGCGGTACCACAAAGTGATTGGGACTTGGTGATTCAAGGATTTGTCACTGCTATTGCGAATCCCAAAGGTTGGGCTTTTATGATCTCTCTTCTACCACCATTTATCGATCAAAAAGCCGATCTCATGCCACAACTTGTGGTACTCGTCTCGATTATCTTAGTGTTTGAATTTATCTGCATGACGCTATATGCCACGGGTGGAAAAGGATTGAAACGCTTACTGGGTCACTCTCAAAATGTCCGTTTAATGAACAGAATTGCCGGAACATTGATGATGGGAGTTGGCGTGTGGTTGTTTGTCAGTTAACGATGCGTCTTTTACCACTTAGGTGAATACGAGTGAACCTATTACCAGCCCCTGAGTAGCTCCCTCTCTCAGGGGCTTTTTACATTGAGCGTATTGGCGTGTTTGTGGGTCAACTCGCGCGAAACGCAATGGGGTTGTTTGCCTGTCGGGCTTTCTAGTCAAAAAGATTTGCAGGGAGTAAGGTTAGTTTCGATACTGGAACTGCTGTACGCTTTAAATAACGCTATTATGCTTCAACAAATTGCGGTCTAATGATTGCGTTAATTTAGAGAAGATTAAGGAATCGAGTTTGATGAAGATTTGGGTAGATGCAGATGCGTGTCCGGTCGTGGTTCGTGATGTTTTATTTCGAGCCTCTCAGAGGACTGGTGTCGAGGTGACTTTAGTTGCTAACCAATTTATCCGCACCCCAGCGTCGCCGAAAGTGACTATGTTGCAAGTACAACCTGGTTTTGATGTCGCAGACAACGAAATTGTTAAGCGCTGCCAAATCGGTGACTTAGTGATCACCAGCGATATTCCTCTCGCAGATGAGATTATTACCAAAGGTGGTCATGCATTGAGTTCTCGCGGTGAAATGTTTACCAAAGAGAACATAAAGTCACGCCTTAATATTCGCGACTTTATGGAAACCATGCGCAGCAGTGGTATTCAGACGGGAGGTCCTGCGCCGCTTAGTCAGGCTGATCGCCAGCAGTTCGCTAACCATTTGGACAAGTGGTTAGTGCAATGGCAACGTTCGCAAAAGTAAGGCGCTGAGATGGCACTGGTTAATCAACTCTCTCTGTTTATTGATGTCGTGCAGCAGGGCTCGTTTGCTAAGGCTGCGGCGTTGAATGATATGGATAACTCATCACTATCCAAACAAATCAAGAAACTAGAGACAGAACTGGGTGTGCAGTTGCTCAATCGTTCGACACGCTCTTTCTCACTGACTCCTGCGGGTGAAGAGATCTTAGAGCAAGCACGGAATTTGGTTGGCACGTTGCATCACGTACAGTCGATAGCGGATTCTTACCATGCACAACCAAAGGGACGCATTCGCGTAACGGCTCCTCTCCATATTGGACAGAACCATCTTCAACCTGTGATTACCCAGTTTCTTAAAAATTATCCTGATGTTGAGATTGAGCTGCTGCTTGATGATAAGCGTTCCGACATTATTTCTGACCACTTTGATGTCGCATTTCGTTTAGGAAGATTGGATGACTCGAGCCTGATTGCGAGGAAAATTGCTGATATCAGAGCGGTTATCTTAGCATCAGATACGTTTATTGAACGTTATGGGGAGCCGAAAACTCCGGATGAATTGGTTAAGCTACCCTCTGTTGTTTACAGTAATCGTTCATTGATCGTTGATACGATGAGACTCAGTGAACAGCCGGGTGGGGAAACATTTCTCAACTACAAGATGAAGGGAAACTGTAAGGTAAATGACGTGGCAACTCTCATAGCGGCGGTACAGGATGGATTAGGGTATGCGACCATATCGTCTTCCAACCTCAATCGGTCGATTGTCGAGATGAATCTACGCCCTCTCCTCACACAGTATACGCTGTGCAATGGAGATCTCGCTTTGTATGCCCTCTATCCTCACCGTAAACAAACGGCATTGGTCAAAGCATTTATCTCGGCAGTTGAAGCCCATATAGGAAAACCGCCAATATGGGAGCAGTATATTCCTAACTTTGCTCACTTTTATCAAAAGCAATGAGGTTAGTAGGGGGCGGCATTGAGCCAGACCATTTTTCCTGCTACTCAGTGCGGGAGATCGCATAAATCAATTCCATTAACTGCTATGGTTAAAAAATGACCAGTTGTTTTATTCTCGAAAAAGGAGGTGTTATCTATGCTCGGTGAAGATCACTCACTACTTAAGGAATTTCCACAACATAAGCAAACAATACAAGCATTAGCAAAAGAGAGTCTGGAGTTCGCAGAATTGATGAGAGAATACAATGCTCTCGACAAAGATATTCGAAAGCTGGAGATGCGTGACTCGCCCATTAGTGATGAAGAGATGCATCTCATGAAGCACAACCGAGCTGAGATGAAAGATCGCCTTCATCAATACCTAATAAATCAGTGACATAATGAATGCTTATAACAAAGGCTCTTATCGGGCCTTTGTGGTTATTGAATTCTGTTATGTTTCAATGGAGTCGCCTTGACGAATTATTCGTTGTGCATGCAATTCATCTTTTATTTGTGGCGAGAAGAGAGGGGATAGAATTAGTTAAAACGCGCTCTGAACTGCGATGGAGTCATCTGTTTTACCATGCGAAATTGGCGATTGAAGTTCGATAGGTTTTGAAATCCTGTCTTCTCTGCGACTAAAGCAATTGGGGTGGAAGAGCTGGCGAGGAGTTCACACGCTTTACCAACGCGATACTGTTTTAGGTGGTCAGAAAAACTCACTCCATAGTGCTTCTCAAACAAACGATAGGCTGAACTTTCACTAATATGCAGTTCCTTACAGAGGTCGGAAATACGTACTGCGTGTTGATAGTTGCGTTCAATAAACTGTGTCGCCATAGCGACTCGTTTGTGTGCGTCGTTATCGCCAGATAACTCTTTGAGTCGATAAGGGGTTACAGACAGTTTTTCGGACTGTTTGTCATCAGCGAGATGGATCAATACCTCCATCACTTTAAGCGCTTGTAGGTGCCTTTCACTGCTTTCAATTCCACTTAATAGTGCAGACACTTTTTCGGCAGTTTGCGCACTGAATTTTAGACCAAAGGCGGCATTTTCCAGCAAGCGTTTGATATTGCGAGCCTCAGGGATCGCCGCTTGAAGTTTCTCTATCCAATGATGTTTAAGCCAGACGATAATCGAGCTGTGTGGCTTCTCGTCACTGCCTGCCAGCTGTCCGGTAATCATATGGGGTAGCCCAGGCCCATAGAGTAGGAGAGTGTTGTGATTCACTTGCCCGATGGCATCGCCAGCAAAGTAGTTACCGTTAAACACATGCTGAGGGTCGAGATAAAGAACCAGTTCATATTCGGCGTGGTAATGCCATGAGCAGGCGAATTGCTCATTTTTAACACGACAGTGATACTCTCTTACCAGCCAGTCATAACTGGGCGAGTTAAGGACATTTTCTATAAAAGGCTTCATCTGACATCCTCCAATAACGGCAGTTAGAGTAATCGATGTGTTGTTTTTCTGTCAAAGATATAACCGTTGTTGAAGGATTTGTATTAGATGTGGCTCGAATACCATCATTGAATCTCGATAACTTTGTATAGACTAACGCCATTCAATATGAGTGGTTGGCTATAGGAGCGTTTGGGTATGTATCGAGACAAAACGGCAATATTGTTTATTTTTACAGCGTTCGTTTCAGGCTTGTGCGGTGCGTTCTTTTATCCGCTATCAAGCTTGTTTATCGTTGAGCAGTTAGGCGCATCCCCAATGATGCTGAGCATGTACATGGTGCTTGCGGTAGTAAGCTCTGTGATTGTCTCACAGTTGATTGCGACTCAGTCGGATAAAAACTGGCAGCGTAAAACGATTCTTATCGTCGCGTTATCTTGCTATCTGATCACTGTGCTGAGCTTTGTTTTTGTTCGTGATTATTGGCTGGCAGTCACTATAGCAACGGTGTTTGGTAGTGTTAGCGGTGCCTCATTTGGTCAGCTGTTTGCGATGGGAAGAGAGTATGCGGACAAGAATGTCGAAGATAGTACGACGTTTCTGTCAACGATGCGTGCTGGTATCGCCATCGCTTGGGTATTTGGCCCTCCTGCTGCCTTTATGCTCAAAGCGAGCTTCGGTTTCAGCGCGGCGTTTATGGTCTCAGCATCGATCGTTTCCATTGCCATTCTGGTGATCACAACCTCATTGCCATCTTGTGAAGTTACTGCGCCTTCTGGCGAATCATCGCAAGATAAACCATCCAGCCGAGGTGTTAACCAACTGGTTGCGCTCTATTGTGTTGCGATGGTATTCGCCTTTGCGGCGAACAACCTCTATATCACGAGTATGCCGCTATATCTTTCTCAGGAGCTGAAAGTAGATGGAAACTGGCTTGGTTTTCTATTTGGTGCGGCGGCATTGTGTGAGATCCCAGTGATGCTATGGGCGGGACGTTTGGCGCAAAAGGTCGGTGCGATTAAGTTGATGATGCTGGGTGTGGCGACGGGAATTGTGTTCTATATGGTGATGTTAACAAGTCAAACCTTTGTCACTATGCTGGCGGCGCAAATTTTAAATGGCTTCTTTATCGGCGTATGTGCGACGCTCGGAATGGTTGTATTGCAGGATATGATGCGTGATCGTTTGGGAACTGCTTCGACCTTGTTTTCAAGCATGTTGAGTATCAGTATGCTGCTGGCCAGTCTCTCTGTCGGCGTTGTGGGAGAGTTGTATAACTACTATTCGACCTTATATGTCTCATTTGCAGGTGTGATTGTCGCTGTGATTCTGTTGTGGTTGTTTACCTACAAAGTCCGTCAGCAACAAACCGTCTTACCAACAACGGTTCCATCGATTTCTAGTCACTAACCACGGTCAGTTTTGGCCAGCGATTCAACCAACCTTTTCTTGATACTCGCTGGTCAAATACGGTTTTACATCGCTTGGGATTGTGAGTGAGTTTGAGCTCAAACAGCGACTGATAACCAAATGCCGCGCACACCGTAACGCTTCAACCCTGATAGGATCTTGTGTAATTAACTCAACAATTCTCTTCATAAGTGTAAGGCACAATGGGTGATTGAACTTAGGACTCGAGAGTATCACTTTTTGGTGCATTGAGCGGTAGCGTCAGTGTAAAACAACTGCCTTTTCCCGGTTCACTGCTCACTTGAATATTGCCGTTAAGTAGTCCGGTCACAAGGTTGTAGACGATATTTAGCCCCAGACCTGACCCACCTTGACCCAAACGGGTAGTAAAGAAAGGGTCAAAGATTTTGCTTTGATGCTCAATCGCTATGCCATGGCCATTGTCGGTAACTGTGATAATGGCATTGTGACCTTCAGAATGGCAGCGAATGGTTATCATCCTATGCTCTTGATCTGAGAATGCATGAACCAAAGCGTTTGAGAGTAGGTTCATCAGAACCTGTGTCAGAGGACCGGGATAGCTGTACATTTTAATTGATTCTTCACATTCGGTTTCGAGCTGTATTTGTTGACGTGAAAGGCTTGGCAGCATAGTAACTTTTAGTTCATGAGCGATCTCTTGCAAATCAAACACGCGTCTTTGATAACTCGATTGGTCAACTGCCACTTGCTTGAAACTGGAAATCAGTTCAGAAGCTCTGCGCAAGTTGCGCTCAATACTTTCGGATGACTCGGTACTTTTGCTGATATAGCTATCGAGTGCTGAACGTCTTAATCCCTGCTGAATGGATTCGACAAATTGTTGATTAAAATCTTTTAGGCTGCTGGCGACGATCATTGCATTGCCAATAGGAGTATTGAGTTCATGGGCGACACCAGCGACCAGAGAACCAAGCCCTGAGAGTTTTTCTGAACGGACTAACTCTTCTTGAGTCGCCTTCAAGGTTTCCAGCGTATGCTCCAGTTCTATGGTTCGTTCATTCACTCGACGTTCGAGATCTTGTGTTTGTTGCTCGATGGTTTCTAAGTAGCGGCGTCGATCCTGTTCCCTGTTTGCGGCGCGTTTAAACCAATTTTGCCAGCGAGAAGGTACATCTGGAATAACAGGGGTCTCTTGACTGGGCAAATCTTCAACGAATTGCGCTAAGCGCAGTGCTGGCTGACTAAAGTTCCAATGCTGGTAGAGTACGACGAACAACAAGAGCGCAGTAAAGGTTGAGGCGAGCATTAAGTTGGGTAACAGACTATCGAAGACATATTGGTTTATTTCGCTGTTGGTCAGTTCTAAAACGAGTCGCCAAGGAGTGTCGGGTAGTATGAAAGAGACCCAATAACCATCGGAGACGTTTTGCAACTCGCCATGGATCACTCGATGGGCTTCGCCAATGGACATCAACGTCAGAATTCCGTGTTGAGACTGACTCTCTGTTTTGTCTGTCAAGGCTCCATCACTGTCGCCAATTACTAAGCCTTTGTCATCGACAATCACTAAACGACCTAGGTCGAGTGGTCGTTTAGTGAGAATTTTATCTAGGACGGAAAGAGTGATATCCGTACCGACAGCACCAATAAAGTCCTCTTTGTGATAAACAGGAGCCAGCAGTGAAACCATCATGCCTTTTCCCCCCGCATCCATATAGGGCGTTGTCCAAACTTTCTGCTTCGTCGGGTTTGATCTAGGGTTAATGAGTTTAAGTGGAAAGGTTCCTCCGGCCTGAAAGATGATATCCAGGGTGTCGTCCATATTGTTGGTTTCTGTCGCTGCCATAAGATCACGGTAGCTTAACCAAGGATAGAGGTAAGTGAGTACTTCATTGGCATCGTAATAATAACTCCACTGAAAATCACTGTATTGCTGATGGGTTGAAACGACTTCGCTGGTCATTGTGAGCAATGCACTGACGTCGAAGGTGTAATCTCTAGGATTTGAGCGAACATAAAGTTGCCCCAATTTAAGTCTCACGTCTGGGGGCAAGTTTTCCCACGGCGCGTTTTTAGGCGAGTCTTGAGTTATCTGCTTGAGGTACTCAAGAGCGCCATCTCGGGGGATAAGCTCGGGATACAAATAGGCGGTTTCCAGTGTTCCACGCATGCGGTCGATATGGTTAAGAGAAACAGAGAGTGTCTTGTTGAGAGACAACATTGACTCCATTCCTTTTTGCGTTTGTTGTGTGAGGAGCTGTGATTTGAGCTGGTTACTAAGATAAAACGTGTTGCCTAGAGTGAGCAGTACAATTAGAATCAGGCCACCGTAAATCATAGCGCGATAACGACGAATCAAGGCTGCGGATCGAGTGTGAACTCTGGCAATAGCATCGTCAGTTGATTGACCAGAGTTGGATGCTGGTGGGATGTCCGGATTATTCATCGCTGGCTCACTTATTGTTTGTCGTCCGGTTGAGAGACGAAGGTTATCAACTGTTCCATTTCCATCGCTTTGGCAAACAACCATCCTTGCCCTTCTTCACAGTGAAATGCTTTCAGTTTGTCGTGTTGAAAAGAGGTCTCAATCCCTTCCGCTGTGATCTGCAAACCTAACGTTTGACCGAGGTTGACGATCATCTTCGCGATGCTGCAATCTTCTTCCATCGCATCGACAAATGAACGATCTATTTTCAGACGCGTTGCAGGTAATTTATGCAGAATACTGAGTGAAGAGAAACCTGTGCCAAAATCGTCTATTGCGATCTTACAACCCAACTCACGCACTTGATTAAGCACGTCGCACAATGCAGATAGGTTTTTAGCAGCAATGGTTTCCGTGATTTCTAACTCAATTTTCTGCGGTGCAATGGCATGCTGTTTGAGACTGGATTCGAGTAGATGGACGAACTCTGGCTCATCAAGTTGGGTTGGAGATATGTTGATCGCCATGGTTATCTGAGTGCCGACACTATTGAGCAGTTGGTTAAACTGTTGGCAGGCTCGTTCGATAACAAACGCGCCAATATTCACCATCATCCCAGACTGTTCTGCGAGGGGAATAAACTGATCCGGTGGAACAAGATCACCATGTTTATTGCGCCAGCGAAGCAAGGCCTCGATGCCAGTTAACTCGAGTGTGTTGAGGTTGTACTTTGGCTGATACATCAGAAAAAGGGCATTCTCTTCCAGTGCCTGTTTAAGTTCGATAAGAAGTTGCATCCTGTCGCGAGCATTTTGCCCCATGTTCTGTGAAAAGGTCATGGCAGCACCGCGATGATGCATTTTGGCCTGTTTCAGCGCGACTTGGGCATCTTTGTAACGTTCGGAGAGTTGTTCGCCTTGGCAGAGTTCAACCAGCCCGATGCTTGCCATGACCTTGAAAGGTTGGTCATCAACCGTGAAGTTACATTGGAAAACGTTGCTGATGGTCAAGTCGGTGACCTCTTTTTGCGAACCAATGATGGCGAATACATCACTGCCAACTCTTGATAGAAAACAGTTTGGAAAAGCGTGGCTAAGTCGTTCGGAAACTGCGATGAGTAGATCATCTCCTAGTTTGTGACCGAAACTGTCGTTGAAAACGGAAAAGTCATCAATGTCAATCAGAGCCATGACTTGTGAATGCTCCGATTGAGAGGAGGAAAGTTGATACTGCAATAGGCTGTTTAGGTTGGGTATGTTGAGCAGAGGATCGGTGAATGCTTGCTGCTCAAGACGGTTATAAAGCAAGACATTGTCAAAACCAACCGACAGATTCGCGCACAACACTTCGAGAAGATGCTGATCCACACTTTCTAAAGGGCGATTCACATCCACATAAGCGGCCAATTTTCTGCCATGTTCTGTGGAAAAATAGAGAGTTAGCCCATCTTCAAGTTGATTTTCACGTTTTTCAAGGCAAGTTAGGATTCGGTCGCGGATGTTGTGTGAGTCCAGTTGCTCTATTGGAGACTGAACATACGGTTGGTAGCGGCCAGCTGCTGCGATGATCTGCGCGGAAGATGAAGCGCAATCCGATAGACTTTCCTGAACGCAAATTAAGCCATCGGGTTCTATCTGAATGATGGCACTGATCTGTTTTACTGCCCCCTCTGCAAACATACGCATGCCATGATAGTGGGCGAGTTCAGTGCTCGCTTTGACCACCTTCTCTAAGCCTTGGCGCATGGTATGTTGATTACAAATCTGTTGATAGGCTCTGATGGCGCTGGTCAGAATGGTAAAGAGGCGGATTCGAGTCAGTTCAGGCTTGGTGCGATAGTCGTTGATGTCATAACGCTGAATGGTCTCCATTTCAGGAGCATAGCCTGGTTGACCTGTACGAAGAATGATCCTTAACGCGCTTAAATGCAGTTTTTCTCTAATTGTTTCGACCAACTCAAGCCCTGCGCGGTCGGTTTCCATGACGACATCAAGCAGTATCACACCGATATCCGTTTCATGACTCAGTACCTGTTCTGCTTCCGCAGCGGAATAGGCATGAAGGAACTCGATTGGGCGGTTTTCGATGATGATGTCTTTTAAGGATAACGTCGTCGCATGATGGAGATCTGGATCATCGTCAACGATCAGTACTCGCCAAGTTAGTTTCGGAGACGTTGTGTCAAGCGTATCTGGCTCATCTTCAATAATGACCAGCAAATCATCGTTTGAGTTTTGTTCCTCGTCCATTCGACCCTCTATCCTTTGAGATATCACTAAGATAAAAGTTTAGTCCTAGAAGTATAGAGATGCGAAATATGACTGATTTTAGAAAAGATAGCGGCTGAGGGTTTTGGCGATAAGACTTTTGTAAGCCAAGCCCAAACGATGGGCTTGGCAATCAGATTTTATGCAAGCTTTAGGTCGAACTGTTGGCGGTACATCACCATATCTTCGATGGTCAGAACAGGCATATCATGCAGTTTACCAAAGGCAACGATCTCGGCTGTTTTGGCCATTGTTCCATCAGGATTGGTGACTTCGCAAAGCACACCAGCAGGCTGGAGCCCTGCCATTTGCATCAAGTTGATAGTACCTTCTGTGTGTCCACGACGGACCAAAACGCCACCTTTGCGTGCACGAAGAGGGAACACATGGCCTGGACGTGCCAAATCCGATGGTTTTGCCAGAGGGTTTGCAGCCGTTTTAATCGTCGTTACGCGATCTTGAGCAGAAACGCCAGTGGTGACACCGACTTTTGCTTCGATTGAAACCGTGAAGGCGGTTTGGTTGGCACTGTTGTTATTGCTGACCATTGGGGTTAGCTCTAAACGATCCGCTTGCTCTTCTGGCAGGCAAAGACAGACAATCCCGCTACACTCGCGAATCATCAATGCCATTTGTGCAGTGGTAAGCGATTCGACGGAATAGATAATATCGCCTTCATTTTCACGGTCTTCATCGTCAAGCAGCAGTACACCTCGGCCTTGTTTGAGGGCAATGAGTGCTTGTTCAACGCGTGTGATTGGGTCGCCGAATTCGGCTAGTAGTGATGACTGATTCATGGTTAACTCCTAAATATCACCAGAATCAGGGCATGCATGAGTACTGCGACATGAAAAGTCACAGCCAAAACGAAATGCACCACAGCAGCAAGGGCTAGCGTGGTGTGTTTTCATTCTCTCTCATCCGGACTATAACCGTCGGCTCTGGGTTTTCACCAGATCTGCTGACCTCGACGTATCGAGCGCTCGCGGGCTCACCCCAATGTCAAAATTGGCTAGGGGAATACCGCCGGTGGGGAATTTCGCCCCGCCCTGAGAATAAATTAAACGTTTGCTAATATAGCGAGGGGATTGTATCGATTCTGATAGGAAAATCAATACAGTAGCTCAAGGGGCAAGAATAATAAAGCCAACGAGGATTCGTTGGCTTTATTCTCTTTATCAACCTTTAAACGGCGGCCTCAAAAGGCAGGGGTTCCACTTTCACTGCCGCGACTTTGAATTCTGGTATCTTGGCATGGGGGTCGGTTGCTGTGGTCGTAAGTCTATTGACTGGCGACTCAACAAAATGGAAAGGAATAAAGATAACGCCTTTTTGGATACGTTTTGTCACGAATGCATCTATCTCAATCTCTCCTCGACGGGTCGAGACTTTAAGTCGCTGACCGTTAGAAATACCTAATGCTTCTGCATCCTGAACACTGATCATGGCACGTGGCCCCGCGAGATTATCTAACCCTTTGGTTTTACGCGTCATGGTACCGGTATGGAACTGTTCTAGAACACGTCCCGTGGTAAGCACCAATGGAAACTCCTCGTCAGGCAATTCTGCCGCATAGCGGAATGGTACGCCTACCATCTGACCTTTGCCGCGAGTGAACTGTGTCTGATGCATAATGCGAGTACCATTCGGATTGTTTTTGTTGCTCGGCCATTGAACGCCTTCAGGGGTAATCGCATCCCAGCGCAGTCCGGCATATTGAGGGGTAACACGTGCAATCTCGGCGGTAATGTCAGAGACGTGTTGATAGTGCCAGTCACTTCCCATCGCGTTAGCAATTTGTTGGATGATCCACCAATCCTCTTTGGCTTCTCCTGGTGCTTTGACGGCAGCATTGATACGCTGTACGCGACGTTCAGTGTTGGTAAAGTGGCCTGATTTTTCCGCAAATGAGCATGAAGGTAGAACCACATCCGCGTAGTGAGCGGTTTCTGTTAAGAAGATGTCTTGAACAACCAAGAAATCCAGTGCCTCCAAACCTTCGATAACATGCGCTTGATTTGGGTCACTAAGGACAGGGTTTTCCCCCATGATATAGAGACCTCGAACCGTACGCTGGCATGCACCATCAATGATTTCAGTGAGAGTTAACCCCGGTTCAGAAGGTAGATGAGTTGCATTCCATTCGATCGAGAATTTCTGACGAATCATTGGGTTGTAGACTTTCTGATACCCTGGGTAGCTGTTGGGCAGCGCGCCCATGTCACAGGCTCCTTGTACGTTAGACTGACCACGGAGTGGGTTAATACCGCCGCCTTCAATACCGATGTTGCCGCACAGTAGCTGCAAGTTGGCGATAGAGCGAACGTTGTCATGGCCTGTGGTGTGTTGTGTAATCCCCATCGAGTAGTAAACAGCGGTTCGTTTGGCTGTTCCTATCATTCTCGCCATAGCAAAAATGTCTTCACCGCTGACGCCTGTCACTAGCTCAACTTTATCCAGAGCATAAGCAGGTGACATCACTTCTTGAAGCAAGGTATCAAAGCCATCAACACGCTCTTCTATATACTCTTGGTCGTACCAACCATTTTTGATGATTTGCTGCATGATGCCGTTAAGCAGCATGACATCTGTCCCTGGGCGATGCGCGAGATAGAGCTGAGCATGATCGGCCATATCGATACGTTTGGGATCGGCAACGATCAGACGAGCACCGTGGTGGCGGATAGCTTGCTTGATATGGGAAGCGATAATCGGATGAGCAGAGGTGGTGTCTGAACCGATAATAAAAATAACATCCGAGTGTTTGATACTCGGAATGTCGTTGGTCATCGCGCCACTACCGAGCGAGGCTTCTAGCCCGGTGACACTCGACGCATGGCAGAGACGAGCACAGTGATCAACGTTGTTTGTCCCTAGTTCGCGACGAATAAATTTCTGGAAGGCATAGTTGTCTTCGTTGGTGGTTTTGGCTGATGAGAATCCTGCCAGTGCATTGCCACCAAAATCTTGCTTGAGAGCGGTAAATTTACTGGCAATCAGAGTAATAGCTTCATCCCAACTTGCGGGTTGTAACCATCCGTCTTTACGGATAAGTGGCGTCGTTAAGCGAGCTTGATCACCGATGAAATCGAAACCAAAACGTCCTTTGACACAGAGCATGCCTTGGTTCACTGGAGAATTGGCACCGGTTATGCGGCGAATTCGGTTGGCTTTCTCGTCAACATGCATGGTTAACTTGCACCCCACACCACAGTAGGTACAAATGGTGTCGACATGTTTGAGCGACTCTTCGCGACCCTGTGAGCGATCTCGACTGTCAACCATAGCGCCCGTCGGACAGGCCTGAATACAAGCACCACATTGAACGCAGTTCGAGTCCCCCATCAAGATTCGACCATGGCGGCTGGAACCGAAGTGCGGTCTGTCATCTGGTCTCAGTGCGGGACGACCATTTTGGTCGTGAACAAAGTTGAGAATGCCATGCACCGCTTGTTCACTGCATGCCTGAATACATTGACCACAACTGATACATCGGTTGGCATCAAACTCGATAAACTCTGAACTACGATCAACTGTAAACTTATGTCGTGTGTCTTTGTGACGGAGATTGAGCCAGTCTTGGTGTGTTTTTACTTCAACTGGCAACGAAAAGTTCTGTTGCGCACCATATTCGGTTGAGTAATCCCGCAAATCACAACTGGTATTGGCTTGGCAGCCGCACTCTAGGCAACGAGCCGCCTCTTTCATTGCTTCATCATTGTCAAAACCGAGTTCGACCTCATCAAAGCTTTGCTCACGTTGAGCGGGTGTCAGCTCGGGCATAATGCTGCGCGCGACTTTCTGCAAGTTTTCAAAGTGGAGAGGATCGACCTGAGCGAGCTTTTCTTCTTTGCGTGAGTTAAAGGCAGGTTTTGGCATGTCAGCCATATCACCATTGAGAAATAGGTCGATGGCTTTGGCTGCTATTCGACCGTCACCAACCGCTTCAACCGCGGTTGCAGGCCCACGCCGAAAATCACCTATGCTAAAGATATTGCCCGTGCCAGTGTGCATGGTTTGGTCGTCAGACTGAGAAGTATTCCAGCGCGTTAGTGGGATTGAAAGTGAATCGTCGTCGAGGAAACTTAAGTCCGGTTTTTGCGATACAGCGGCGATTACGGTGTCAAATTCTTGGGTGAAAAACTCTCCTGTCGCCTCTGGTCTCCGGCGGCCAGACGAATCGGGCGCACCTAATGCCATACGTTCCAACTGGACTTTTTCTACTCGTCCATCTGAGCCCGCAATATTTTGAGCTGGATTCGTTAAGAACAGAAATTGTACGCCTTCGTGTTCAGCCTCTTCGATTTCATACTCTTCAGCGGGCATCTCTTCACGAGTTCGGCGGTAGATAATCGTGGTTTCAGCCCCCGTTCTGCGAGCGGTTCGCGCACAGTCAATCGCGGTGTTACCCCCACCGATGACCGCGACCTTATTCCCGGTAGTGTAGTGTTGTTCTGTGACATAATCTTTCAGGTAGTCGACGCCGAGATAACAGCCTGCTAAGTCACTGCCCGGATAGTTCATCTCAACCGCCAATGACGCACCAACAGCCAAACAGACTGCATCATACTCGTCGCTTAGCTGAGATAAGGTAAAATCGACGCCGAGTTTTTTACGGGTTTGAATCTGCATGCCGTTGCGGCACATGAGTTCGATCTCTTTATCTAAGATCGCTTTTGGCAATCGGTATTCTGGGATCCCGTAGCGCAACCATCCGCCCGCCTTTGGCATCGACTCAAACACCGTCACATCATAGCCTTCATTGGAGAGATAGTAGCCAGCAGTCAAACCGCCAGGGCCACTGCCCACCACAGCAATAGAGAGTCCTTTGGCTAGTTTTTTCTCCGGTACGTAGGATTCTTGCGCAGCAAGGTCTGCATCTGCGGCATGTCGTTTTAGTTGGCGGATTGCAATCGAGTCGTCGACCAAAGAGCGGCGACATTCACTTTCACAGAAAGCAGGACACACACGGCCAATAGAGAGTGGCATTGGCAGGGTGCGTTTGATGACCTCAATCGCTTTTTGATGGTCGTTCTGGGCAATGAAGTAGAGATAAGATTGAATATCGACACCAGCAGGACAAGCGGTTTTGCATGGCGCTTCGCAGTCAGCGTAGTGGTCTTGCATGATGGTGTTAAGCGCTTTACGCCGGTGAGCACTGAGCTGCTCTGATTGGGTTTTTACGTTGAGACCGCGATAAACTTTGAGTTCGCACGCCCGTTGAGTGCCGCCACTTTCCACTTCGACGACACACAGGTCGCAAGGCACCTTGGCCTTGGATTTGTTTAATCCACACAATGAAGGTATGTCGACGCCACACACTTTTGCTGCTTCCAGAAGAGTAGAACCCTCTTCCACAATCCGGAACTTTCCGTCAATTACGATTTCTATCATAAGACCCTCACAGCGTAATTTTTAAAGCCTTACATTTTATAAGGATAACACTTGGCAAGGAAACAACGTGTGACAAAAAACGCATTGTGTGGCGTTTTTTTGAACAAAAGTCATCATTGTGCTTCCGTGCTAATTGATCAATATGCGCTGTCGCTCTCCTCAGTTAGTTGATTCTTATCAATAGATGTTTGATACACCCCTTTAGGGTTATATATAACCTTACGAACTGTATTGAAAATGCAGCTATTATCTTCAGGATTGCTATGGTTACGAAGAGAGTTGAGCCTAGCTAAACCGCTGGTGTGAGGAAGTGAATCATGAGTGGGTTTAAATCAAAAACATCAGAGAGCCGACGTCGGTTTTTGCGTGATGCTGTTCGGACAGCAGCCGGTGTTGGGGCTGCGGCAAGTGTATTGGGGTTGCAGTCAATGCAAAGTCAGGCAAGAGATGGCACAGGTGTTCCGATTCGTCCGCCAGGTGCTTTGCCAAAGGGTGAGTTTGAAAAAGCGTGTGTTCGCTGTGGATTGTGTGTTCAGGCTTGCCCTTATGAGACATTGAAACTGGCCACTCTGTTATCTCCTGTAGAGTCAGGAACACCCTATTTTACCGCTCGTAGCATTCCATGTGAGATGTGTGAAGACATTCCTTGTGTGCCGGTTTGTCCGACGGGTGCCCTCGATCCTAATTTGACCAACATCGATGATGCAAGAATGGGTACCGCGGTACTCATTGACCACGAAAGTTGCCTCAACTGGCAAGGTTTACGTTGTGATGTCTGCTATCGAGTTTGCCCGCTTGTTGATGAGGCGATAACGCTTGAACACGTGCGCAATGAACGTACCGGTTATCATGCCAAGTTGATTCCAACCGTTCATTCAGACAAATGTACAGGCTGCGGAAAATGCGAAGAAGCTTGCGTCACTGAGATTGCTGCAATCAAGATCATTCCCACTGAACTGGCAAAAGGCAAGATGGGAGCTCACTACCAATTGGGATGGGAAGAGATCAACAAAACACTTGAAAACAGTGCGCCCGAGGTGCCAAACGAAGCCCTCGAAACCTTGGGGGGTAAGTTGTAATGGCTAAGAACCTAGCAAAGAACGCCGGTAAAGAAGCTGTACGAAAACTTGGCTGGTGGCAAGCTCACCGCTTTTTAATTCTGCGTCGATGTTGCCAACTGCTTATTGTGGCTCTGTTTATGGCGGGGTCTACTCTAGGAGTGCTCAAAGGAAACCTGTCATCCAGCATTTTATTTGACGTGGTGCCAATGAGTGATCCACTCATCATGATGCAGACGATAGCTGCCGGTCATTTACCTGAGGCAACCGCCTTAATCGGCGTTTTGGTTGTGGTCGCTTTTTATGCGGCTTTGAGTCCACGTGCATTTTGTGGCTGGGTCTGCCCTTTGAACATGGTGACCGACTTCGCCGCTTTTTTGCGCCGTAAGCTGAATCTTAAATCCAGCTTTCGCTGGTCATCGACCATTCGTTACTGGTTGATCCCAGTATTACTTATTGGCAGTGCACTTTCGGGCAGCGTACTTTGGGCCTGGATTGACCCTGTCGCCGCTTTGCATCGTGGTCTGGTGTTCGGTTTTGGTGCGGGTTGGGTCTTGATTGGCTTGGTTTTCGTACTCGATCTTCTGTTAGTTGAACATGGTTGGTGTGGTCATCTTTGCCCGCTTGGTGCAACTTATGGCTCGATTGGCCGAAAAAGCTTATTGCGTGTCGTGGCGGTCAAGCGGGAACAGTGTACCAAGTGCATGGATTGTTATTACGTTTGCCCTGAACCAGATGTATTACGTCAGCCATTAAAAGAAGGGGATCGCCGAGTGATGGATCAAAACTGTATCAGTTGTGGCCGTTGCATCGATGTTTGCGCGGAGAAGGTCTTTGAGTTTAAAAATCGCATGTCTATCAAGCAACTCGATTGAAAGTAACGGCGACCCAGTTAACGGTGCTCGCCCAATGCACAGCGGCCTAGCCTTAGTCTGCTGTGCAACTGTGCACGCTTGTGGTTGCTCAGTGAGCAAAAAGTGTTCTATAATCGCGCCATCATTTCTTTAGGAGATTACGCCAATATGAATAACTAACACCTGTTATCCACTGTTTACATTATTTTCGGATTTCACAGGGTTAGTCGGCGTAGCTCGTCACTGCTTATTCTCAAGCATACTTCTCTAAACACAATTGAATATAAGGTTCCTTAGCATTATCGGGATCGATCTATCCAAACTTTGCTACGCCTAATCCTGTTGCTCAGGAGGCAAAGTATGCCAGTAATACAAGCAAATAAAATCAGTTACCAGTTTGACAACGGTGATCGTCTTTTTAGTGACATTTCATGTTCATTGTCCGATAAAAGGGTTGGTCTGGTCGGTCGAAATGGGGTGGGTAAGTCACTCCTAGCGGGTATGTTGACCAAAAAACATCGGCCAACATCAGGGAGTGTTGTGATTAATGCGACACACGATACTTATAGTCAACAGCCGTCGCAATGGCTTATGAACTCAACAACCGTAGCAGACTATTTAGGGGTCACAGATAAAATCACAGCCTTACAACATATTGAAAAGGGCGATTGTGATGACAAGTGGTTTGAAATGCTCGCTGATGACTGGACGATTAAGCAGAGACTAAGTCAGCAACTGGCGGAGTTGGGGTTGCCACGCGAGGTGAATTTTCCTTGTAGTAAGCTCAGTGGTGGACAGTTGGCACGACTCCAATTGTGGCGACTGTTTAATAGCGAGGTTGATCTTTTGGTGCTGGATGAGCCGTCGAACCATCTTGATGGAGAAGCCAAGGCTTGGCTGATTGAGAAAATGGCACAATTTTCGGGGCATATTTTGCTCATTAGTCATGACAGACAATTATTGCGCCAGATGGATCAAATTTGGGAACTGAGCCAGTTGGGGTTGGTTCAGTATGGTGGCAATTATGATGTCTATTCTGAGCAGAAACAACGAGAGCGTAACGCGCTTGAACGTCAGATTGAAGCGGTACGAGGAGAGCAGAAAAAGCTCGAAGTTCAGGCTCAGAGAAACCATGAAAAAGCCCAGCAAAGAGAGGCGCAGGGCAATAAATTACGTAAGTCGGGCAGTCAGTCAAAACTGATATTGGACGGTATGAAAGACAGCGCGACGGCATCACTGTCCAATCGGTTAAAAAATGACAACAACCGGAGGACGATGCTGGCACAGAAACATCATGCTCTGAGCGGTCGTTATGAGCAAATAACGCCGCAAAAGATCTATCTTGAACAAGGCGAAGCTAGCCGAGCAAAGCGACTCAATATTGTCAGTGGCATACTGCCTTTCGGCAGCCGAGAGACGATCAATCTGATCCTTGAAGGGAATAGTCGACTGCATCTTTGTGGTGGCAATGGCAGTGGCAAATCGACCTTGCTGAAGGTCCTGCGGGGCGATATTTGTCTAGAGTCGGGGGAGTTAAAGATCAATCATCCGGTCTGTTATTTGGATCAGCATTTTGGTTTGATCAACGAATCACACTCGATATTGGACAACCTAATGGAGTATTGCTCTGGGATAATTGAAAGTGATGCACGAACCTTACTGGCAGGTATTGGTTTCCGTCGTGACACTGTCTATCGACAGGCCAGTTTGCTCAGTGGTGGTGAAAAGATGAAATTGGCCATGTTGATCGCCAGTCACCAGCCTCTATCGCCAATATTGTTACTTGATGAACCAGATAACCATCTCGATTTAGACTCAAAACAGTTGCTGGCTGAGGCGTTACGAAGCTATCAGGGCGCTTTCATTCTGGTTAGTCACGATGATGATTTTGTTAATGAGAGCGGTGTTACGCAGCGATATACGCTCGTAGGAGAGGGGGGCTAAAGGATAAACCTGACCGTTGTGGCGACAAAGGCGTGATCGCTGGCCTGCTTATCAAGCTCGAAGTGTGGGTTGGTTAGATGCTTGTCTAGGACCAAATAGTCCGTTACGTCTGCAAGAGAGTAGGGACTGTGAGGTTGAAACTCCTGTGACAAAAGAATGTAGTCTAGTACATTGCCCTTGGCAAAGTGGTAGTGCGTGGCTTTTCGTTCTGCATTGGGACGGGTTAAGTTGAACAGTTGCCAGCTATCTTCAAGTGTCAGAGCGCTGTCTGGTTGCTCAACTTGCTCTGTGAGCAGCCCAGTAATATCACTGGATATGGCTTGATTAAAGTCACCTAACAACACCGTTGGTCGAGGGTTGTGCTGATACTCGCGTTGCATAAACAGGCGAAGCATCAGCGCTTCCCAACCTCGCTGCTGACTGGAAAGCCAGCGACCGACTAAGGGCAGATCTCGTTCAGGAGAGCGGCTTTCCGTCGCACGCTGCGATTTTAGATGGCAGACGTAGACTGCGATGTCTCCAATCTCCGGCACGTGGATAATGGTTTGAACCGGCTGACGGCTAAAACTCGGAATCTGGGTCTGATAATCCAATGCAATTTCGCTGATAGGACTGACTGGATTAACCTGAGTGATGGGGTATTTTGACGCAATAGCGACAACGGGTTTGGAATAGATATAGTCTTGTTCCACTGTAGGGGTTTCCACCGTCGCAAAATAGGAGTAGCCGAGCTGTTCCATCATCTGTTGCGCCGCAGCGATACTAAATATTTCTTGTAGCCCGACTATGTCAGCATTGAGTTGAGTTAACTGATGCTGCGTCCAGCGTTTTTTCTCACGCCACGCTTGGTGCTCATAGATGTTTTCAAAATCATAAAATGCGTTCGGGGGCTCAACAAAGTTGAACAAGTTGGCGGTGGCGAAGGTGATTTTTTTGTCTGCAAACAATGCGTTATCCAACCGATGTATATTCAGGGTCGATGGAGTATTGGTTGCGTCCACCATTTTTAGCGCGATAGAGCGCCGAGTCAGCTTTGGCGAAGATCGATTCCCAGTCAGACTGGATGTTTTCTGCATCGCTAATAGACGCGCCCAAAGAGATTGTCACTTTAAACGTGTGTTGCTGGTACAGAAACTCGTGTTGTTCGATGGTTGTTCTCAGGCGCTCTAAAGTATCATTGACCATATTGGTACTCTCTAGTGGCATGATGAGGATAAACTCTTCTCCTCCCCAGCGAACCAGTAAGTCGTCTTTTCTGAGTTTAGCCTGTAACACGCGCACCGTTTCGCGCAATACCGAGTCCCCAACCTCATGACCGAATTGATCATTGAAGTTTTTGAAATGGTCGATATCGATAATGCTGACGAGATATTGAGTTTTGCTTTTCAGTGCTGACTGTTGTTCAAGCCACTCATCAAGAAAACGTCGGTTGAAAGCGCCAGTGAGAGAGTCGGTGGTATTCTGGCTCTTTAGCACTGCGTTTGCTTTTCTGAGACGAAGGATGCCACGTAGAGAAAAGTAAGCCAAAATGCCAAACAGAGTAAGGTAAAGGATCTCTCGCGCACGTTGCTCTTTTAACGTGATGTCTTGCAATTCATTCTGTGCTTCTAACAGTTCCACTTCACGGCTATTGAGTTGGCGTTCTAGCGCACTTTTTTCACTCAATATCTCTTCGCTGTAGGTCTCACGATAGAAAATTTGTCGCACCAAGGATTCGCGCTTCATATAATTGAGCGCTTGTTGGTAGTCCCCCTGAGCTTCGTATGCTTGAACGAGCTTACCTAGAATGTCCATCTCCCACACGACTTCATCGCTTTCTGAGTCACTCAGTATATCCAGTACCTTTTGTGCATAGTGGATGGCTTGAGAGTAGTTCTTCTCGGCCAAAAATGCAGTCGCAAACGCTTCATAGCAGTTAGCTAACATGTGGTCAGTGTTGCCGGATTCTTGAGATACATCGACACAACGCTGCGCCATGTCTAAGGCTTCGGTCGTCTGACCAACCTTTGCATACTGCATGGAAATATCAGCAAGAGTAGATAGTTTTATGCGACTTGAGCCCGTCTGATCGGCGTCGGTAAGCGCCATTTCCATATAGGTTGTCGCTTTGGAATGTTCACCGAGCGCGAAGTAAGTCGTGCTCGAATTGGCGTAAAGAATCGCTTCAAACAAACTGTTGTCGTAATGGTTGATTTTGTAGAGATCGAGTGCCCGTTTAAGGTAGTTATGCGCTTTGTGCCACTGGCCCGCCATCATATAGACGGTAGCGATATTGTTAAGCGTCATCGTTGTCTGGAAATTGTCACCAATTTCTGTGATCAACTCGAACGCCATTTTGTAGTACTTTAAGCTCGCTTTTACATCCGATTGCTGCACATTAACGTTGCCCAGCCAGCGATAAGTTCGCGCAAGTAGGCGTTTATAGCCGATATCTGCCGCTACAGGGACAATTTCATGAAGCAGCGATTCACCCTCAATAAGTAAATCGGAGTCAATCAGTTTGATGGCTGTGATTAGCTTGGCTTCTGCGCTAATCCATTCAATCTTTGATTCGATACCAAGCGCTAACATATCCGGACCATTAGGCACGGCGATGCCTTCGTATCTACTTAGATTATGCAGGCCAAAGTAGTACAACGCTTGGGCCTGAGGCGAAGCGTTATCAGGCAAGGAAATATCTTTGAGATCAACGAGCCCCGGCTGACACAAGGAGGAATAGTAAAATGTCAGCATCGAACGCTCCTTAACGGAGATATTCGAATGGAGAAAATCATGCTCTGACTCTATGTTACAAGCCGCTTGTGCGTGAGCAACACTGCCGATAGCGAATAGAATGGTTAAAAGAGACCAAAGATGCTTCATTAAAACTTATACAGCTCACTAAAAAGACAATTAGACTTAAAGTTTACCATTTTATCAATATCCTGCACTTTATTGCGGTAAATAAAAGTTACCTGTTGACCTGCTTGACGAACAATCGGCAAAGGGTTAACGCGCACGCGATTTCAGTGCGTTCTGAAACGGCTCTTGTGAGATTGCAATAGCACTAGAAAAGTGCACTATGTAAGTCGCTTACGGTGACTGCTGGCAATTCAATCCAGATGGTTCACTCGTGACTGACTGAAGGTTTAGATACAAATAAGGATGCCTACATTGCAATTAAAAGGTATACACCATGTCGCCATCATCTGCTCTGATTACCAAAGATCTAAACAGTTTTATGTCGATGTACTCAAATTGGCCGTGATTGCGGAAAACTATCGCGCAGAACGAAACTCTTATAAGCTTGATCTTGCTTTGCCAGACGGTAGTCAAATTGAGTTATTTTCATTTCCAAATCCACCGTCAAGGCCTTCGAGACCAGAAGCTCAGGGACTCAGACATTTGGCGTTTCGGGTTGAATCGGTAGAGGGTTACGTCGATTACCTAGCGGCACAGGGTGTTGAATGTGAACCGATCCGGATAGATGAATTTACTGGTAAATCGTTTACCTTCTTCAACGATCCGGATGGCTTACCACTGGAGCTTTACCAAGACTCGCTTAGTCAAGCAGCTCACGTTGTATAACCGTTAATACACCAGCCTCACGGTTAGATGGTGCAGTAAAGCGGGCAATTTGCTTGATTCTAGGATGCGCGTTGTCCATTGCGTAAGAATGGTAGCTGGCTTCTAGCATCTCTAGGTCATTGAGGTAATCACCAAAACTCATGGTTTGCTGGTGAGTAAAGCCTAGGGTTTGCTGTAAGTGTTCAATGGCAGCCCCTTTCGATGCTTGTGCATTCATCACATCCAGCCAGATTTTTGCACTGACAACGACTTGGTGGCTGTTGCCGAATGCTTGGTCGAAGGTTGGAAATACCAACTCTTCCGTTCCGTCGAAATGACAAATTGCCACTTTGATAAAGTCGTCATCAACAAGCAGCAGATCGGGAACATACTGGCAGCGGTGATAGTATTTTGCGAACTCTTCTAGTGCGCGGGGATCGTTGGTTTCAATATAGGCCGATTGCTTCCCACACAGCACGATGTGCGCTCCTGAAATAGCTCGAGCTTGCTTAATGATGGCGGCTATAGATGGTTTGTCTATCTCACAGCTGTAAAGCTCCTGACCTTGATGCATGACCAAAGTGCCGTTTTCAGCGATGAACATCATACGATCTTTGATTGGAGCGAAGGTTTCCATCAGGCTGTAATACTGACGGCCTGATGCTGCGGCAAAGATGATCTCTTTATCTTCAAGCTGTTGGTATATATCGTAAAATTTTGGGTTTAGTTGGCTATTTTCATCAAGGAGTGTGCCATCCATATCGGCGGCAACAAATCTAATGTTTGGCTTTTGCATAATTAAGGTTTGTAGTGTGTGCTCTTAGGCAAGACAGAACCGTTAACTTACATCAGTTTGTCTACTAGACAAGTGATTTTAGTCAATCGGCAGAGATTCTTTTGTGTTGCGCTCCGGCGTTTTCGGATTAGTCTGCGGACCAAACATTTTTTATATCTGGCCAGCCCCAGTTTGTTAGCGCCACATCTTTCAAAACCCCCTGAAAACGTAATGTTTGGCGATGGTGGAAGAGCGGTGATAGCCAGTATTGGTTGATGAGGGCTGATGCGATAGGTTCGAGTGCGTTTAAGTACTCATCTAACGCCGTTTGACAACGAAGTTCGTTCAGGCTTTCGACTAACCAACGTTTTGATTGTTCTCCAATGCAACGCTGAATAATGGGGTTATGGTACAAGCTGTTAAAGGCTGACGCATGTCGGTTGTCGTCAAGGTTAATGTTGGTCACTATGATGGATTCAGAAAGTTGACCTGACGTAGAAAGTGCCGTTAGTTGGCGGTAACTATAGGTGTTAATAGTGACCTCAATACCTTTCAGTTTGAGTAAGTGTTGAATGGCCAAGGCACAATTTTTCAATGAGCTGTAATCATAGATAGCGATGGTGAGCTTATCTGGTAAAGCCACTTCAGCCGTCGCTGGGCGAGTGATTTTGTGCCACATAGGTAGTAAGTTATGTGCGATTTCGCAGCCGAATAAACGCTCGCTTTGCTTGAGATAGTCGTGCACTTTATCTGGCGTTAGATAGCTAGAAAGGAAGCGACGCTGGCTATCGTTAAGCACTATATCAGCACATTGGTTGAAGAGAATAAACATGCATCCGTCTTCTGTACGGCTCTGTTTTACATCCCTTTCTACGGTTTGGCTCACTGCATGGGATACGTAGTAGTTACAATGCTGATCAGATTGCGCTCCGGGCTGATTGGTTTGTATCTGTTTATTGGACAGTTCGCTCTCATCCAGATGCCATATCGTGACATTATCTGTAAGTGCACGGCATGCGTAGTAGCGCTCGAATGCTTGTAAACTTAGACGAGCATCAGAGTGTTCGATCACTTCAAAAGGGCCGGAACCGATAATCATTTTATTGGTAGCGTTATTGACCTGTTCGCTCGGTTGGATAGAGTATTTTACACCGGAAACTAAACCACCGAATCCCTGATCTGGAGTGGTCAGCTTAAACACGATTTTGTTGTTTCCAGCACAGGACACACTCTCTAAATGGCTCAACTCGCTACGGTAGTCTTCAAGTTGTCTGAGTTTATTAAACAGCTCAACGACGGTTTTTCCATCAATCGGCGTTCCGTTGTGGAAAGTGAGGCTAGGTCTGAGATAAAAAGACCATTCCAGTGTCTGCTCGTTGTATTGCCAGTGATGAGCCAGTTGCGGTTCTAGTACCCCGTCAGCGGTACTCGCGACTAAACAACAGTATATTTGTCGCAATAAGTAACGTTCACTTGAGCGTTGTAACTGATGAGGAACCAATCGTTCAAATGGACGTTTATAGGTGAGCTGGATATGTAACTGCCCTTGACGAAACGATGCTCCAGAGGTGCTTTGCAGCAGTCGACCGAAGGCGGTTTGATCGTCATCTAGTATTGCCAGAGCCTTCTCATATTTTCCTGCCAATATTCTTTTTATCGCCAACTGATTTTTGAGTTCGTCTACTGAGAGATTAAGAATCAATGTCGAACGTTGATTTCGACCAACTTTAGGTGCCCAAGTTAACCAAGTTAGCTGCTGCATATTATTCAGGAGATTTCGTGCATGCCGAGGACTGGTGTATAGAGCCTCTGCTATCGCAGGCAAAGCGGTTTTGATTTCGACGCCGACGCCAAGGGGCGTCAGGCGCTGGTAGTAGCGAAGTAGGTTCAGATCGGACACAAGTGGCTCTCAAACAAAATAACAAGCAATTTGTATGGTTATTTTGTTCCCTATTTAGTCTGTAATCCACAGATATTTGATTTTATTTGCTGTTCTTGAGTCTTAATAGGAAAAAGAAACTAAATATAAGCTCTTTTTGTTTTCCCTATTAAGCAGCAAACTTAATGGGTCAACCGAGAGGGATATCTATGAACCAGAGGCTGGACCTCTATTGACGTTTTATCAGCAGCGATTGAACCGTTGCTCTAGGACGATAGAGAGACTTGCGCTGTTATCGCTACTCGCTCTAATGAGTGGTAGTTAGTTAAGTTTAAGCAGCATTACGATGAACATGCTCCTGACCCCCACGAAGAGTTCCGTGATGCTGCTTGTTTTCTCGCCAATGACTCAATGTTGATAAGGCAAAAAAGTGCTTCAGTACGGGACATTATGGTCAAAACTGACTAATATTAAGCCAGAAATCATGATAATACCTGTTGGCTACTAATATGGAAAAAGTCGTAGACCTTAATCGTTGGCATAAGGAACATGTCAAAACGGAGCAGGAACTGCAGCACCTGTTTGCGGAAGTTCAAGCGCATTACTCTACCAACCCTTATCCAGAACTTGAGCAAAGGCTGGACATTCTAAAGAGTATCAAGTCAGAGTTACTCAACAACAAGCGAGCTCTGGTTGATGCCTTACATCAAGATTATGGCTATCGCAGTGATTTTGATTCGTTAATTTGTGACCTGTTACCTGCAGTTGGACACATTAACTATACGATTCGGCATCTTAAAAAATGGCTTAAACCAAGTAAACGTCATTCAGGCTTGCTGCTAATGCCTTCAAAAGTGCGTGTCGAATACCAGCCTCTTGGTGTTGTTGGTGTAATAGTGCCGTGGAATTTTCCTATCGTGCTTAGTATTGCACCAATTATCACTGCTTTGGCGGCAGGTAACCGAGTGTTAGTTAAGCTAAGTGAACACACGCCGCATACCAATCAAGTATTAAGTGAGATTTTTGCTCAGTTTGGTGAATACGTTCGACCAGTAGAAGGTGGCGCTGATATTGCTCAGTACTTTTCGTCTCTGCCGTTTGATCACCTTATTTTTACTGGCTCAACCAAGGTCGGTAAATTGGTTGCAGCTTCAGCCGCTCGTAATTTGACACCGGTGACATTAGAACTGGGAGGAAAATCTCCCGCAATAATTGCCGATGATGCAGATATGAGTAAAGCGGTCGATGCTGTCATTTTAGGTAAATCGATTAACGCTGGGCAAATCTGTGTCGCTCCAGACTATGTAATGGTGCCTCAAGGGAAAGAACTCTCGTTTATCGAGTGCTATCTGGAGAGATATTCTCAGCTCTATGTCCGCAAAGGTCGATTGGATTCGGCAACACAAATCATCAATGAGACGCAATGGTTACGTTTACAAAGCTATGTTCAAGATGCAAGAAATTTAGGGGCATCTGTACACTCGATTGATGGTGTTGAGTTAGAGAAGCATCAGATGTTGCCTCAATTGGTCACCGGTGTGACACCAGAGATGCTGGTGATGCAGGAGGAAATTTTTGGTCCCATACTGCCTGTGATCGGTTATCGCCATTTAAGCGAAGTTTTTGCCTTTATCAATGCAAGACCTCGCCCCCTCGCTCTCTATCTGATGTCTAACGATAAGGTGCTTCAACAGCAAGTTATCGAGCAGACACATAGCGGTGGAGTGGCAATTAACGATACGCTACTTCATGTTGCGGCTGATGATGCCCCCTTTGGTGGCATTGGTGAGTCAGGTATTGGCCAATATCATGGGGAGGAAGGCTTCAGGACTTTCTCCAAGGCGAAAACCGTACTCACATCGCCAACATGGTTACCGCGTAATGTGATCATATTGAAGTATCGAGGACTGGCTGTAAAAGTGTTGTCACGGCTTTTTCTCCGCTAAACAACCCCGGAAGCAAAACGGGCAATTCGATAGACTTGTGTGATGAAACCTTTGACCCAAATGAGCATTGGACCGCAAGTGCCGATCTAGGTGCGAAATGTGAGTTTCCCGAGAGCTAATCAACACTAATAAAAAATCCGAGCTATGCTCGGATTTTTTGTGTTAGTCACAGCATGAAAAATGCGTTAGAAACCTTTAATGTTTTCAGCTTCTAGTTCAGTGAAGTATTTCACTGTTTTCACTTTTAGTTCTTGAGTTGCTGGCTCGTCACAAACAATCACCGATTTAGGGTGTAGCTGTAGAGCAGATACTGTCCATAGGTGGTTAACACAACCTTCAACTGCTGCTTCAAGTGCTAGTGCTTTGTTGTGGCCAGTAACCAGAATCATAATCTCTTCTGAATCTAGCAGTGTGCCTACGCCGATAGTAAGTGCGTACTTAGGTACTTGGTTGATATCGCCATCAAAGAAGCGCGAGTTTGCAATACGGGTATCTTCAGTTAGCGTTTTAATACGTGTGCGTGAAGAGAGAGAAGATGCAGGTTCGTTAAAGGCAATGTGACCATCGTTACCCACGCCACCCATGAATAGGTTGATACGGCCGTAAGACTTGATCTTGTCTTCGTAGCGCTTGCACTCTACTTCGTTATCCGCAGCGTTGCCATCAAGCAGGTTGATGTTTTCGTCTTGGATATCGATGTGGTTAAAGAAGTTGTTGTACATGAAAGAGCGGTAAGACTCTGGGTGATCGGCAGGGATACCAATGTACTCATCCATATTAAATGTAACAACGTGCTTAAAGCTTACTTCACCAGCGTTGTAAAGTTCGATAAGTGCTTTATATGTCGCAAGAGGAGTGCCACCAGTTGGTAGGCCTAATACGAATGGACGCTCAGCTGTTGGTTTGAAATCGTTGATGCGTTTCACGATGTGTGCAGCTGCCCACTTACCGACTTGTGCTGCTTTGTTTAACGGGATAAGTCTCATTTTGTGCCCCTAATATTGGAATTTATGATGCCCTGAAACATTAATTCGCATTATAAAATAAGTGACCATGTTGTGCTATTGTTTTTGGTCAATTTTTCTCTAATTGACCAAATTACGTCTGATTATCATAGTCTGTATTCGTTTGCGCGATGTAAAAATGATGTATGTAGTGGTTCGACGAATGAAAATTTTAGGGCTAAAACTAAGGTATTAGCCACCTAAATAATGGCGATGTACGTCACGTTGTGATGTAAATGAAACGCTTAGCGTAGAGGTTACTTATGCTAGTGTAATGTTATTAAGGTATGATGTTGAAGCTCAAACAATTGAGAACGCTGTCGATACAGTGATTAATAGAAATATAAAGATATTTAAGAAGACCAGATGAATATTATTGGGATCGCGATTGGTGCGACCGGGCTTCTGTTACTAGGCATGTTTATGTGGATGCTGGCTTTGTCCATCCGTAAGAAGCGCTTAGAGCAAGAACGTAAAGAGCGAGAAATCGCTTACCGAAAAGCGATTGAAAAGAATCGTAAACAGGAACATGAAGAGCGGATTATGAAGGCCGAAGGCGGTCATATTCCTACGATTCTCTATCTGGCTAAAGAGGCTGAAAGAACTCGTCCAAAAGAAGCGATCTATTGGTACACCAAAGCGGCAAAACTAGATAATGTTACCGGTATGTACGGCGTAGTACGTATCAGTAATAAGATGAAGCAAGATGTTATCTTAAAAGAGCAATCTAAGTTCTGGCAGACATCCATTGCGGCTATTGAAGGTAGCTTACCGCATAAGTTTGAAATGGCGCAGGCGCTGTTTTATGGTCGTGGTACTGAAGTGAATCCACCAAAAGCGATAGAGCTTTTGGAATCCGCAGCACAGCAAAACCATATTCCATCGCTCCTGTTTTTGGGTGATTGGTGTCTTTCGGATAACAACCCACAGAAAAGTCCGTCACGTTCAACTGACTATTATCGCCGAGCGACCGATCTTAAAAGTAATGAAGGTCGAATGAAACTGGGCACCAACTACATTCATGGTCACGGTGTACCAAGCAATTTCAATCTAGGTTGCTATTGGTTGGAGCGAGCGGCTGAAAAAGGTTATCTGGAAGCCATGTATAAGGCTGGGGAAACCTGGATGGATCAACGACCAAATGGCAATGCGATTGCTTATATTTGGTTGTTCCTTGCTAGCCAGCTTGGTCATGATCCAGCGCGAGCGTTGCGTGATCAGGTGGCGCTGAACATAGGTGTCGATACTGTTGTTGGTCTACAGAGTCTTGCTAAACCTATGATTAAGAAGATTCGAGAGAATAAAGTAAACAAACACTCTATTATCAAAGCGCTAAACAAACTGTATAAACGAGCGATTCCGATTAATGAACAGGGCTCGGCTCCGATTCTATCTACGTTAGAATCCAATGACACGGTGGCGAAACCTGAGTCACTTAACGTAGAGGAAACGCCGCAGGCTGATGAGCAAGATAATCGAATCGACTACTCGCAGTCCCCAATGGATAAACAATAAAAAATGGCCTCATCAAGAGGCCATTTTTATTTTCAGCCCTAAACCACCTACTTCAGTAGGTGGTTATCATTCAGTGAGGCTTTGCCTGTAGTTCTACCCATGTTAAATGCTCCCTTGATTTTTAGCGAAGTCAAAGAGGACAAATAACATGAGTAGATACAATCAAGCTTCCCACGTATTTTGGAGATGTCAATATCACATAGTGTGGACGCCAAAATACAGATTTAGGATCTTGAAGAACAATGTAGGCAAAGAAGTTTATCGGTGTATAAATGTTTACTGTAATCAACTTGGATGGGAAGTTGTTGAGCTGAACGTCCAAGTTGACCACGTGCACTTAGTCGTAAAGGTTCCACCCAAGCTATCAATATCCAAGTTGATGGGCGTATTGAAAGGCAAAATAGCCTTAAAGCTCTTCAGTAAGTTTCCATATTTGAGGAAAAATAAGCTTTGGGGTAATCACTTTTGGCAAAGGGGCTATTTTGTCGATAGTGTAGGAATTAATGAAGAAATCATTCGACGTTATGTAAGACATCAGGAGAAGAAAGAGCGCGTGGAACAGCAACAATTAGCGCTGGACTAAACAAAGGCCCCCTTTTAGGGGGCTCACACAAAGCCACCTTCTTTAGAAGGTGGTAATTTACTGGTTTGGGTCAACGCTGAACTTATTTAAGTTCTTGTTTCTGCTTTGATTTACATACCGCAGCGGTAAAGACGACGTCAGTTGAGCTGTTTAGCGCTGTTTCTGCTGAATCTTGAACAACACCAATGATGAAGCCAACCGCTACCACCTGCATCGCAATCTCATTTGGAATACCAAACAGGCCACATGCTAATGGGATAAGCAGTAATGAGCCACCAGCAACACCAGAAGCACCACATGCAGAAACTGCCGCTACCACACTCAGTAGCAGTGCAGTAAGTAGATCCACTTCAATACCTAAGGTGTGAACCGCCGCCAGAGTCAGAGTTGTGATAGTAATCGCGGCACCCGCCATGTTGATGGTAGCGCCAAGAGGAATAGAAACTGAGTAAGTATCTTCATCAAGCTTAAGCTTTTCACATAGCGCCATGTTGACTGGAATGTTTGCTGCGCTTGAGCGAGTGAAGAAGGCTGTTACGCCACTTTCACGGATACATTGCAGAACCAATGGGTATGGGTTTTCACCGGTTTTAAACAGCACGATTAGCGGGTTAACGACTAGTGCGATTATCGCCATTGAACTTAACAGTACCACCAGAAGCTGCGCATAACCAGCGAGCGCTTCGAAGCCTGTGGTTGCCAGTGTAGAAGCTACCAGACCAAAGATACCGAATGGCGCCAGACGAATAATAAAGCGTACGATTTGTGATACACCGTGGCTAAGGTCTTCAAATACCGCTTTAGTTGTACCTGATGCGTGGTGAAGCGCCAGGCCAAGACCTACAGCCCATGCCAGGATACCAATGTAGTTTGCACTCATCAGAGCGTTAACTGGGTTGTCAACTAGCTTAAACAGCAGAGTATTGAGTACTTCAGCGATGCCTTGTGGAGGAGTAGCTCCTTCAGCACCTGATACAAGCGTTAGCGTGGTTGGAAAGAGGAAACTCAGTACAACAGCGGTTAGAGCTGCTGTTAATGTACCGAAAAGGTAAAGAACCACGATAGGACGCATATACGTGTGTTGGTTTTTCTTTTGGTTAGCGATCGAAGCAGCCACCAAAATAAAAACGAGAATAGGCGCAACTGCTTTTAGTGCACCAACAAACAGGCTTCCGAGTAAACCGACACTTTTCGCATGCTCTGGAGATACAGTCGCTAGACCAACACCAAGGATGATGCCAGCTAGGATCTGCAAAACCAGATTGCCACGAGCAAAGCGCGCAATGAGAGAGTTGTGTTGCATAGTTATCCCTGCAATGAATAGTTTTATGAATTTATAGTAATCTCAGTTATCGCAACTGAGCTGTTAATATTAGCGGCTTGAAATAATGTGTCTAGGATTAATTGAAAAGTAGCATGAAAAATTAATTTTATTCGCTTTATGTGAATTTTATGTTTTATATGTGTGTTGATTTGGTAAATAACAAAAAGGGGGCTAATGCCCCCTTGATTGTTTAATATCCACTACCGTGTTTTTGGTCACGATGAGCGTTTTGTACTCTCTTATAGTATTTGGTTTGCTGTTTATAAGAGGCACGTTTTTCAGCGATAGTCGCACTATTATGTTGCTGTTCGCGTAACAACTTAAGGTAGTTGTTGAGCCTTCGTTGCTCTAACTGACCTGATTCGATTGCTTCTCGTACCCGACAACCTGGTTCTTCTTGATGCTGACAATCGGAGAAACGGCATTGAGCTACCAGCGACTCGACGTCAGAAAATGTTTCAGCGACGCCTTCTGCACAGTCCACCAGTTGAAGCTCACGCATTCCTGGAGTGTCGATCAGAACCGCACCACTTGGCATGAAATGCAACGAACGACTGGTTGTCGTATGGCGCCCTTTACTATCACTCTCCCTGATTCCACCCGTTTGTTGCGCCTGTTGCTGCAATAAACTGTTGACTAAGGTTGACTTGCCGACCCCTGAAGAGCCCATAAACGCGACGGTTTTACCGCTGTTACACCAAGCAAGAAGACGTTGACACTGTTGATAGTCCAATGCATTGACTGACTCTACCATTAGCAGAGGGTCTAGCTTTTGAACTTGTGTTTTTTTCTCATCGAGTTGCTCGGTTAGGTCTGCTTTCGTCAAGACGATAACAGGCTCTACCTCTGCTTCATGTGCGATAGCCAAGTATCGTTCGATCCGGCTGAGGTTAAAGTCATCATTCAATGAGCAAACAATAAACAGCGACGTCACATTTGCGGCAATGAGTTGTTCAGAAACTTTACTGCCGGCCGCTTTGCGTTGAAAGAGCGACTGACGCTCTAACAGACGGACGAATCGCGAGTCAACATCGAGCAAAACCCAATCACCTACCGTCATGGAAGGTAGAGACTTGTGAATTTCTAAGTTGATTTCGCCTGACTCACACAGCAACTTATATCCGCTTCGATGGTGCTCAATGACTCGAGCGGCGATTCGTTGGTGTTCGATATCTTCAAGTGTTAACTGTTGCTGAAAAAGATTGTTCCAGCCAAGTGTCGTTAATGACATTGCTGGTTGTGCTTTGGTATTCATATATGCCCCAAGCTTACAGAAAATCTGTATCTATTAATTAGATTTGCTAGGGTCTAAGACCCCGGTTTGATATACACCGGGCAATGAGAAGGGAAGGGGAGTTTTAATTAACCAAGCTTCGCCGTTCCTGCCGGGTGGGTTGTTAGTACAATCATCGTATCCTCCTATGGAACTGTTTCAGTTTTGTGCAATTCTAGCAAAAGAGGAGGGCGAATGCCCACCTCTGTTCGTCACTATTTTTAGTGCTTGTGTTGCATTCCGCTCATGACTTTTTTCACTGGTGCGGTGAACGTGTATTGTTCACCATTCGCGAACGTGAGTTGGACGTCGATTTCTTGATTTTCCGCTAGTGGCTGTTTGAGATCGAATAACATGATGTGCAAGCTACCCGGTTTTAACTCAACTTTTCCTTTCGCAGGGATGGTAATGCGGTCAATCTGACGCATTTTCATGACTTCACCCTCTTTAATCACATCGTGAAGTTCAACCTTGCCTGCCGCTTCGGTTGTGGCAGAGACAATATAGCGCTCTTGTTCACCTCTGTTCATAAATTCACCAAACACGGCGCTCGTAACGGCTGTTGGTGGCGTCGCGCGAGCATAAGCGTGATGTGCCATGATGTCCATTTTAGCGTGAGCCAGTGGGCTTAGAACCAATGTTGCTAGTAAGAGGGCTTTAAGTTTCATTCAACTATCCTTCTGAGATAACAGTTTTAAAGGTTTCGACCAGCGGAGCTGGTGTCAGTGTGTGTGGCACTTTGGTAATCAATGTGCCATCTGGTTTTAGGAAATAGAAATAAGAGCTGTGATCGAGCGTGTATTTCAACTGCGAGTTTTCTAACTCGGTCTTGCGAAAAATAACGCCATATTTATGGGCAAGCGGTGTCGTTACTTCAAGTGGCGCAGATACCCCCTCGATCATCGGGTGGAAATATTGAGCGTACTTGTAAGAATCAGAGGCGGCATCACGCTCCGGATCAAGGGAAATAAATATTGGCCGAAACTGTTTTTTCACCTCGTCATCGACTTGGTTTAACGCCCCCGCTAACATGGCAAGCGAAGTTGGACAAACGTCAGGACAGCGAGTGAAGCCAAAGTAAACAACGCGTATACGTGAATCCTGGCTGTCGAACAGGTCAACAGGCTGATTATTTTCTCCAAATAACACCACCTTCGAATCAGATTGTTCTACTGACGCTGATTTAGGTTGTTGATCAAGGTAGCTTTTTAGCCCTAAACCGAGCACAAATGCGACGACTAAAATTAACGACCAATTACGACTCATCGTTCCATCCTTATTGAGGTTTTTATTGATTCTTTGCTATCGCTGACCGTACCATACCAAGTCATTGCCTCGGTTGTGCAAACAGGCAGGATTATCTGACCAGAAAAGCCACCTTGTGGGGTTTTATCCAGCTTGAAGACCACGGTTCCCATGTCCATTTCATACCCTTGCAGGGACAAGAGAAGATATTCACTGTCGGATTGCGGCCAAGTAACATCGATTTGGGTTGGGACTAATGGCTGACTGGTATCTTTGTCGACATATATCGCCACTTCGTTATGTTGGCAGCTGTTGGTTGTTAGTAAACAGTATTGATCAAGAGAAATTGATTGTTTAGTCGATTGGAACCAAGAAATTAGGTCACTGGCAAAGAACCCGCCACCAAGAGCGGCAATGATTAGCAGTAACTTTGCAATGGTAGGCATGATGTCCATCTCTAGGATTTATAGCGAGTGCAATGCTAGCACATAACGCCATAAATCTATGAGATAACGAGTAAAAATGTGCTCATTATCAAGCCTAGCGAGCTTGACAGTTCTTGATACCATAGATGGCGTGATCGAGAATACGTGATCCAATTTTTTCCTGATTAGTCAGGATTCCTTCTAACGTCATTCCGACCCTTTCAGCCACCTGTCGACTGGCTCGGTTATCTACTGCGGCAGAAAGTTGTACTTTCTCTAGCTGTAGTTGCTCAAACGCATATGTAATCAGGAATGTGACGACTCGAGTCATGATTCCTTTGCCTTGATGGTACTGAGATAGCCAATAGCCAACTTCAGCACATAGCGTATCGGAATTGATGCTGTTGAAACTGCAGTTTCCAACCAGTTCTCCCCGATAGAAAATCGCACAGGTCATAGATTTTCCATCTGCATACTCGTGCAACGCTCGTTGAACAAATAGGCGAAAATCTTGCTCACTATTGCAGTGCTGAGGCCATGCCAACCATTGTGACAGATAGTCTATCTGTTCTTGAATCAAAGATGTGTACTGTGGTGCGAACGATTCTTGGACAAGGGCGATGGAAATATCGTCATCGATTTTTTGGCTAAACATAGTGTCTCATTTGCATATTTGTTTCGGTCTAAACTAACAGACTTAAAAGGTGATTGCTATATGCTCAGATTGTTGATGCGAAGAGTTCGTTCACCTATCAGCATTCGTTACACGTAGCCCAGCTGACCGAGTTTATGGCTCGAAAATTGGGGTACTCCAACCAAACTAGTCGAACGCTTTATCTCGCTGGTCTGATTCACGATATTGGCAAGCTTAAAACGCCAAGCTCTATCTTGCATAAACCGAGTGCACTGACTGATGAGGAGTATGCGTGTATTAAGCGCCATGCTACGGACTCTAGGCATGCGTTACAAAGTATGTTTACTAACTCGAAAGTGATTCAGTGGGCCTCTAACCACCATGAGAGACTTGATGGGTCAGGTTATCCTCTAGGACTGACAGCCGAAAGCTTAGATGGCCCTAGCCGACTGGTTGCGGTTGCAGACGTTTTTCAAGCACTCACTCAGTCGAGACCCTATCGAGCAGGTTTGCCGCTGGAGAATGCAATCAGCATTATTGGTGACTTAGTTGATAAAGGAAAGTTAGATAAGCAAGTGTTTGGCTGCTTGGTCGCAAACGCCGCAGAGTGTTACCGAATCTCAATTGGGCTGTCTTACGATGAGCCAGTGGTCGCATAGCCGCTGGCACAGATGAAATTACTGCTTGTTGATAAAGGCTTTGAAGCGAGCTTGAGTCTCCGCGTCGGCCTTGCTGTACCAAAAATGGAGCATCTCTTCAGCGGTATTGTCTCCAACTTGAACGTTTTTCTGATCCAGTTTAGCTGGAAGAGTGACGGCAACCACTGCGGTAGTTGAAACTGCCGCAACTCCGCCTCTTCGGTTGTAATCCGCCAGTTCAATTTGATGGTTGCGCCCAATCTGCATACCATCTTTCACCAGTTTGTCTTGCTTCATTTCGATCGCTTGCCCACTGGTATCGATCAATGCCCATTCAAGGTTACGAATTTGCTTCGCGCCGTCGTGCTCGTTGCGATATTTAGGTAAGTCAAACTCGAGCTGAGTCTCACTTGCGGTAAAGGTACCAATGATGGGATCGCTTTCTAGAATGATGCGGTCTTTGCCTTGATCGAAATAGGGCTGGTACTTGAACAAAATTTGGTTTTCACCATCGGGTAGGGTCAGGGTCTTGGTGGCCGAAAAAATACTGCCGGAGACATCGGGTTTACTGTCGTTAACCACCAAAACATCAATGGTGTCTGGAATAGCGATTGTGACATCCGCAGCAGCAGTAGCGCTGATACCTAGCGTTGCAGCGGCAAGTAGTGTTGTTCTAATTTTCATTTTTGTTTCCTAGTAAACAGGCATTTATTGTTTAAGAGAGTGCCTAGCTCACTCAATGATTTCAACAAACAAATGTGAGAAGTTTGAAAAATTCATCAAAGCGTAATGTCACTTATATGAGTGCGCGTTGCGAGTGATAAATTTGAGCTATGTTTCACGGTAACTGGTGTTTTGTTTCCGCTATACTCAATGAAGTGTTCAATGAATCAGGAGGATGATGCTGTGGCATATACAAATATGTTAGACAACAGACTAGTGTTGTCGTCATGGTATAACATTGACTACACCCTATCTTTACTCAATAAAGAGTCAACGTTTCGTTAATTCCCTCAGGTGCGCTCGCGCCTAATTAAATACATCTTAACTAAACTCATTCGCGACATGACATCGCGAATCGAACAGATCTATCTAAAGGAAATTCACAATGAAACGTATCCCAGAACCTTTCCGTATCAAAATGGTTGAACCGATCAAAATGACGACTTATGACGATCGTGTTAAAGCGTTGAACGAAGCGGGATTAAATCCATTTTTGCTTAGAAGTGATGACGTCTATATCGACCTGTTAACCGACTCTGGAACCGGTGCCATGAGTGATAATCAGTGGGCCGGTCTCATGATGGGGGACGAATCGTATGCTGGTAGCCGTAACTACTACAATCTTTGTGCCGCTGTGGAACATTTCTTTGGCTATAAGCTTACCGTTCCTGCCCACCAAGGGCGTGGTGCTGAACAGATTCTATTTCCGGCGCTGATCGAACGTATGAAAGCCGTACGTGGCGGTAAAGATCCGGTTTTTATCTCTAATTATCACTTTGATACAACGGCGGGTCATATTGAGTTGAACGGTGGCAAGGCAATCAACGTGGTTGATAAACATGCCTTTGACACCGCTACGCCATATGATTGGAAAGGTAACTTTGATCTCGACAAGCTCCAATCCGCTATTGCTGAATATGGCGCTGAAAACATCTGTGCCATCATCACTACGGTTACGTGCAACAGCTCGGGTGGTCAACCTGTCTCGATGGCAAACATGCGTGCTGTCTATGAGATTGCGGCAAAGAATGATATTCCAGTGGTGATCGATTCCGCACGCTACTGTGAGAATGCTTATTTTATAAAGCAACGAGAAGCGGGATATCAAGATAAGTCGATGTTAGAAATCATTCGCGAAATGTACCAGTACGGCGACATGCTGACGATGTCTGCGAAAAAAGATCCAATGGTGAATATCGGTGGTCTGTGTTGTATCCGAGATCATGAAGAGTTGTTTCAGGCCGTGCGTACCCGCTGTGTTCCAATGGAAGGGTTCGTTACTTATGGCGGTATGGCGGGACGTGATATGGAGGCCTTAGCTCGTGGTCTGTATGAAGGTGCTGATGAGGACTATCTTCACTATCGTATCAGTCAAGTCGCCTATTTGGGTGAACGACTAAGAGAGGCAGGTATCCCTATCCAGTACCCAACGGGTGGACATGCAGTCTTTGTCGACGCTGCGAAGATTCTTCCACATATCCCAGCAGATGAGTTTCCAGCTCAGGTACTGTGTAATGCTTTATATCTAGAAGCCGGAATTCGAGCTGTCGAGATTGGTTCATTATTGTTAGGTCGTGATCCTGCTACTGGTGAACAGAAAGCATCGGAGCTCGAGCTAATGCGTTTGACGATTCCGCGCCGCGTCTACACCAACGATCATATGGATTACATTGCGGATGCGATTATCGAGTTAAAAGAGCGTGCACATGAGCTAAAAGGGCTTACTTTTGAATATGAACCGCCTGTTCTTCGTCATTTCACGGCGCGGTTTAAGTCGAAATAGTCCGTAAATTCTTGCAAATTTTGCTACTAAATAACTGCCGTACTCTTTGAGTGCGGCAGTTTTATGTATCTCTTTGTTATTGATAAATAGATTTATAGCCTGGAAATTATCTAACAGATCTATCACTATAATACTTAATGCTAACTGTTGGTTTTTGGGACAATGTCTTATTTGAGATGTAATAACATGATAACAAATTGTTAATTTCTGACTTTCACTCGAAAGTCGTAGTTATCGTCATACCTAAATGACGGAAGTTTCTTAAATACTTGTCGGGATGTTCTCTGTTTTGTGGGGAGCAGATTGAACTCTAATTTTAGAGTCGACAAACAAGGAATGAGAGAAATTAGGTATGAATCGTATAACTTTGTGTGCCGCGAGTATCGTATTGGCGATGTCGGGCATAGCAGTGGCGGCGCCTGCAGTGCCGATAGTGGATAAAAATGGTTCGAATGATCTTCAGTTTTCGAAAATTCAATTAGCAATGGAAACCACTTCTGGCTATGACCAGATGGTCCAATATAGCGAACTGGTCGACATCGCTATTCAGTTTAACCAGTGGAGTAGCAGTGTTACCGGTGACACGTATAAGATCTACTTTGATGGTCAGCAAGTCGCGACTGGCCCGATTAATGGCGCACAAACCGTTGCTAGTTTCACCTATAGCCAAGCTGGTCGTTACCAGCTTACCGTTGAAGCATGTGACGCTACAGTCTGTAGCACCAGTGACCCTGAAGAGATCGTTATTGCTGATACTGATGGCGCTCATTTAGCTCCATTGCAGATGAACATTGATGCCAATAACAAGTCTTATAATACCGACCCTAATACCGTCGTAGGTACTTACTTTGTAGAGTGGGGTATTTATGGTCGAGACTTCACCGTAGATAATATTCCAGCGGATAACCTTACTCACATTCTTTACGGATTTATCCCAATTTGTGGCCCGAATGAGTCACTGAAAGCGGTAGGCGGAAATAGTTTCCAAGCGCTTACTACCGCTTGTCAGGGAATGTCTGACTATGAAGTTGTCATTCACGACCCATGGGCTGCTTATCAGAAAAGCTTCACTCAGGCAGGCCATGAGTACAGTACGCCAATCAAAGGCAACTACGGTATGTTAATGGCGCTTAAACAGCGTAATCCAGATCTTAAAATCATACCTTCAATTGGTGGCTGGACACTTTCTGACCCATTTTTCGACTTTACCACCAAAGCCAATCGAGACACTTTTGTCGCCTCTGTAAAACGATTCCTGAAGACATGGAAGTTCTATGATGGCGTTGATATTGACTGGGAATTCCCGGGTGGTGGCGGTGCCGCTGCGGATTTAGGTGACCCAGTTAATGATGGTCCTGCTTATATCGCTTTGATGCAGGAACTGCGCGTTATGCTTGATGATCTCGAAGCGGAGACTGGACGCACTTATGAACTAACGTCTGCGATTGGTGTTGGCTACGATAAGATTGAAGATGTCGATTATGGCAATGCAATTCAATACATGGATTACATCTTTGCCATGACCTATGACTTCTATGGTGGTTGGAACAATGTTCCAGGACATCAGACGGCGCTTTACTGTGGCACATTTATGCGCCCGGGCCAGTGTGATGGTAGCGGTGCTGATGAGAATGGTGAAGCATACAAAGGTCCGGCATACACGGCAGACAATGGTATTCAGGCTCTGTTGGCGCAGGGTGTTCCAGCGAACAAACTTGTGCTGGGTGCGGCGATGTATGGCCGTGGCTGGGACGGTGTGACTCCGGATACCTTGTCCGATCCAACTGACCCAATGACAGGTACAGGTAGTGGTCCTCTGACAGGCACTACTGCTCAAGGTGTCTGGGAAGCGGGTGTGATTGATTACAAAGGCATTAAGTCTTACATGCTGGGTGCGGATAATACAGGCATTAATGGCTTCCAGTATGGTTATGATGATCAAGCACAAGCACCGTGGGTATGGAACCCAAGTACTGGCAAATTAATTACTTTTGATGATTCGCGTTCTGTGATTGCTAAAGGTAACTATGTACGTCAACTTGGTCTTGCTGGTCTTTTCTCTTGGGAACTGGATGCAGATAATGGTGATATCTTAAACGCAATGCATGAGGGTCTGGCTGACGGTAGTGTAACGCCTGATAATCGCAATCCAATTGCTCGCGCCGGAGCGGATGTTACGGTTGTTGGCCCTGCCAGTGTGACACTTGATGGCAGTGCTTCTAGTGATAGTGATGGCAGCATCGTTAGTTACCAGTGGACACAGACGGCGGGTACGTCTGTCAGCCTGAGCGGAGCGGCCTCAGCTTTAGCAAGCTTCGATGTTGTTGAAGTAACTCAAGCGGAAACACTTTCATTCCAATTGAGCGTTACTGACAACGAGGGTGCGGTCGCCACTGATACCGTCAATGTCACTGTTAATCCAGCCGATCAGCCAGTTGAAAACCACGCTCCTGTAGTAGAAGTTTCGGCACCTGCTAATGCAAGTCAGGGTGATGTGGTGCAAATCACCGCCTCAGCAACAGATGCAGATAACGATCCTCTTACTTACAGCTGGCAAATCCCGGCGGGTCTCGAGGCGACGATCAACGGAGCGTCAGTGAGTTTTGTTGTGCCAGAGTATAGTCAGGATACTTCATTGATATTCACTGTGTCGGTTAGTGATGGTCAGGCTACGACGGCGGCATCAAGTACGGTTGTTGTCGCAGCCTCAACGGGCACTGGTGGTCAGTGTGACAACTTGTGGGATGCCACCATTCCTTATCCAAACTCAGGTACTCAGGTAGTATGGGAAGGTTATGTATGGGAAAACAAATGGTATGCAAACATTGGAGAGAACCCATTGAACTCCGGACAATGGGGAGTGTGGAAACAAGTCGGTATCGCTGACTGCTCTGCACAATAACTTAGATCAATAGTTATTTAAATGAAAAGCCATTCGGTTCCGAATGGCTTTTAATGTTGTAAATTTAGCCAAAACAACTAACTAGTTGACGGCTCTCACTTTACCTTGCTTCAGATTGTTAAGAACTTCCGATTTCGGACCGTCTGCAATGATACAGCCTTTTTCCATCACAATGACGCGGTCAACCACATCGAGCATCGACGTCTTGTGGGTAATTAAAATCAAGGTTTCACTCGCCTTAAGTTGGGCTAGTTGCTGCTTAATGTGCATTTCTGAGCGGTTATCCATCGCACTGGTAGGCTCATCCATCAGCAATACTGGAGGACGACCGAGCAGTGAACGGGCAATGGCGACTGCCTGACGTTGACCGCCAGATAGCAACATACCCCCTTCACCGACTTGTCTCTCTAAACCGGCAGGGTCCTGCTGAGTAAACACGGTAACACCAGCACGGTTCGCTGCATCGAGAACATCACGGTCATCGGCGAGTGGACGGCCAAGCGTAATGTTATCGCGGATACTGCCATAGAACAATTGACTGTCTTGCGGCACGCAGCCAATGTTACGGCGAATATCAATATGGTGCAGCTGATCAATATCGGTGTCATCGATACGTACATGACCTTCGGTCGGCTTGTAAAGCCCCATGATCAATCGCTCTAGCGTCGTCTTACCGGAACCAATTCGACCAATAACGGCGACTTTTTCACCTGGGTTGATGGTCAAACTTAAATCACGGATAGAGGCTATCGGTGAATCTGGATAGTGGAACGTCACCTTATCCAGTTCAATCTTGCCATGCACAATTGGGCGGTGGATGTAGCGTTTGCCTTCTTCTTGCTCATCTGGCATCGACATCACCTGCTCGATGATGGTCATTGACGATTTTGCTTGGTTGTAGCGGGTCGATAGCAGAGACAGTTGAACCATAGGACCAATTGCTCGGCCACTGAGCATAGTCGCCGCAATTAGGCCACCCATTGTAAGGTCTCCTTCTGCGATCAAGTAAACACCCAGTATAATCATCCCGACGTTAGAAGCTTGCTGAACGAAGCCTGCGGTATTTTGAATCCCATCTGTGATTCTGCGGCTCTTAATGTTCCAGTTCGCCATGTGAGCCACTGCTTCTTCCCAGCGGAACTGGAACTGGCTTTGTGCACCAAACAGTTTGACTGTTTCTAGGCCAGACAAGCTCTCAATCAGGTTGGCATACTTCTGCGACGCTAAGCGTGAGCCCTCTTCGATGGTGTGTCGAAGCGGACCTTGGATCAGTAGTGAGTAAATAACCAGAATTAATACACCGACGATAGGCACGATCACCAAGTTACCTGCCATCAGCCAGATCAAGATCAGGAACAGAATCGCGAAAGGCAGGTCAATCAAAGAGCCTATAGTCGCCGAAGTAAAGAACTCACGAATCGATTCAAACTCCTGCAAATGTCGGGCGAAGGCACCGACAGAAGCCGGACGAGCTTCCATTCGAATTCCCATTACCTTGCTGAATAGTTTCGAGGAGATCAGTATGTCGGATTTCTTACCGGCTACATCAATAAAGTAGCTGCGCAGTAACTTGAGGGTTAAGTCAAACAAGAAGATGACAAAGATACCGCTGGCCAAAACCCACAGGGTTTCAAACGCTAGGTTAGGCACGACTTTGTCGTAGACCAAACGAGTAAACATTGGCGCGGCGATGGCGAATAAGTTGATCAGAATCGAGGCGATAAGTACATCGCGATAGATCTTTTTCGATTGCCAGATCGTTCCCCAAAACCAGTGCCCTTCACGCGCCTTGAGTACTTCAGGGGAGCGTTCGTCATAGCGGAACTGCTTTTTGACCAGAAAGTAGCGTCCTATGTAGAGCTCTTCCAGTTCCTTGAGTGGAATCGAAATGGGTACCAAGCCTGACGCTCCGGTTACGATTTCGGCTTCACTCCTATCGTCATTGATGCTGTTCAATACACAAGCATCGCCACTTTTGAGTATCAACACTACCGGAAGGACTAATTGAGATATGTCGGTCAATGCCGATCGGTTTTCTTTCGCCACTAAGCCTGCGCGTTCAGCGGAACGTGGGAAAAGAAAAGGGGTTAGCTTACCGTCTGAAAGCGGTAAGCCATTGATGAGTGCCTCTGGAGAGTTTGCTAAACCGTAGTATCGACTGACGTAGATAAGCGAGTTTAATAGCGGATCCTGCATGCTATACCTTTATATTGTTATTTATCTACGATAAAGCCTTGGAAGACTTCAATAAAGTGTTCTGATAAGAAATCCAGCTGCGTCTGAGTTTCGACACGCGATGCAATCGTCTTAATGCCCAAGTTATGGGCGGTTCTAGAGATCGAAGTCAGAGTGAACTTCTGTTTCTCATCATCAAGGTGATGCGTGTACAAGTAATCAAGCTTCACATAAGCTGGACGGAATTCATTGATGTAATCCAATGATTGGAAATTACGTCCATAGTTGTCAACACCAAAATCTGCGCCAGCAGCACGGACGGCATTACAGAATAGCGCCGTATGGTGCGGAGAGTTGATAAAGCAGTTTTCTGGAATCTCAAAGTGCAGTAATGACGCGATAGAATTGTGCTTGTTAAGCAGTTGCGTTACCCAGCGAATAAAGCTTGGTTGTGAAATGCTGCTCTGTGCAATGTTGATGGCAATCGGCTCTTCAAACTCTCCAGATTCAAGTCTTTTGACAATAGATTCGATAACGTACTCATCGAACAGATGACTGGCGTTAAGCTGTTCAAGAGCGAAAAGGTATTGGTTTGCACTGTATCGCTCGCCATCTTTCTCAATCGCAGAGAACACTTCTCGGTGGTAAGCCTTACCCCAGCTGTCATTAGCGGCCTGGAAGCGGAAACTGAACCAATCGTTGCTGATGGCCTCTTCCACCAAGTTTTTCCACTGCTGTTTACCCATCAGCCCTTCACTGCGTTCGCCTGTGACGTAACCATAGCTCAGCTCTGGATTTGATTTTGCATTGGCCAGAGCGTTGTCGAGCATGGTTAACAATTCAGACGAGCTGGTGGAGGCTTTGTTGTAAACAACACCTAACGCCAAGTTAGACGTAGCCATACCAGTTGGGTCGGCATTAATATCTTGGACATAAGTAACGATACTTTCTGCGATGAGTTTGAGATCGGGTTCTTCGGTATTCGGTAAGATGAAACCAAACTCTTCCGTAGAGATACGCGCGAGTGTCACGTTTGGTGAAGAGAGAGAAACTTTAAGATGATCGGCTAACTCACGAACCATGCCATCACCTGCTTCGTAGCCTTTGTCATCATACAATTCGCGGATAAAACTCGCTTCTAAAATCGCCACACCACCAATACCGCCTTCACCAATCCAAGAATTAAGTTGGCTCATGTAGTATGCGCGGTTACCCAGTTGTGAAACAGGGTCGATATAGGCGCGTTCACGCAGTTGTTGTGCTTCTTTTGCTTGAGCTTGGAAGGACTTTTCAAGTTGTGCCGACATGCTGTTGATACCATCGACAACATAGATGAGATCTTGGGTTGCAGGTCTTGGTAGCGGCTCGCCAAACTGGTTTTTAGCAACCTGTTCCATCTTATTGACGATAAGTTGAAGAGGACGCAGCGCACGCTTGAGGATGAATGAGATAGAGAACAAGCCAATGAGCATGATGATACAGAATGCAATCACTAGACGCTCAAATGCAAGCCATAGCTGGGTGTAGGCTTCCCCAGGGTGACTCACAATCTCAACTTCGGCAAGTTGCATCCAACCACTGGTCACGACCCGACGATCATGGATCTTCTCAAACAAGTTAAGGTTAGTGAACCACTTAGGCACATTGTTTGGTTTGATCGGATATGAACGGAGTATTTCATCGCCAGTGTCTAGGAAGATCAGGCGCACAATCGAATAGCTACTGCCATCGAAAAGCGCATTGATTACTGATTCAACGGCCACTTGGTCCTTGTCTTCCAAATAGGGCGCTAAAGCCAACCCCACGGTATTGATGGTGTTGTTCACCTCAGAGCGTTGTTGTTGAATGAGGTTACTTCGTGTTGTGTTGAATTCGATGATAAACACCGAAATCAATAACATCAAAATCACCGCAATCATGCCCGCGACAAGTTGTTTATATAACGTCATATTGCCTACTCATCATAGTTAACTATGGGTTTATTAAGTTTGAGCGATTTCTCGCGAGCACGTAGGTCATTCCATAGGCTTAACCTCGATGATTCCCCCGCGAGTTGTCCGTTTTTCGACTTCATTAACCACAAGTTCTTACCGTTAAAACTGTAGATAGGTAACAGATCTCGTCGCGTTGAAGCTGGTTTTATTTCTGGGTTGATATTGTCTAACAGTATGGGCTCTGCACTTGGCTTTGAGTAGTAGGCGAGCACCATATGGAATTGATTCAGTTCGATAGCTTTTACGTACACTAAGCGTAATTTTTTGTCGGAAACGCCAAGTTCTAGCAGGGAGAAATATTTAGCGATGGTAAAGTCTTCACAATCCCCCGCATTACTGCCAAGAAATTCGAGGGGTGTTGCCCAATAATCATTTTGTCCCCACAAGTTAATGTCATTGACAAAATTGAGTTGGTTGAAGAAATTGTTGACCTTAGTCAGTTTCTGACGCTCAGACAGCGATTTGTATTGAGACATCTCGTTGCGCCATGTCTCAACACGTCTCCCTGCGCGCTCGCCGTAAGTTTTACGCACAGCATCAATCCAACGTTGCTCTTGAGTGTTAAGAGCAAACGAGGTGGTTGATGCCAGCAAAAGTAGTGTGACTACTAATGCTGACTTCAATATGAAGCGAGCTTTCAAGCGTGCATCCCTACGTAATTGACCATACATCTATTCCTTTAGCGCGTTGTTTTGGGCGCTGAGTATCGGCTTGAGCAGATATTCAAGGATGGTGCGTTTACCAGTGATAATGTCTACCGAAGCCGTCATACCAGGTATGATTGGCAAGGTGTTATCTTTGTCAAGACTGGTTTCTTTAGTGCGAATACGAACCAGATAAAAGCTGTTGCCCTCTTCATCAGTGGTGGTATCTGCACTGATGTGTTCCAAGGTGCCTTCTAGACCACCGTATTTAGTGAAATCATACGCACTAAACTTAACGATGGTGTGTAACTCTGGACGTAGAAACGCAATATCTTGGGGAGCAATCTTTGCTTCAACCAGCAAGGTATCTTCGCTCGGGACAATTTCAACAATATCCATACCTGGTTGAATAACGCCACCTACGGTATTGACGTTGAGTGTTTTTACTGTACCTGTGACAGGTGAGGTCACGACTGTACGGTTTACTCTATCTTCAAGTCCAACCGTTGACTCCGTCATCGACGATAACTTGTCTTGTGCTTGGTTGAGTTTTTCTTGTTGCTCAGAGCGGAACTTCTGCGCAGCGTCGATGCGGCTCAACATCGCTTCTCGAATCGCTGATTTAAGCACCGGCATTTTTAGCTCACTTGAAGTTAACTCACGTTGAGTATCGTTGACTTGGCGTTGAAGCTTGAGCAACTCAATACGCGGTACAACCCCTTCATCCGCGAGAGGCTGGGTAATTTCCAGCTCTTTTTTTGCAAAGCGGTAGCTTTCACGCAGGTTTACAATTCGTGCCTGAATTTCAACCAGATCCTGTTGTTTCTGCTTTACCTGTTGGTCAATCAGTGAGATTTGGTTACGAAGATTATTAAGATCTTGGCGATATTCAGCGCGCTGACGTGCAACCAAGTCTGGTTGCAGTTCACTTAAAGTGGGTGGGAAAGCAAGTTTATTAAAATTCAATTGGACGTTTTTTTGCCAATTATTTTCGTTGAACTCCTCATCGATATCGACACTGGTGATCGAGGCTGAAAGTTGCAGAACGCTTGCGGTTAAGTTGGCAACCTGTTGCTCTCGTTCACGGTAGTCTGAGCGGAATCGAGTATCATCGATAAGCAGTAGCTGCTGACCTTTCTCAACCGTTTGTCCTTCGCGAACCAAGATCTCTTTTACCAGACCTCCTTCAAGGTTTTGTACGACCTGAACCTGGGATGATGGCACAACTTTGCCTTGACCGACGGTCACTTTATCGATCTCTGCCCATGATGCCCATAGAATGGCAAACACGAAAAAGACCACCATTACCCACAGCATGATACGAGCGCTGCTTGGCGTATTTAGCAATAGAGCGGCTGTTTTATCGTCAACGTAATCCAGCTCGTCAGGAGTAAGCTTGTTGTAACTACTCTTACTCATTGGTGATCCTTGTAAAATGGTGTTATTTAATTGATTTTATTATTCATTGCCTAAAATGTTAAGGATTTGCTGTCAGTTTTGTTCCTCTAATTGATATATAGCGATGTTTTAATAGCTAGTTTGTATAGAGTGTAGCGTTATCCATCGCGCTAGGCTTGAGTTCTTGTAATTAAGGGCGCACAATCGACAAAAAATTTCGCCAAGGAGAAAAGATGGAACTTGAAGATATTCGCCGTGAGTACACCAAAGGTGGCTTGCGTAGAAAAGACTTGCTAGCGGATCCGATTGCCCAATTCGATTTATGGCTTCAGCAAGCGATCGACGCTAAGCTGACTGACCCAACGGCAATGACGGTCGCAACGGTGGATGCATCAGGGCAACCTTTCCAACGAATTGTGCTACTAAAAGATATCAATCAAGATGGTTTCGTTTTTTATACCAACCTTGGTAGCCGTAAAGCCCAGCAGATTGAAGCGAACGCAAAAGTTAGCCTGCATTTCCCTTGGCATCCTCTTGAGCGTCAAGTGCATATTACGGGTGTGGCTGAAAAGCTATCTGCTGTCGAAAACATGAAGTACTTCTCTTCTCGTCCCAAGGCAAGTCAGTTGGCGGCAATCGCCAGTAAGCAAAGTAGCCGTATTAGTGCTCGTGGCGTGTTAGAAGGTAAGTTTCTAGAGCTCAAACAAAAGTTTGAAAAAGGCGAAATCCCTGTACCGAGTTTCTGGGGCGGATTTCGAATTAAGCCGCAAAGTATCGAATTTTGGCAGGGCGGTGAGCATCGCCTTCACGATCGCTTCTTGTTTTCAAAACAAGCTCAAGAGTGGCATATTGACCGCTTAGCACCATAAAAAAATACGCCGCTTTATGCGGCGTATTCGTTATCTAGGGCGACAGACAGCTGTCTTTTTAATAGCGTCTTAGGTATGTGAGACCCATATCCCTGCTCTAAAGCCATATCGATCAATTGTGCTTTAGAGTGAGCGCCAAACTTTACTCGCAGTCTCGCGACATAGCTTTCTAATGTCTTTATCGAGATGTTCATGATTGTGGCGATGCAGTGGGGTTTCTTACCATAGAGCAGTAAAAACAGCGCTTCTGATTCTCGGTTAGTCAGTTTGAGATCAAAGCGTGTTGTCGTCGGTGTTTCAGCGATAAGATTACTTTCAGGCGGTAAACCTGTCGCGCGACATATCCAGTGACCCACTTCTAGAATTGCGGTATCAGACAGCTCTTGCCCATAAAAAATGGTCCCTTGAATCTGTTCTGAATCATCTAGCCATGGGATTTTGGTAAATAAATGCGCCCGCCAGCTGCCATCTGGGTATGGGTGAATATCGAGAACTCTCAAGGACGTATTTTTTTCAATAACATACCGATCTTGTTTAACAAAATCAGCAGCGCAGTGAGATGTGGGACTGGGCATTTGAAAGTCGGTAAGGCCAATACAATCTTGTGACTTCTCGAAACCGATCAGTTTGGCATAAGCAGTGTTAGCATAAACAAAGATAGAGTTGAGGTCTTTGCATCCCCAGAAACCGGGGAGTTGACGGAATAAAGAGACTTGCTGCTCGTTCACTTAAAAAAACTTCTTACTAAACAGAGTGAGTATGATACCAAAGTCACATGTGCTGTACGATAAAAAATGCCAGGCACCGTAGGATGACTGGCAAACACAAGATAAATCTTGTCGACGTGTAGAAGAGGTTCTATGCACTCAGTAAATTACTGAGCATAGACATATCAATTGATACCGAGGAGGATGGATAAATCCAACTCGCTAATGATTGTATCTGAAGAGAATAAGATAAAAAGGGGGGAAATCCCCCCCTAATATAACTAGTTAATGTCTCTAACGACTCGGAAACCTAAGTAGTTAGCGGCAGAGAATGGTGAAAGGTATAGCTGCTTGTCTGCTGCAGCCATATCTGGTGAGAAGTTCCACGCACCGCCTTTAGCAATACCTCTCGGGCTGCTTGTCCACTGCCAAACATTGCCAACCGCATCATAAACGCCTAACTGATTAGGTTTGAAAGCGCTAACGGGCGCAGTGCTTTGGTTTGACCAAGGAGTGCCACTCCAGCCAGTGTTTGCTTCACCTGGTGCAAATTCATTACCCCACCAGTATTTATCTTGGCTGCCAGCACGTGCCGCAATTTCCCACTCTTCTTCTGTTGGTAGACGGTAAGAAGCGCCAGTCTGCTTACGCAACCAATTAGTGTAAGAGACTGCATCGTTTTGGCTCACACACACAACCGGTGAATTAGGCGATTGTTTGAACCCAGGATCTCGCCAACTGCTGTTTGGAATTGGTGTTACTTCGCCTTGAGCTAGCGTGGTACAGGTGTTTTTTAGCTCGGCATCGGTTTGGTAATTGGTTTGTTCAACGAAGGTTGCAAATTGACTGACGGTGACAGGTGTCGCGCCAATACCGAAAGCATGATCAAGTGAAACTTGGTTAGAAGCCTTCTCTCCAGTGTAGTAAATACCTTGGAGAATGGTGATCAATTCCGGTGCGTGACCGCTGCTTGCCAAGCCATCAGCAAATTTAGCACCAGCGCGTAGCGGGTTGGCTTTTTCAGTCAGTACCGCACGTAAAGACGTATCCGCGTTAACGGAAAGTTGTTGGCTGTATGACTTGTAGCCTTCTTTCTCAATCGTAATGTCGTGGATACCTATTGGTAGCATGATTTCTACAGGAGTACTGCCATAAGAAACGCCATCGATCGTTACGCTGTCGTTGTATTGGTTAGAGCGAATAGCGAGTGTGACCCAAGCGATCTCTTGGTCATCTTGGAACTGCTGATTTCCTGCTGCTCCAGGCGCAAAACAGTATTGATTATCGATTTGCAGAAGTTCACAGGCCACTTTTGCTTTAGGACGAGCCTCAAGCTCTACATCCATTAGTGTTCGGTAACGAACACCATCGTAGAAGCCCTGTTCGGTAGTAATGTGTTTGACAACGTGGATGTTAAGAGCGACATCATTGATATTGCGCTTGACCAGTGAACTTTCACTGGTTTGTTCAACAATCTCACCGCGAAATTGCTTAACCGCTTTCTGCAAAGCTAGCTCTTTAGTTTGCTGATCACATTGCGCCAAAGTTAAAGAGGCTTGGCAGCGGTTAGTGAAACTGACCGAAATTTTCTGCGGCTGTTCCAGTTCAAGTTTGAGCTGTTCGGCTCTGGCGCGAAGTTTTTGTTCGTCCAATTCTGCAATAGCAAGCTTAATGGCATCGGCTTCTGCTTTACGAGTCGTGAGATTCGCTCGCTCTTCCTCAAGCTTTTGTTCAGCGTCAAGGCGTGCCTTTTGATTTTGCTTCACTGACGACCAAGCATCTTGATAGGCCTTCTGAGATGCAGCTAGGTCAACATTGGGATCATCAATCATACGTTGATAGTCCATTTCAAGCTTATTCTTGGCACTCGCAAACGACTTATCAAGCGACTCTGCCGTTTGTTGCAGAGACTTTAATTCGGCTTGCTGCTTATTGAACAGAGCTTGCTGCTCGTCTGAGGCTTTTTGTGCAGACTTTAACTCATCGTGTTTGCTAAAAAGCTTATCGTCGATCTGAATAACCGACATCTTCGCTTCCTGTGCGGAAGCGGGAGATATAAGCAAACAAGGAGATAATGCTAATAAAAGGATTGATAAACCTGGACGCATCGTCTTTCTTCTACATCTAATTATTGATTAATTGGGTATTTTAAACGAAAACGCCATCTTGTCTTAAGTTATCCGTTGATAACTTAGGATCAAAATGGCGTTTTAGCTCATCTTTGTGAATCCGGTAGGTTTTTTTAGCCGTTATCCATTTGGACGTAGCTTAACCCAAACCGTGTCATTTGCGTTGACAGTGATCACGCGATTGTATGTCTGAAAACCATTTTTCGACACTGTAACTTGATGTTGGCCACGTGGTAGAACAACTTCTACTGGCGTGCTGCCATAGTTAATGCCATTGATAACTACGGAATCATCATATTGATCTGAACGAACAGTCACATTCACCCAGTTTTTGTCTTTCTTAGCGGTTGTCTCTTCTTCACTGCCTTTTAGACAGTAACGAGTTGAAACGTTAAGTAGTTTACATGCCGCTGAGGCCTCTGGACGCGCCTGCAATTGCGATTGCATTTGAGTGAAGTAGCTATTGTTGCCTTCAAAACCAGAGCGGATGAGCTGGCTCTCTTGAATGTGAACATTCAACTGAACGCCTTTGGCATTTTGCTTCGCTAGGTTTGACTCCGTCAAACGTTCCATCAGTTTTGCTTTGAACGCTTTGACGGCTTTCTGTTTAGTCAGGTATTGCCCCTGGCTAGCACACTCGCCCAAAGTCATGGTCGATGAACAAGTTGTTTTGTAACTTGTTTCGAGTACATCACTTTCGCGTAGCTCAGCAGAAATACGTTTTACACGCGCTTCCACTTTTTGCTCTTGTAAGTAAGAAAGCTCAGAAGTTAGACGGGCTTGCTTCTGTTTTACTTGTGAGAGGCGCATTTCACTTTCAGTTATCGCTTGTTGGTTTTCCAATAGTGCAGACTGGTTATCTTTCACTTCAGTCCACACATCTTGGTAAGCTTTCTGGAATGAAACTAGGTCGATATCTGGATCATCTAAAAGACGGTTATACTGTTTGTCCAGAGCTGACTTAGTGCGATTGCGCTTCGCATTGAGTTCTTCCTCATTGCGTTTCAGCTTAGTTCTATCATTCTGAAGTTGTTGGAGACGATCAGCTTCAGAGTTAAACTCCGCAGCCATCGTGCCCATTTCTGCTTCTTTATTTTCTAACTTAACTTCGATTTCAGAAACAGGGTCACCCTGTACATTTTCTTCTGCGAAAATCGAAGTCGAAACCCAAAGAGGGCTTAGCGCAAGCAAAAGCGCTGGCATGCGACGTATGATCATAAGTCCCTGCAACAATTAACGTTTAATAACCAATAAAAAAATAGTCAAACATAGTGCATATCAATCAAATAGTGCACTTTATATAGAAAAAAAGACAAACTTTTGACAGTCCATTGCAAAGGTGCCTTGAAAAGGTCTATTTCTTCCTTCTATTCACACTAAATAATAGAGCGAATTACCTAAGCTTATCATAAATCGAGATAAACTTAGGTGGTACATCATCCATTTTGGGCTGATTGAAGAAATATGCAAGTAAAGATTCTCGATCAGGAATAACGAAAATCGATAGAAGTGACATAAGCCGTAATTTATGTGCACTTGATCATTCTTCCAGTACGACAAATGACCAGATTCTCAGCAGTTCGCCCCGATCATTTTCTGTTTGTTGACGATGGTAAATGCAACCATTTTTATAATCAAACAATACAATTTTCGAGTTGCGTCACTTCTGGTATATCATGGCTTATCGAACATGTAATTTGACTGTGTGTCTCTATGTCATCATCCAATAAGCCGCTAAGTGATTCATCCACTGCCAAAGAATTGTCACCAAAACCAGCTCAATTGGTTACGTTGCCTTCGTATATGGAATGTCACGCGCACGACTATACTCAGGTGGTGATCGGTTTACGTGGTCAAGCGGAGTTTGAAGTTGGTGGCTACGGCAATATGGTCGGCCCTGGGCAAGGTTGCGTCGTGACATCCGGTTCAGGGCACGCATTCGGTGGTGTCGTCGGTCAATCTGATATTCTGGTACTCAATATGCCGGTTGCTTCGCAATCTGATGCTTTGATGATGCAGCGTCTTAACGAGCTTAACCAGAAAGAGACGTACTTTCAGCTCAACAATCAAATCCAAAAGCTTATCCAGATGTTAGTGGCTGAGATGCATTCTAGCCCAGATGACTTGCTGCTCAGTCGAGCTTGCAGTGATACGGTTGTGGCTTTATTACAGCGCCATATGTCGGCCTTTGAAGCGAGTCGTAAAGAATCGCGCTTCGATCTTGAAGCGATAGATCGCTATATCGAGCAGCACATGAATCAGAGAATCTCAGTGATGCAGCTCGCAGGCAGTGTGTTCTTAGGGGAGAGTCAGTTTCACTCCTTGTTTAAAGAACAGATGGGGATTACACCTCATCAGTATGTGCTGGGCAAGCGAATCGACATGGCGAAGCAGCTAATAGAGCAGGGCAATCTCACTTTGGGACAGGTAGCCGAGTTCACCGGATTTTCAGGTCAAAGCACCTTTACTCATACTTTTTCCCGCCTCCAAGGTATTTCACCTTCTCAGTACAAGAAACGATTTGGTTAAAAAAGCTAATGTAAACGGTATAAAGTTTTACTTAATTGAGTGTGACTCTGTTTTTGTTTTGTTAATATTCAGGGTTTTTAGCAAAAAACTCGGAGTTTTTGACAAGTATTCTTCTCAAGCTCAAAATACACTGCATGCCATTGTAGAAAACCTGAAATGATTTCAGGTGTGAGATTGAGGAAAACGCATGTTTACAGCGAGTAATGTGTTAAACGCTGAGTTTGTCGAGCAGCCGCTTGATAAACTTTGGTCGTTGATCTCGCCACTTTATATAGTGGACGAATCACAATGGCTTAAGCAACTACTGCCATTAGCAACACCCACTGAGTCAGAGAAAGAGCAGATTGCCATCAAAACGACGGATTTGATCAATACGATTCGTGCTGACAAAGAGTCCATTCAGATGATTGACGCTCTGTTACTGGAGTATAGCCTTGATACTCAAGAAGGCATTCTGCTGATGTGTCTTGCTGAGGCTTTGATGCGTATTCCTGACGCTGCGACAGCCGATGCTTTAATCCGTGACAAGCTCACTGTGGCAGATTGGAAATCACACCTGAAAAATTCTGATTCCGTTTTTGTTAATGCGTCTACATGGGGCTTAATGCTCACAGGTAAAGTTGTTGGCCTTTCTGATAGCGAATCTCAAAGTCCGGTAAGCGCGGTTAACCGGCTAGTGAACAAGATGTCTGAGCCTGTGATCCGTAAGGCGATGCATCAGGCAATGAAAGTCATGGGACACCAGTTTGTACTTGGCCGTACCATTGCCGAGGCTCAAAAAAACGGTCGTCACATGCGTGATAAGGGCTTCACTTACTCTTATGATATGCTAGGCGAAGCGGCACTTACCACCGTTGACGCAAATAAGTACTTCAAAGATTACTTAATGGCAATCGAAGCGGTAGGCCGTGATGACTATGCTGCAGATGTGAGTCCAGCGCCTTCTGTGTCGATTAAGCTTTCAGCACTTCATCCTCGCTATGAGGTTGCGAATGAACAACGTGTTCTGACAGAACTTTACGATACCTTACAGCAATTGCTGCGTCGAGCGGTTGAGCTTGACGTCGCGATTACCATTGATGCTGAAGAAGCAGACCGCCTAGAGCTGTCCCTCAAATTGTTCGAAAAAGTGTACCGAAGTGAATTGGTCAAGGGCTGGGGTAAGTTTGGTCTAGTGGTTCAGGCATACTCTAAGCGAGCGCTTCCTGTTTTGGTTTGGCTAAACGGCTTAGCGAAGCAGCAGGGAGATACGATTCCTCTGCGTCTTGTTAAAGGTGCTTACTGGGATAGTGAGATCAAATGGTCACAGCAGGCTGGTTATACTAACTACCCTGTTTATACGCGCAAAGAAGCGACAGATGTGGCTTACTTAGCTTGTGCTCGATTCCTTTTGAGCCAACATGTTCGTGGTAATATTTTCCCGCAATTTGCTAGCCACAATGCTCAGACAGTCACATCGATTGCAGTGATGGCTCAGCATAAAGATTTCGAATTCCAGCGTCTGCATGGCATGGGCGATTCGCTGTACAACCATGCGATGTCAGCCTACCAACAATCCGTGCGCATTTATGCACCGGTTGGTAGCCACAAAGATCTGCTGCCATATCTTGTTCGCCGCTTATTGGAAAATGGTGCAAACAGCTCATTTGTTCATCGCTTGGTCGATGCTCGTTGCCCTGTCGAAACACTGACACAGCATCCAGTAGATATGCTTAATGCGTTTGATTCTTTCTCCAACACAAGCATTCCTCTTCCAACCAACGTGTTTAACGAGCGCAAGAACTCTTTGGGTATCAACATAGATATCGAGAGCGAAGCGAAGCCGTTTGAATATGAAGTAGAGAGTTTTCTAAGTAAGCAGTGGCTAGCGGGTCCGATCATCAATGGCAACATGTTTGCCGAAAGCATGATCAAGGAAAACATCAACACTGAACAAGTCACCGCTCCTTACGACCGTCGTATTCAAGTAGGTCAGGTTGCGTTCGCTACGCTTGAGCATGTTTCGGCAGCGATTGAAGGTGCTGAGCAGGCCTTCCCTGCATGGCAAGCATCACCAAAAGCTCAGCGAGCAGAGAAGCTAGAGGTTCTCGCTGATCTGTTGGAAGAGAATCTCGCAGAGCTTGTCGCGATTTGTCACCAGGAAGCAGGTAAAACGATTCATGACAGTATTGATGAAGTGCGTGAAGCGGTTGATTTCTGTCGTTACTACGCTAAGCAAGTGGACGCGTTAGGTGAACTAACCATTAACGGTTTTGATGGGCAGACTCGTCAAGTGTCTCGTCAAGGTCGTGGTGTTTTCGTTTGTATTAGCCCTTGGAACTTTCCTCTGGCCATTTTCCTTGGCCAAGTGACAGCCGCTTTGGTTGCAGGAAATACAGTCGTGGCGAAACCAGCAGAACAGACCAGCTTAATCGCGGCTCGTGCGGTTGAACTGATGCTCGATGCAGGATTCCCAGCAGGGACGATTCAGCTATTAACAGGCCGTGGCGCTGAAATTGGCTCGGCTCTGACGTCACACCCAGCCATCGCAGGTGTCGCTTTCACTGGTTCAACAGCGACGGCGCAGCGCATTAACCAAACATTAGCAGAACGTGACGCCGCTCCAGTGCCTTTGATTGCTGAGACGGGTGGTCAGAACGCAATGATTGTTGACAGTACAGCATTACCCGAGCAAGTGGTGAGAGATGTGATTCGCTCTGCGTTTGCTTCTGCGGGTCAGCGCTGTAGTGCACTGCGTGTTCTATACGTTCAAGAAGATATTGCCGATCGCATAGTTGCTCTGATCCAGGGGGCGATGGAGGAGTTAAGCGTTGGTAAACCTTATCTTCACTCGACAGATGTTGGTCCGGTTATCGACGTCAATGCGAAGAGCAAGTTGTTAAAGCATATCGAGTTTATGACTGAAACAGAGAAAAAAGTCGCTCAACTGGTGCTTACGGATGAGCATGAAAACGGTGACTTCGTTGCTCCTTCAGCCTTTGAAATCCGTGATATTTCTTGTCTTAAAGAAGAACAGTTTGGCCCGATCTTGCACATCGTTCGATTCAAAGCAAGTGAACTCACTCAGGTGGTTGAGCAGATAAACAATACCGGTTTTGGCCTAACCATGGGTATCCATAGCCGAAATGAAACCACTTACCGCTGGATTGAAAAACATGCTCGTGTTGGTAACTGCTACATCAACCGTGATCAAGTTGGCGCGGTAGTAGGAGTGCAGCCATTTGGTGGTCAAGGCCTATCAGGTACTGGACCAAAAGCGGGTGGTCCACACTATCTTTACCGTTTCACGCAAACACAGTTTTGTTAATCGAGTGAGCAAGGAGAAGTAATTATGGTTCATCAAGTAACTCGTTTTTCTGATGCTTTCTCTGCTTGGGAAAACTGGAATTTAACCAATTTTGATTCTAAAAGTGAGTGCCTACTTGCTTTTAAACAGGCTTTACAACAAGTTCAGCCTGAGTTGGCTTCGGTCGTTTCGTACCATATTGAACAAGCGTCGGCATTCATTGCTGATACCCATAGTCTGGTCGGCCCTACAGGCGAAACCAACGAACTTTACACCGCAGGTCGTGGTGTGGTTCTTGTTATTCAGGATGATGTTCAAGAGCAAGCGAAGCTATCCGTCGTTGCGCAACTAACGGCTGCGCTGATCGCGGGTAATAGTGTCATCTTATGCAGTGATGATGCGGAGCTTTGCCTAGTGTTAGAGGCTGCCTATGTTCAGTCTTCACTTCCAACTCACCTTGTCCAGTTTGCCGCATATGATGCTTATCATCAGTTGCTCGAGTCGGACGTGCGAAGCATTGGTTATGTTGGAAATCCAGAGGTGGAAAGGACGATTAACCTCCAACTGGCTAAACGTTCGGGCGCTATTGTAAGCCTGACGTCTGAAACGGATCTTGTGAGCATTCCTGTTGCCCACGATCCTCATTTGGCGCTCCGTTTTATTACGGAGCGTACAAGAACAATAAATATAACAGCAGTGGGTGGCAATGCGACCTTGCTAGAGCTCGGAAACGAAGCCCACTAATACTTCATTGATTTGCCCTCGTATTGAGGGCATTCAGGGAAGGCGATCTTTCAAAAGAGGACATATCACATGGAAAATAGCTTTGCTATTACAACCACGTTTATTGCGTATTTGGTGTTGATGCTTGCCATTGGTGTCATCGCATACCTGCGTACAAAAAATTCAAGCGACTACTTTCTTGGTGGTCGTTCATTAGGCCCTTGGCCGGCGGCGCTTTCTGCAGGTGCATCGGATATGAGTGGTTGGCTTCTGCTTGGTCTGCCGGGTTATGCGTACGCAGCAGGCATTGAAGCATTTTGGCTAGCGGGTGGTCTACTGGTAGGCACATGGTTGAACTGGTTAATTAATGCTAAACGTCTTCGTACTTACAGCATCACGACTGACGCACTGACTTTACCAGAATTTCTATCTCGTCGTTTTAACGATAAATCTAAACTGATTCAGGTTATTTCTGCTTTCTTTATTCTTTTATTCTTCCTTTTCTACACCAGTTCAGGCTTGGTTGCAGGCGGAAAATTATTTGAAACAGTCTTTGGCCTAGATTACTCCACGGCAGTAATCATTGGCACCGTTTGCGTCGTCTCTTACACGCTATTCGGTGGCTTCCTAGCGGTATCTTGGACCGACTTAGTGCAAGGTCTGCTGATGGCAGCGGCACTGATGATCGTTCCAATTACTGCGTTGGAAGGTGGTTTTGGTCAGCTTGGCAATGATCTTGCCGCGATTAACCCTGAGCTATTAACGCTATGGAATGACTCTAAAGGTGAACCGCTTTCTGCGATTGCGATTATCTCTCTGGTGGCTTGGGGCTTAGGTTACTTTGGTCAGCCACATATCCTAGCGCGTTTCAAAGCATCTCGCTCAAATAAAGATCTGACAACGGCTCGTCGTATTGCGGTGATCTGGACTGCGCTATCAATGGCAGGTGCGATTCTAGTAGGTCTAGTTGGCTTAGTTTATGTGACAAACTCTGGTGTAAGCATTGATGATGGCGAGAAGATCTTTATGCTTCTGGTGAACTCTCTGTACCACCCTGTTATTGCCGGTATCCTACTTGCTGCAATTCTAGCTGCGGTAATGAGTACTGCGGATTCTCAGTTACTGGTTTCCTCTTCAGCGTTGGCAGAAGATTTCTACAAGCAAGTGTTTAAGAAAGACGCGAGCTCAGAAGAGATTGTTATGGTTGGTCGTATTGCCGTCGTTGGCATCTCAGTTGTTGCGCTAGTTTTAGCGATGACACCTGACAGCTCAGTGCTTGGCTTGGTTTCTTACGCATGGGCTGGTTTTGGTGCTGCATTTGGTCCTGCGCTAATCCTTAGCCTTTACTGGGAAAGAATGAACCGTAATGGTGCACTTGCGGGTATTGTGGTTGGCGGTGTGACTATCGTTATTTGGAAGCAGTTATCAGGTGGCTGGTTCGACGTGTATGAAATTGTCCCTGGTATCATTTTCTCGACTCTTGCTATTGTTGGTGTAAGTTTAACGACTGGCGAGCCGGAAGAGGCTGTGAAAGCGCAGCACAAAACGTTCAAAAAGCACTTAGCTGAACTGGACTAATTGATATTGGTTCGAGTGAAAAGCCCCTAAATTTAGGGGCTTTTTTGTTGTCTATTGACTATTTATTGAACTTATCTCACGTTTTCTAAACTAATGTTTGAATTTAATGAACTCTAGGTTTCAAAATATGTCAGTTATCAATAACGCTAACACTTAGGACGAACGGAAATGCCTCACATGTACTGTCATTGTTGTGATAAAAAAACGGCACATAAAATTGTCATGAAGCGTTGTGAGACGCAGAATAACTCGGTAGTTAAAAATATGGCGAACTTCTTTGCCACCGTTTTCCAAGGTGACCACTATGTAAAAATGGAAAAGCAGGCCTTTTGCAGAGTCTGCAATAGCCAAACAGAAGTTGTGACTGCACAAGACGCTTTTTCTGACGCAAAAATCGCATAACCTTCACATAATTTATCGCTAACTCAACGATCGCTATCTGTGGCTCGGTGCTTTTGTTTTAGAATACCTTCAGCATCTATAACAACTTAATGAGCCGTTAATGGATTTAGATAGAATTGATCGTGAGATCCTGCGCGCCTTGAATCTGAAAGGCCGACTTCCTATTGTTGAACTCGCCAAGCAAGTTAACTTAACCACCTCTCCTTGTTCTGATCGGGTAAAAAGATTGGAGAAAGAAGGTTATATTACGGGCTACCATGCTGAGCTAAATCCAGAAAAGCTGGGCTTGGATGTACAAGTGTTCATTCATATTCGTTTGGATCAAACCAGTTTTTCAATATTTGAAAAGTTTGCTCAAGCTGTGGCGGATATGCCGGAAATTGAAGAGTGTTATTCGCTATCAGGTGACTTCGATACCATGATTAAGGTGCGTGTAAAGGATATGAAAGCGTACCAGAACTTTATGTCGACCAAATTAGGAACCTTGCCCGGCGTGATACAAACTCGCAGTGAAGTGGTTATTGAAGAGCATAAGACCAGCTTTGGCGTTAATGCAGATCTCATATCGAAACTATAAAAAAGGAAGCTTACCGCTTCCTTTTTCAATTTTAGGCAATAAAGGATGAAATTATGCCAATAATGCCACCAAAGATCCCGCCCCAAACGACCAACCAGCCTAGGTGTTCTTTGATCATTCTCTGAACGATTTCCTTAACCAGTTTGGGCGTGAGTTCATTGAGGCGCTGATCGATGATGTTCTCAACGTTAGTGCGTATTTCATCCATCATCGCTGGGGCTTCAAACTGTTCTTTTAAGGCATCTTTGATGGTGTCGCTCTGACTCATGTCGACAATCGCTAGTTTCATTTTCTCGACAAAAGGTTGTTTCATAGGTTGGAGCGCATCTGTGCCACCAAACATCGCCAGCATGCCACCAAATTGAGAGTTGGCGATGACGTCAACGAGTGAGTCAAACGTTGGGTTAAAGTCTATCTTTTCAATCACAGGCTCAAGGTTAAGGGACTTTCCGCCAGCCATTTCCTTGCTTAAGAACTTGTCGATGTTTTCTTGGGTAAAAAACTGCTCCATCATCAGTGTCTTGATTGCTGATTTAAATTCTTCAAAACGCGCAGGAATAACACCGGAACCATAGAGACCAGGCACCTTTTCAAATAGCATATGAATGGCAAGCCAGTTGGTGATGGCGCCTGAAAACGCAAATAGTCCAGCGTATAAGGCAATTTGGTTGTCTGCTTGATAGCCACCTGCTAGTAAAGCGAGTGCGATAAGATTGGTTAGTAAGCTTTTGTTCATTGACAAATAAGGTGTTTATTTACGATGGAGAGGAGTATATACCAAGTCAAATATGAGATGTCACACAAATTGATTTGGCGCTCTGATGAAATCGCCAAATCGAATCTAGGATTTTGAGCTTATCGTTCTTCGGCTAATAAAATAGCTTGTTTGATGTTTTCAGGTATAGAAGCTTTGGTGTGGTGCTTAAAGTCAAACATGACGCAAGTGGCTGAACCAACGGTCGTCACTTTACCAGTGCTTTCACTTACGATCTGGTACTCCATTGTGAATCGGTCATCTTGCAAGTCAGTGACACGGGAACCAATTAACAGCGTATCTGGATAAGTGACTGGTGCTTTGTATCGACACTCGGTGTGGCTGAGCACAGGGCCTATATGGTTTTGTTTTAGGTTAACGAGCAGATTGATTTTGTTGAAGTAGTCGAGCCTTGCTGTTTCAAAGTAGCGGAAATAAACCGCGTTGTTGACGTGTTGCAAAGCGTCCATCTCGCCCCAAGCCACCTGAATTTTCGTTACTGTAGCAAATTCGGCCAGTAGTTCTTCCATGTTACATCTCCTTAAACTGAGCTTTTATTCTAGTGGCTAAGTGCGATGCTGTGCAGAAATTGTTATCAGTTTGTGATCCTAGTTGTTCGGTACAAGGCGATGCAACTGAAACGTTCGTCACAATGAAATAGTAAAAGAGTCGTTATCCTTGTTCGTGATGGAGGGGAGTCTGCACTACAGGGCAAAAAGAAAGGACCCGAAGGTCCTTATTTGTTTTCAGCCCTAAACCACCTACTTCAGTAGGTGGTTATCATCCGTTTCGGCTTTGCCTGTAAAACTACTCATGCTAAATGCGTCTTTGATTTTTCCAGAAGTCAAAGAGGACAAATAACATGAGTAGATACAATCAAGCTTCCCACGTATTTTGGCGATGTCAATACCATATAGTGTGGACTCCAAAGTATCGATTTAGGATCTTGAAGAACAATATAGGTAAAGAAGTTTATCGATGTATTTATGTTTACTGTAATCAACTTGGATGTGAAGTAGTAGAGTTAAACATACAAGTTGACCACGTGCATTTAGTAGTAAAGATTC
>NZ_QEWN01000090.1 GCF_006124995.1 Vibrio sp. Hep-1b-8
GCGTACTTGGCAATTCGAAACCGGTCTGTTTTGTCGGTCGAATACAGCAATCTGAAACACATTTTTTGCTAAATCGATACTAATAAGCCTATATTTCATGTTGGTCACCTTTATCCTTGATTCTGTCAAAAGTTAATCATGGCACATTGCGATGCCGAGATAGAGGTGACCATCTCATCACACACCATCGATACCATCTATAAAAAGACCCCAATGTTTTTAGTCAACAATTGGGGGTCATAACAAGTTTATTGTATTCGGGTCACTTAGAGTTTAAAGCGCTGGATTTCTTGCTCAAGTTCATTAGACAACTCAGATAGTTGAGCCGCTTGAGATGCTGCATCGTGCGCTTCGTCAGCGAGTTCGTTAGAAACATCGCGGATACCGACGGTATTGCGAGTAATTTCAGACGTCACAGAAGCTTGCTCTTCCGCAGCAGAAGCGATTTGAGTCGCCATATCGCTGATACGTTCAACCGCCGTTTGAATTTGTGTCAAACTCACCGCAGCAGAGTCTGCATCACTTACACTGGTATCGGCTAGTTGGCGACTGTCGCCCATAATACCGACGGCTTTACCTGTCGTGTTTTGCAGAGTTTCAATCATTTGCTGAATCTCTTTGGTCGACGCATGTGTACGCTGGCTCAGCACTCGAACTTCATCGGCAACCACCGCAAAACCACGACCTTGTTCACCAGCACGCGCCGCTTCGATTGCTGCGTTCAATGCTAATAAGTTGGTTTGTTCTGCAATGTCTTGAATCGTCGACAAGATGGTACTGATGCTGTGTCCGTGTTGCTCCAATTCTTGAATGACTTCTGTCGCTACACTCACTTCTGTGGCTAGATTTTGAATAGAGCCTTGAGTTTGAACGACTTGCTCGCCACCGTGGATACAAGCTGTTACAGCCTCGCTAGAGTTTTGCGCTGTGTGATCTGCATTACCAGCGATCTCTTGGGTTGCGGCGGCCATCTCATTGATCGCGGTCGCGACCATGTTGATTTCATCTTGTTGTAGTCGGATACGAGCACTGCGTTCTTCAGCTTGCATCGCCGTCTGCTTAGACTGTTCTGAAAGTGAAGCGGAAACCACGCTTAGCTTAGATACCATCGCATGCATGTTTCCAACAAAGATGTTGAAGTTATTTGCTAACTGCCCCACTTCATCATCGCTGCGTGGTTCAAGACGTTGAGTCAAGTCGCCTTCACCTGACGCGATCTCTTCTAGCGCTTTTGAAACACGCACCAAATCGTTGAACAAGTAACTAACTAGCCATGAAACAAGTACAATCACAATTAAGGTGATAACCACAGCCGTGATGATCAAACTTTGTAGCAGCTCAGCCAGTGCCGCTTCTTCCGTTGTACGGTCCATCTCAATGGCAAAGATCCACTTAGTGTCTGGCACCTTAGTAAAGAAGTAGAGCTTCTCTTGACCGTTACGCTCAAATGTTACTACTGAACCTGTATTGGCATGCTTTTCGATCTCACGCAAAGTTAGTTGTTTAGAAAGAGTGTTCGTTGGCTTTAATGAGAGTGATTTGTCAGGGTGAGCTAAGAATGTGCCATCTTGAGCATCAATCAGCATTGCGTATGCGTTCTTACCGGCATCCAAGTTGATGACGTCATTAATTAACTGGTCGATAAGTACATCAGCACCAACCACTCCAACAAACTGTCCATTGGCACGAATTGGTTCAGCGATTGTTACTAGTAACGCATTGGTGATTGCGTCGGTGTAGGCTGTGGTAATGATCTGTTTACCCGCATTACTCGCATCGATATACCAAGGACGAACGCGTGGGTCGTAATCTGCACGATTACGTTCAGGGTGTGAGCGGTACATCCCACCTTCTGGCGTACCAAGGAAAATGTCATCAAAACCGCCTGCTTTGCGTGCTTGCTGCAGGAACGGAACCACATCGGCTTCACGGCTGTAGTCGTTGAATGCACTGGCAATATCTTTACGGATCGATATCCAGTCCGAAACGCCTACAGATGCCGCATTTGCTAAGCTTGTTGCACGTGCATTTATACCATTACGTGTTTGTTTTGCTAGTTGATCGGCGGATAGCCACGTCAAAGCGCTTGCCATCAGCACAACGGCGATTAAACTCGCGCCGATGAGTTTTTGTTTTAAGGATAGTTTCATGGTTTCTATACAATTAGTAGAACAGACAGGAAGGGGATTTTATCGGCAATTTCTTACATTTGCACCAATTAATGACAGTATCTTGACTTAAGATAACGTATTGTTATCCCGATATTTTAATAAACGTATGACGGTGTTTTTTGCGCATGTCATCACCACAGCACTCTATACCCACTTTTGACATCAATTTGTCAACTATTGTATGAGTAATTGATTAAACTCTGCGGCAGAAATGGGCTTGGAAAAAAGGTAACCCTGATACTGATGACATTTTTCCCGACGCAGTAATTCGAGTTGCTCGTCGACTTCTACCCCTTCGGCAATCACCGTTTTGTTTAGGTTGTGTCCCATTTGGATTATGGTTCGAACAATCATATGGTCGGTGACGTCTTCTACGCAGTCATCAATAAATGACTTGTCGATCTTGACCACATCGATAGGTAGATGTTTTAGATAGTTCAATGAAGAATACGCCACCCCAAAATCATCAATGGCTATCGTGCCCCCTAGGTCTTGAAGTTTTTTACAAGTCTGAGCAACTTGGGAATGCTTATCCATCATTGCGGTTTCGGTGATTTCAATCTGCAAACAATTGGCTGGCAACTTGTGTTTCTCTAGCTGTTCCATGATGTAAGGAAAGATATCGTCATGAGCAAACTGAACGCTGGAAACATTGATAGAAATAGGAATCAGCGAGCCCTTATCGAGCCAAGCCTTAGCCTGAATAATGGCTTGTTCGAAAACCCATCGGCCGATTGGGATGATTTGCGCGGTTCGCTCCGCAACACCAATAAAATCATTGGGTGCCACAAGCCCTAAATCTGGATGCTGCCAGCGGATCAAGGCTTCCGCACCGACGATCTTATTGCTTTCTAAATCGACTTTTGGCTGATAGACAAGGAACAATTGCTGGTTATCAATCGCGCCTTTGAGTTCTATTTCAATCTGATGCGCACGAATCGTCTCATCCATCAATTCATCATCGTACCATTGGACACGAATCGATTCGTTCTGCTTGCCTCGAGCAACAGCCGCATCGACGTTTTTTCCCCATACTTTGATGTTATTTTGCGCATCACTTAGCAGAGCACATCCTCCTCTGTATCTCAGTCTGTGCGAAGTGTTGTGGATCTTACACACTTTGTCATGATGCGCCTCAAGTCGATCGATAAGTTTATTCACTTCATAGAGTTCGCCATTCTGGCAGGCAACCAAGATAATCAGTTCATCACCGCCTAAGCGAAATAGTTTTCCGTGTCCACCTACAAGTCTTTTAATGTGACAAGCGAATTGATACAGTAATTCATCACCATAACCGTAGCCCAAATCGTCATTCACTTTCTTTAAGTTGTTCAAGCCGACCTGAATCGCTGCATAGTCCATCTGATCACAGGCACTAAGATCACTCACCGCTTGGAAAAAGGACTTACGATTAGGCAGATTGGTCAAATAGTCAGTCAAACTTGCCCGCTTATACAACCGTGATTGCTTTTTCGCTTTTTGCTGATAGAAGGTCATCACTGTGGCAAATATCGTAATAAAGAGTACTTCAATTGCATCTTCGACGAACTCGTCAAACTCTTCAGTAGGAAGATCAATAAGGTAGCTGCCTATCAGCCCAAGTCCCACCGCGATTGGCCACAATGAACCTGGAAACAATATGATGTAGCAGAGGGGTAAGACAAGTAAGCTTTCTTCAATGGCATCCATCTCTAAAGGTTCGATAATCGAACCTCCGAAGATCAAGAATAAAGAGACCAAACTTGCAATAATTTTAATTCGCCTATGAGGTGAAAAGTAAGCGACTAACATAGCAATAGGAAACGCAGTGTAAAGCAGACGAATAGACTTATGTTCAGAGATAAGTGTATAGGTTATTAGGGCAACAGAAATAAAGAAAAAAGCTGTTACACCATATTGGACTACTCGATTGAAATGCTTCAACTGCACTCAACCCTCCTTACTAAAAATGCCTGCAAATAAGCCTATAAATGACCAAGAAGCATACAGTATGCACAACCATTAAATAGAACGCAATACCATTAAATGATTATACTACTAACCTAAAGCATAGTCGAAAATGTTCCTATGACCTCTATCACCTTAAATAAAAAGACAAAAAAAATGCCAGACTTTCGTCTGGCATTCCTCATTAATTAGATTATTACTTTAGCTTAGGCTTCAGTATCATCACTTTTTTGGTCTGCCTCTGGTGCTTCTGATGATACAGTTTGTTCACCTTCAACACCCTCTTCAGCTTCTGGAAGTTCAGCTTCTTCAACTTCGTCAATTCGCTGTAGACCAACAACGCTTTCATCAGCTGAAGTACGGATGAGCGTGACACCTTGAGTGTTACGACCCACTTGGCTTACTTCCGCTACGCGTGTACGAACCAAGGTTCCAGCGTCGGTGATCATCATCATCTCGTCGCCTTCCTCTACCTGAACCGCACCAACCACAGGGCCGTTACGTTCAGAAACCTTGATTGATACTACACCTTGTGTTGCGCGTCCTTTGATTGGGTACTCTGCAAGTTCAGTACGCTTACCAAAACCGTTTTGAGTCACAGTCAGGATGTCACCCTCGTTAGAAGGAACAATTAGCGATACTACTTGATCGTCATCGGCCAGTTTCATACCACGAACACCTGCCGCTGTACGTCCCATTGCACGTACTTTATCTTCACTAAAGCGAACAACTTTACCCGCTTTAGAGAACAGCATGATGTCACTTTGACCATCTGTAATGTCAACACCGATCAGAGAGTCATCTTCACGTAGATTAACCGCAATCAGACCATTTGAACGAACGTTTGCAAACTGATCCAGTGACGTTTTCTTAACTGTACCGTCGCCAGTCGCCATAAAGATAAACTTATCGGCACTGAACTCAGAGACTGGCAGAATCGCGGTAATACGCTCACCTTCTTCCAGTGGAAGAATGTTGACGATTGGTTTACCACGTGCAGTACGACTTGCTAGCGGTAGTTGGTACACTTTCAAGCGGTATGTCTTACCGCGAGTAGAGAAACATAGGATGTTGTCGTGGGTATTCGCCACTAGAAGACGTTCAATGTAGTCTTCTTCTTTCATCTTAGTTGCGCTCTTACCTTTACCACCACGACGCTGAGCTTCGTAATCGCTTAGGATTTGGTATTTAACGTAACCTTCGTGAGAAAGTGTTACTACTACGTCTTCACGAGCAATCAGCTCTTCCATGTCGATATCATGGCTTGCGGCAGTAATTTCTGTACGACGAACATCGCCAAAGGCATCACGAACAGATTCAAGTTCTTCACGGATCACTTCCATCAAGCGTTCTGTGCTTGCAAGGATGTGCATCAGTTCAGCAATCTCTTCTAGAAGTTGCTTGTATTCATCAAGAATTTTCTCGTGCTCAAGACCTGTTAGTTTGTGTAGACGTAGGTCTAGAATTGCTTGTGCTTGAGTTTCTGTCAGGAAGTACAAGCCATCACGGATACCGTATTGAGCTTCTAGCCAATCTGGACGAGCAGCGTCAGTACCAGCGCGCTCTAGCATCGCCGCCACATTGCCCAAATCCCAGCCGCGAGCAACCAAGCCTGCTTTAGCTTCAGCTGGCGTTGGTGCGTTACGAATAAGGTCGATGATTTCATCGATGTTCGCTAACGCTAGTGCTAAACCTTCTAGGATATGTGCACGGTCGCGCGCTTTACGTAGTTCGTAGATAGTACGACGAGTCACCACTTCACGACGGTGATCAACGAAGCACTTCAACATATCTTTCAGGTTGAATAGCTGAGGTTGACCATTGTTCAGTGCAACCATGTTGATGCCGAACGTTGTCTGCAACTGAGTTTGAGCGTAAAGGTTGTTTAGAACCACTTCGCCTACTGCATCGCGCTTACATTCGATAACAATGCGCATACCGTCTTTATCAGACTCGTCGCGCAGTGCACTGATGCCTTCTACTTTCTTATCTTTTACAAGCTCCGCAATTTTTTCAATCAAGCGAGCTTTGTTTACCTGATAAGGGATCTCGGTAACAATGATGGTCTCTTTACCATTCTTTTCTGTCTCGATTTCCGCTTTAGAACGCATGTAGATTTTGCCACGGCCAGTCTTGTAGGCATCTACGATACCTTTGCGACCGCTAATTAGCGCCGCTGTCGGGAAGTCTGGGCCTGGAATGTAATCCATCAGCTCATCAATAGTGATTTGTTCATTATTGATGTACGCAAGACAGCCATCAATCACTTCACCAAGATTATGTGGTGGAATGTTGGTTGCCATACCTACCGCGATACCAGAAGCACCGTTTACCAGCAGGTTAGGAATTTTTGTAGGTAGAACAGCTGGAATTTGTTCAGTACCGTCGTAGTTCGGTACATAGTCCACTGTCTCTTTATCTAGGTCTGCGAGAAGTTCGTGGGCGATTTTGGCCATGCGAACTTCGGTGTAACGCATTGCCGCCGCTGAGTCACCATCGATCGAACCGAAGTTACCTTGACCGTCGACTAGCATGTAACGGAGCGAAAACGGCTGTGCCATACGTACGATAGTATCGTACACAGCGCTATCACCATGTGGGTGATATTTACCGATTACGTCGCCAACAACACGGGCAGATTTTTTATATGGTTTATTCCAATCGTTACCAAGTACATTCATCGCGAACAAAACGCGGCGGTGTACAGGCTTTAGGCCATCACGCACATCTGGAAGAGCACGACCAACGATAACTGACATCGCATAGTCTAGGTATGAACCTCGAAGCTCATCTTCAATGTTTACGGGCGTGATCTCTTTCGCTAGATCGCTCATAGAGCCATTATCCCTCTATTTATAGATCGTATGTACAATACGTTTAAGGTGCAAAAATATAACATACAATTCAGTGGTTCGGCATTACTTTCCCTCTCCTTTTATCAGGTTGTGAGGTTGGTTGTGAATCAAACGCCGAGAAATTGCACACTGATCTTATATCTTGCTGATTAGTGGCTACATTTTGTTCAACAATCGATAAAAGTGCCCCCTCCTTGTGGAGTGTTATCATTTAAAGGGTATAATGCCCCCTTCAAGGAAGCTGGTTAATTAATAGAGTTGTTATGACCCAATCACAAAACGTCGATCCAAATGAAATTAAGAAGTTTGAGGATATGGCCTCACGCTGGTGGGATTTGGAGGGCGAATTTAAGCCACTGCACCAAATCAACCCATTACGTTTAGACTATGTTCTTGACAAGGCTGACGGCTTATTTGGAAAAACCGTACTCGATGTCGGTTGTGGCGGCGGTATTCTTGCTGAAAGCATGGCAAAGCAAGGTGCCGTGGTGACTGGTCTAGATATGGGTAAAGAGCCCCTTGAAGTTGCTCGCCTTCATGCCCTTGAAACAGGAACTAAGCTCACTTACATCCAGAGTACCATCGAAGATCACGCTGTCGACAATGCAGGTAAGTACGATGTTGTGACCTGTATGGAGATGCTAGAACATGTTCCTGATCCTCAGTCAGTCATTCGCTCATGTGCAGCACTTGTAAAGCCTGGTGGTCATGTTTTCTTCTCTACTCTCAACCGTAACGTTAAGTCGTATCTGTTTGCGATTGTGGGTGCAGAGAAGCTGCTTAAAATCGTTCCTGAAGGAACTCATGACCACGAGAAGTTTATTCGTCCCGCTGAACTGATTAAGATGGTCGATCGTACCGATTTGACCGAAATGGCGATAACTGGTCTGCACTACAACCCTCTTACCGACACCTATAAACTAGGTCGAAATGTTGACGTGAACTACATCGTCCACACTCAAAAGTTTTAGCAAATTTCACCTGATTAAAGACAAGGTTATGTTTAAGGCGGTAGCACAAGCTCACCGCCTTTTTTAGTTCTTTTTTAACCTATTTTTGTCGATCTGATTCCAATTTAATCAACTCAATAATCGCACTCAAAATTGAGTAAAGATCAAGGGATTTTTTTTTGTTTATGGTTACTTCTAAACCGATCCTCAAAGTGCAGTTTTACACAATCTTTGCTGCTCTAACTTCATCGGTTAGTAGACACTTACTGTTTTTTTCATTTTTGTTAGTTATCCACAAGTCATCCAAGATCTGCAACTTGAAATACAGTGGGGATAGCACTATCTTGTAATCCGCACCTCGGTGCACCCCTATATGTTGTGTTTGTACTACAATATATAGATAGACTTTGATCACAAAGCCGGAACGAATTTTACAAGAATTACACAAAAATCCGGCTTTAATCAGTTTTGTTAGGGAAATGAAGCAGAATGAACCAACAACTTACCGTTACAAAGCGTAACGGACGCAAAGAAAGTATTGATCTTGAAAAGATCCATCGCGTTATTACCTGGGCTGCAGAAGGTCTAGATAACGTCTCTGTATCTCAAGTAGAACTGCGCGCTCACATTCAGTTCTATGACGGTATTACAACCTCTGATATTCATGAAACTATCATCAAATCAGCGGCTGACTTAATCTCAGAAGAGACGCCTGACTACCAATACCTTGCTGCTCGATTAGCTGTATTCCACCTGCGTAAAAAAGCGTACGGTCAGTATGAGCCACCAACGTTATATGATCATGTATCTCATCTTGTTGAAATGGGCAAATACGACAAGCACATTCTGGTAGACTACACCAAAGCAGAGCTGGATGAGCTAGATGATTACCTAGACCACAAACGTGACCTAGACTTTTCATACGCTGCTGTTAAACAGCTAGAAGGTAAGTACTTTGTACAGAACCGCGTATCAGGTCAGATCTACGAAAGTGCTCAGTTCCTATACATTCTTGTTGCGGCTTGTTTGTTTGCTAAGTATCCAAAAGAGACTCGTCTTGATTACATCAAGCGTTTCTACGATGCGACTTCAACATTCAAAATTTCTCTACCTACACCAATTATGTCTGGTGTACGTACTCCTACTCGTCAGTTCAGTTCATGTGTACTGATCGAGTGTGGTGATAGCTTAGATTCTATCAATGCGACGGCGAGCTCTATCGTTCGTTACGTATCACAACGTGCTGGTATCGGTATCAACGCAGGTCGTATCCGCGCTCTAGGTTCAGAGATCCGTGGTGGCGAAGCATTCCACACTGGTTGTATCCCGTTCTACAAGTATTTTCAAACTGCGGTGAAATGTTGTTCTCAGGGCGGCGTTCGTGGCGGTGCAGCGACCGTATTTTACCCACTATGGCACGGTGAATCTCAAGCACTTATGGTCCTGAAAAATAACCGTGGTGTAGAAGAAAACCGTGTTCGTCATATGGACTACGGCGTTCAGTTGAACCGTTTGATGTACCAACGTCTGGTTGAGGGTGGCAACATCACGCTATTCTCGCCTTCTGACGTTCCTGGACTTTACGACGCGTTCTTCCAGAACCAAGATGAGTTTGAGCGCCTATACGTTCAATATGAAAATGATCCGTCAATCAAAAAAGAGACCGTTAAAGCAATTGAGATGTTCTCTATCTTGATGCAAGAGCGTGCCTCTACAGGTCGTATCTACATTCAGAACGTTGACCACTGTAATACTCACAGCCCATTTGACGCTGAAGTTGCACCAGTCCGTCAGTCTAACCTGTGTCTTGAGATTGCACTGCCGACCAAACCGTTAACCAACGTTGAAGATGACTCTGGCGAAATCGCACTGTGTACTCTGTCTGCATTTAACTTGGGTTCAATTAAGTCGCTCGACGATTTTGAAGAGCTGTCAGATCTTGTAGTTCGCGCTCTTGACGCACTGCTTGATTACCAAGACTACCCTCTTCCAGCGGCGTACAAATCTACTATGAACCGTCGTACTCTAGGTGTGGGTGTTATCAACTACGCATACTACCTTGCTAAGAATGGCGTGAAATACTCTGATGGCAGCGCAAACGGCCTAACTCACCGTACATTTGAAGCGATTCAATACTACTTGTTGAAAGCATCAGTAGCACTAGCAAAAGAGCAAGGTAAGTGTCCTCTATTCGGAGAGACAAACTACGCGAAAGGTCTACTTCCTATCGACACTTACAAGAAAGACGTGGATAAGATCTGTGATGAGCCGCTGCACTATGACTGGGATGGCCTACGCCAAGAGATCATGACACATGGTCTGCGTAACTCTACCTTAACAGCATTGATGCCTTCTGAGACCTCTTCTCAGATTTCTAACGCGACTAACGGCATTGAGCCGCCACGTGGCTATGTATCAGTGAAAGCGTCTAAAGATGGTATCTTGAAGCAAGTTGTTCCCGAGTTCACTGAGTACAAAAACAACTACGAGCTACTGTGGAATATTGGTTCGAACGAAGGTTACTTGCACCTAGTTGGTATCATGCAGAAGTTTGTTGACCAAGCTATCTCTGCAAACACTAACTACGACCCAACGCGTTTCGAAAGCGGTAAAGTACCAATGAAGAAACTGCTGCAAGATCTTCTTACTGCGTATAAGTTCGGTGTTAAGACGCTTTACTACCATAACACACGTGATGGTGCGAGCGACGACCAGAAGGACGCTGTACAACCACAAGATGACGATTGCGCAGGCGGCGGTTGTAAGATTTAATCCCTGGCCCACTCTCAGTGGCTAAGGCATAACAAATTATTCGCCCCTCTTGTAACGAGGGGCATAAAAGGAATTGAGGCATCATGGCTTACAGTACTTTTAACCGAAACAAAAATGACCAGCTAAAAGAACCAATGTTCTTAGGTCAGTCAGTCAACGTAGCACGCTACGACCAACAGAAATTTGAGATTTTCGAAAAGCTGATTGAAAAGCAGCTTTCATTTTTCTGGCGTCCAGAAGAAGTTGACGTATCTAGCGACCGTATCGATTACAACAAGCTACCAGAGCATGAAAAACACATTTTCATCTCTAACCTAAAATACCAAACCTTGCTTGATTCTATTCAAGGTCGTAGCCCAAACGTTGCACTACTTCCCCTTGTGTCACTACCAGAAGTAGAAACGTGGATCGAGACTTGGTCTTTCTCTGAAACGATTCACTCTCGCTCATACACGCACATCATTCGTAACATCGTGAACGACCCTGGTTTGGTGTTTGACGATATCGTAGAGAACGAGCATATCCTAAAACGTGCTGAAGACATTTCTCACTACTACGATGATCTGATTAAGATGACCAATGACTACCACCGCTATGGCGAAGGTACTCATCAGGTTAACGGTGAAGAGATCACCATTAAACTGCATGACCTGAAGAAGAAACTATATGTGTGTCTAATGTCGGTTAATGCATTAGAAGCCATTCGTTTCTACGTAAGTTTTGCTTGTTCATTCGCATTTGCTGAACGTGAGCTTATGGAAGGTAACGCTAAAATCATCAAGCTAATTGCTCGTGATGAAGCACTTCACTTAACCGGTACGCAGCATATGATCAACCTACTGCGCAACGGTCAGGATGACTTCTCATTCATACAAATCGCTGAAGAGTGTAAGCAAGAGTGTTTCGATCTGTTCAAAGCAGCAGCAGAGCAAGAGAAAGAGTGGGCGGAATACCTATTCAAAGATGGCTCGATGATCGGTCTGAACAAAGACATTCTTTGCCAATACGTTGAATACATCACCAACATCCGTATGCAGGCTGTCGGTCTTGATGCGGCTTACCCTGAAGCGACATCTAACCCGATTCCTTGGATCAATGCATGGTTATCTTCAGACAACGTGCAGGTTGCGCCGCAAGAAGCAGAAATCTCATCTTACCTTGTCGGTCAGATCGACAGTGATGTTCGCGCGGACGACTTCAAGGACTTTGAACTGTAATGCCCAATATCAAAATTAACGGCCTCACTGCTATCCAGTCTCACCCATCAAATACCATTTTGGAAACGATGGAGAACGCTGGGTTAGAGCCAGAATATAACTGTCGAGATGGTCATTGTGGCGCTTGCCGCTGCACCCTGGTTTCTGGAGAAGTGGAATACGTTGGTTTTGCAATGGCTTACACGCAAGAGAAAGAGATTTTGCCGTGCATCTGTAAAGCGAAGTCAGACATCGAGATTGAGGGTGTCAACTACGTACTAAAAGAGAAGCGCGCATAACAACTTGCACTGTTCTAGCCACAAACGGCCGATATCATTATGATGTCGGCCATTTTATTTTGTGTTCTTCAGCTTAACGGATTAACCTTTTGTTACAAGAAGACTCGTCTCATCCATTAGTCGTAAATTTTCTGGATTTAGTCGTAGGAATAAGGTCTGATCACAGCGTTTAGAAAAACATATTCCATTACATCTCTAACTCGCTGTGTCAGTCACAAAACCCTACCACTCACTGATCAGAAGCCAAAATTCTATTCTCTAGACCTTTTGAATGATAACGCCAATGTGAATAACTATTCACCAAAATAGTGAAGTGAAAACTAAACTAATTTTATGGTTGTACTGAGATTTAAGCTCGCGACAAAAACTGATCGGCTGTCACCATCGAGACAGACTTGTCCGCAATCTCCCTGCCATCGTCATCGAACAACGATAGGTGATAGCCAAGGCTATCTTCGCCTCGCTTCTCTTTTGGAGCTTGCAGCCATAATGAGATCATATCTTGACGACCATCCCTAACCGCCTCACCCAAAAGGACTTTTTGGCTTGCAACCTGATACCACACAATGATTTTTGATTGACCAAACATGCGAACCTCCTTGAACAGTTTGCAAATCGAATAGTCAGTTTAAAGGTTATTGTGAAGAATGCACGTTGCAAAAGTAAGACAAGTTTCTGTTCTATTGAAAATCATCGCGTTAAGCATTATATGATTTTGGCATAAGAAAATAATATGAGACGACACGAGTAATAAGAAACATATTCATTCACTTATTACAGAACAGCAGTCTGAGCCAGTTTGACAAAACTGGCTCGCTCTTCTAGCTGAATAACTATGCTTTGAGGACGCTTCGTGGAACGAACATTTCCTTTTCTCTAGTTAGAGAACTGTAGGAAACGAACATCGGCTTAGCGCTTAGGTAACGACGTAACATATCAGCCGCCACTGTGGTGATAACGAGAACTTGCTCATCGCAACTGTAATTACGATTCAAGGTCAAGGTTTGCCCCCACTCCCCCTCCGCTGCCGCAATCGCCACAGAAAAGGTTTTGTCGGATACCTTACCTGTCACAATCGCCAGATCCGTTGCACATTTATCTTTGGTCGCACCTGCAAGGGCAAAGGCCGCCGCCAATGGATCATCATTCGCATCTCCAACAGCAACACGCTCACCTAACACCCAACCATGACCACAGTATTGGGCTGCTTGGGAGTCTGAGTGCAAACATTGAGACAACGCACCAAAGGTTGACTGCTCAGCCGTCGATATCGAGTACTGTTTCTCTTGAATGAGGAAAGCAAGATGTTCTGGCATCGACTCATCGACACTCACGACATTACTTTCAATCAAGTTGAAAATGATTTGTAGCAGCTTGACGCGATTATCCAAATCGTTCTTTGGACCAAACAGTTTCACTTCGATGTATGGCAGGTATGAACGATAGCCAAGCGTGTATCCTTGAGGCAACTGAACTTTATCAAGTTTATCGGACAGCGCAGACTCTGAGGTGCCAAATGTGTAGAGTTTACTGCACTCGAGACCCGCAATATCGGGATGAACTTGCTTCATATCCGGTAGGATCTGTTGATCGACCATTAACTTGAATTCACTCGGTACCCCAGGAGTGAAATAAAAATCACAGTTATTGAAAGTAACTTTGAACCCGCAAGCCGTTCCAATCGGGTTATCGAGTAGAACGGAATCTTTTGGCAACATGGCTTGTTTGCGATTGCTTTCTGGCATAGTGACACCACGACCAGCAAAAAAACGCTCTAGTTTTTCCAACCATTCAGGATACAGCACCAACTCTGTTTCGGCGGCTTCTGCGGCTGCCTGAGCACTTAAATCATCGCTAGTTGGCCCCAAACCACCGTTTACAACGACAATGTCGCTATTGAAACTGAGCATCATAAGCTCTTCCACTAGCGCAGACATTTCATCGCCAACCGTTGAACGTTTGGTCAGACTGTAACCATTTTCGAAAAATCGACGTGACAACCACGCAGCATTGGAATCAACAATATCTCCGTGAAGAACTTCTTCCCCAGTGCTTAGCATTGCGATTTTTAACATCATTTATCCTTTATGGGAAACCTCTCACGTTCGTGAGTTTAACTTATAAATACTATTCTCATAGTCCTAAAATCGAACCAATTACTTATTTAGGACAATTACGGGTTTCTATTCCGCTAAGTTTATAAGATAATTGTGAACCTGATCATTAAAATAATAACGATGGAGTTTTCTGTGTTCAAAAAAAGCATTGCTGCTTTAATGTTGTCAGCGTCTGCTTGCGCCAACGCTAATGTTTATGAATCAAATCAACATATTGAGTTTTCGTATACAGTAGATCAAGCTGAGACCGACACGTTCTACAATCACTCCTATCAATATCAATCTAAAGATCCTTATTGGTTAAGTTTGACCGAAAATGATCTCAAACTTGAAGATCAGGGGCTGCCAAAGTATCTCACGCCTTCAAGCGAAAAAGATTGGGACTACCTTATGGGTCAGACTTACACCATCTTAGGTTTGAGCGTTGCAACTGTCGGCTTGATGACACTACTTCCAGAATCTATCACAAAGTGGGATGAAGAAGATCGTAACTTAAGTGGCCTTGGTAAAAAATGGAAAGATAACGTCACTGATGGCCCAGTTTGGGACCGTGATGAACATTTCCTAAACTACATCATGCACCCATATTTTGGTGGTGTTTACTACACCGCAGCTCGCCATGCTGGATTTAATGAATTTGAGTCGTTCCTTTACTCTGCCACTATGTCGACATTCTTCTGGGAATACGGCGTCGAGGCCTTCGCAGAGATCCCGTCATGGCAAGATATCTTCATTACTCCATTCTTTGGTGCGGTTGTCGGTGAAATGATGTTCGAAGCAGAACAAGATATCGTAGCTTCTGGTGGCGAAGTCATGGGTTCTGAAACCATGGGTGGCATTACCCTATTCTTCCTCAACCCTGTTGGCCATATTCATGGCTGGGTCAGTGACGCATGGGGCGGCAGCGCTGAGTTCCAATACAGCAGCAAACCTTGGTTTGGTAACCAAGATGCAGCTAAGTTCGCCATGGATGCGGGAGCGAGCTACGATGACGTTTTCTACGGCGTAGAAATGAAAATTACCTTCTAAATACCTCTCAATCCTATGAAAAAGCGACGTCTCCACGTCGCTTTTTTTGTGCTCGCTACGTGATATTAGTAATGCCAACAATAGATTAGGTTTAAAAGTTGACCCAAGTCAAACCTAACATTTGCCACAATCCTAAACTGAATTTAGGCATTCATCCTCCTATAGGTTTGGACCGATGAATCTTGCCTGTATCAACGCTAGGAGGCTCACTATGCAAAGCACATTTATCGTTAATTTCGTCGGTAAAGCAACACCTGCGACAATTAAGCAGTTAGCCGCAATCACCCATGAGAATGGTGGTAAGTGGTTAATCAGCAAAGTTAATTTTATTGAGGATCAAGTTGCTGCGGTAATAAAAGTTGAGCTGCCTACTGAGAATGCCGAGGTGGTCAAAGATGCTTTCAATGGTCACCCAGATTTACTGGTACAAATCACGGAATCCGCTCAGGCCAATCATCACGTTGATACCATCTACCAATTAAGACTCGATTCCAACGATCGAGCGGGTATTGTCAATGAGATCACTCATGTACTTGATGGTCAAGGTATTAATATTCTAGATATGGATTGTCAGCGCGTATTTATCGCTGGTGGTGGCGGTGTCAGTTCAAGTCTATTTACCGCAAATATGGCAATAAGATTACCAAAAGAGCTCGACATCAAAGATGTCGCTAATGAACTGGAGTCTCTCAGTGAAGATACTCGCGTCTTAGTTGAAAGCTAAGGCAGTTTGTTAAAAAAGAGAGCGCCAATGTCGCTCTCTTTTTCATTGCTAGTCGAAGTCAGTCAATCTTATTTCACTGACCATTGAGACAATGAACGTTTAAAGTCTGAGTAGTCGAACTCGTTCAGCTTTTCGATCGAACCATTAGAGCGTTCACAGTAAACCGAAGGCATGCGAAGCCCGTTAAACCAGTTGAGTTTAACCATGGTATAACCTGCACTGTCCAAAATGTGCAAACGCTGACCAATCTTTAGTGGTTGTTCGAATTTAGCAACACAGAATTGGTCGCCAGCCAGACAAGAACAAGAACCAATTACGTACTCGTGCTCACCGTTCTCTGATGCTTCAAGAATCGATGCTGGCTCATTGTAAATAAGCGTATCCAAACGGTGTGCTTCTGTCGCCGAATCAACAATAGCCGTTTTCTTTACGTTCTCAACAATATCAACCACAGTCACAACAAGATCAGTGGTTTTAGTGATGATTGCTTCACCCGGCTCTAGATACATTTGAACGCCGTGTTTTTGCGCAAACGCCTTTAGCGCAAAACCTAGTTTTTCGATATCGTAGCTAGGCCAAGTGAAGAACACACCACCACCCATGCTTACCCAATCAAGTTTGTCGAGGTATTCGCCAAACTGCTCTGAGATAGCATCAAGCAAGCTGATAAATGCGTCCACATCTTTGTTCTCACAGTTCATGTGGAACATCACGCCATCAATTTCGTCAAAAATTTGCGGTTCAATGTGATCGGCTTGAACACCTAAGCGCGAAAACTGACGTGCAGGGTTAGCAAGGTCTTGTCCTGCATAGCTCACACCTGGATTCAAACGTAATCCTAGTGATGCTTTGCCCTCAACAATGTGACGGTAGGCTGCCAACTGGCTTTGAGAGTTGAAGATCATCTTGTCACAGATATCCGCAACTTCACGTACGTCTTCTTCACTGTATCCGACGCTATAAGCGTGTGTTTCGCCACCAAATGTTTCGTAGCCAAGCTTAACCTCAAACGGGCCAGAGCTTGTTGTACCATCAAGATACGGCTTAATGATGTCAAACACCCCCCAAGTTGAGAAACATTTCAGCGCCAGCACCAGCTTAACACCTGAAATCTCTTTAAGCTGTTTCGCTTTATCGAGGTTTTCAACCAACTTATCTTCATTGATCATAAAGTAAGGGGTTTTAAGTTCGTTATGTTGCATTCTAATACCTTGAGTAGGTTCACTCTAAAATCGAATAAAGCCGATGCAAAGCATCGGCTTAAATTTTATCTGTCAGTCGTTCAGGCCGATTACTTCAGCTTATGGATAACAGGCTGACCAACTTCCAGTTCCTGAACATGCCAATCTAGGCCGATTTCTGGCATTGTTTCTAGGAACGGATCTGGGTCAAGCTGTTCCATGTTGAACACGCCTTTGTCCGCCCACTTACCGTGGAAGAATTGAAGCGCAGCAGTGATTGCAGGAACACCCGTTGTGTAAGAAATCGCTTGGTGTTCTACATCTTCATATGCAACTTCATGGTCCGCATTGTTGTAGATGAAGACACTGCGCTCTTTGCCGTCTTTCTTACCCTGAACCCAAGTACCGATACAGGTTTTACCCGTGTAACCCGATGCAAGGGAAGTAGGGTCTGGCAGTAGTGCTTTTAGAACATGAAGAGGCTGTACAACAGTACCGTCATGCAGTGTTAATGGCTCTGGACTCAGTAGACCAATATCACGCATACAGTTGAAGTAGTTTAGGTATCTGTCACCAAAGCCCATCCAGAACTCAATACGTTTTGCTGGAATGAACTCTTGCATTGAACGAACTTCGTCGTGCGCCATTGAGTAAACTTTATGCTTACCTACAAGTGGGAAGTCAAATTCAAGCATACGTGAGTGACACGGTACTTGCTTCCACTCTTCGCTTTCCCAGTAGAATGAGTCGCCTTGGATTTCAAGCATGTTTGTTTCTGGGTCAAAGTTTGTCGCAAACTTCTTACCATGGTCACCTGCGTTTACGTCCATCACGTCAATCGTGTCGATTTCATCGAACAGATGCTTAACTGCATACGCTGCAAATACTGATACCACACCTGGATCGAAACCTGCGCCAAGAATACCCGTGATACCCGCTTGTTCGAACTTCTCACGGTAACCCCATTGCCAGTCGTACGCTTGAGGAACTTGCTGACCTTCTGAGCACAAGTCTACAGCAACTGAGGTATCTAGGTAGCTAACTTTAGTTTGGTAACATGCTTCCATAATCTTGATGTTGACCCATGGAGGACCAGCGTTGATAACAAGATCAGGTTTAACGTCGTTGATCAGTGCAACCAACGCATCCACGTCATCTGCGTTCACTGCGCGAGATTCTAGCTTTTTAGAAGGATCTTTGAGGTTGTTCTTCTTTTGAATAGACTCAATGATTTTTTCACATTTACCGACTGTGCGCGAAGCGATGGTAATATCACCTAGAACATCGTTATTTTGTGCCGCTTTGTGAGCAACAACCCATCCGACACCACCTGCACCAATTTGTAGAATAGCCATAGTATTTGTTACCTTTATTTTGCTAGCTCAATCGCCAGTGTATTGATTTTGTTCAGTAAAGATTCGAAGTCAGATATCTTTAAACATGGATTTAAAATTGTAAACTTCAGTGCCGATTTACCATCAACCATAGTCTCACCTAGCACCGCTATTCCGCGGACTAAAGCCTCTAGTCTTACGACTTTATTCAGCTCATCGAGATCAGTGGCGTTTGGATTCACCGCACGGAACAGCACCGTAGAAAGAGAAGGCTGAGCCAGTAACTCAAACCCTTCATGTACGTCAACAAGTTCAGCAACACGCTGAGTTTGTTCAATAACGTGATCGTACATTTCTCCCAGGGTATCTGGACCGACACTCTGCATTGTCATGAACACTTTTAACGCATCAAAACGCTTGGTCGTCGCGATTGACTTATCGACCAGATTCGGTAGCTCATCATGTTCGCGATTCAGATAATCAGCATGGTGAAGTAGGAATCGGAAGTTAGCTTTGTCTTTAAGGAGAATCGCACCGCAACTGATTGTTTGATAGAACAACTTGTGGAAATCAACGCTAACAGAATCTGCACGTTCAATACCCGCTAGACGGTCTTTGTGGCTGCTTAAGATCAGCGCACCACCATAAGCACTGTCAACGTGGAACCACATCTGGTTTTGCTGTGCGAGATCGGCAATTGCCGCTAGGTCATCAATGGCGCCATGATCGGTTGTCCCCGCTGTACCCACGACCGCGAAAGGAATCAGGCATTGACCCAGCAGAGCCTCAACTTCTGCCTGTAACGCTGCCACTTTCATCGTGCCATTTGGATTGGCATCAACGCAGCATACCGCGCCTTCACCGAGCCCAAGCAAAGATGCGGACTTCTGTACTGTGAAGTGAGACTTTTTCGAACACAGAATGCGAAGCTTTGAGGCGTAATCAGGTAAGCCTTGCTTTTGCACTGAGTGAGAGTTCAGTCTATCTGCTACCCAGTCACGCGCTATCAACAAACCCATTAGGTTACTTTGCGTACCACCACTAGTGAATACACCGTCTGCTTTTGAACCTAGGTCATACTTACTGCACATCCAGTCTACGACTTTTTGCTCAACATAAGTGGCTGCTGACGATTGATCCCAAGAATCCATTGATTGGTTTAGCGCCGCGATCATCGCTTCCGCGATTACCGATGGCATCAATGGTGGCGTATGTAGATGAGCGATACAGTCTGGATGCTGAACAATGATTGAGTTTTTCGCGACTAATTCCGCCGTTTCACCAATAATGTCTGCAAGTGGCGCGTTTCTGTTATCTAGGTCAACAGAGTTGATCGCTTGCTCCAATAGCTTTGGTTCTAGACCAGAGTATGGCGCGTCAACTTGATCAAACACGGCTTTCATCGCTGAAGTCGCGTGGTTCATCATTTTGGCAAACTCACGACCGCCTGCTTCACCAGTTTGGATAAAGTGCTGTTTCCAGCTCTCATTCGCCTGCTCAGGGGACACTGGGTTGCCGCCAGCAACAAGAATCGCTTCTTCAATCACACGTAACGCAAAATCGATTTGCTCGAAAGAGATAATCAGAGGAGGAAGGAAACGGATAACCGAACCGTCACGCCCACCTTTTTCTACCATCAGACCACGCTCTAGCGCTGCACGCTGAATCTTCAGTGTCAGTTGACCATCAGATACCGGCTCACCGAATTTATTCAGTTCACTGCCTGGCTTACGGATCTCAACACCTAGCATCAAGCCTTTGCCACGCACTTCTGCGATACAATCTACTCGCTTTTGAATGCCTTCAAGACCAAGACGCAGATATTGACCTGCGATGTTGGCATGCTCAACTAAGTTATCACGTTGGATAATTTCTAGTGCTTTAGCACCCGATACCATCGCAAGTTGGTTACCGCGGAAAGTCCCTGTGTGTTCACCTGGTTTCCATGTGTCGTGCTGCTTGTTGATAACCAGCAACGACATAGGCATACCGCCACCAATCGCCTTTGATAAACACAGTACATCAGGAATGATACCCGCTTCTTCAAACGCGAAGTTGTAGCCAGTTTTACCAACACCACACTGAATTTCGTCAAAAATTAGTAGGATACCGTGTTCATCACAGATACGACGTAACTCACGTAACCAAAAAGCAGGCGCAGGAATGACCCCACCCTCGCCCTGCACTGGTTCTACAATGACGGCGGCTGGCTTCATAATGCCCGCTTCATCATCGTTTAGCAGACGTTCGATATACCGGATACTTGCTTTAGCGCTTTCATCACCACCCAATCCAAACGGACAGCGTAGGCTGTAAGGGAAAGGCATAAAATGAACATCAGACATCAAACCGGTACGACGAGCCTTGGTACCCAAGTTACCCATCATGCCCATGGTTCCGTTAGTCATACCATGGTATGCACCTCGGAAAGCGAACATGGTATTACGACCAGTAGTCTGCTTAGCTAATTTGATCGCAGCTTCAACGGCGTCAGCGCCTGAAGGACCACAAAACTGAATAACACAGTTGTCGCCTAATTGCTGAGGAAGAAAGTGCTTAACACTCTTAATGAATTTTGTTTTGGCTTCCGTTGCCATATCAAGAGTCTGATATGGCAAACCACTGTCGAGTTCATCCTTAAGTGCTTGGTTGATCTCCGGATGGTTATAGCCCAATGCCAACGTACCAGCACCAGCCAAACAGTCTAGAAATAGCTGTCCGCGGGTATCTTCAACAAGCACACCGTAGGCTTGCTTGATTGCGATAGGTAGACGACGAGGGTAAGAGCGTACGGCAGATTCGTGCTGCTCTTGATCAATCAGTACTTGGTCTGGCGTCAAATCGTAGATGCCATTCAATACTGGAATTTGTGTAGAAAAAGGGGTTGCGATATCGGTGTTCATCACTGCGTTATCGACTTCAAAGGCTGTGCTCATGATCTAATCCCTTGAAATGTAATTATCCCTCAGCAGAACAACGTCTGAATTGAGGGTACAGCAAGCCGTTCCGCGATCGAAATAAATAACGCGTACGACAATTCGCCCCATCATTACGATGGACTACATAGAAGAGAATTTAGATCAAGGTTCAGTAATGCAACTGTCTTGTAAAACAGGGCATTGTGGTAGAACTAAGCTGATTAGTGTAGTTTTGTTTAGTGGATTCAATGTTGGGTTTCCTATTCACATGTCTTCAGCGACATAAGTATCCCGTCTATCGACAAAAGGGTTTGTCGATACCTACCCTACGTGATGTTCACTCAGCCCGAATGCCATCACGCGTATCCCCCAGAATATCGAATTACGACTCATCTCCGAGATTGCGGCGAAAATTAACATAATTCGAATTCATCTGGCAATATTTTTTGACCTGCACTTTTGAAATAATAACCCAATTATCAAAAAGGCCAACCGTTTGGCTGGCCATTTTATTGGTTAATTATGCTGCATCTGTTTTCAATACTTGAGCCAATAATTCCAACTCATTGGTGATCGGATTGTTCTCGATGAAACCTGCCTCTTCAAAGGCTGTGGTCATTCCCTCTAACACTATGGTTTGCTCTCGTCCCTCATCTGACACGGTCATAACAATGTCATCACCGTCTATTTCAGTGCTGATGGAATCGATAAGATCACCCAGCAGTACGCTGTCATCTTGTTCCAAAATACCGCGTAAATCGATCAAATCACTACCGAGCTCAAAGTTGTCAACAACATCGGTTCCGTTATCTAAGGTACCATCGAGCCAAGTGAACACGTTGTCCTCGCTATCACCGAGCATCATTTGATTACCCAAATCGGCATTCATTTCATCTCCTTGAGCTGCGGAAAGCACTTCATACTCTGGAGATTCCGATACATCAATGGTCACGGTTGATTCGTTACTCACTGCTAAATCTGAATCGACAGCCACATAGTCAAAAGTGATGTCTTCAGTGATATCTTGTGTACCTGACAAGTAACGTAACTCCCAGTTGCCCCCTGTCGAACTTAGTTCCATCTGAACAATTGGGTTATCTGGAGAGGAGTAACTAAATTCGTAAAGAATTTGCTCGTTACCCACGTCACCCTCATCTTTATGGTATTGCTCTACATGAGTAGTACCATCGGCAAACGTATATGTAACCTCGACATAGACATTACTGTTGGCGACAAATGAGCCCCCCATACCATCTAAGCCAAAGGTCACCACACCGAGAGGGTTGTTGCTAAGATCAACGATTAATTTTTCCTCTTTATTCATACCACTACCATCAGTATCACCGATACCCCAACCAACATGGGCAGGGCCGCCGGTGTATTGTTTGAGCGGTTTATCGTTGTTGTCGACAATCGATATGCCGATGGTATTGCCATTCTCTAAAGTGATTAGACGTTCGGTATCACTGACCCACTCACCCCAGTTATAGAAGCCATCTTCGTCAAGAACAATATTCTCTGGGTCGCCGCTATACCCCATTTCAAATGGCTCGCCCGGTCCTGGGACAAAAGTAAAGCTGCTAGGATCAAATAACTTAGCAGGATCAATATCATTACCTAATACGTGAAGATCTACTTCAGTAGTCACTCTGGTTTCACCAAAGTCATCGGTATAGAGCAAGGTGCCGTATTGTGGCAAAGAGGTGATCATCACGTTGAGCTCAACACCATTAAAGTCATCATCTTCATCTGAAATGTGGTCGAGTAGTTCGTCATCAGAGTCGAATATAATCGGCACAATGATCGCTTCACCCGCATCAACGTTAAAGTCTTCGGTAACTGGTAGTTCGTTAACGTTAAGCTCCGTTAGGTCAACCACGACTTCCGTATTGAGTTCACCATCTGACGCCACCACCGTAATGGTGTGCTGGTTGTCTGGCAATTCATAATCGTTGGTGAAGGCGTCTACCCCCGCCGTTGTAAGAGAGATTTCGCCAGTCACACTGTCTATTTCGAACAAGTCTTGACCATCAACCTGAACATTCGAACTGATGCTGTAGCTCACCACATCACCCGCATCTTCATCGGTGGCGGTCACGGTACCTATCACATAGGCGTCAGAGGAATTTTCGTTGTAGCTGAATGCATAACCACCTTCAGGTTGATCAAACTCAGGTGCTTCATTGACATCCAACTCATTTAAAGTAACTAATACTTGGGAGATGTTAGTACCATCGCTGGCCTGTACAACAATGTCGTGGCTATTTAAGCTACCTTCATCTTCAAAATCATTGGTGAAGGCGGCAGCCCCTGCTTCCGTCAGTGATATATCCCCTGTATCCGAATCAATGGCAAAGTAATCGGCTAGTGGGTCACCATCTTCAAACACCAAAGAATATGTGACACTGTCACTCTCAAAATCCGTCGCAGAAACGGTTCCGATTACCGTACCTGGTTCTGAGTTTTCATCATAAGAGAAATCGTAACTCTCTGCGTCAAACACTGGCGCTTCAAGTTCAATAACAAGCTGTGCCGCAACAATATCCAACAAGGCAAGACTTTGCGTTTCAGACAAACCTTGAGACTCCAATCCTGAAGTATCAAATTGAGTCTCTGCTAATGTTTCGATACCAGTACGGTCGATATCTCCCGAACCAGTGAGGCTTGAGCCATCCTGTCCTCCGGCGGCGGTCGCGAAATCGTCGTTCTGAGTTGGATCGACACCTTGCTCAATCTGCTCAATAATCGAAGCGATTTCATTATCTAGGTTGAGTTCGAGATTTCCCCCTTCTCCGATTAACTGTGCCTCAATCCCAGTCGGTGAATCAGCATTGGCTGTAGCGTCTTGTCCCAAGACTACTATCACTTCACCGGGTGCCGGAACTTCGCCTGGCAACAACTCTCGGATATCACCATTTACGTCAATCACAACAGTTGTGCTGGCAAGTATAAACGGCGCTAAGCTCTTCGCATTCATAAGCAGGTTCCCCATACAAACGGTATGCGATCCCCCCCTCTCCACCATTGTGAAGATACAAATTACGCATACCTCTACACCTTAAAAACTAGCTCCGAAGCTACTGATATTCTAGTTAATAGCAACAAAGTACTAACAAAAGTTACTAAGTCATTAATATTAGGTCTCATTTTTATGACGCAAAAATTCTCAAATAAGAGATATATCAACTAAGCTTTTGATACTCGCCACAGGCTAAACACACGCTTAAAAAGTGCCACAAACATAGCACTGATTAAGGAGGCTACCTTGAACTGGAAAAAGTCACTCATTGCAAGTGGTGTACTGCTAGCTTGCCTATCGGTACAAGCACAGACACTTGAGCAAGCGGTCGCAATTACTCTTGCAACCAACCCTGAAATAAAAAGCACCTTCAACGAGTTCCAAAGTGCAGTCAAGCAAGCAGATGCATCAACAGGTGCCTATCTGCCAAGCTTAGATTTGGACGCTGGCATTGGTTATGAAGGCATTAATCCCGCTGAGTCGACCGGACGATCGGACACCGATCTGACAAGAAAAGAAGCAAGTATTAGTCTGACCCAATTGCTATGGGACGGTAATGCAACTTTAAATGATATGGATAGAACCGCAGCAGACGCTGAATCTATCCGCTATCAACTTATTGCTGATGCTTCCGATATAGCACTTCGGGTGACACAAGTTTATCTGGATGCAGTAAAGGCAACAGAGGTGCTTGCCCTATCCGAAAGTAACCTTGCGGTCCATAAAGAGATTTATCGTGACATATCACGCCGCGCGAGTTCAGGGATCGGCTCAACAGCCGATGTTTCACAAGTAGAAGCTCGGCTCGCCAAAGCACACGGCAATCTATTGGCAGCACAAAACAACCTCATCGACACACACACTCAATTCCGTCGCATAGTTGGACAAGAGCCATTAGGTCTGATTTACCCGCGAGCTGACGAATCCAAGCTGCCATTGTCGTTAACGGACGCTCTTGTCGAAGCCTTTGATAAACATCCAGTTATCAAAGTGTCTCAAGTTGACGTCGATTCTGCTCGTTTCCAATACAAGCAGTCTAAAGGTAACTACTTCCCCACACTTTCGATTGAAGCAAGCCAAACATGGCGAGACGATGCCGGCGGTGATCGAGGCAGCAGTGATGAAACACTTGCGATGCTCCGCATGCGTTACAACCTTTATAACGGCGGATCTGACAGTGATTTGTCGGAACGAGCAGCATTCCAACTCAACCAAGCTAAAGATTTTCGCGATAATGCATATCGCCAAGTTGAGGAAAGCCTTCGCCTATCTTGGAGTGCACTAGATTTAACACTGCAACAGAAAAGCTTCTTAGCCGACCACGTTGATTCTGCATCAGAGACTGTTATTGCCTATCAAAAGCAGTATCAGATTGGCCAAAGAACCTTACTTGACCTACTCAACACTGAAAATGAACTGTTTGAAGCGCGTAAGGACTACCTTGATGCACACTATGCAGAACAATACGCCAAGTACCGCGTTATGAATGCAACTGGCAATCTGTTAGATGCGTTATTGGTCGATACCCCTGAGGCTTGGACTAAGCGAGTGGAGTACTAAGTATGATGAACAAACACCTAATCCCTCTCACTTTACTGTTTATCGTTCCATTCAGTGCAGCCAATGCAGAGGACGAATACGACTACATCGAAACGCCTATCGCCAATCAAATATCAGACCTGACTGACGATGATAAAGATGGTGTGGTGAATGCACGTGATATATGCCCTGGCACACCCGTTGGCGCCATGGTAGATAATGATGGCTGTGGCGCAGCGATTGTAGAACAAGAACAGCGACAACTCAGAATTTTGTTCGCCAACGACTCTTATGAAATCAACCCAATCTTCTCCGATCAGATCCAGACTATGGCGGAATTTCTTGATAGCTACCAATCTGCGTCAATTCAGATTCAAGGCTATGCCAGTAAAGTGGGTGATCCCAACTATAACCTTGAGCTATCAAAAAAACGGGCTCACGCCGTTGAAGACGAACTACTTTCGTATGAAGTGGATCCAAAGCGCGTCACCATCGTCGGTTACGGTGAGTCGCGTCTAGAAGCAGAAGGCGATGACGAAACCTCTCATGCTTTAAATCGTCGCGTAACCGCAACGGTGGTAGGCCTGAAAGAAGAAGTTGTTGAAGAGTGGACTATTTTCACCATCATTGAAAAGTAGCCCAAACAAAAATCCATAGGTAAAAAAACGCCCCGTCTCTACGGGGCGTTTCTAATACTAATGCTGTCTGTTTTGAATTAGTGCTGAGAGTTCACTTGCTCACTACCCTCAACACTAGCGACCTTCTTTGGCAACGACACGTGTAGTAGGAAGTAACCCAATACAGCCGCTGTCGTTGAGCCCATTAGGATACCCAAACGAGCGTAGGTATCAAACTCAGCGTTAACAGAGCCAAATGCCAGTGAAGAGATGAAGATCGACATGGTGAAACCGATACCACACAACACAGACACAGCGAAGATATGCACAAAGTTAATACCTTCAGGCAGTTTCGCAATACCTGATTTCACTGCTAACCAGCTGAACGAGAAGATACCTAGAGGTTTACCAATCAATAGACCAAGCGCGATACCCAGAGGAAGCATGGATGTCAGACCGTCTAACGACACACCTTCCAACGAGATGCCTGCGTTTGCAAAAGCAAACAGTGGCAGGATACCAAACGCAACGTATGGGTGAAGCGCATGTTCCATATGTATCAGTGGCGAGTGCTCTCCTTTCTTACCTTGTAGAGGAATCGCAAAACCGAGCACAACACCTGCAAGCGTAGCGTGGACACCTGACTTCAACACCGCAAACCACAAGATAGCACCCACAATCATATAAGGTGTTAGCTTAGTCACTTTCTTAGAGTTCAAGATAAACAGTACCGCTGTCATTGCGAAGCCAACCGCCAGCGCTGAAGTAGAGAGATCACCCGTATAAAATAGCGCGATGATCACAACAACACCAAGGTCATCAATAATAGCCAGCGCAAGCAAGAAAACTTTCAGACTCACTGGTACACGCTTGCCGAGCAGCGCCATGATACCTAAAGCAAACGCAATATCCGTCGCGGCTGGAATCGCCCAGCCTTGAACAGCTTGTGCATCACCATAGTTAAACAGAAGGTAAACCAAAGCTGGAGCGAGCATACCGCCAACGGCAGCGATTGCTGGGAAGATAGCTGTTTCTTTTGATTTAAGAGCGCCTTCAAGTAGCTCTCGCTTTACTTCCAAACCGATTAGCAAGAAAAAGACAGCCATCAAGCCATCGTTGATCCAATGCGACACAGACATACCAAATACGTAGGTATGAAGAAAACCTTGGTATGCATCATTCAACGATGTATTTGCGATTGTCATAGCAACTGCAGCCGCAATTACCAGCAGAATGCCCCCGGCAGACTCCATTTTGAAGAAATCGCGAATCATGTCATTCATTATATTGCCCTTATATTTATTATGTTAATAAGCGATTAACAAAGAATACAGTTGAGTTTATAGAGTTCGCCAACACAGTAAAAATCGCTTCTTTAGAGTAAATGATTCGGTTTTTCCGATAAAAACCGTTCGAATGCCATTTATTTTCCTTAGTTAATTATAGGCAAAGTCAACGCTTTTCCATATAAAAACGCAAAAGCCACTTCATATTACAAGAGAAGTGGCTCTGGTACGATTGAAACACAACAGTTTGTACACCCATCAAAATCTAGGTTAGTAACCGGTAAGTTGCATAAACCCCTTGGCTTTGTGACTTCCCGTTGTGGTAATTGGCCCTTCCCAATATGGCAAAACAAAAGGAAGCCACAAGTTGGAGTTCAATACTTGGGTATTTAATCGGATTCCATAATCAGGGACATTGATTGCCCATTGCATAGGAATCGATCTTCCATTGTTGAAATCGGCGGACATCACGGGCGTGATATCGATTTGATCATTGGTGAGCGTAACGACTTTGCCATCATTGGTTGATAGCGTGCCGAACAAATAAGGCAACTGCTGATCATGACGATAGCGACTAACCGATAAGGTTGTCTCATCATCAAGCTGGAACACAAACCAATCCCAGCCTTGTTGCCCTTCGGCTAGCAAACCACTTCCCCACTCTTTGCTCATCCAGCCTTTGCCTTCGACTGGCACAACCTTGTTTCCGCCAAGATCCAACAGGCCTTTAACGTTCAAAAATGGGGCTGTTATATTGTGAGAAGCGATGGGCAACAAATCGTGTTTAACAACGTAACCACGTTCTCCGGGAATGACAAACGGCCCGCGCGTCGACGTGGTGAGGCGAAGACCAAAAGTATCCGTCTGAGCGTCCAATAGCCCAGGGAAAGGTGTCTGTCCCAAAGAGCGCCAGAACCAGTTATCAATCCATAATTTGAATGGTTTGACCGTCATGCCGGCTTGTCCGATCCCACCCCGTGCGACTCGCTGCTCACGCCAGACACGGTGCTTATCAGAAATAACAACATGAGAAATATAGAGTTGAGGGCTTTGCCAACCTGATAAGTTACTGTCGCTGTTCGCGATACGGAAGTAACTCCATTGGACACCGTACTGGTTGCCTCTTTTATCAACGACATTGGCAAAGAAGTGCCACCATCCATGCTGATATTGGTTGTGAAACGCGAAGTCTTCAGGCAACACCACAGGATTGTCAGGCAGCACTGGTTCAAACACTTTATCCGCTTGAGAGCGGAACATCGCGTTCATTCCATTGTGGTTGTCGACGCTGTCGAGTTGGTTCGAGTGATGAAAATAAAGTGCTGAAATTATACCTGCCGCAATAGCGATAATTGCTATGATCACGAGAGTGAATTTCGAGCTCTTCATTTACAACGCATCCCTTAATGACTTCATCGGCGTATTTCTCACCATCCGTAGAACAGGCAACGCACCAGCCAACATCAAAGAGAGCATAGCAAGCGACGCAGTCTGAAGATATTCGGTTGGTATGAATTGTAGTTCCAGAGTCCAACCAAATGACTGTTTAATGATGATATCCACCACAAGGCGTGCCAAAGCAAGCCCCAACGGCATGGCAATCAACATCGAGATAGCACCGAAAACAAACAGCTGCAAACTGCCCATTAAGATCAGCTCTCGTCCCGACATACCGACACAGCGAAGCAAAGCTATGTGTTTCTGACGAGAAACCTCCCCCGCGACTGTAGCGAAGAAAATACCAAACACCGCTATGACCAACGTAATATTGCCCAACGTATCCGCAATGGAGAAAGTACGGTCAAACACGCGCAGTGCATGTTTGTGAATATCACTATTATCAAACACTCGCTCAGAATCAAGCCTAAACACCGCCTCGAGACGGCGTTTCAAACCAATCGGATTGACATCCTCCTTGAGCACAGTGCCCAATGCAACCATGCCGCTTCCAGCAAAAGCGTAAAGCCAATTTCGATGGGACAAGAGCACTTGGTTATACGGGTTGCCATAGTCATAATAGACCCCGACGACTTGCCAACCTTGCCCTAGTTTTCCATCAAGATCGATGTAATCTCCGGGACGAATCCCGAGCTTAAGTGCCATCGATTCACTCACCATGACACCCTTAGAGTGGTGGAGATGATACCAATAGTCAGGAATACCAAGCTTGACCGTCAGAGCGCCTAACTCACCTTCAGACGGTCCGCTACTCACCACTTGCAGTGCACCATAGGAGGTAGAGACCTCTTTTTCCCATCGCCACCAAACCGACTCAACCTCTGGCTGTTTAGCTAACCAACCACTCATTCGAGCCGCGGTACTGGTATTCGGATAGATGTAGAGATCTGCCGCTAAACGCTGACTTAGCCATTTATCCGTGGTATCCCTAAAACTGCCGACCATCGTTTCAATACCGATATTGGCCGCCATCGCAAGCATAAAGGCCATTGTAGCGACACCTCGATAGCTCATACTTGCAGCCGCATCGGCGAAGAACCAGCGCACTTTTACCCAGCGAAGTGAATATGAAAGGCTTTCGAACACTCGCCAAATAATATAAGGCGTGAACAGTGCGACACTTAACAGCATCAAAGCAATAATGGCAAAACCCGACTCTTGCGTCTGCGGAGCCTGATAAATCGCAATCGCCGCCACACAGAATGCACATGCCAGCAATGCTTGAATAGTGAACTCTGCACCAGTAAAGCGAACCAGTGACAATCGCGTGGTAAGACGAACAGGCTGAGAACGCAGTAAGCGCACCAAAGGCCACGCACAGGCGACAATGGCACCTGCGGCCGAAAGATACAAACTGTAAAGACTCGCTTGCCAGTTCCAGCTAATCGCCAAACCAACGTTAGCATCGTAAAGATCGCTTAAACTTGCTGACACTGTTGGAATCAGTTGGTTTGCTAACAGCATGCCCAGCAAGTTGCCGCACAACCAACTCACCAAGACCAATGCAAGCAGCTCAAGCAACAAGGCCTGCGCAAGTTGCCAGCCTGATACGCCAGTCTGGCGCAAGATACCCACTAGTCGTTGACGCTGAGTGAGAGACAGAGACATCGCCTGATAGAAGATAAACAGACCGACTAAAAAAGCCAACATCCCCATCGCACTCAAATTCATGTGGAACGCTTGCGTCAGCGATTCTAGTTCTGCACGCGAACTGCGGTTCAACTCCATGCCATTAGGTAGAATAGATTTTAGCTTCGCCAGTTTTTCAGGTGGCATATCACCACAAGCAATCACGGAGATACCAGAGCTGCGCGCTAATGTTCTCAGTAGCGAGATATCGGCTAGAATACGAGTCCCATTTAGCTTCCCTTCTTGGTCGACCATAATCGGACCAAGCGTACTACCGTTATCTAACTGAATGACATCGTTGTCTTGCCACTTCATTCGAGCAGCCAGATCCGAACTGACAAGGATTGGATAAGGGGGATGCATCAAAGCGAGTGTTGACTGATCTTCGAGCAATACGCCAGGTTGAAAACGCAGCATTGCCACAGGGTCGATACCAATCAGCATCAAATCGACACCGCTCGCAGTATCAACTCTTAAACTTTCAAACGGTGCACATTGATGGAATCCATCACGACGCAGCTGGATGTAAAATCCTTGAGGGATCTTGCTTGTGGCATGCTTAGGACGCACACGATATGGTAGAGGGTTGGAAAATAGCTTTTCACCATGCTCATAACTTTGACGAGCATGGCTATTAATCGCCGTCACGCCAACTAAGAGTGATACACCAAGAGTAAGACCGAGCCAGACGAGAAGGATTTGAAAAGGATAACGCCTGTAGTGGCCCAGTAGTGCTTTAACTACGGGCCATAACATGCAACTGCCCTCCTTGGAGCCTTATCCTGCCTTCCATATGTTCCGCAACGCGTTCACTGTGCGTAACCAACAATAAAGTACAGTCAAGCTGCCTGGTTAAGCTCGTTAACAGACGCATCACCGCTTCTGCATTTCGCTCATCAAGACTTCCCGTAGGTTCATCAGCAAGAAGAATCTTGGGTTCCATATATAACGCACGAGCAATCGCAGCACGCTGTTGCTGACCACCTGATACCTCTTCAGGATAGCGACCTAAAAGCGGCATTAAATCCAAAGCAGAGAGAATTTGACGCCATAGTCCCTGATCTTCAGGCAAGCCTTTTAGCTGGCGACAGAAACGGATGTTATCCGCGACATTCAGAGTCGGAAGAAGGTTAAATTGCTGAAAGATAAGGCCAATGTTATTACGACGATAAGCGGTGCGCTTGGTCTCTGCGACAGAGTTCATCGCAAAATTGGGGAAAAGAACTTCACCAGAATCAACGGTATCAAGGCCTGCTATCAGGTTGAGTAAAGTGCTCTTTCCAGAACCACTCTCGCCCATCAGAGCAACCTGCTCCCCTTGTTTCAATGACAACTCAGCACCTTGTATAACAGGGTGAAATTCACCACCGTCTAAGTAGCCCTTACATAGGTCTGTCAGTTGTAACATCGATTCTCTCGTTAACCTTACAAATAGGAATGTGAATCTACACTAAATCGACCCATCTAGGAAGTAATTTGGATACTAGATCACAAGATATGCATCTATACACATCAAATAGACGCTCAATATCTAATTTTCGATCAAATTACGTATCCATTTGCGTGTACTCATCCTAAACAGCGAACCAAACCATTTAATCAGTTCTTCGGTCAAAAACAGCAAATAGATCCACTCTGGCGGCCAGCCTAAGACAATCGCCGCAAACGCAGCAAGAGGAATACCAATAAGCCATTGAGCAACCAGATCTTGGTAGAGGCAGAACTTAACGTCACCGCCTGCACGCAACACACCTACAATGGTCATCATCGGCACAGAGCGAAGTACGATACCAACACTCAATACAAGCATAAACTTTTCCGCCAAAGCGCGGGTTTCGGCAGACAACGCGCTAAAACCATCAAGCACAGAGCTTTGGACAAAGAACAGCAAAATCGCAACCACAACACCAACAAGCAAGCTGAGTAGCGTAACACCAATAGCTTGATAATAAACCGCATCATAATTCTTAGCGCCAATCTGATTACCCACCAACACCGCTGCGGCATTCGACATTCCTATTAGCAATGCTAAGGCGATAGATTCAACAGGCGTCATCACTGATAACGCAGCCAAACCTTGAACACCGGATTGTCCCATAATGGCGTGATAAGCAAACAAACCACCAGCCCATGCCAAGAAGTTAAAAGTGGTTGGCAGAGACAGTTTCAAGAACTTGATGACTCTATTCCACTCAATGACTCGCCGAATATCATCAACTCCAAACGCCAGCAAATGCTGCTTAACATGCAGGTAGCAAAATAGCGTGAGCACCTCTATCGCGCCGCTCATCACCGTTGCTATCGCCGCCCCTTTGATCCCCATTGCAGGCATACCAAATTTACCAAAAATCAGTACCCAGTTGAGAAAGATGTTGGACACAATACCAATGCCACTAAAAAAGGTGCTGATACCCGGCTTATGCATCGCTCGCAAGCCCACCGACATACTGGCAACACAAGCGACTGCGAACATGGTGACTGATGTGATGACCAGATAGTCGCTACCGAGTTGATTGACCTCTGGATCATTGGTTGCTAGCCCCATGATCTGGCTTGGGAAAAGAACAAATAGCAGAGCAGTCAGCGCAGCAAATAGCGTACAAACCAACCAAGTTAAAGCGGTGCTTTCACGCACCCCTTGTCGATCACCTGCCCCCCAATATTGTGCTGTCAGCAAGGCCCCACCTGTGGTCACACCGACTAACATAATGGTGGTAACAAACGTTGCCCTAGCAGCGACACCGACCGCCGCAATTTCTGCTTCGCCTAATTGGCCTAACATCAGAACATCGACCAAACTACGGCTTGAGAACATGATACTTTGCAGCGTGATAGGTAGAGCGATAGCAATCAGACGGCGGATAAAGTCACCACGGGTATGGTGCATGATTTGAGAAAGCATAGACAAACGCCACCTTGAGCTGCAACAGCATGAAAATAGAGAAAAAAATACTTGGTTATTATATGATCGGCTTAAATATGAAACCATAAAAATATCAGGGAAAATAAATGAAGAAAGTGCTGGTATTGGGGGCGTCAGGATACGTGGGTTCTCAACTCCTAGAACAGCTCTGCCAACGTGGTTATCTCGTTACAGCTGCGGCTCGACAAATCGAGTATCTTCGTGCGCGTGTGGCACCTCATCCCAATCTAACCCTGCGCTATCTTGATCTTGCCGACCAAGCGGCAACCATGGAGCTTGTGCCTCACTTTGATCTTATCTATTTTCTAGTCCATGGTATGGCTCACGGCCATGATTTCCTTGATTACGAAATCTCGCTGGCGGAGAACTTTAAAGCCGCCCTAGCCCACAGTAAGGTTCAGCACGTCATCTATCTGAGTGCGATTCAACCTCAGACTGGCAATTCAAAACATCTGCAAGCGCGGCGAATGACGGGGGATATTATCCGTTCCTCTGGCGTTCCCATCACTGAGTTACGCGCTGGAGTGATTATTGGCCCAGGTTCTGCTGCTTTTGAAATCATGCGCGATTTTGTCTACAACATGCCGTTGTTGATCACCCCTAAGTGGGTCGATTCACGCGCGAACCCAATTGCACTAGAAAATCTCAATCACTATCTGTTAGCCGTCGTGTTAGAGCCACCAACAGAACATCAGTTGTTCGAAGTAGGCGGACCCGACACTCTCAGTTATCGCGAACAGTTTAAAGTCATTGCGCAGGCAATCCACAAACCAATATCGATATGGTCGACCTCTTTGTTGACCCCAAAGATGGCATCACATTGGCTTGGCATAATCACGTCTGTCCCTTCAAGTATCGGTGCAGCACTGCTATCTGGCTTAGAACATGATTTTATCGCTGACTCGACAGCCATTAGGCAGCGCTACCCTCAGCAACTAGTGCGTTTTTCTGACATGGTCAAAAACAGCATAGAGCGTGAAGGGACTTTCGTTCGTAGTAATGTTTGGGGATTTGACCCAGCAGCTCTCTCGCGCTGGCAACCCGGATTTGGTTATTACCCTAAACAGACCGGAGCCAGTATTGAGACCGAGTTAAGTTCCGAGCAACTGTGGCAACTGGTCAAACAGATTGGCAGCAGACAACAAGGATATTTCTTCGCCAACAGTTTGTGGCGCACGCGAGAATGGCTCGATATTTTTTTCGGTGGCGGTCGCCCTATCAGACGCTCCCCGTCGGGGCCACAGTTGCAAGTAGGCGATTTTATTGACTCATGGAAGGTCATCCGCTGTGAAGAACAGCAGTTCATCTCTTTACTGTTTGGTATGAAAGGACCAGGGCTTGGTCGATTAGAATTTGCGATAGAGGATGTAGGCCAGTTTAGGCGCTTAACCGTAACGGCATGGTGGCACCCCCAAGGTTTCAAAGGGCTTCTTTACTGGTTTGCGATGATGCCAGCGCACATGTTTATTTTTAAAGGAATGGTCAAAGCCATTGTTCGAAAAGCAAAAGAGCTTCCACACTCGTAGAAGCTCTTTTCGATTACAGCTCGATGACTATACCGTCAAACTCAGAGGTATTTCTGCAAGCTGATTGCCTCTATTGGCTGGGAAAATCAAATATTCACCGTGATATTTCACATTTGATTTATAGTCGGTGACTTTATGTACCATAAAGCCTGCTGCGGATGCTTTCTCAACAAAATCCGCATGATGACCACGTACAAACCAACTCATTGGTTTCACTAGCTCTTCGCCATCAAAACAGTTATCACACTGATCTGCACAGAGCGCCAGTGAGTTTGGACCTTCAGTAAAAATCTGAACTTTACCGCAATTGACTAATGGTTCTGAGGTTGAGATCTCCCACCCTTGCTGCTCCATTGCATCAAGAAACGCATCAATCTCTTTGTCTTTAATCACACGTTCAGCTTCACCTTGTGGGAAAAACTGCGCATAGAACTTAGAGATTCGCTGGAAAGTCTGCATCAAACTAGCTTGATTACCTTTAGAACGACCGCTTTTTTGCCAACGAGTCAGGTCATCGACCACAATACGTGGATACTGCTGCGATTTTAGCGCTTTGGTCACCCAACGAACCAAATAAAGATTGTTTGCCACTGGCCCATTCACCAGCTTACCCGCTTTGTGCTCTCGAGCAATGTCATCCAATGCCGCATTCACTAGTTTTTGTATTTCTACCGTATATTCAGACATTACGCCTTTCTTCCAAATACCCAATAACAGGTAGCCGAGATCACCGAGCACAAGCTCATAACCGTTATCATCGGCCAGGTTACGCCGCCGGGCAAAAATGCCACAACAGCACCAATAATAGACCCAGTTCCAAAACGTAGAGTCCCTGCCAACGAAGAAGCAGTACCTGCCATCGTTGGATAACCACTCAATAATAGTCCCATGGTGTTACTGCCGATGGTCGACAATGTACCAATAAACATCACCACAAACACCACCGTGCCCCATAGACCTGCGTCGAGCAACCATGTAACAAATAGACCAATACCCGCGATAAGTTGAACCAGTAAACCAAAGCGCAACATGTTATGCGAGCCGACCTTTTTAACTAATCTGCCGTTAATGCTGGTCATAATAATCATTGCAACGATATTAAGCGCAAACAAATAACCAAACTGATCCGGCCTCACACCATAAATATCAATATAGACAAACGAACCTGCGGTCAAAAATGCAAACATGCCTGCAAAAGAAAACGCTCCCGAGAAGATAAGACCCATCGCCACAGGATTTTGAAACAAGCGTAAATAGTTGCGAAGTGTATTTCTGATCCGTAGCGGTTGCTTATTTTCTGCACTTAAAGTTTCAGGAATCTTCCACAATACTAGGGCGATAACAACCAAGGAAAATGCAGCAAGAATCCAGAAAATCGCTCTCCAACCGAACCAAACCGCTACATATCCGCCAATCATAGGCGCAATCAGCGGAGCAACCGTCATAACCAATGTGACAAATGACATCGCTCGGGTGAAATCCTCTCGGTCAAACATATCGCGAACAACCGCTTGGATAATCACGGCGGCCGCTGCACCAGCAAAACCTTGAGCGGTGCGAACCCAAGTCAATGCATCAATGCCATGGGTTGTTGCACTGACTACCGATGCTAAACCAAAAAACAGCACGCCCAGCAGCAAGACTGGTCTGCGTCCATAGCTGTCTGCTAATGGCCCATGAATTAACTGACCAATGGCGAAGCCTGCGGTATAGGCGGTCAAGGTAACTTGTACCGAACCCTCACTAACACCAAGATCGCGGGCGATGGCTGGCATTGCTGGCAAGTACATATCAATGGCTAAAGGGGTCAGAGCACCAATCGCACCCAGCACTAAAAATAGTAGAAAACTGATATGTGGAGTATTGGATTGCGCTAAGGATTTTTCAGACATAAGTCTCCTACTCGGCGGCGTATAAGATGCAGCCTCCGTGCTGCAACCAAACAGTATGTATAAATATCAACGATGTCGTGATCCGATCTATCCTCAATCAAATCCGGATAAAAAACCAGTTCCCATTCGGAAACAAAGCATTTCCCAAACTATCTATTAATTCCAGACAGATTCAATTTCTTCTTCAGTCAGATAACGATATTCGCCCGGTTCCAAGGTCTCACACAACTCGATTTCACCAATGCGTTCGCGGTGCAGATGTTCAACTTTATTTCCCAGAGCGGCAAACATACGCTTAACTTGGTGATACTTGCCTTCCGTGATCGTCAGTAATACTTCATTTTCTTCCGCATTCACCACTTCTAGGCTGGCAGGAAGCGTCAGCTCTTTCTCATTGCGCAACTGAATACCGGCCGCAAACTTGTCTGCGTAGTCCTCTTGCACAGGATCCGCCAACCATACACGATAGGTTTTCGCACACTTATGCTTTGGAGACGTAATTCGGTGCGACCACTGACCATCATCAGTAATCAACACTAGACCTGTGGTATCCACGTCGAGGCGACCAGCAAAGTGAAGATCTTCAATTTTCACTTCGTCCAGCAACACAAATGCTGTTTGATTGAATCCATCTTCATGCGAGCAAACAAAACCATCAGGTTTGAACAGCATGATATAACGTGGGCCGGGTTTATGTATTTCTCTACCCTGCCACTCAACCGTACAATCTTCAGTGATCTTAACCGCACCACTTTTCTGCACGATGTCGTTAACTGTTACATCGCCACTTTTAATGATTTTTGTTGCTTCTTTACGTGTTGCACCTAATGCATCACATAGATATTTATCTAAACGCATGAATACCTCATCTCAGTCAGGTGGGGTATTATAGTGCGACTAAACTAAATAGTTGAGCTATTTCACACATTTTATGTATACACTCCGCCCTTACCAGTCTGATTCGGTAAAAGCCGTAATCCATCACTTTCGTCAACACTCAACACCGGCAGTTTTGGTACTGCCTACTGGTGCCGGAAAAAGCTTAGTTATCGCTGAATTAGCGAGGCTGGCAAAAGGCAGAGTTTTGGTACTTGCCCACGTCAAAGAGTTGGTCGAACAAAACCACGAGAAGTACGAAGGATACGGACTCAAAGGCTCAATCTATTCAGCAGGTTTAGGGCGTAAAGAGACAGACCAACAAGTGGTCTTCGCATCGGTTCAATCTGTGGTACGTAATCTCGATCAATTTGAAAATCAATTTTCACTCTTAGTCATCGACGAGTGCCACCGAGTACCCGACGGTAAGAACACCAGCTATCAAAAAGTCATTACCCATTTACGAAACCTAAACCCTGGTATTAAGGTTCTCGGGCTCACCGCAACACCCTATCGACTTGGAATGGGCTGGATTTATCAATATCACTCTCGGGGTTTGGTGCGAAGTGAAGAACCGCGTTTCTTCCGCGACTGCATTTTCGAACTGCCTATTCGTTACTTACTTGATGAAAAGTTCCTCACTCCGGCAAGAATGATGGACGCACCAGTGCTGAGTTACGATTTCTCGCAGCTTAAACCAGCCAGTACAGGTCGTTATAAAGAGTCGGAAATGGATATGGTCATCGACAAAGCCAAGCGAGCCACCCCGCAAATTGTCGACCAAATCATTCATATGTCTCGCCAGAAACAGGGCATCATGATATTTGCCGCTACGGTTCGACATGCTCAAGAAATATTTAGCTTACTTCCTCAAGGGGAAGCCGCCATCGTCATTGGCGATACCCCGACACCTGAACGTGACGCCATTATCAGCGCCTTCAAGCAGCGAAAAATCAAGTACTTGGTCAACGTGTCTGTATTGACGACGGGGTTTGACGCGCCGCACGTCGACCTTATTGCTATTTTACGCCCCACAGAATCGATCAGTCTCTATCAGCAAATCGTTGGTCGCGGACTACGCTTATCTCCGGGGAAAGATGAATGTCTGGTACTGGATTACGCAGGCAATAGTTACGACCTTTATCAGCCAGAAGTTGGCGATCCAAAGCCCAACTCAGACAGTGAAATCATTACCATCCCTTGCCCTGCCTGTGGTTTTAATAATAACTTTTGGGGCAAACTCGACAACAACGGATTTTTAATCGAACACTTTGGCCGTAAATGCCAAGGCTATTTTGAAGATGATGAAACGGGTGAGCGTGAACACTGCAACTATCGTTTTCGCGCCAAATACTGCGGTGAATGCGGGGCAGACAATGATATCGCCGCCCGAATTTGCCATGAATGTGACGCCACTCTGGTTGATCCAGATAAAAAACTAAAAGAAGCGTTAAACCTAAAAGATGCCTTAGTCTTCGAATGCCGTGAAATGACCCTCTCTGTCCACAAAGACGATAAAGGTAAAAGCAGTCTCAAGGTCGCTTATATCGGGGACAACCAAGCGCAAGTTAGTGAGTTCTGGTCACTCTCTACCAAACCGCAAAAGCAGCGTTTTCTTGATCAATTTGTTCGACCGCATCTGGCAGACAAACATCGCCCCTTTGACGAGTCATCACCGACCAAAGTGGTCAACAATCAACATCGATTCCGCCCTCCTCAGTTTGTTATTGCCAGAAAATCCGGACGCTTCTGGAAGATGCGCGATAAGATTTTTGCTGACGAGTTAACTAACTAAATGCCATTCACTTGGTGTTCATAAACAAGTCCGTATACTGAGCGATAGAAAATGCGAGAAGGTATGATTATGTTTAAAAGTCCGATAGTTACGACGTCTGCCATCGTTGCCTGTGTGCTATTCTCATTACCAACAATGGCTAAAAAACATGACCAGCAAGATGGTCATGCTTTGGTTCAGGACGTACACAAGCCGGGAACTCGAATTGAGTTCGATGGGGATCAGGATGAAGTCTATGAAGCGGTCAAAAATGGCAACATTCGCCCTTTTTCAGAACTCTACGCGGCCGTTGAACGTGACTTAAACGGACGAATCATTCACGTTGAACTCGAAGAAGACGACGATATCTGGGTCTACGAACTCAAATTAAACCACGACAACAATATAATTAAAGTCGAGTACAACGCCAAAACTTTGGAAATGCTGCAAATCAAAGGCAGAAACATTAAACAAGCACTAAAAAACTAAGAAGAACTGAATATGAAAATTCTTGTTGTTGAAGATGAACCACGCCTTGGTGAACAAATTGTAGAGTCATTAGAAAAAACCGGCTGGGTGCCAGAACTTTCACAAGATGGTATTGATGCCCTCTATCGCGCGACCTCCGAAGAGTGGGACGTCATCGTGCTTGATCTTGGCTTACCTAAATTAGATGGGCTGACCGTTTTGAAAGGCATTCGTGACGAGAACATCAACACGCCTGTGGTAATTCTTAGTGCGCGAGACACCCTGACCCAACGCGTAGAAGGACTCAATGCCGGAGCCGACGACTACCTGACTAAACCCTTTGAAATGGTCGAGCTTACCGCTCGCATTCGTGCGCAATTGCGCCGCGCTTCAGGTAACGCATCTCCTGTGATGCAAATTGGTAATCTCAGCCTCGATACGCGTACATCAAAAGTCATGTGGCAAGGTCAAGCGATTAGCCTCACTGCGCTGGAATATAAAGTCGTCGCCTACTTTATGCATAATCCAGAAAAGGTTATCTCGCGCACCGAACTGGTTGAGCATATCTACAAACAAGACTTTGACCGTGATTCAAATACCATTGAAGTTTTCATTGGCCGTATCCGCAAAAAAATCGCACCAAAAGTGATTAAAACCGTTCGTGGACTAGGGTATCAACTGAATGCCGAGTAACAAACGAACGCTGCTTAAACGACTGAGCCTTAAAAGCCGCCTCGTCCTTGCGGCCGTAGTCTGGTTAACAGCGATGATTATTGCAGTTGGTGTCAGCGTACCCAATCAGGTATTCAGCTACATGGTTGATGACACCAAATCACAGCTCACCATCTATATGGATGAGATCTCAGCATCGCTTGAAGCGGATAAAACCGGCAACCTGACCCTCACGAGCACACTCTCAGATCCTCGTTTCAATCGTCCCTATAGTGGACTTTACTGGTCAGCCAAAACAGACAAGGAACTGCTTCGTTCACGCTCTCTGTGGGATAAAAAAATCACATCGGAGAAGAAAGAAAAAGAGTATTTTGGCGCACGAAACGAGAAGCTCATTTACATAAAAACCACCCTTTACTACCCAGACTATGACGGCCCAATCGAAGTGATTATCGGCATCGATGAACAACCTATCGAAGATACCGTCGGCAGCCTTATGAGCCAATTGTGGATTATTCTTGCCCTGCTCTATTTTGGCGTTCTGGCGGTCATTTTCTTGCAGGTTCAATGGTCACTCAGTCCGTTGACGAAAATGCACAAAGAACTCTCTCAGTTACGTTCTGGTGAAAAGACTCAGCTAGATCAAGACTACCCCAAAGAAGTCGCTCCGGTTGTGTCTGATCTCAATGCGCTGGTGTTCCACTACCAAGAGCTACTTGAACGCGCTCGACACCATGCTGGAAATCTATCTCATGCGTTAAAAACGCCTTTGTCGGTGTTAAAAAACGAAATCGCGGCGCTTGATCAGGAAACCCAGCGCTACCTACACCCCCCCGTCGAGCAGATTCAAAGCCAAATTGACTACCACCTTGGCCGTGCTCGTATGGCTGGCTCAAAGAATATTCTTTCGGTTCGAGCGAATCCTTCCCAAAGAGTTGATGCGATTTCGATGGCGTTCGATAAAGTCTATGCAGAGCGTGGCGTGACGCTTATCAACGAACTTGATTCCGATATTCAAGTGGCGGTTGATAAAACAGACTTAGATGAAATGGTCGGTAACTTGCTCGAAAATGCGTACAAATGGTCAGAAAGCATCATCCGTGTGCATTCCGAGACCTTAGCAGCTGATGACATCGCCATTATCATTGAAGACGATGGCCCTGGGATACCCGATGAAAAACTCAAACAGGCAATTGAACGTGGAGTACGCCTTGATGAGACGACGCCAGGTACCGGTTTAGGCTTAAATATCGTCAGTGAAATGGCACACAGCTACCGAGGGAAACTAACCCTGTCACGCAGTTCCATGGGGGGATTGAGAGCGGTGTTAACATTAAAGCTTTCATAATCAGTCATCATTCCAGTTGAGTAATCTCATCGTTGCAATAGACCTTGTTCACCTTATCCCACGGAATTGGTTCAACGGTAACACCCAATTGTTTTGCTTGTTTTGCTCGTTCTGCCATCCGCTTGCCATAAGTGATTCGATAGATTTCAGCATCGTTGCCAAAGGTGTCCATATCGAACTTCTCAACAGGTTCAAGACTATTAAAGCAATGATGCTATTGGACGCATCACTTCATCCAATTGACAATTTCTTTCAGATTCTGCGCACGATTTACAATTACTGTTACATCAGTAAGCGAGATCAAAAATCTCGTAGTGTCGCTCAACGTTGGCTGTAACTTGCCCCCAATATGAGTTCTTTACCCTAGTCTGATGTTTGTCGAAGGCTTCCCTATCGGTGAACTCTTCATAAACATCAAATCTGTTTGGATTTCCCTTGTTCTTAGTGACTTCAAATACCAAACAGCCGTCTTCTTCAAGCGTAAGCTTAGTGTGTGTTGGTAGCTCTTGCTCAACGGTTTGTAAATCTTCACACGAGACTACGATGAAGCCCTTCAGTATGATTTTAGACATTTGCACTCCTTGCAATGGCGATGCTATTGGTGTGAGCATAAGTAAAAAGGGGATGTTTTACCATCCCCTAAATTCATCAACACGAAAGCGCAATAGCTTGCTATTGCTGGCGTTTTTTATTCTGACTGACCTACAAAAGAGCGAAATCAGTCATCAATCCAGCTTAGTAATTTCTTCTTTGGAAAAGACCTTGTTAACCTTATCCCACGGAATTGGATCGAGCGTCGCACCAAGTTGTTTGGCTCTTTCTGCCATCCGCTTGCCATAATTGATTCGATAGATTTCAGCATCGTTGCCAAAGGAATCCATATCGAGCTCCTTAATAGGTTCAAGCTCTGTGACAAACTTGTACTCGGCACAGCCCCGTATCCATATTTTGGTTTTTCCGTTGGGTATGAAACCAAATACAATATCATTGCGGTAACATTCAAGTTCGACCCCATCCCATGTTATGTATTTATCTTTAATGACCATTTGATCTTTTAGTCGGTCAGGTAACTCAAATTGAGTGATAAACGATTTTGCGTTGCTTATTGACGTCCAGTAAATGGTGATGCTATCAGGTAAGTTATTTGTACCTGCGACTTGGCTTGAGTAACCAATTGGTGCGCCAAGAACGATGCCATACCCATCATACGATGGATACGATTTCGTCATATAGTCATATTCAGTTCTATAAAAATACTGTAGATAATTATGTACAAAGGAAATCCAACCTCCCTGCTTATTTTCTCCATAAGCTTTGGTTACTTTAACTGGATACAAGGTCGACATAGCATAGCCAACACGCCATTTAGGCATATCTTCCGGTACGTTAGGCGCTCGACTAAATGCATTAGCATTTGCATAAGTGATAAGCCCTAACAGGGCAATAAACCACTTTATATCAAGACATCTCATAGCATCGTGCCCTCTACTTATCTTGGAAAAGGTCAAAACACATCATAGTTCGAGCTTAGTAATTTCTTCTTTGGAAAAGACCTTGTTAACCTTATCCCACGGAATTGGATCGAGCGTCGCACCAAGTTGTTTGGCTCTTTCTGCCATATCCTCGCTATAATTGTCTCGAATAATTTCCGCATCATTGCCAAAGGAATCCATATCGAGCTCCTTAATAGGTTCAAGCTCTGTAACAAACTTGTACTCGCCACAGCCATCTAGCCACACTTTTGTATTTCCGTTGGGTAGAAAGCCAAAAACAATATCACTTCGGTAACAGTGAGTGTTAAAGCCGTCAAAGCGGATGAATGGCTCTTTGGTGCTCATCACCGTTTTCATCTTAGGCGTTAGATCAAATTTGGTCGCAAAAAACCTTTGATTGGTGACGGAAGCCCAGTAAAGATAAATGCTATCGGGAAGAGCACTCGTCGGCGCTACCTGGCTTTTTATCTCAACTGGTATACCTAATGCGATACTGTAGCCATCGTAATTCGGGGCATACTTTCTCATCTCTTTAAGCTCAGTTCTGCCAAAAAAAAGCACATCATTATGAATAAATGAGGTCCAACCTCGGCTGTCATTAACACCATAGGCTTGAGTCACTTTAACTGGATACAAGGTCGACATAGCATAACCTATACGCCATGCCGGCATATCTTCCGGTACGTTAGGCACCCGACTAAATGCATTAGCATTTGTAAAAGCGATAAGCACTAACAGGGCAATAAACCACTTTATATCAATACAACTCACAGCATCGTGCCCTCTACTTATCTTGGAAAAGGTCAAAACATGTCATAGTTCGAGCTTAGTAATTTCTTCTTTGGAAAAGACCTTGTTATACCCCTGATCATTGAAAATGCTTGATTTTATTTAGAATCAGGATCATGCTACGAACCATGAAAATTACACTGACTCCTCAGCAGAAACTGCAACTCGAACAAATGCACGATTCTACTCGTGATGGTCGAGTGCGTGACCGTATTAAAGCAGTATTGCTTACCACAGAGGGGTGGAGTCAGACCATGATTGCTCAAGCTCTTCGCATTCATGAATCAACCGTTGCACGCCACCTTAGTGACTACGTTCTTTCTGAAAAACTTAAGCCTGAAAATGGCGGAAGCCAAAGCAAGCTTTCTGCTACTCAAACCATGCACCTAATCGAGCATTTGACTGAGAAAACCTATTCTCACACTCATCAAATTGTCGCCTACGTTAAAGAGGCATTTGGACTTGATTATACGGTCTCTGGTATGAACAAATGGCTTCACCACAATGGCTTTAGCTACAAGCAACCGAAAGGCGTTCCACACAAGTTTGATAAAGCAAAACAGCAAGCATTCATAGAGGCTTATGAAGCTCTAAAGGCAAGCTGTGGCAAGGATGAATCGATAGTCTTTATCGATGCAGTTCACCCAAC
>NZ_QEWN01000091.1 GCF_006124995.1 Vibrio sp. Hep-1b-8
GGCTAAGGTGATTTGATAACAAAAACCGTAACAAGGTCGATGATGAAACACGCTGGCAGACAAGGACTCTTGCCCATCGAACTGAGTCACAACCAAGGCATCATCGCCGAGTCCTTCTATATCTATGGTGTACGCCAATGTCGCCATACGTCTCTCCTATCGTTAACACCAAGCACAAAAACCTTAAATACAAATTACCGCGACAACGGTAATTTGGGGTTAAGGCTTTCAGGAGGCTTCCTGTAGGAAGCCTCTGAAAATCAAAGTGATTAAGCTTCGATAGGTTTACGCCAATCGTCTGAACCAGACGTACCTGCGTTGACGTGATCCCAAGTGATCTTACGGTACGACATTGAGACCGTTAGATTTTGCGTGAAGTCGGACATCGACGGATCTTGACAGTGTGGCATCTCACACTGGATATCGACGATAGACGCGTTTTCTAGCTTAGTGGTGAAGAAGTTCTCTTGTTTGCCTTCGATAGAAGTGCGGTACCATTTAAGCTCGACGTTCTTCATCTTCTCACCAGAAGAAAGCGCGTTGTACAGCAGTGGTACGGCTTTGTTGAGAGTGACAGTAAACTTGAAAGGTTTATGGACGCGTTGACCAGAAGGTTGACCAGATTGTGGATCGGTCGGAACCGAAATGACGTGGTCAAACTTCTGAACCAGCATCTCGTCTTCGTGACCTTCTACATAAGAGTCACCGATAGAGTCAGCCGTACAGGCGCCCGCCGTGATCAGACCCTGAGTTTCACCGTCGATAGAAATATAACATGGAGTTGGCATAGTAAAATCCTTAGAGGTTGTGTGTAATAACACTTACTCTTAGTCAAAAAGCGTGCCAAAATGAAAATGTATATATTTCAACAATTTAAGCATTTGTTAATATACAAGCTGAGCAACTTTTTGCTCGAATCGAGCAAGATCTTGCTCAGGTCGAGCAAAAAGTTGCCCGGAAGCAAGAAATGCACCGAGGAGACTGTGAACCATCACAAATGATGAAAAATCAGAAAATACCCCACTGCTACAGAGGGGTCGTTCGCAACAGTAAGGTTTGCTATCCAGTGCGTTGCGAACACGTTAAGTGATAGGAGCTGGCCCAGATGGGCGGCTTTGTGATATCAAACAGTATTAGAGGCAGATTCTTCTCACGAAATAGAGCGCAACATTGAGATCGCTTGTTCCAGTAAAAAAGCACCTTCACTGGTCAATGACCAAGCAAACAACGCAATATTGAGTACCAAGCTCGACCAGAAGAGGAACTTAAATCCAATATCATGATACTTGTGATGCATAATCGACTGAGCAAGCAAAGCCCCAACCCATCCGCCACACACGTTCATTATATGGAAAGCGACTTCCGGAACTCGCCACCCATCGTTCATCATTGCGTGTCTGTCTAACGCATATAAGGTGTATGTGGCTGTGCTGGCTGCAAAATAAAGTACGCAGGATATGAGTGGAAAATCTAGCAAGACGACGCTACCGAAAAGTGCGCTACAGAACCAGACGGCTATAGCAAGAGAAAAATTAAACACCAAAGGCCGAGTTACGTCGACCGCTCTCATGGTTCCATTACTATCAGATCCTAAACGAAATACCACAGGTTCGCTGACACAGGGTAACCGAGAGTTATTTTCTAAATCATTGATATGAAATAAAATTTGAGTATCTTGGTTTTCTACAGAAATATAACCATAACCCTTGCTCTGATCCCATTGAGCAATTGTTCCTTGTATTGCCATGTTATTTCCCTTACCTAGCCTGAAGTTGCGATAAGCCTATAATTATTATTGCGTTAACATTAGCTATAGCACACATATTATACAATGCGCATATTCTAACCAACTTTGCTTAAATTATTTGATCTAGAACACGACTGACAGGTTCTGGCACCACCACTCGATAGAGATGAGCGAGCTTGATCAGACGATGAATTCGCTCAGGCATCGCGCTCCGCTTCGACTAAAGTTTTATCTGTGTTGCCAGATATGCTTAAAGCACAGCGAGAAGAATTTGCGATTTTTGTGCCGGAAATTCTTCTCGCTGTTTACAACCACTATGACAAATCTTTTAGGGAAAAGTATGGACCCTTGGTGCGAATTGAGAAAGGGTTATCGGCATTTTCGAATTGATAGAATCGAGACGCTCACGATTACCGATACAAGGTTCGAGACATCGACTGGCAAATATCTCGAACGCTACATTACACTTCACGCACCTGAAGCTTTGAAGTATTCGTTACTTCATGACCATAGGTGAAATATTGAGCGCGATTCGACAGCCGTTGAGGTCAGACTCAACATCAAACTCCACCAACTCATTAACATGAACGTCAATTGAAGTGCCACGCATATCACGAACATGAAAAAACACCTTATCGTTGCAGTTTTCATCTTCAATAAAGCCATACCCGTGCTTCGGATCTAAATCGATGATTTTTCCAAGAACTGACATGCTGCTTCCTCGCTATAACAGTAACAGTGAATTCTGTTATTCTTACTGCGCACAGGTTCACTTCGATCACTGTTAATAAAAAATAGTTGCTAGGCCAGCAAAATATCTTTCAGCTCATGCAGAGAACTTACCGTGTAGTGCGGCGAAATATCGGCATCTGCTTCAGCCCCTACACTATTTAACCAACAGGTTTCGATACCAAAATTAAGTCCACCTAGGATGTCAGAATGTTGGTTGTCTCCCACCATGAGAACTTTGCTCTTACAAGGCGACCCCATTTTCTCCATCGCATGGCTAAAAATGGCTGTATCGGGCTTAGCAAAACCCACTTGCTCGGATATCACGACGTGTTCGAAATATTGGCTCATACCGGTTCTTTCAAGTCTGATTGCCTGAAGCTCGGTAAAACCATTAGTGATGATACCCATCTTCGCCTTGCCATGAACCGCTTCCATCAGCTCTTTTGCTCCTGGAAGTAAGGTACATATGTCAGCCATTGCCTCTAGAAAAGCACTGTTTAACTCAGAGGTGGTCGTATCTAACCGGTCTGCCCACTCTTGAAAGCGAGTGTGTTTTAAATCATCGGCACTGATGGTGCCATTTTGATAATCAACCCATAGAGGCTTATTGACCGTTTGATAGTGCTCAAAATCTTGTGAAGTAAACTCTACCCCCTTGCGCGAGAACATGAGCTGCATCCCTTTAAAGGCATCAAAGTGAAACAGGGTTTCGTCAGCATCAAACAAGATCCAATCGTATTTCATTGCTATCTCCTAAAAATTTCATCGCTAGTGTAGATTGTTTTCAATAAGATGATAATCTCTAAGTTAAGAAATTTATTGTTTACCTACAGTCAACTATGCAAGCATTCTCTTCGATACCTGTTTTTGTCTCAGTGGTTGAAAATGGCAGTTTCTCTGGCGCAGCCGAAAAACTCAATATCACCAAATCCGCCGTCAGTAAACGAATCACCCACTTAGAAGATGAACTAGGAATTAGACTTCTTAATCGCACTACACGAAAACTGAGTTTAACGGAAGCGGGTCAACGCTATTACGAGTATGTCGTGCAATCTCTAAACCTAGCGCAACAAGGACTAGATGCGGTTAGCGAGCTGCAAGGCAAGCCTCGCGGTAAGCTAAAAGTGACGGCTCCCATGTCCTTTGGTGTCCTACACGTAGCTCCTCTGATTGCAGAGTTCCTCGCTCTCTATCCTGATGTAGAAATTGATTTGCAACTCGAAGACCAAATGGTTGACCTCATACAAGACAGTTTTGACATCGGCATCCGTATTGGCCACCTGCCTTTATCAAACCTAATTGCGAAAAGACTCGCACCATGTGTCAGCGTGCTATGTGCATCAAAAGAGTACCTAGAACAACATGGCCGCCCACAGCAGCCTAGCGATCTGGTCAATCACAGTTGCTTACAGTACAGCTACTATCGCGGTGGTACCGAGTGGAGCCTCAATTCGGCTGGGCAAGAGTATCGCGTTGTTCCTAAAGGTCGTTTATCAGTGAACAACAGCGAAGCGATTCGTCGTGCAGTATTAGAGGGGGCAGGCATTGGGAACTTACCAACATTCATTGTGGCCAAGGACATCCATGCAGGTCGTCTTGAAGTTGTCCTTGTCGATTACCGGTTGCCAGTACATGCCGTCTATGCCGTTTTTCCTGAAAGAAAACATATGCCATTGAAAGTTAAAGTTTTCTTAGATTTCATCAACGAACGATTGGGCACTGACACCCCCTACTGGGACAAGTGTTAACCATTAATGTGACTCCATGCTCAACTATTCTTGTTAAATTGATTTACGCAAAACTTTATGACCTGAAACAAACTTTCTCCGCTATTCTCCAGTCACAATCTAGGTGTTGCTAAATGCCTAGGAGGCGTCCGATATGAAACGATTCTTTCCTTCTAACATCATGCTAATTCCTTTTGTGGTGAAGAACTATTCTGAAGAACAGCAAGAGGATAGCGGTGACACCGACCAGCAATCAGATCCCAATGAGTCACGCGAATTGGAAGAATGAGACTCTAATCAGACCGTAGCGGTTATTAATTGGCTACGCTAACAGCGCACAACAACAAGGGAGGACAACAATGAAGAAAGTTGCCGTAATACTAAGTGGTTCAGGTGTCTTTGATGGGGCTGAAATTCACGAATCCGTACTATCGCTGCACGCGATTGAAAAACAAGGTGCGAGCTGGCACTGTTTCGCGCCCAACATCGATCAACTTCATGTTATAAACCACAAGACCGGTGAAGAGATGGACGAGACACGCAACGTCTTGGTTGAAGCGGCACGTATTGCACGCGGGAAAATAGAGGATGTTGCAAAGCTCAATGTCGATGATTACGACGCACTATTGCTTCCTGGAGGTTTTGGTGCCGCGAAGAATCTCACCGATTTCGCGGTAAAAGGTGCGGAATGTAGCATTAACACTCATGTTGCTAGTGCATGCAGAGCGTTCGCTCAAGCAGGTAAACCCGCGGGATACCTGTGCATTGCTCCAACAATCATTCCGCTCATTTACGACCAAGGCGTCAAAGCCACTATTGGTAACGATGCTGCGACCGCTGCGGCTTTTAATACCCTAGGCGGCCTTCACGTTGAGTCGCAAGTAGACCAAGTTGTATTTGACGAGCAACATCTCGTGCTCTCGACGCCCGCCTATATGCTCGCCGAAAACATCTCTGAAGCAGCAATAGGAATCGAAGCACTAGTCGAGAAATTAGTCTCACTCAGTTAGCTAGATATCTATGCGCTATTTAGCCCCTGTCGGTATTCCTACTGACAGGGGCTTTTTGTTTGCTCCGAACGCAAAAAATTTAACAATTTCTGTTTGTGTTGAGAAAACGATTGCGCTAACCCACTAATATTTAACAACTTACATTCGATACAAATTGAACTGGTCGGAGTTCACATTTTACTGCAACACCTACCACTTTTGGGTAGCAAAATTGTTTGAGATCAAGATTTGAGGTTGGATAGTTATGCGAATCTAAATGCAGATTTCAAATATAACAATATGGAGCAATCCAATGACGAGTGCATTTTTTATCCCTACTGTAAACCTAATGGGCGCTGGCTGCCTGACTGACGCAGCAGACAATATTCAAGCTCAAGGTTTTAAAAAAGGCCTGATCGTAACTGACAAAATCCTTAATCAGATTGGTGTTGTAAAGCGAGTTCAAGATCTATTGACTGAGCGCCAAGTAGACACTGTGGTATTTGACGGTACTCAACCAAACCCGACAATCAGCAACGTGAATGATGGTCTCGCACTGCTTATGGATAACGACTGTGACTTCGTAATTTCCCTTGGTGGCGGTTCACCTCATGACTGCGCTAAAGGTATCGCATTGGTCGCTTCCAACGGTGGCAAGATTGGAGATTATGAGGGTGTAGACCAATCAGCTAAACCAATGCTGCCGCTGATCGCAATCAACACAACGGCTGGCACAGCTTCTGAGATGACTCGCTTCTGTATCATCACTGATGAAGAGCGCCACATAAAAATGGCGATTGTCGACAAACATACAACACCGCTCGTATCCGTCAATGATCCAGAGCTAATGTTAGCTAAACCTGCTTCGCTAACTGCTGCAACAGGTATGGACGCATTAACCCATGCTGTTGAAGCTTATGTCTCTATCGCAGCAACGCCTATCACTGATGCTGTTGCCATCAAAGCGATCGAAATCATTCAAGCTCACCTTCGCACTGCGGTAGAAAACGGCGATGATATTGAAGCGCGTGAACAAATGGCTTACGCACAATTTATGGCAGGTATGGCGTTTAACAATGCATCGTTGGGCTACGTACACGCAATGGCGCACCAACTAGGTGGCTTCTATGACCTGCCACACGGCGTCTGTAACGCGATTCTGCTTCCTCATGTCCAACGCTACAATGCTCAGGTCTGCCCAGATCGTCTACGTGACGTTGCGAAAGCGATGGGTGTCGATGTTAAAGATATGACCGCAGAACAAGGCGCTGAAGCGGCAATTGCCGCTATCGTTGCGCTAGCTAAAGATGTAGGTATTCCATCGGGTATCAAAGAGCTTGGTGCAGATGCTAAAGACATCCCAACCCTAGCAGATAATGCACTAAAAGATGCGTGTGGTTTTACTAACCCTAAACAAGCAACGCATGAAGAAATTTCAGCAATCTTTGCAGCCGCTATGTAATTAAAGTCTTTTCCTTTAGTCCTAGCCTCCTTCGGGAGGCTTTTTTTGTACCAGTCTTTTGCATTTTACGTACTACACTTCTACGACAATGGAGGTGTTTTATGAAATCAATATTCGGTCTTATCTTATTCACTTTATCGACTTTTACCGTGGCGGGTGAAAACAAAATTTACAATGTAAACGGTAGTGATTACGAGGGCTACTGGAGCAAAGTCAGTGACAATGCACCACTAGTATTGCTTATCCATGACTGGGACGGTTTAACAGACTACGAAATGAAACGAGCCGATATGCTCAATCAATTAGGCTACAACGTATTTGCAGCTGATCTATTCGGTAAAGGGATACGACCAACAGAGATTGAAGACAGAAGACAGCACACAGGAGAACTCTACAAAGACAGAGAAAAACTTCGTGCGCTAATGCAGGGCAGTTTGGATTTTGCCGCCCAGCTTGGAGGAAACAGTGACAACACCGTTGTGATGGGCTATTGCTTTGGTGGTGCAGCAGTTCTGGAGTCTGCACGAGCAGGTATGAAAGCCAAAGGCTTTGTCACCTTCCACGGAGGGCTAGGTACTCCTGAAGGTCAATCTTATCAGAACACCACTGCACCTATAATGATTCTCCATGGCACGGCAGACAGTGCCATTCCTATGTCACAGTTTGCTGAGCTGGCTGAGCAACTTGAAACTGCCAAAGTCCCACATGAGATGATTACGTATAGTGGAGCGCCGCATGCTTTCACTGTTTTCGATAGTCCACGCTATCGCGAAGATGCCGACAAGAAATCATGGGATAGTTTCACACGCTTCCTCGCCGCCAACACCAATTAAAGCAAAAGCCCCGCGATAGCAGTATCGCGGGGCTCTGTCATCCCTATCGTCTATGGCGCCGTATCTATTTCTACTGGTAGATAGTGCTTAGGTTCGAGCTTCAACCACTCTGGCAAAACAGTACCGATCGATATCGATGACCAAGTGCCAGACAAAATACCAATGAACATCGCCACAGCAAACCCTTGTAATGCGTTGCCTCCCATAATCCACAGTGCCGAGACCGTGAGCAAGGTGGTTCCTGAAGTCACCATAGTACGTGAGAAGGTCGCTATCACAGCTTGGTCATTGATTTCTTCCGTTGATAGAGACTGTTTTGCAATGAGCAACTCACGGATACGGTCAGCAATAATGATTGAATCGTTGAGTGAGTAACCCAAAATTGCCAGAATTGCCGCAAATACGGTCAAGTTAAATTCCATCTGCGTTGCAGCAAAGAATCCCAATACCAGTACGACATCGTGAATCAACGCCAGCAGTGAACCACTTGCCAGACGCCATTCAAAACGGAAGCAGAGGTAGCCCAAGATGCTCAGCATCGAAATCATCAGCGCTAAGCCACCTTGATCAACCAAATCTTGCCCAACTTGTGAACCCACCATGCTGTTGCTGATCACGTCAACCTGATGCGAAATCGGTGCTAGGGTCTGACTTAGGTCTGCTACCTGTGCGTCGCTTTGAGGAATTGGGTAACGAATCACCCATCTTCCATCCTGGTCTGAGTGCGTAACGTTGGTAAACTCACCAAGGGCTGGTTGCAATACCTCTACCAACTGCGAGTGGGTCACATTGTTATCAACCTTGACCTCAGTCACCATACCACCGGTAAAGTCTAAGCCCATGTTCAGGCCATTCATCGCCAATGCGACCAGAGAAACGACCATCAGCGCTAAAGAAACAAAGCTTGTGATGTAACGAATACGGCGAATACGCTGTTTAAAAAACTCAACCATGATTAAACCCTCACATCACGACGCGCATCGCGTCCCCAAACTAAGTTGATAATTGCACGTGATGCAAACACACCACTAAACATACTGGTCAGCAAACCGAGACCAAGAGTCAGAGCGAAACCTTGAATTGGGCCATTACCAAGCGAGTAAAGTACAACTGCGGTAATCATGGTGGTAATGTTGGCATCAAGAATGGTGCTCAACGCGCTACCAAAGCCAAGATCAATGGACTGCGCAAACGTGCGCCCTTCTGCAAGCTTGTCTTTGATGCGTTCAAAAATGAGCACGTTGGTATCGACCGCCATACCGACAGTCAGTACCAAACCCGCGATACCCGGCAGTGTCAGTACTGCTCCTGGTAGGAGTGCGATAAGACCAAGTAGGCTAACCATGTTGACCAATAGCGCCACATTAGCGACCCAACCTAGTCGACGATACCAGAGCGCCATGAAAGTCAGCGTCATCGCAAGACCTAGCGCTAAAGCGGCAAAACCATTCTGAATGTTTTCAGCACCTAATGAAGCACCAATCGTGCGCTCCTCAACGATAGTCACTGGCGCAGTCAAAGAGCCCGCGCGAAGCAACAAGGCTAAGTTTTGTGCATCTTCCATTGAGCCTGCTCCAGTGATGCGGAACTGGCTGCCAAGCTGAGACTGAATAGTCGCGACACTAATAACACGTTCGCTGCGTTCTGTTTCACCTTTCGCATTGGTGGTGTATTCGCGGTACACGGTCGCCATTGGTTTACCAATATGACCAGCGGAGAAGTCACTCATCATCTTGCCACCCGCATGATCGAGTGAAATGTTAACTTCAGAGAAACCCATTTTGTCGACGCCAGCACGAGCATTAATGATGTGTTCACCAGTCAACACTGGTCGTTTTGCTAAAGTGACATCACGGCCATCGTTATCTTTAAGTGCAATGTCACCATACGCCTTACCTTCCGAAGGCGTGCGGGCTTCATGAAAGGCTAGCGTTGCGGTCGCACCAATGACATTTTTCGCCAACGATGGATCTTGGACACCCGGTAACTCAATACGAATACTGTGTTCACCCTGACGCTGTACCAACGCTTCTGTAATACCAAGCTCTTCAATACGGTCACGCATGATCTTTAAGTTTTGCTTTATTGTGACGGACTGGAACTCACTCTTGCTTTCAACCGTCGGTTTAACCGCAATGAAATCTGAATGTCGTTTTACGTCCCAAGTTGGGTAGTTCTGCTTGAGGAAGCTCTGAATCGATCCTAACGCCTGTTCAGAGTCTGATTTAATATCAAATGCTTCTGATCCAACCGAAGCGATCTGCACACTACGCAAACGCTCTTGACGGAGAAAATCTCTCACTTCATCGACCAAACTATTGCGTTGGTCTTCGAACGCTTTATCAATATCTACATTAAGGAGGAATTGAACACCACCGCGTAGATCTAGCCCGAGCTTAATCGGACTAAAGCCCATGTCGCTCAGCCACTTAGGTGCCACCGAGACGTAAGAGAAACTAATACTATCCTGTTTGCTGAGCAATTTATCTAGCTCTTTTCTTGCCAGTGTCTGTTCAGTTTCGTTATCGAACACCAAGGTGGTTTTGTTACCCATCTGTTCAATTTGACTTGCTTGGATATCACGCTGATCAAGATAATGATTCAGTTCAGTGACGTTATTTAAAATAGTATTTGCCTGCCCTTGTGACGTTGTCACCTGAATCGACGGTTTTTCACCATACCATGTTGGGATAGCACTCAATGTTAGCATGATAATCGTGGCAATCAGTACCACGTATTTCCAAGCTGAATAATGGTTCATGAGACGAGCAGAACTCGCCTGTTTAGCAGGATTTTTTTTCATTGTATTTCTTAACTTTGTTCGGCTCAGGCGTGCCTGAACCTAAATTACTAACGTAAGAAGGCGTAATCGCTTCCGAAAAAGTAAGTTAAAGAAATACCGGGTATTGGGCGTTTAACGCGACATAAAGTGCGTTGGACTCTTTCCAGCCAGCAATTCGACTTGGCGAGGTATAACGAGTAGCAAGGGCATTAGTCGAAGATAGACAGGTTGCCTTGTATAAACGGAAAAGGGCAACGATCGCAGGTTCAAAAGTCGGTAGTTCTAAATTCGACGAAGAATCAGCGTCATCAACAAAACGAGTAGAATGTAGCCAGCGATTAGTACTTACGATCGCTAACCAATCTTGAGCAAATTCCGATTGTGTGATCGGTTTAGGCTGAGAGTCTTCTCTTACTTCGTCAAACAGGGCCTGAGCATCGCTTTTAGACGCAGGTAGAAGAGTATTAATTCGGTAGCTTAATCGAGCGGAGGCTTCATTTTCAGCTTGCAGCAGATACGCAAACGCCTGCGAAGGCACAACCATCGCAAGAGTAAAAAGCCAAATGTATGAAATGAATCGACGAAGCATTGACCAGCCTGATTATATCTAACAGCGAGATAGTAGATCTAACCCATATGACAAACAACTAAAATGTTCTAAAAGCTAATATTCCATATCTGAGTCAAACCACTATCGGTAGAATATCTTACCGCTTAACACATCAAGATAGATTTTGTTGGCTTGCTTTAAACCACCGCAGTAAACAAAGTAAGCTTGTTGTTGATTGAATGTCACGGAACGAATCCATCCTTTGGTCTCTTCAAAGTCTTCAGGAGTACAAGTCCCCTCTTTAAGCAGTTGGTCGGTTGTTTTTATAAACATCTCAAAGTGTTGCTTAAAGTCATCAGATTGCTCGATGTACTGGCTGATGGTTTCCATCCTCTCTTGCTTTGAAATGGTTGGCGCGACCTCAAGCAGTGCGTCCATCGGCACCCACTCTGCGACTTCAGGCCCCCCTTCTTCATAAACATAGTAGGGAGAAATTCGCCCCCAGCCATCTTTCTTTTCTAGTACGTGCAACTTGTCGCCACGGTACACAGCACTCTCAATAAACGCGTCGACATCTGGGGTTTCACGTACACCCAGTCTAGGTGGGCTAACGTAATAATCTGTCACTGGGGGCGCGGGTCGAATCTCTTCCTCTTCTTCGACAATAGGCAGTGGCGTAACAGGTTGCTTTTCGTCTTCAGCCGCCGCTAGCGCTAGAGCATCTTGTTGCGGTTTGTAATAGAAAATGTAGTAACCACCGCCAGCACAGGCGATACCCACTAACAACAAGACAACCATGATGAGTTTTTTCATATCCGCCTAATCTTTTCCTATACTTATCGAGTTATAACCACCACCACAACCACGATGAAATGGCACTGTATTAATATTACTATAACGGCAGCACTGCTGATCACTTTACCTTTTAAGGTACTTAGTGCCCATTGTTCGGCTCCAGCATGGAACGAAATCCTCAATCTTCAGACCGATCTTGACCGAACTTATAACCTCCATGCTCAAAAATTTAATCAGTTTCTGCACATCCATAACGAGCAGCCCTTTCTTTACCAAGAATTCACTCCTCAGGAGATTCGCCAGTTTTGGGACAGCAATAAGGACACCTTACATCAAAGTATGAACTCCCAAATTGAGGCATCGCTTTTTGTCGTTGATAAAATACAACTAGAGCGAGACTCCCTACAGCAACTATCTGAGCGTGCAGAACAACTACTGCTACGCTGGCGAAACATCAGCCAGCATTGCAAGCAGGTGGACAATCAATCAAACGCCGTAGCAAGCGAAAAGTATGCGCAGCTTAATCAGGCGTTAATACTTGATATCAATAAACTGTTTACTAAACTGCTCATCCTAGAGCAACGATATGTGAATGAAGTCGAAACATTACGCAGGGCCAGACCAGATACAGAAAACGACTCCCCTTGATTCCAACCGCTATCGGTTGTCTATCGATAGCTACATTACTCTCAATTACTGGATCAATCTCACATATTATCTACTCAAGATTATCTTGCATTGATAATAATAATAGTTACCATTTGCGTTATACATTTTTTTCGATTTGACTCATACGCCTCTTGAAACTTGCTCTTTCCTATAAACATTTAATTTTAATCTGGCTGTTGGGGACGATACTGGCCGTACTGAGTTACTTCACGGTTCACCAGTATGAAACGCAAAAGATCCACGCCCAGTTAGAAGCGCAATTGACCAACCGAATTCAAACTCTGTCGCAATCGCTTAAGAGTGTTGAGTCTTTAATCTATTCGACCCGTGCATTTATATCGAATAGTAACCAGCCATCAGCCAAACAATTTGAATCCTATTTTACCGAGCAAGTTCACACCAATTTGAGCGTCGGTTCTGTGATGTGGGCACCAGCAGTCAAGTTAGACCAAATAACAGACTTCGAACGGCAAGCGCAGCGCGATGGTTTTCTCGGTTTCAAAATAGCCCCTACATTAGAGGGAGCCGACTCGGATATCTGGTTTCTTGATCAAACGACGTTACCGGTACTCTATCTGTCATCATGGTTTGAGGGCAGTGACCAATTAGGTGTTAGATTAGAATCCGACCCGAATAATGTCAGTGCAATGTCTCGTGCAATAACGACCGGAAGAATTGGTGTCTCCGACTTCACTCAAAATGGTCAAGCTAACGTTCGTCTTCTATTACCCAAGTTTTCGGATAAAGGCAACTTGGAAGGATTCATTGTAGCCAATCTCGTGCTACATGAGTTGCTAGGTCAGATATGGCACAAAGAAATCAACTCTTCCACAACAAAAATTCAAGCTCATATCGAGCCCAGTCAGCAACTCATCTTTGAGTCGCACATTAATACTGAGCTGGAATCTGACGGGATCACAACACGTCTCGCGCAAGCCACTCGCGTCACACGGATCCCTTTGTTCAACCAATATTGGCAAGTATCGATCACGACGCTAGACCGAACGGGTAGTACAGCTCGATATGGGCTTACATTGATTATCTTGATCTTTTTGCTCACCTGTTCAGCGACGATCGCCACAAATTTCTACGCGACGCGACTCAAAGTGTCCGATAGTGTCATCGAAGAGAAAACGCGCTCACTGGCCGATCAAGCCATCAAAGATAACCTAACCAACTTAAAAAACCGTAACGCCTTGGGTCATGAAGTGGCGGCTCAACTCAACCTCATGGCTCGTGGAGAATCCGTTGGGTTCTCGATTCTGTTTATTGATCTCGACCGTTTCAAAGTGATTAACGACTCAATGGGGCATCTGCATGGCGATAAACTCCTTAAACAAGTCGGAAGCCGGTTAACTGAACACTGTCGCAGCAATGATATGGGCTTTCGCTTTGGGGGGGATGAGTTCGTCATCTGCTTACCGGGCCTTATTTCACGTTCAGCACTCACCGATATCTGTCAACGTTACTCAAACGTATTAAGCCGTCCATACACTATTGACGGCCAGTCCTGCCATATTGGTGCCAGTATCGGAATTTCGATTGTTACTGATCCAAACCAGACATTAGCAGGCATACTCCGCGAGGCCGATACCGCTATGTATCGCGCCAAAAGCTCTAGCCATGAAAAAGTAGTCTTTTTTCACGAGAAAATGTTCTCGCAAGCGAAAATGCGTTTCACTTTAGAACAAGAGCTAACCAGCGCTCTCGCGTTAAAGCAGCTATCGCTGGTTTATCAGCCAATCTATTGTGCAGATACCGATAAAGTGACGGGGTTTGAGTCATTGCTCCGCTGGAATCATCCTAAACTTGGTCAAGTCTCTCCCGCAGAGTTTATCCCAATCGCTGAAGAGACTGGAATGATAATCAAGATTGGTGACTGGGTCGCCAATGAGTGTTGTAAGACTCTGAATCGGCTTTGGCATTCACGGAAAGAACGCGATGTGCCAAGGATCAACATTAACGTATCTGCCAAACAATTTGAGTCTGAACACATATACCACACACTGGTTCAGTTGCTAGACCAATATGATTTCCCTGCCCATCTGGTCGGAATAGAGATAACCGAGTCTATGCTATTGCGGGAAGAATGCAGTGCTCATCAACTTCAGCGTATCAAAGCGCTGGGGGTCACCTTATATCTCGATGATTTCGGTACTGGGTACTCTTCCCTTTCGGTGCTCAACGAGTACCCCGTTGATGTACTTAAAGTCGACCGAAGTTTTGTTAGTCGTCTCGCTCTTGGTCAGAGTAACGCGGATAACTTATGTCGAGCGATCATCTCAATGGCACATACCATTGACCTCGAAGTGGTTGCTGAAGGTGTCGAAACGCCAGAACAACTCGCAATACTTCGCCAACATCATTGTAATTATGTTCAAGGGTACTTAAAGTCAAAGCCACTTACGGTCTGCAAAATCGAGCAAGTTCTGGATCATAAACAGCCGTTATCTGCGTAATCTCGCATCAAAAAAGCCTGATAAAATCAGACTTTTTTGAACCAGGTTGTATGCTAAATCAGCTTGTCACACTTGGCTGCGCAGATGAAATCGTTCTGATGCAGACCTTTTATCGAATGACTCCACCATGTCACCGTCACCTTACCCCACTCAAGTAAAATTGAAGGATGGTGAAATTCTTCTTCAGCCAGCTCTGAAACTTTGTTGGCAAATTCCCAAGCAAGTTTATAGTTTTTGAACTTGTAAACTTTTTCTAGCTGGGGAATGCTGTCTCGTTCAAGCATTTGCCAATCTTCTAGCTCAGTCAATAGCAGCCTTCTTTCTTCTGCGCCTAGAGCTACAGCAGTAGCGGTGCACGCTTCGCAACGCAATTCATCAAGCATGATTTACTTCCTTTGGTTCAAATAGTGGGGGTAATAATCCAGCAGCCATCGCCTGTTTTACATGAAACATCAGATCCATCTTACTCAGGGTATAAAGCTGATCGATGTCGTCTAGGACAAAATATTCCGGCTGCATAATATCAATTCGATAAGGTGTCCTGAGCACGGTGTGGAGATCAAACTCAACCCGTTTAGCTAGCGGATCATCCAGTGCATACAAAGTCTCACCTGGAGAGGATAGAATCCCGCCGCCATAAATTTTTTGCTCACTTCCCTCTTTGACAAGACCAAACTCAATAGTAAACCAGTAAAGTCTCGCCAGATATACCCTCTGCTTATCACTCGCATCTCGACCCAACTTGCCGTACATGTTGGTAAATTCAGCAAACTCAGGGTTGGTTAGCATTGCACAGTGGCCAAATATCTCATGAAAGAAATCCGGCTCTTGGAGATAATCAAACTCCTCTCTACTCCGCAAAAAAGTAGCTACAGGGAACTTCTTGTCTGCAAGCAATGCGAAAAATCGGTCAAAATTAATCAACGCTGGCACGGGTTCAACTTGCCAGCCCGTCGCTTGCTTGAGAACCCGATTGATATCAACAATTTGAGGCGCTCTATCTAGTGGCAGATCCAGCAACTCCAACCCTGCCAAATACTCTTTACAGGCGCGTTGTTTCACCAAGTGGAGTTGGCGACTAACCAAATCACTCCATACTTGGTCTTCTTCTGAACTCCATTCAACTACCCCTTTATCATTCACAGGCTTAGAACGATATTGTGTCATGACCAGCTCCATTAACAATTCCTTCACATTAAGCCTATCGTCATGCAGGGGCGGTGACAATTTAGCCAGCCAACTCTCTCATACCGACTCTGTGTAACAATTATTTTACATTTGAACACTTTTTTCTTATTTTTCAGCCATCTGTTGAAGCTCGGTAAGTTTGACTTTGGCTACCTTTTCATCAAAGCTTATTCGAGAAAACGGAGAACAATAAGACGAGGATGTCATGTCTAATTCGCAGACGAACCTTCCAGCACCTATTTGGGTTCCAAGTAGTGAGCGAGTGGAGTCATCAAACCTGAGTCAATTTATAAAACACATTAATATTCAGGGAAATAAAATCGATAGCTATGCTGACTTGCACCAGTGGTCGATTGAAAACAAAAAGAACTTCTGGCTCGAGATTTGGCAGTTTTGCGACGTCATAGGCTACAAGGGCGACTGCATTTTAGGCGAAGGGTTGGCCAAGTGGGGCCAGTTTAACCCAAGCCGAGATACGATCTGGTTTCCACAATCGCAACTAAATTATGCCGAAAATCTGTTGGCCTACTCTTTTCAGGCACCAGATGACACCGCAATTTGGTTTAAGAACGAACGAGGGTCGAGTCGTCAACTGACTTGGCAGGAGCTGTGTGACCAAGTTTCAATCATTCAGCAATGGTTGGTTCAAAATGGCGTCGAAAAAGGCGATGTCGTCGCCGGCTATCTTCCACATATGCCAGAGACTGTGATCGCCATGCTCGCAACGACCAGCCTTGGTGCGATTTGGACTTCAACATCACCTGACTTTGGCGCGGAAAGCGTCATCGAACGATTTGGACAAGTACAACCCAAAATTCTGTTTTGCTGTAATGGTTACGACTTCAACGGTAAGACCTTCCAAATAGAAGAGAAAAACCGCAAAATTGTTGATGCGATTCCAAGCATCCTAAATACGTGCCAAATTGACTACTTACAAATAGATATGTCAATGGATGACCGCTGTGAGTCATTCTCTGATTGGGAAGCGATTTTTGCCAGCTACCTGCCACGCGCGATGCGTTATGAGCGGATTAGTTTTAATGATCCTCTTTTTGTCCTCTACTCTTCAGGTACGACAGGCAAACCGAAATGTATCGTTCATTCCGTGGGAGGGACGATATTAAACCATCTCAAAGAGCATCAACTTCACTGTGATATTCAACCGAAAGATCGTATTTTCTACTACACGACATGCGGTTGGATGATGTGGAACTGGCACGTATCCGCTTTAGCAAGCGGCGCGACCTTGGTGATATTTGACGGCAGCCCTATGTACCCTAACGAGCAAATACTTTGGCAACTGGCTGAAGATGCTAAGGTCACGCTGTTTGGTACATCGGCAAAATACTTAGAAGCTCTAGAGAAACAGCAGTTTAATCCTAGTAGCCAGTTGCCACTAAAATCTCTCAAAACACTCTGTTCAACTGGCTCAGTCCTCTATCCTCAACAATTTGATTTTGTGTATTCCAATATCAAAGTCGATATCCACCTTGCATCCATATCTGGCGGAACCGATATTTGCGGTTGCTTCGTATTGGGCAATCCAATCTCTGCGGTTTATCGAGGAGAGTGCCAAGGTGCAGGCTTGGGTATGGATGTCAAAGTGCTCAATGAATCTGGTGAAGCTATTATTGCCTCCCGCGGTGAGTTGGTTTGTCAAAACAGTTTCCCCAACCAACCGTTAGGGTTCTGGCACGATGATGGTGAGCGTTACCATATGGCTTATTGGGATAAGTTCGAAAATACATGGCACCATGGCGATGATGTCGAAATGACTCCACGAGGCGGAATGATTTTCTACGGACGAAGTGATGCCACTTTGAACCCCGGCGGTGTCCGCATCGGAACGGCAGAAATTTATCAGCAAGTTAACCAACTGGCTGGGATCCAAGATTCTATCGCCGTTGCAAGGCAAGTAGATGGTGATGAAAAAGTCGTTCTGTTCGTTCAGCTTGAGCCTCATGCATCACTGACCGAGCATATGATTTCGACCATAAAAGAGACGCTGCGTCGTCAGTGCTCACCCCGACACGTTCCGGCTGAAATCTATCCGTTAAGTGAAATACCCAAAACCAAATCGGGTAAATTGGTCGAACTGGCAGTCAAACAAGTTCTTCATGGACAAGAAGTTAAAAATCAGGGGGCGATTGCCAACCCTTGGGTACTAGATGAAGTCAGTCAATATCAGACCGTCCCAGTGGTATAAAACATTAAAGCCCAGTATTTCTACTGGGCTTTAATGTTTAAACCGAATCGAGTTACTTTTTGGCAACCGCCATCAACACGGTTTGTTCGCCGTGCGGGGTTGTGATGGTAAACGGCGTCGTGATTTCTACTTGGCTAAAACCCACACTCGTCAGCACTTGCTGAGCGTGAACAATCGTCATTCCGCCAACTTCGTCTTTGTCCGACAACCAATCCCAGTGAACAAAATGTCCGCCATCGTCGAGGATGCTGTAAACAATATCCGCGACATCTGAATAGTTTGGTAGGAAACTACACACTGAAGAGGCAACCACTAGATCAAACTGTGCTCGAAATGCAGGGTGCATCGCCACTAAACCACGAGTCAGTAGATCAACTACGGGTTCTACGTTGTGAAGCTCTTTCTTATCGAGTTGTTCTATCATTGCTTCGGAGCTGTCGAGCGCGACAATATCTTTTGCCGTTTGAGACATTCTTTGGCTAAGCAGACCTGTTCCGCAGCCAAAATCAAAAATATGTAACCCTTTAACATCAACTACTTGCTGTAGAGATTCAAAAGCTTTATCCGCATATACACTAGTCGTGTTATCCGAGTCCCAATCGAGTGCGACATCGTCCCAACTATTAGCCATCATGATCTCCCTGTAACAACATTCATTAGGCATGCCCCAAGAGTATCAAAACTGCATGAAATTCATAGCATTTCAATTCGGAAAACAGACAATTGACAGAGATTGATATAATATCGATTCGAGACTAACCAAATTGAACAAAAGATGAACCTTACTCAGATCGAAGCTTTTTGTACTGTGTCCGACACAGGCTCGGTTTCCGAGGCCGCTCGCCAACTAGAGTGCAACCGCACACGCTTGAGTATGGCGATTAAAGCACTAGAAAAAGATCTCGATGTCGAACTTTTTGTTCGTAGTGGCAATAATTTGGTGCTTTCTGAAGCGGGTAAAGCCATTTACAAAGATTGTCACAATATGCTAGTTACCGCAGCGCGTATTCGTAAAACCTGTACTCACGTATCAGGTAAGTTTAACGCCGAGGTATGGATAGCTCGTGACGATTCTCTGCCTGACGAACTGTGGCAGGATCTCTCTCATAAGCTTAACAACCGCTTTCCCGCAACCGCATTTAACATTGTTTTAGCCTCTAGTGGTGACTTGGCAAATCTTGTGGCAACTTCCCAAGTTGATTTCGCGTTTGGCGTCGATTACGAACGACTCAATGACCCTCACATTACGTTTCAGCCATTAGGCAAGATACGCCTGATGTCAGTATGTCGTTCCACTCACCCACTGGCCAAACTTCGTCGGGTCTCGGATGACGAACTGCGTAACGCTATGCAAGCCGTTATGGTTTATCTAAATGAAAAGGATAATCCAGAATTACAACCCTTCTCTCTGCGTCACATAGGCTTCTCAAGCTTTGACTACATACTCAACACGATTCTTGAAGAAGACGCTTGGGGCGTACTCCCTGAACCGCTGATCCGACACTTGCTACGCAAACAGGAACTCTCGGTAATAAAACACACTTATGGCTTGACCCAAGAAGATTACTGTATGTTCACCTCTTCAGGTATGGCAGAGCATCCTGGAATGTCTTGGCTGGCAGACAAATTAAACGAATTTTTGTTTGATTTTTAACCATTGCGACGATTATTTGATCCATCAATCAGTCAGCGACAATATTATTGACACCGCATTATGTTCGCATCTCATTGAAAAATAACAATTTTAACTAAAATTCATCTATTTGACATATTGGGTATTCATATAGGGATTGTCTAATTCTCTTATATTGAGAAAAATATAGGGGAATTTTACAAGAGAACTCATTATGTGTGCCCGAACAAGCCTTAACGAAAAACGAATCCTAACCTTCTCAGCTCTTTTAGCATCGGGCTTTGCGGGTAGCGGACTCGTACTCGGCTTACTAGTTGGCTCACTTGTCATTGTTTTTGACGGTGTATATTCACTGGTCAGTTTGCTATTAACTTTGTTGTCGCTCGCCGTGTCTAGATACATTGCTCAGCCGTCCAAGCGCCAGTTTCCATTTGGTAAAGCGATGCTTGAGCCCCTAGTGATCGCAATAAAAGGTAGTGTGATTTTAGCGATCGTTGCCTACTCACTGTATTCAGCTGTGCAGGCATTAATGAATGGTGGCCGTGAAGTTGACGCGAGTATTGCAACGCTTTTCGGTGCGGTAAGTGTTGTTGGTTGTAGCTACGCATGGTGGTACATCGCGAATAAGTCGAAACTTATTTCATCTGGCTTGGTAGACGCTGAAGTAAAACAGTGGCAGATGGACACGTTGCTTAGCGTCGCTGTGACCTTAGGTTTCGTGGCTGCGTGGCTGGTATCCGTTTCACCGTTCGCACAATATGCCGTCTATGCGGATCCGGTGATGATGCTGCTGATGTCTTTCTACTTCATTAAAGTACCACTTGAGATGTTAGCAGGTGCACTACGCGAACTACTGATGATGAAACCTGACGAAGAGATCTGTCACGCGGTTAACAAAGAGGTGCTCGCCCTAGAGACACAAGTTGATCAGGAACTTGCCGTGGCGGGGGTTATTAAGGTAGGTCGTGAGCTGCGCGTCAGACTGGATGTACATTCTCAAGGACAACAAGTTCAGGTGGCTGAACTGGAGAAAGCGCGTCGTATTCTAAAGGATAAACTGTCGCGTCTCTCATTGGATCTGAACGTGACCATGAATATCGCAAACTAATGGATTAGCTCCACAACGTCCGCTTTGTGGGGCTTACTCTATGTGACTCAATTCTTTACTCATCAACACTAGATTCCAATCTTGCCCTTCATAACGACGCGTTCCCCGCTCTATCTTATCCACCTGAAACCCGAGTGACTGGTAACACTTACGCGCAACATCATTGTGTTCAAACACAGCTAACCTCAACTGAGAAACCACAAAATGGGATTGTGCATGGTCGATTAATAGTTGCAGCATCTTCGCCGCGAGCTTTTGGCCACGAAATGGAGGTGCAATAAACACTCGGCAGATACGAAAACAGTCTGCCCTTTCTTGGTAAAGCTCAACATAACCAGCGTATTCGCCGTTGTGCTCCAGCATAAAAGGGTGAACAATGTCCTTATTGCAGTGAAACTCAATCTGTTCGTCGGTCAATGGAAACTGGTAACAGTTTCCTCCCCACAAATAGTTGAGTTGGTCTGAGTCGATCCAATCGATTAGCACACCATAATGCGAACTCATAAAAGGTATCAGTGACATATTACGCTCTTCCTAAGCTATAAAATGTTTAAAATGATGCATCCAGTTAACGAGGGAATACCTGCAATAAACAATACCAAACCATCTTGGTAGTTTTGTCGATAGCGTTTTCTTTCATCTTTCTCGACGTCAAAACCTTTGACCATCTTGTAGACTGAATCGAGCTTGGGGTTATTGTACCTAGCGGTTTTGCTATCTGTTCCACCTTCCCAAGTTAGCATTGCCAAGCCCCAGATAACAAAAACGACCATAAATAAGAAATCAGAAAGTCGTGTGACGACAAAAAAATCAACTACGTAGGAAAGCAACCACACAACTATAGCCGCAATGACATTTATGATCGCAACCTTTACTACCAGTTTCAGCATCTGAACCTCCTAACGCTGATCTTTCCGCAGTGTTAAGGCGGTTTGAAAGCCCCATCCCCTACGCACCTCAATAAACAAAAGGCCCACCGTAAGTGGGTGAGCCTTCGTTTTTTAACCTAAGACGCTAGTTGAGATTCAACTTGCTGAAATACTTTGTACTCTGCGTTACTGCAGCCGCGAGCAATCGATACCCAGTAATCTCCCGTTTCATCCGTTGCAACAAACTCAGCCCTAAGTTCGTATTTTCTCCAAAACGCAAACGCAAGAATTAGAGTCAATGCGAGCATTAAAAAACCAAATTGCGGAACAAACGCCCAAGTCGCGGCCGACAACATTAAAGCGAGGGAAATAACATTCACCATGTTATCTTTTATCCCAAGCTTACGTACTTCTACCTGTTTTATCTTACGCAATTGGTAATCGTCACCACGAACCGATATTTGGTCTGTGTTGAGATTAAAATCCGACATTACGTAAGCCCGACGAAAACGGAGAATATCCACTAGCCTATAGTTGTTAGTTTTCTTGCTCATCACCTTTTCTCCATGTTATTAAAGGTTAGTAAAAACTAATATAATCATGAAGTTATTGTGCTGAGAAACACTTTATAATACAGCCAAATAAGCAATGCAACATATATAAACGGTACGAATATCTGTTATTTTCCGACACCGCGATAAGCCGAATTTTCGTGACAAACGATCAACCACATACTGAGGATAAAAGCCGTACTAAACGCTTTGTGAATAGAGAGTTGTATAGGTACAATCGCCAGCCAAACAACACAGGTGCCAGAAGATGCTATTTGACAATGACATAGAAGAAATGATCGGCTATTTCGACCGTTACTGCAAAGCGCCCCATATTGATGCGCTCGATCGAGTATCGGACGACCAAGTGAATCTCCTGCTCGATTTCTTGACCCTTGCTCATAAATTGCAATGTGATATCTACGCTACGCGCAACTTGAACAGCTCCCACTTCCTCGGTGTGGGCACCTTCGCTCTAACTCAAGAACGAGCACCGCAAGGTAATCTGTTCGTCAAGATTGAAGCAGATACACTGTACCTCTCGTTTGAGTTAGCCCCTTGCAACGAAGAGAATCTGTTGACCCCGATTCGCGTTATTGATGCACTGGTGTATTTAGCCGACTGCAATGGTCATAGTTTGTTGCCTGAAGACTATCAGCGCTAGCAAGCCTAAGCCCAAAATAGCGATCAAATTTGTTCATTGGAATCCGTTACTTTCTGTTTAACGCTTACTCTTTATCCAAGCTGCCCACCACCGACCAACTAAACAACATCACGGCTAAGTCCAGTTCAACACTTGCCAATCCATAGAGCTTGCACGGGCTCTCAAACGTGGACATGGGTTGACCAAATAAGCGTGATCCGCGTATTCACATAGCGGCAAATCATTGATTGAGTCGGTATAGAAATGAATGTTGGAGTAAGTCTCGGGTTGTGAATCCAACCATTGTTTTAATCGGATTACCTTACCCTCGCGATAGCTTGGAACACCTCTAATCTCGGTAGTATAGCGTCCGCCAGCTTCAACGAGATCAATACCCAACGCCACGTCAATTCCCAAGCGTCGCCCAACCGCTTGCACAAGAAACGTTACGCTGGCAGAGATGATTACCATCTGAATACCTTGTTCGTTAAGTTGATCAATTAAAACTTTGGACTGTTTGAATTGCTTGGTGAGGATATGGCGCTCTACGCACTCTTCCACCAGCACATTCACTTGCTCTATGGGTATATCAACCAAAGGAGAGATGGAAAACTTGAGGTAATCCTCCATATCCATTTTCCCTTGAGCATAAAGAGCCATTAATCTCTGATCCTGCTCGATAAAATCGGGGCTGGTCGCGATACCTTTCTCAACCATAAACTCGTTCCAGATCATTGCACAATCAGCATTGATCAAGGTTTCATCCATATCAAATACATACAACGGCTTTGACATCATTACGCTCTCACAGGTTGAATTTCATTGAGATTAAACAAGAGTTCTAATTGGCTACCATTGGCCAGTAAACGCTCAGATGAGCGATTGAGGAGATCAACGGTAAGCTCACACTGGTCGACCTCGACCTGATAGCGAATCACATTTCCCAACAATTGATGGTTTTTTATTGTCGCCTTTTGCGGGGCAGATACATGGCTGCCATATTTGCGCCCCTGCTCTTTGACATAGATGGATTCAGGACGTATCGCTACCTTCCAATCGGTCTCGATATTAAACAGTTGCTTCGCTTTCGTTGCTTCAACCAAATTATAATGCCCCATAAAACTTGCCACAAACTCGTTGGCTGGATGAGTATAAATCTCTTCCGGAGAACCAGCCTGAACAATTTCGCCTTTATTCATTAGGAAAATGCGGTCTGACATGATCATCGCTTCTTCCTGATCATGAGTGACAAAAATTGTCGTTAAATTCATCTCTTTTTGAATATCACGGATCTGTTGACGGAGGTGCTTACGTATCTTGGCATCCAGTGCGGAAAGAGGCTCATCAAGGAGTAAGATACGCGGCTTAACCACTAACGCCCTAGCAAGAGCGACTCGTTGACGTTGCCCTCCTGAGAGCTGATGTGGATAGTGTTTCTCTTTACCCTTGAGATCAACCAGTTCGATTACCCTAGCGACTTGGCGTTGAATCTCTTGCTTTGCCAGTTTTTTCATCTGCAAACCAAAACCTATATTGCCTTCCACAGTCATATTAGGAAACAACGCATAGGACTGAAACACCATACCAATGCCCCGCTGCTGAGGTAACTGGTGCGTAATCTCCTCACCATCTACCCAAATCTCTCCCCCATCCACAGGATTCAATCCTGCCAGACTACGAAGCAAGGTCGATTTACCGCAACCACTGGGGCCAAGCAGCGTAATAAATTCACCTTGCTCAATAGTGAATTCAATCTCTTCGAATACGGTATTATCCGCAAAGCGTTTGGTCAGGTTATTTGCGACTACATAACTCATTATTTGACTCCTCGGCTAAAGCGACTTGCCAGCCAAGTCAGGATAAAAATAAACAGGAAATAGGTCATCACCAGCGCACTGGTAAAGTGGCCGCTGGTCTGACGCATGTTATAAAGGTAAATCTGTAGCGTTTCGTAACGCGTACCAACCAAGATATTGGCGAATACAAACTCGCCCAATAAAAATGAAAAGGAAAGAAACAGCGATGCCATCAATCCTTTTTTCAAGTTTGGCAGAATAATTAGCAGAAACGCTTTGGCGGTGCTCGCCCCGAGAAGATGCGCAGCGTCCATCAAATCATGCAGATTGATTGCCTCGAAGCTATTAGCAATAGCACGATACATAAATGGCAACGCTATAGTGAAGTAAGTGCCGATTAGAATCCAAGGTGTGCCAACAAGAGAAATTTCACTGTCTGCATAAAGCTGAAGCAATCCCACAGACGAAACCACTGGTGGTACCGCAAAGGGTAATAAGATCATGATATTCATAACCTTATCTAGTTTCGGAAAGTAATAAAAAACCACAAATATCGCGGGTAGAATCAACACCACGCTCAAAAAAAGTGATGCGATACAAATGAACAACGAGCGTCCAAATGCCTGCAAAAATCGTGGGTCACTCAGTAAGTTGAGATACCAGTCTAGCGTAAAGCCATCAGGCAAAATGGTCGCGCCCCAGCGGGATGACACCGAATAGACGAATGTTGCCAAAATCGGTATCAGCATAATGCCCACAATGGAATACACTACCGTTTTGTGGAATCGAGTATTAACGTTATGCATCACGACTTCCTACCCGCATAGCTTTTTGCAATAAGCCATTGATTGATAATGGTGATCAGAGCAAGCAAGGCCATTAAAATCACAGAAATGGCAGCCGCTAAGTTCGGCTCAAGGAACAAGTCACCCGATACTAAGCTGGCAATACGAATGGTGATCACGTTGTAATTGCCCGAAGTCAATGCGTATACACTGGCATAGGCGCCAATCGCATTGGCAATCAGAATGATGAAGGTGCCAAGCAGTGCCGGAGAAAGCACTGGTAACGCAATTCTGGCCCAATACTGGTCTGTACGAGCTCCTAGGAGTGCAGCGGCGGCTTGCCAGTCATCACTGAGCGCGTCAAAAGCGGGATACAGCAACAAAACAGCCAGAGGGATCTGAAAATAAACATATATGGCCAGCAAACCCCACTTACCATACAGATCGAAATCACCTAATAAGCCATACTGCTTCAGCAGCAAGGTCAATGCACCGTTGGTACCTAAGATGATGATAAACGCGAATGACAAAGGCACACCCGAAAAGTTACTGCTCATATTGGTAAACGCAATAACACTATCTCGAATTTTCCCTTCAACACGGCGTAGCGAAGATACCAGCAAGGTTGCAATCGCTAAGCCGACAACGCTCGACCAAACAGCTAACCAAAGACTGTTATTAAAAGCCTGGATCATAAAAGCTGAATCTAGCACTTCAATATAGTTATCAAGTGCAAATTCGCCATCATAAATAAAGCTGTTGATCAGCACCCAAACCATAGGAGCTAACTGAAAGAGATAGAAAAATAGCGCAAAAGGCGCCAGCCACAATGCGGGTTTGATACGCCCAACCCATCGATGCCAATGTGGCTTCGCTGAACTTGACTCTTGTGTACGAGTCGATAAAACAGAACTGCTCATAATGCTAACAATTCCTGAGAATAAGGCTTAGTGTGCTCGAGATTGAGCAATTGGCAAACCATGCCACAGAGCTCTGTTTGCTTAATTTGCCCTTCTTGATGGGTGAATTTATCCCCGATCAAAAACAGCGGTACTTGGCGTTCTTGTGGCAAGATTCCCCCGTGTGACCGATCGTCGTTCATACCATGGTCACTGGTGACGATGACTTGATAACCGTCTGCTAGCCATTGCTCAATATAGTTAGACAAAATAATGTCTGCGTGACGTGCACAATTACGGTACTGGCTAGAATCCAAACCATATTTATGGCCCATATCATCAATGTTCATCGGATGAATCAGCAAAAAATCTGGCCTATACGCTCGGCGCAAATGTTCCGCATCAAGAAAGAGAGCTTCATCAGGATAGTGATCCCAGTGGTAAAAGCAGCCGTGCTGAATATTCATCGCTTCATCATGTGTAAAACGATCTCTCACTGGTTCATAAGGGGCTCGGTTATAGAGCTCGCTTATCCAATGATACGCTGCGGCAGCTGTCACCTTGCCTTGCGATTTCGCGATGCTAAAAATCGACTCATGGTTCGACAAACGCACTACATTGTTATTCACAATGCCACTGTCAACGGGGCGCACTCCAGTCAATATACATTCGTAAAGTGGACGTGATAATGAAGGCAGCTCGCAAAGGACGGGATACAATGTTGCACACATTCGCGAGCCTGAGTGGTGTTGTTCTAGAAGGCCATTGAGGTAGCCCATACAGTCACGGGCTACCTGATAATTCAGTCCATCTAGAACAACAAGGATAACCTTATTGTTCATAGTGACGGACTCTTATTGTTGGTGAATTAACACACTTTCCTGCCATTGACGTGGCAATTTACGCGCAGATTTTTCCCAAGCATTGAAATCCTTTACGGGATGCACATTGCTGTATTGGTCATTAGAAATCAGCTTATCTTGAACTGACTTAGGCAATACTACGTTAGAGCGAATTGGACGAGCATAACCTTGAGCTAGGTTGATCTGCCCTTGGTCACTGAAGATATACTCGCGAGCCAGCTTAGCCGCATTCGGATTTTTAGCGAATTTGTTGATGATGGTGGTGTATCCCGAAATGACAGAACCATCTTGAGGAATGTTAACGGTGAAGCGTTGACGATCAATCTTGTCACGGTAGTTAAGCGCATTGAAGTCCCACAAAATCGCCACTTCAACTTCGCCTTTCTCTAGGTTAGCGATACTTGGATCTGTGAACGATAAGCGCCCTTGTTTTGCTAACTCAGCAAAGAATTTCAGTGCGGGTTCTAAGTTAGATTCATTGCCGCCATTGGCAAATGCTGCTGCAAGAACGGCATTGTTTGCCTGTGCTGCAACACCCACATCTCCGACAGTCACCTTGTAGTCCCCTTTCAACAGGTCATCCCAAGATTTCGGAGCGTTTTTGACGAGATTATTGTTAGAGATAAATGAGATGGTGCCAGTGTAAGCCAGTGCCCAATGACCCTCTTTATCTTTCGCCCAATCAGGAATATCGCTCCAGGTTGTCGGTTTATAAGCTTGAGTCACGCCCTTCTTCACTGCGACACGTGCAAAAGCAAAACCAACATCGCCTATATCAGCGGTTGCATTTTTCTTCTCTGCTTCAAACTTAGCGATCTCTTGCGCCGAGCTCATATCCGTATCTTGATGTTTCAAACCGTAGTTTGATTTCAGGTCTACCCATGTGTCTTTCCAGTTTGCCCAACTATCTGGCATTCCCACACTGTACACCGCGCCTTCTTTTTGTGCGGCTTGGATCAGTGATTCGAGATCCGCCTGTTTTGCTATGGCTGGCATCGAGAGTGATACTGCAATGAGAGCAGCAGGTACCATTTTCTTGGCAGAAATAGCCGTTGAACGACTTAGCAAAGTTTTCATTGTCTCCATCCTTCTGGACTAGGTCAGTAAGTTCAAAATTTATCCTAGGCAGTAAATGTGACGATTTGGCGCAACTATTTTGACAGTTTGAATGAATTTCTATGGCAGATATATGTCATTTGGGCGCAATTTGATCAATTAACGTATGTCATAATTCTGTTATCTGTCCGACTTACATTATCTCTAGCTCAACACATGGACTAGATCAGCAATGAGAACAACAGTGGCCCCTCCATTAGGAACCCAACTAGCAAGAATTAAAACTAACATAAGAGAGCAAATCGAGTCTGGAGTCCTATCTGAAGGCCAAAAATTACCCTCTGAAAGAGAACTTAGCGAGTTATTCTCAACCACGCGCATTACCATCAAAGATGCATTGATCGCACTCGAAACGGAAGGGCGAATCTATCGCGAAGAACGCCGTGGTTGGTATGTCTCTCCTCAACGAATTCGCTATAACCCTCTGTGCCGATCTCATTTTCATCAAATGATTCGCGACCAAAACCGTATTGCAGAAACCAGACTGGTGAATGTACGAAGTGAAATGGCGGCAGGTGAATATGCTCAAGCTCTAGAGGTCAACACAATCACACCAATTCATATCATCGAAAGACTGAGATGCATTGATGGGCGGGCAGTGCTATTTGTCGAGAACGTTTTAAAAGCGTCTTTATTTGAAGGCATATTAAGCGAAAACCTGACTATGTCGTTGACGGGCATTTATCGTGATAAGTTCGGCTATGAGACTTTGCGCTCACGCTTTGACGTCATTCCCACCTCAGCTCAAGCACATGTTGCCAAGGCCCTCAATCTAGCAGAAGGCCAACCCGTACTAAAAATCTGTCGCGTGAACTACAAGCAAGACGGACAACTGATGGACTGCGAGCTAGAGTACTGGCGACCAGACGCCATGATGATCTGCATCGATAGTGTCGAGTGAACGCGGCACTGACTCTATTGGTAGACGCTCACTACGGACATGCAGTGGGTAACGGTTTGCTCCTTTTCACCGACGGGCGCAACGTAGTGAATGGCACTCTCAACGGCTTCTCGGCCTCCAAGTTTGCCAATCACCCAAGCCGCCAAGTACTGTGAAGACAAACAGCCTCCAGCTGTCGCAATGTTGCCTTGCGCATAAAAAGGCGGCAGCCACAGCACAACGAACAAAGAAGATGTGGATTCAGTTAGATAAATACCGCTTCCAGTTTGTTTCCATCAAGGTCACGCACAAATGCAGCGTAGTAAGTCTCACCGTATTCGGGACGCAAATTCGGTTTGCCTGCACACGAACCTCCTAGCGCCAACGCGCTAGCGTAAAATCGATCAACCGCCTCTCGACTTGGCGCATTAAAAGCAATATGAGTTCCATTCCCGGCAGACGCACCCTCTTTGCATGGACAACCGACCCAAAACTCAAAATGCTCACCATAAGCCGCTGCTACATTTTCGATGTAATGAGAGCGTTTAATAGACAAAGTAGAAAGCAGTGAATCATAAAAAGCGACAGAGGAGGTCACATTCGAAACACCCACTGAGACATGGTTTAGAATCAATTTAAATTCCCTTTTTAGATACATTACGCAAACAGTTAAGCCAATTAAAATGAAAGTGACCAAACGTTGCGAATCATTCTTAAACAGATTGTTATAACACCATTGCTACACGTCACTTTCCGTGAGTATTTGACGACAATTTCTTACTGTAAGGACACGAATTTCATGGCTGAAGCTATATATGATTCGATAGTGACCAAATAGGATTTCACGATAGTTAGTATGAGGTAACTCAGGGACCATTCGCCCCATTTCAGGCATACTCGAGAGAAGTTCAGTTTTATCGAAAACCTCATTAACCCAGTTTTCTGCCGCCACTGGGTTATCCAGTGAAATAAATAAGGCTGCATCACCTAACTTTTGTAATGCTAGTGGTGACCAGACTACATTCATTTCTTAATCATTTCTTAAGACGCCCCAACACTTGAGCACGAGCGTCTTCATTGGAAACACCTAAACCTGAAGCTAACTGTGCTTCAGCAGTACGCATTTCTTCTAGTAACTCGATCTTCTCTTGCATTGCTTCATATTCCGCAACATCAAGGACAACCGCAACACCCTTACCACGTTGTGTGATTACCAGTGGTCTGCGAGTTTCGTTAATCTGTTTAATAAATGACGTTACGCCAGCACGAAATTCAGACAAAGGCTGAATATCTTGGTCAAAATGGATACGGCTCATGTTGAACTCCTAATAGTACAATTTAATGTACAAATAATAGTTCAACTAGCCATTTTGAACAATAGCCTGATTTTGTGTTATAGCCCAATTAAGGGCTCAACAGCGCCTGCACCCAAACCTAAAGCATTGTGCTGTAAACACTAAACTGGCTTGAAGTGAAAGCACCAAGCGTTGCGAATCATTCTTAAACGCGTTGTATGTTTATCTTATACTTTCGTATATCTCATTGGCGATAAATGGCTGTTTAATCTCTTTTTGCAGAGTGTTTAGTTCTGGGATACCAACGCCTTTTGGAGGCTCTTGCTTGAACTCATGCAAACCAACATACTGATTAAAAAACAGTTGTATGTCATCAGATTGCTTTGCCAATGACATTTCAACGTTATTGACCTCTTCGCTAATGCACGAATTGAAAGCATACTGCGCTAGATAACTAAGTACTTGTTTTTGCTTGTTTTCAGTTAGACTTCGTAACCATTGAGACTCAGGGAACGAATGTAAACCATTTTTAGCTTTCTCAAAACAGGCTTCTTTTTTAGCCATTAACTGACTATATGGCTGAGTCAAGCTTGGAGGCGAAGCCGTACAACCAACCAATGATATAAAAGCAATGCTACAGAGCAGCTTCACTGACACACTTCCAAAACTTTTGTTCTTCACCATAAGTAAACAGCTCTTCTTGTTGAGCAAGATAGTAAACTTGCTTTCTCAATAAAGGATTAATAGATGCCATCGCATGGTCGAGCAGAGAGTTTCAGTCCTTTAACGGAACAGTAGTCTTTTAAAGACATATGAACTCCAAACTAACAAATGTGAAGGCAGTTTAAACCAATAAAAGCCAACAGATTGAGAAACTTGGTGCACACTGAATAGAAGTCACAGTATGTCGATAAACATAACGCCAAATTAAGGTTTGAACAAAGCCAACGCCTTACCTAAGGCATTGTGCCATAAACACTAAATTTGAAGTAAAAGCAAAAATACCAAGCGTTGAGAATCCCTTTTAAATGCTTGTTATGATGCAACTTGAAGCGACAAAGAAAGGAAGTTTTCATCGCATTCAGTCACCTTATAGCCGAGAGATTTGTAAAACCTTACTGCTGACTCATTTCTAGTGAAGCTTGATAAGGTTACGTGACTACGCCCTTGATCTCGCGCTATTTTGTGAACCATATTCATGACGCTTTCACCCAATTTTTGATTTTGAAATTCTGGGAACACAATGAGTAAATGTACATGAAGTGCATTATCGTAAGGCTTGAAGCATAGCATTCCAACTCGCGTCTCATGCAGGTAAACCCAGTGAAACCAATGCGGCTCATAGTCACTTTGTAAACGATTGACCTGAAAATCATCACACCAACCAAAGACGGCATCAACATGCGAATAAAGTCCCTGTTTCACAACAGAAAACAGACTTTCAAATTCATCACTTTCTATTTGTATTAGCTGAATATCCATATGCATCATAACGCCAAATTAAGGGGTGAACCACACTAACACCTGACCTAAAGCATTGTGCTGTAAACACTAAACGGGCTTGAAGTGAAAGCACCAAGCGTTGTGAATCACTCTTAAATTTATTGTTATAAGCGTGGTTTGAGCATGTGCACGAACTGTTCGTCCTGCCCTGTAACCTCAAAGCCAAACCTTTTGTAAAGTTGCCCTACTCGGTTTCCTTGTAAGTAGCAAAGCTTTATCGGTAACAACTTTTGTGCAGCAAGCTCAATGACCGCTTTTAATACTTGGCTACCAATTCCTTTACCCTGATATTCTGGTAATAGGAAAAAACGACCAAAGTACAGATGCTCAGAATGGCACTGCACCAAGTAACTGCCCACTGGGGCTCCATCGACTTCGATTATGGTTGGCTTTTCTTCGCCCCACTCATTGTGATGAATTTCTCTTTGAACACTTTCGTCCCAACCAAATACAGCTTTGATTGGTTCAAATTCTGCTGATTTCTTAAGTTCGAATAGGAACTCATAGTCACTATTTTCAGCTTTACGGGTTTCGTACACCTAACTCTCCAAACCTACAACTACGGATAGATAATAACGCCAAATTAAGGTATGAACAACGCTACCACCTTACTTAAACCATTGTGCCATAAACACTAAAACTGAAGTAGAAGCAAAAAAGTACCAAGCGTTGTGAATCCCTCTTAAATTGCTTGTTATGTTCCCGGTCACTGATTACCTTAAAAGACCTAGAGACTCACCTAACTTAATTGAGTCAAACGGCATTCCATATAGTGACTGAATCTTTTGAATTTCCTTTAGATCAAGGCCATCAATGTATTGTGCATGATTTGGGAGCTCTGTTACTCCCATAGCATCAAATAGTGATTTTTGCTCTTGAGACAACTGACTTTCAGAGTCTTTCAAAGCCTCTCTTTCAGTTTTTGAGCAATTATCTCTATTGTCTATAGATAGATACAACACGACTCTTTTCTGATCTTCTTCATTCAGTGAGACAAACCAAGGAGTCATTGGAAAACTCTCTGAGTTTTCTAGTTCAATAACTTTGCATTCCTCAATTTTATTTGCATAGTCTTCGAACCTTTCTTCGAATGATGCGGCACAGCCAGAAACAGAGAAAATCGATAATGCCAAAAATAATTTATAGTGCAGCACGACTAACGCACCTCCAAAATTCACCTTCTTCTCCTTGTGTCATCCACGTCATAGGTTCAGCTATATCTCGAATCCGTTTTTTCGTAATAGCACCGCTAGCTTGAGCCAGTTTACCAAACTCTACCCAATCATATGCAGCTATGTCGATCAATTGATTAGCGGCATTCTTACGGCCTAAAAAAATGTCTAAAATGGGAACCGCTGATAAAGATAGGGTAAATAACCGACTACTTTCTATAATACTTTGAATTTGTTTTACGGAATCCCGACTTCGACTAGATAACTTTAAGTTATTAATAGAACAGTAACCAAGCTCTGCCATATGAACCTCACGAAAGTGTAATTCTTCTAAAGCAGACTAATTGCTCGCCAATCAAATGACAAAACGACCAATTAAAATATGCAGAAAGATCACTATATTATCGGATTTTCAAAGGACACATAACGCCAAATTAAGGCGTGAACAACGCTAAACACCTAACTCAAACCATTGCACCTTAAACACTAAAGCCGAGTCTAAACTGAGATCGCCAAGGGTTGTGAGTCATTCTTAAATGCTTGTATGGGAAATTCTGTTAAAGAACATCCTGACAAAACCTAAACAAGTACCCATCTGGCGATTGCACAATGAACTGCTTTTGTATAACAGACTTGGTACCACATTCATACGATTTAGATTCAAGCATTAGATAAATCGAGTCATTAGATTTCGAGCAAACTTCACTATATAAGCTTTCAATATCGTTAACGTCCCACTGAAAGTTCACACCACAGCCCAGTGGAAACTCGGGTTTACCAGTAAGCCACTTTCGGCTTTTACTCGATAGACCTTCTAGCATTAAATCGACACCATCTAGTGTCAAATGTACAAACTGTTCTTCTGGTCTTTCATATTTGACGGAAAAACCGAGAATATCTGTGAAAAAAACTTTGCTCACATTTATATCGATACAGTACAGCTCTGGAACTACTCGTAATGTCATTATTTTTCCTATTCACATGACGCCGCATTGAGGTGTGAGCGGCTTGGCTATACTTGAGCGAAGCGAAACTGCCAAGCGTTGTGAATCACTCTTAAATTTATTGTTAGCTGAATATCGTCAACAAGCCAAAGAGTATAATGGTAAAAAAGAAAAACGAATCATTTGGGAAAAACCTATGAATAAGCTTCGCCAAGTATACTGGAATCAGAACTAGAAAAACTGAAATTGAGGTAAATAGCAGAGCTCCGAGCCACGCTATAACATAGTAAAAAATCAAAAGAATCGCTGAAAAACCTGACAGTGCCACGGCCTGCCACCATACCCCAATGCCACTTAAATCACCTATATTGGTCACTACAAGTATACGATTCATGGTTAAAAAGGGGTCATTTAAAACTGGAATCCCTTGAGAGAACTCAAGCCAACCCATAAAAAATGGCCACGACAAGAAAATAAAAATCATTAACCAATTGGATTTAATGACATTTTTATGACTTAAGACCCACCCCAACGAACTGTACATTAAAAATGAGGTGCCAAAGATTAAAAGTACAATTTCTTTAACTCCGGTCTGAACACTAATCTCGCTGAGTGCTAGCAATGTGCAAAAACTAACAATAGTTAGCACACAATAAACTTTTGAAAGGAATTTCAATGCGTCTGGCATCTTCAGTGCTTTTAACGACAGAATTAAAGAGGAAAACCCACCTTCTGCTTCGGTAAGGAGCTGCCCAACATGAGGATTTGATTTGACCCGATCTCCAGTCCAGTACACGCCGATCAAAAATATCAGAATCTTAGCTATCCACTCCATACTCAAATTTTCCTTCTATTCAGCTAACGAATGATATGGACTCCCTCTCCCTGAAACTCCGCGTGCCATACTGACTCAGTACACGCTGAAGAACTGGAGGTTATCATGTCCAACATTCAAACTATTGGCGTTGACCTCGCCAAGAATGTGTTCAGTATTCACGGCGTTGATGCATATGGCAAGTGCGTCTTACGCAAAACAGTCAAAAGAAACAAACTCTTAGACACATTTGCCACTTTACCGCCTTGCATAGTCGGCATGGAAGCCTGCTCAGGTGCTCATCATTGGTCTCGTGAACTCAGAAAACTGGGTCATACGCCTAAAATCATGGCGTCTAAATTCGTCATTCCATACCGACAAAGTGAGAAGAACGATGCGAACGACGCCGAAGCGATATGCGAGGCTGTTTCAAGACCGAAAACCCGTTTTGTTTCGGTAAAAAGTGAAGAGCAACAAGCCGTACTTTGCTTGCATCGAATTCGTCACAGTCTCGTGAAAAATAGAACAGCTACGATTAATCAACTTCGTGGCTTACTCTCCGAGTTTGGAATTATCATTCCTCAAGGCCGCTATCCACTTCAAAAAATGGTGCCTGATATTCTTGAGGATGCGGAAAACGGTATCCCATTCCTCGCTCGGGAGTTGCTGAGTAGTTTAGTGAATAACATCCGCCAGCTTAACGAAGAAATCCTTCGTTATGATAGAAAAGTCTATCTTTTGAGTAAGGAAATGAAGCAAGCTGCCAAACTCATGGCCGTGCCTGGTGTGGGTGAGCACAGTGCTACCGCCATTGTTGCAACAGTCTGTGACGGAAAACAGTTTGGCTCGAGTCGCCAATTCGCGGCGTGGATTGGCCTAGTACCAAGGCAATACTCAACAGGTGGTCACGTACATCTTGGTCGTATCAGTAAAAGAGGCGAAAAACACATTCGTACTCTGCTTATCCATGGTGCGAGAGCTGTTATTGCCCGCTGCAAAGAAAAAACAGATAGAAACAGCTTATGGTTACAACAGCTCGTTGAGCGACGAGGTTACAAGCGCGCGGCTGTCGCCCTAGCAGCCAAAAACGCTCGAATAATATGGGCATTATTAACGACTGAAAACGAGTACAAAGCTAACTATATAAGCGGTTAGCCCTTACCGAGTCAAAGCAATAGCAATAGATGACAATACGGTCAGACCGAGATGCTTAAACCTGTTTACTTGGGAAGTAACAAATACTGTCTAACGAATGAGGTCAGCATCAAGCGAATATCATCAGGGTGACGGATAGAATCCGGCAAAACACCGAATGTAGAGCTGCTGTCCGATCCACTGTTGTCAGCGGTAGCTATTGTTGACAAAAGAGGGAGTCCATGTAGCCCAATTAAGTTGTGAGCAACGCTGCCACCTTACTAAAACACTGCACCGTAATCACCAAACAAGTTGAAACCGAAAGTGCCGAGCGTTGCGAATCAGCTTGAATTGCTTGTTATGCAGCTGGTTCTTCGAGGTCACCCAAATAAGGCTTTATAGCTGCAACTATATCATCTTTTTGATTACTAAGAGCCAATCTTACGACTAATTGAGCTAAACCACCATTTGTCAAATCAAAGTATTTACTTATCTGTGCTGAAATAGATTTTCGATTATACAACCTTAATAACCCAGTATAATCTTTACTCTCTATGATATTCGTAAATTGTGATTCAATATTATCATAAATGTCCGACACATTGATTGAACTAGATAAATTAGTTAAAGCGAGGCTTAATTTTTCTTTGCCTTTAGCTTTTTCGTCAAACAAGTTGAGCCTAAACTTTATTTCTCCAGCGGTCCTCAAAGAAACCTGAGTGTCTAACTCTTTTTGCAAATTTTTAAAAACAAAATTAGATATCGCTTGAATATCTTCGCTGCTATCCCTTAAAAGATATTCGCTAACTACTTTTAAAACTTCAGGTACACAGAATAAGTTTTCAACTTCGGCGACTTCGAGTGAATAAATGCCAGCGGCTTTAAGAGCTGCAAGTTCTTCATCAACTCTCCGGTCTCGGTCAATTATACCGATAACATTTAAATGATGTAGTTGGTTACTTGCTCTTAACGCCTTAGTACTCATAATCACTTCTGAGCAAGAGCCTCTCGGAATAACTAGGTATTCTTTCAGAATGGCTTGATAAAGCGCCGTGTCGTAACTTCCATTTTCACCCTCAACAAACACAATCGGTTTTCTTGAGCCTAAAACCTCAATAAGTAACTCTTCTGGAAAGTTATCTATCGCTTCAACGACTTCCCAATCCCAACTATTACCATCATATGATTTTAGCCATATTTTTTGAGTCTCATTCATTCCAGACGCAAAGCTGACATCATGTGTTAGGAAGATAAAAACACAATCATCTCTTAACTTCTGTATTTCTTGCCACAGCGGTACTTGAACTGACTTGTGTAGGTGCACCTCGGGTTCATCAATAACAATAATGCCATCTTGGGGGGCGGCTAAACACTGACCAATTAAATAAAATATAACCCTCTCTCCATCGCTCATTTCCGAGGCATTATAGTTCGATGAAGGATCTCCTTTGACAAGCGTTTCTATTTTTAAACCACCGATTTTCAGCTCTCTATGAGGAAGTATTTTCTCCCAAACCTTTTTTACCTTATCCAGATTTGTTTCAGGAGGCACAACACGTTCGTTGGTGGCTTTTGATGCTGCCAGATACTTCGCACTTTCTTCCGTATGATCAGAAAATAAAAAAACCATCAGTTTTTGGTAATCATTTAACATACTTACTGCTGGTTTTTGGTTCCACCTGCGACCAGACTTAAAGTGCCAAGCCTGATCTGACGGGGCTTCAGCATACCCATACAATAAGTCCTTTTGCGCACGCTCTAAAGATGTCGGAGTTGTAGAGTCAGGCATTGTTAGTGATTTTTGCGCTGAAACTCGGTGAACTTTATCCTTTTGGGGAGATTCCATTTCAATCCATGTACCTAAACGAGTTTTACCTGAACCGTTTGCCCCTACAAACAACAGACTTTTATCGGTCTGTATCTCTTTTTGTTCGTTATCTTTTGTTTGTAAAATAATTGAATGCATCTGTATCACCTAACTAAAATTTTTATTGCTGCATAACGAATGATATGGACTCCCTCTCCCTGACACTCCGCGTGCCATACTAACTCAGTACACGCTGAAAAACTGGAGGTTATCATGTCCAACATTCAAACTATTGGCATTGATCTCGCCAAGAATGTGTTCAGTATTCACGGCGTTGATGCATATGGCAAGTGCGTCTTACGCAAAACAGTCAAAAGAAACAAACTCTTAGACACATTTGCCACTTTACCGCCTTGCATAGTCGGCATGGAAGCCTGCTCAGGTGCTCATCATTGGTCTCGTGAACTCAGAAAACTGGGTCATACGCCTAAAATCATGGCGTCTAAATTCGTCATTCCATACCGACAAAGTGAGAAGAACGATGCGAACGACGCCGAAGCGATATGCGAGGCTGTTTCAAGACCGAAAACCCGTTTTGTTTCGGTAAAAAGTGAAGAGCAACAAGCCGTACTTTGCTTGCATCGAATTCGTCACAGTCTCGTGAAAAATAGAACAGCTACGATTAATCAACTTCGTGGCTTACTCTCCGAGTTTGGAATTATCATTCCTCAAGGCCGCTATCCACTTCAAAAAATGGTGCCTGACATTCTTGAGGATGCGGAAAACGGTATCCCATTCCTCGCTCGGGAGTTGCTGAGTGGTTTAGTGAATAACATCCGCCAGCTTAACGAAGAAATCCTTCGTTATGATAGAAAAGTCTATCTTTTGAGTAAGGAAATGAAGCAAGCTGCCAAACTCATGGCCGTGCCGGGTGTGGGTGAGCACAGTGCTACCGCCATTGTTGCAACAGTCTGTGACGGAAAACAGTTTGGCTCGAGTCGCCAATTCGCGGCGTGGATTGGCCTAGTACCAAGGCAATACTCAACAGGTGGTCACGTACATCTTGGTCGTATCAGTAAAAGAGGCGAAAAACACATTCGTACTCTGCTTATCCATGGTGCGAGAGCTGTTATTGCCCGCTGCAAAGAAAAAACAGATAGAAACAGCTTATGGTTACAACAGCTCGTTGAGCGACGAGGTTACAAGCGCGCGGCTGTCGCCCTAGCAGCCAAAAATGCACGAATAATATGGGCATTATTGACGACAGGAAACGAGTATAAAGCTAACTATATAAACGGTTAGCCCTCACCGAGTCAAAGCAATAGCAATTGATGACAATACGGTCAGACCGAGATGCTTAAACCTGTTTAATTGGGAAGTAACAAATACTGTCTAACGAATGAGGTCAGCATCAAGCGAATATCATCAGGGTGACGGATAGAATCCGGCAAAACACCGAATGTAGAGCTGCTGTCCGATCCACTGTTGTCAGCGGTAGCTATTGTTGACAAAAGAGGGAGTCCATGTAGCCCTGTTAAGGGGTGAGCAACGCAATACTAAAGCCACCGCATACCACCTTAAACACTAAACGCAACGCATAGCAAAAATACCAAGATGTATGGACTCCCTATCTCCCTCGGGAGTAACGTAATAAGTAACGACACTTTTACAAGGAAGCCAACACATGACTCATTCTACGGTGCTCGCTATCGACTTAGCAAAAAACGTTTTCCAAGTTTGTAAGATGGATCGACATGGAAGAATTATTTTCAACAAAGAAGTCTCTCGAAAAAAACTTACAGAGCTTCTTATCAAAGAAAAAGCATCGCTCATTGCCATGGAATCTTGCGCGACCGCTCATCACTGGGGACGACTAGCTATTAAACTCGGTCATAAAGTAAAAGCCATCGCTCCTAAACGAGTCTCTGCATTCCGGCAAGGTCAAAAAACAGATGCTAATGATGCTTTAGCCATCGCTATCGCCGCTATGCAACCTAACGTGAAAGCTTGCCGAATACTTAATATTGAAGACCAGTGCCAACAATCTATTGTTCATATTCGCGAATTGCTTGTCCGACAGAAAGTCAGCTCCGCAAATCAATTAAGAGCGCTGTTACTTGAGTTTGGCTTCCCTATCAACAAAGGCGATTTTGCGCTTAGGACCGAAATCCCCCTCATACTCGAAGAGGCTGAAAATAGTCTCACCTGGACATTCAGGGAAACCCTAGCAATGATGTATGACCGATTCGTCGATTTAGTTCACCAAATCGATAACATTACACAAAAACTGAAAGTCACTACATCTCAAGACCTATTGTGCAAACGCCTACAAGCATTAGAAGGTGTCGGCCCTATTTGTGCGGCTTTATTGAAAATTGCCCTCAGCCAAAAAGACCATTTTTCAAAAGGACGACATGCTTCTGCCTGTCTGGGATTAACTCCTGTTCAACATAGTAGTGGAGGCAAACAAAATATAGGGGCTATTGCTAAACGCTGTGGCAACAACACTCTGCGTAACGCCCTCTACAATGGAGCCATTGGGGTCGTTTGCAAATTAGAAAAGCGAGAAGCTCGTACATCAAAAGAGCAATGGCTTAAAGCAATGACGGTAAGACGTGGGAAAAAGGTTG
>NZ_QEWN01000092.1 GCF_006124995.1 Vibrio sp. Hep-1b-8
GATGTAAGTGATGACCGTTATCAGTTCACCGTGCCATACTCAACTTACACAAACAGTAAAAATTGCGTGGTCGAATTACGAGATATCAAGGTCGAAGCCTATAACGCATTTGATACTGTAGGTTTTGCCCAACTACGCATTTATCAATCAGGAACAAAATATTACAACAAACCGATAGACTTAAATTCTGCAATTAAAGCGAAAAATTGTGACGCCTTTTTACATCAATGGAAAGACAAGACCTGGTCGGGTGGGCTAGGTTGCCATTATTCCGTTAATGGTGAAAAGATATCCAAAAAACAGGAGTTTAACGCAGAAACTGTCTACTTTGATTTTTCTCAGTTTAATAGCGATACGGTGATTCACTACGATATTTTAGCTGGTGAAGAGTATCGTAGTACCCCGTTAGATCCTCAAACAGGTAAGTAACTGGGTATGAGTAACAAACAGCGAATATTATCGATTGTGCTTATCACCATTACAGTAATTCTATTTGTGTATTATTTGGGGCCATCGGAGCGAATATGGGGCGCGGGCGAAGAGCCGTATATGGTGATAGCTGGGAAAAAGCCAGCAGATGCCAATATCAGTGTTCGCGTAAACTACTTTGGCCGTGGGGAAAGCTGCTCCGGATGGTCATGGAATGCAGGCAGTGGAAAAGTAAATACAGGAATTTACAACGAGAGTTTTAAGTTGGAACACAACTTCTCAGCAGATGAAAATTTTTATGAACTAAGGATCCCTTACCAACCAAGACAACCAGAGAGAGGCTGCATAACTTACCTATCTAATATGGAAGTGAAGTTAATTAATGCATTCGATACAGTAGGGTTTGCGAACCTACGCATCTATCGAGCAGGTACTGATTATGATAATAAACCAATAGGTTTAACTTCTATAATTGAAGCTAAAAAATGCGAGCCCTTTTATTCTGCAAAATATAATAGATGGACGAATGGATTTGGTTGCTTTTATTACGTTAATGGTGAAAAGAAATCAAAAGACCAAGAGTTTAACGCAGAAAGTGTCTACTTTGATTTCTCTCAGTTTAATAGCGATACGGTGATTCACTACGATATTTTAGCTGGAGAGAATTATCGTACTGTGCCATTAGATCCAGAGACTGGCAAGTGACGCGGTCTAGCCACCGACCAAGAAAGTGCCTACTTTGTTGCTAACTTTTTGTTTTCAGAACAGCACCAACAAGAAAATCAGCAGTGGATCACCAATATGCCAGTGGAAACATTGGCTAAGTTATTGTCGGTGTTGATTTATTACAATGATATTCCAAGTATTGGCTGGGGCGAAAGTTTTAATGAGAGCAGAAATATCGCTGCAACCAGAAATCAAAACCAGCGCAAAGCGATCAATCAAATACTCAATTGGTTAGGAGCAAACCGAGCCGATACAGGGCAAATCAAGCGCTTTGAAAATGCCCTGCAACGCATGGGCTTACCGCACCCCACTGAGCTTAATAAAGCAGAACAATGGCAACGCTACGCCAAAAATGTCATCAGCTTACGGGATTTTTTTACTCAAGCCTTTTCACAGCCTTATGAAAATCCAAATGATAGAATTAAAACTAACTATATGGAAACACTAAGTAACGATTATGCGCGTTTCCGCCGTTACATATATTGGTTAACTAAAGGCCATAAAATCCTTGTAAAATCGTACCCAGCCCGAGCGCGAATGAAAGCGGAATATGCAGTGCTCCGAGAGAAAGATAGTGAACAACTAGAACAATTTAAGTTGCTCGGCTATCAGTTAAGTAATTGGTTACCAGAGAGATAAACCATGAAAAAAACGTTATTTATTTTCCTACTCTTGTGCAGTGGTAAGCTGTGGGCGATGACACCTGTTGAACAAGGGATCCGACTGTTTAACCAAAAACAGTACCCACAAGCTGAGCAGATTTTTCAACAACAATCAGACCAAGGCAGTGCATACGCGACTTACTGGCTAGGGGTCACACAGTATAAAAACCGCCAGCAGTTTGAAGCGGGGTAGACCTTTTTAAAAGCCGCCAATATGGGCGACCCTTGGGCTATGGGCGTTCTTTCTGGCTATGAATATTACGTCAATAACCCATGTGGTTATTTAGGCTGGCCGTGTGATGATAAATGGTATCAGTTGGCAGTTGATGGATGGAAGAAAGAAGCAGAAACAGGCAATGGTAAGGCTCTGCTACAACTTCAGTTTTTTACAAATCAATGGCGAAATTATGTACCGGTGCTAGGTCGCTACCTTATTGATAAAAAGTATATTGAGGCACTTACGTTAGGAGGTTTAAACGCAAGCTATTATTTGACTCGATTTAGCGATGTACCCAGAGAGGAAAAAATAAAATACCTAAAAATCGCAGCCAACCAAGGCTACGCCCCCTGCGATGCAGTCTTTATATTATTATCTATTAGAGCCAGAGACATTGGACGAGGCTTTCAAATGGAACATCAAAGCAATCAAACTGGGCTACCCTGATGCTGCAACCAGTCTCTACCATGCCTATTCTCAAGGGAAAAAGGATAGTTTAGGGCAGACGTTCATTCACCCAGACGTTAAGAAAGCCTATTACTATAATCGCTTATCTGGTGCTTTGGGTGGCGAAGAGACACCGGCAGACCTCATTACAGAAGAGCATATACTTGACGAATATGGATACCCGTTAGCAGATGAAGAAGGTCGCCCTGTGTTTAAAACACTCATCACTAAAGAAGAACAAGCTGAATTAGACAAGCAAGTGGCAGAGTTTGTCAAAGACATTACGCCAAACATGTTCTTAGATGAAACGTCTTTAGAGCTTTTCTAGTTACCGTAAAAGCCACTCAGTGAAACTAACTCCTACCACTTAACGTGTTTGGAACGAAAACAGGGTAGCGAGTTTTACTTATACGAACGGTCCTTGATTTGGGCCGTTTTTTGTCGCTGCCATCAGTTTATGGTGCGATGTAGGTATCGTGTGCCATTTCCCACAACGCCTTCACCAAGGGATTGTCTAGTTGTGAACGGTTGCAGCACACTCCGAGTTTAAATGGCTTAATAGAGGCGACTTTGAGGCGCTGTATTTTCTCTTTCACCGGGCTATTGTTGATGACAACATCCGGCGCTATGCCAACACCACACCCCAAGGCCACCATACTAACAATCGCTTCATGCCCCGATACCTGTGCGTAAATGGTCGGTTTAATCTTCATCGCCTTAAACCACGCATTGGCACGGTCACGTGCCGTTCCTGATTCTGGAACAATAAAAGGGATCGCGGACCAATCTGGCTGGTCCTTCTGTAATTCTTCGGCAAAGTTACTGATCCCGGCTGGTGCAATAACGGAAAGGGGGATTTCACTGATGGTTTCGAATTCGATTCGAGCTGGCAGCTGTTCCGGTTTGGCAGAGATAGCAATATCTACTTCGTTGGCGAGAACTTTCTCTATGGCTTGTGCTGGATCGCCGGTAGAGAGTTTAAACTCGATAAATGGGTGTTGCAGACGAAACTCAGACAACAGTTCTGGCAAATGGCTATAGCTGGCGGTTACTGAACAGAATAAGCGAATTTCTCCTCTAAGCTCCTGCTCATGGCCTTTTAACTGAGCGTTATAGTTTTGCCACTCACCGAGAATTTTAAGTGCGACGGGGAGAAGCTTCTTGGCCGCGGGAGTGAGTTCGACACTACGGTTGTCACGCACAAAAAGAACCTGATTGGTATCACTCTCCAGCTTTTGAATCTGGCGACTTAGCGCTGAAGGGCTGATATGCATCGCAGAAGCCGTCTTAGCAAAGCTTTTACTATCACACAGGTGAATAAATAGCTGGAGACATTTAATGTTCATGAAATGGTCACACCTTTGTTGCATTAATTGCAATTACTAATTGTGAATATATCACTTTCGGCAACAGTCTGTCTGTTTTAGTATGAACTCATTCGGTACCAGAGCTACCGACCTCAACGGAAAAATTCTTTAAAGGAGCGCCCATATGGCTAACTATTTCAATACTTTAAACCTACGCGAGCAGCTAGATCAATTAGGTCGTTGTCGTTTCATGGATCGCAGCGAATTCGCGACTGAAGCGGATTACTTGAAAGGTAAAAAAGTCGTTATCGTTGGTTGTGGTGCTCAAGGCCTAAACCAAGGTCTCAACATGCGTGACTCAGGTCTCAACGTCGCGTACGCACTACGTCAGGCTGCGATTGATGAGCAACGTCAGTCATACAAAAATGCAAAAGAAAATGGCTTTGAAGTAGACAGCTACGAGAACCTAATCCCTGATGCAGATCTTGTGATCAACCTAACGCCAGACAAGCAGCACACTAACGTAGTAGAAACAGTCATGCCGCTAATGAAAGAAGGGGCAGCACTAGGTTACTCACACGGTTTCAACGTAGTTGAAGAAGGTATGCAAATCCGTAAAGACCTAACGGTTGTCATGGTTGCTCCTAAATGTCCAGGTACAGAAGTTCGTGAAGAATACAAACGTGGCTTTGGTGTACCAACCCTGATCGCTGTTCACCCAGAAAATGATCCTAAAGGTGAAGGCTGGGATATCGCGAAAGCATGGGCAGCTGGTACAGGCGGTCACCGCGCGGGTTGTCTAGAGTCTTCATTTGTTGCTGAAGTTAAGTCTGACCTTATGGGTGAGCAAACTATTCTATGTGGCATGCTACAAGCAGGCTCTATCGTTTCTTACGAGAAAATGGTTGCTGACGGTATTGACCCGAGCTACGCAGGTAAACTTCTGCAATACGGTTGGGAAACCATCACAGAAGCACTGAAGTTTGGTGGCATCACACACATGATGGATCGTCTATCGAACCCAGCAAAAATCAAAGCATTTGAGCTTTCTGAAGAGCTAAAAGAGCTAATGCGTCCGCTATACAACAAGCACATGGATGACATCATCACTGGTCATTTCTCAAGTACTATGATGGCTGACTGGGCTAATGATGACGCGAACCTACTTGGCTGGCGTGCTGAGACAGGCGAAACAGCATTCGAAAACTACCCAGCAGGGGATGTTGAGATCTCTGAACAAGAGTATTTCGACAACGGTATCCTAATGGTTGCAATGGTTCGTGCAGGTGTTGAGCTCGCATTCGAGGCGATGACAGCATCAGGCATCATTGATGAGTCTGCGTACTACGAGTCTCTACACGAACTACCGCTAATTGCTAATACGGTTGCACGTAAGCGTCTATACGAAATGAACGTGGTTATTTCAGACACGGCTGAATACGGTAACTACCTATTTGCAAACGTAGCAACACCGCTACTGCGTGAGAAATTCATGCCTTCAATTGGTACTGACGTAATCGGTCGTGGCTTAGGTGAAACATCTAACCAAGTCGATAACGCGCGTCTTATCGAAGTTAACGATGTTATCCGTAACCACCCAGTTGAATACATTGGTGAAGAGCTACGTGGTTACATGACTGATATGAAAAATATCGCGGTAGGCGGCTGATCTGCTTAGCTTAGAATCTCTAATTTGCGTTGTCTGTTAACGTAAATTAGGCAAGAACTCCGGGTAGACTGGGGTCAATAAATACAACATAAAACACAACATCTAATCAAAAAGCTTGGTCTCCGTTGACCAAGCTTTTTTTTTAAAGAACGCTTTGCTTCTCGCTATTCTTTCTCGCTTAGCTTCTCTTCTAGATCAGCCAGCTTTTTTTCCATTTCAGTAAGCTTCTGACGAGTACGCAGTAGAACCTGAGTTTGGACATCGAACTCTTCACGGCTAACAACGTCTAGTTTGTTCAGTTGGCCTTGAATAACCTGACGCACTTTTTGGTCAACGTCTGCGCCAAGCTCTTTTACTGGTGTTGGCATAGAGTCGTGAATTTGTTTAGCAATTTGCTCTAGTTTCTTTGGATCAAACATGTGACTAAAACTCCTTTCAATTTGCCCTCATTCTATGTAATTGATACGGGAAAGTCGCTATTTGGATAGTAAAAATTCGAAGCGACCATCAGTGAATGTGCCCAATAAAAAAAAGGCCACCGAAGTGACCTTTTTCATTTACTCAAGATTATTTGCTTTCTGACAGTTCACGCTGAGCCGCTTTCGCTTCATCAACTCGTGCCAGCTTTTCCAAATCTTTATCTTCTACAAACACAGGCAGTGGCTTGTGTTTCTCAGCTAGGTAGCTGTAGATAACAGGTAGTACAAACAGCGTAAAGATAGTACCGATTGCTAGACCAGCAACGATTACGATACCAATACTAAAGCGCTGAGCAGCACCAGCACCTGTTGCGTACATTAGCGGGATAAGACCAGCAATCATCGCTGCTGTTGTCATTAGGATAGGGCGTAAACGTACTTTCGCCGCTTCCATTACCGCCTCAGTCTTACTGAGTTTGTTGTGTAGCTGCTCTTCTTTCGCGACTTCACAGATCAAGATGCCGTGCTTGGTGATCAGACCAACCAGCGTGATTAGACCTACCTGAGAGTAGATGTTCATCGTTGCTGCACCCCAAGCTAGAGCGATCAGAGCACCACAAATCGCGAGGGGCACCGACACCATGATAACCAATGGATCTTTTAGTGATTCAAACTGAATCGCCAGAACCAAGAAGATGATCGCTAGTGCTAGACCAAAGGTGGCGTAGAGTGCGCTACCCTCAGTTACGTACTGACGTGCTTCACCCATGTAGTCATGGTTGTAACCACTTGGTAGCTTGTCGGCTGCGATACCTTCGAACCAGTTGATTGCATCACCCATTGCAGTGCCTGGTGCAGGAACCGCACCCACAGTCGCAGAGTTAAGCTGGTTGAAGTGAGGGAGAGAGCGAGGCTCTGCCACAACATCAATCGTAATCAAGCTGCCTAGAGGTACTGCTTTGCCATTGGCCGAGCGTACGTAGTAGTTGTTCATCGACTCTGGGTTTAGACGCCACTTACGTTCAACCTGAGGAATAACCTCGTAAGAACGACCATTCAGGTCGATACGGTTGACGTAACCGTCAGCCATCATAGTACTTAGCGTAATACCAATGTCTTGCATTGTGACGCCGTATGCACCCGCTTTGTCTTTGTCGATGTTGATTTTCATCGTTGCAGAGTCGTAGTTCAGATCGAGATCTGAATAAACGAACATCGGGCTAGACTTCACTTCAGTCAGTACGTCTGTCGCGATAGAGAATAAACTTTCAAACGCATTTGGTGTGGTGATAACAAACTGAATCGGTAGACCTGACCCCGCGCCTGGTAGTTCAGGCATCTGGAAAGCAGTAACCGCCATACCTGGGACATTTTGAACTAGGCCACCTACGCGGTTTGCGACTTCAGACTGACTCGCTTCACGCTCACTCCAAGGTACCATTGATGCAATACCAAACGCTTGGTTCGAGTTAGGTACACCAGTAAACACCTGGGCAAACGCAACTTCTGGTTGGTCAGATAGAATCGTGTTCACGTCATTCATGGTGTTCTGCATAAAGTCTAAGTTAGCGTTAGACGGCGCAGTACCCATCAACATCACAACGCCTTTATCTTCCGATGGTGCAAGTTCACTTGGGATGAACTTGAACAGCATAGGCAGACTGGCGAATACAATGACAGCAAAGCCAATGACAACAGGACGATGCTGCATAACCGCTGCAAGCATCTTCGCGTAGCGATTAGTCATACCATCCAGTATGTGGTGAACTTTCTGCTCAAACTTGTTTGGCTCTTCGTTAGCTTTGAGCATTTTTGAACACATCATTGGCGATAGTGTTAGTGCCACGATACCAGATACGAACACCGAGCCTGCCAGAGTTAATGCGAACTCTTTAAATAGTGAGCCAGTGATACCGCCCATTAACGCGATTGGCGCATATACCGCACCTAGCGTGAGTGTCATGGCAATAACAGGCACCGCGATTTCACGCGTACCTATGATGGCTGCACGGAACGGAGACTCACCCAACTTGATGTGGCGGTCGACGTTCTCCAGAACAACGATCGCATCATCTACTACCAGACCGATCGCCAGTACCATTGCCAGTAGTGTCATCAGGTTCCACGAGAAACCCATACCTTGCATGACCATCGCTACACCGATTAGTGAAAGCGGGATAGTCACGATAGGGATGATGACCGCACGGAATGAACCTAGGAACAGGGTGATCACGATAAGTACGATAACCGCTGCTTCAACAATTGTTTTGATTACTTCATTAATCGACTCGTTAATCGCAATCGTTGAGTCATACATCACGTTCATCTTGATGGTACTTGGCAGGTTACGCTCTAGTTGAGGTAGTAGCTCTAGTACATCTGCAGCAATGTTAATTGGGTTCGCACTTGGCGCGGCGTTAATCGCTGCAACCACCGCTTCTTGGCCATTAGCACTTGCACGGTAAACGTCGTGGCTTTTCTCTAGTGAAACTTTAGCAATATCGCTTAGACGAGTGATATCACCTTCGTCAGAACTTACGACTAAGTTTTCTAATTCTGCCACGTTCGATACCTGAGTATCAGCACTACCGTTGTAAAGCACGAATTCACCGACAGCTTGACCCGTCGCTGACTGATAGTTGTTGGCGTTGAGTACGCCCATTACATCAGTAGCCGTCAGGCCTAGCGCCGCCATTTTCGATGGATCTAACCAAATACGCAGTGCGTACTTCATACCACCGTAGAGGTCGACCTTAGATACACCGTTAACCGTGAATAACTGCGGGTTGATTACACGCTCAAGGTAGTCAGTGATTTGGCTTGAAGAAAGCTCATCACTGGTAAAACCGATGTAAAGTACCGCAGTTGTTGAACCGGTAGACATAGTTACGGTTGGGTCTTCGGCTTCTTTAGGAAGTTGAGAGCGAACCGAGTTAGTCTTCGCCAGAACGTCAGACAGTGCCGCGTTCGGGTCAGTGTTTAACTTCATGTTGACGGTAATGGTTGATTTACCCAAAACCGATTGTGAAGTCATATAGTCGATATTGTCTGCTTGTGCGACCGCTTGCTCCAAAGGCTGAGTAATAAAGCCTTGGATTAGGTCTGCACTCGCACCGTAGTAACTGGTCGAAACCGTAACTACCGTATTCGTCATTTCAGGGTATTCACGGACCTGCATTTTGAAGATTGCTTGTAAACCAAGCAGCGCAATCAAAAAGCTGATCGATACCGCTAAAACTGGACGTTTAATAAAAACATCAGTAAAGCGCATGAGGCCTCCAGTTACAGCATTGGTGTTTCAGCTGGTGGAGTAGTTGCATCGCTTTCTACTACACGAACTTTTGCGTGGTTACTTAGACGCACTTGACCCGAAGTAACCACAACATCACCTGGTTTAACACCTTCAAGGATGTGTGCGATGTCTTGTGTACGTTCACCTACTTTAACCACTTGCTGTGTTACGCGCTTCTCACCATCTTTATCTGAAATGATGTAAACGTTGTCGCCGTATAACGTAAATGTGATTGCGGTTTGAGGCAGAGTCACTTGGTTTTCAAGCTTAGGCAGGATGATATTTGCACGAGCAAACATACCGCTACGTAGCTGACCATCGCTGTTTGGAATATCTGCCTGAACTTGAATCAGACCACTTTGGATATTTACCGCAGGCTCGATTGCTGAAATAGAACCTTTAAATGGTTTTTCAGGGTAAGCATCAACAAAGATATCGACTTCTTGGTCAAGTGAAATACGAGAAATGTCCGTTTGTGGAACCGTAAAGCGCAGACGCATAACGCTAGTATCTTCTAAACGTACGATATCAGTACCAGCTTGTAGGTATTGACCTAGGTAAACATTACGAATACCGACGACACCAGCAAATGGCGCTTTGATTTCACGGCGGTCAATTGAAGCTTTTAGACTTTCAATATCTGCTTGAAGAGAGAAGTAGTTAGCTTCTGCTTCATCGTAGGCTTCTTTAGAGATAGAACCTTTAGCGAATAGACCTTTGTAGCGCTTGTATTTCGCTTCAGCTGCAGGTAAGCGAGCCTGAGAGCTCTTTAGATTCGCTTTTTCTACCGCAGAATCGAGTAACACCAGTGGTTGGCCTTCTTGAACTTGAGTACCGGATTCAAATGCGATTTTATCAATGACACCGCTGGTTTCATTGGCAACCGTAACACCTTGGTTAGGTTCAATAAAACCAATGGCTTCAATGACAGGAACCCAATCAACCGGTTTGACTTCTGTAACGGTGACAGGAAACTCTGGCTCGGGGCGATTAGCCATATACTCGGCAATCTTCTGTTGTTTAAATAAGTTGAAACCTATCACGCTGCCAAACAGCAGTACCGCGATAAGAAGCATAAAGAATGTCCACTTTTTCATTCTGATAAGAACTCCAAATTAGTGTTTTGTAATCGCATCCCAACTGGCTTCAATAGCGGCTTCAATCGCTTTTTCATCCAGGTGGTAATATCCGAGAGATTGTTTACGTGCCAGAGTGACGCTAACCTCAAGACTGAGAGCAGCAAGTACTGGATTTTCCAAAGGTTTAAATATCCCTTGTTCACGCCCTTCTTCAAACAGTTGTTCGACTTTGCTGAACATCGCGCGCTCTAGCTCTTTAGTTTCATGGCTACGAACACATGGTAAAGAGTCATATTGAGCTCGATTTTTCAAAGTGCTGATATTCGACCCTGACAAATCGAAAATGTTTAACCACATTTTTCGAAAACGCTGTTTGAGAGTCATTTCGTTCGTAACACCTTGCTGAATAGTCTCAGCATTGCGTTGAACGACAGCTAGGCGAACTTGCAGCAAGAGATCTTCTTTGTCTGAAAAGTAGCGATAAATTGTGCCCGCAGCTACACGAGCCTCTTTAGCTAGCTTATGCATGGATAGTCCCTGAAATCCTGATTCTGCAATCAGTTTTTCAGCGGCATCCATGATCTTTTGCCTTTTATCTACGTTGAGTTCAGAGTCAGACATATTCTACATTGATCTGGTTGTGAATGAACGTTCATTCATTATAATGCAAAAGGGATGGTTATATGCAACAAATTATTTAGCTAACTAAGCAAAATTCTTGTTGTTGAGAGCATAGCAATCACTGTGTTGCAGCATTATTATAGTCACCATTTGAATTATTCACCTGAGAACACGATGAAGCTGAATCCAAATCAAGACGAAGCGGTAAAGTATGTATCTGGTCCATGCCTAGTATTAGCGGGCGCGGGGTCAGGTAAGACGCGCGTGATTACCAATAAAATCGCTTATTTGGTCCAGCAGTGTGGCTACAAGGCTCGTAACATTGCCGCTGTGACCTTTACGAATAAAGCCGCCCGAGAAATGAAAGAACGGGTTGGCCAGACATTGGGTAAGCAAGAATCAAAGGGGTTGATGGTCTCGACTTTTCATACCCTTGGTCTCAACATCATTAAACGCGAATACAAAGCGCTCGGTTTAAAAGCAGGTTTTTCTCTGTTTGATGATCAGGACCAAATGGCATTACTGAAAGAGCTGACAGAGAAACAGCTCGATGGTGATAAAGACCTGTTACGCCAATTGTTGAGCACTATTTCGAATTGGAAGAACGACATGTTGACGCCGGAGCAAGCAAAAGCTCAGGCGAAAGGTGAGCAGCAACAACTGTTTGCGTTCTGCTTTGAGATGTATCAGAAACAGATGAAAGCCTATAACGCGCTCGACTTTGATGATCTGATTTCATTGCCAGTATTGCTGCTAAAAACCAATCATGAAGTTCGTCAGCGTTGGCAAAATAGAATTCGTTACTTGTTGGTGGATGAGTACCAAGACACCAACACTAGCCAATATGATTTGGTCAAACTTATCGTAGGTGAACGTGGACGCTTAACCGTGGTTGGTGATGATGACCAGTCAATTTACTCATGGCGTGGAGCAAAGCCTCAAAACCTTGTCCTGCTTGGTGAAGACTTTCCGAATCTTCGTTTGATTAAGTTAGAGCAAAACTACCGATCAACGAGCCGCATCCTGAGAGCGGCGAATATTTTAATCGCCAACAATCCACACGTTTATGAAAAATCGTTGTTCTCTGAAATTCCAGATGGGGAAAAACTCAAAGTCCTACTGGCTAAGAATGAAGATCATGAAGCGGAACGTGTCACGGGCGAACTGATTGCTCATAAGTTTCTTAATCGGACCGATTACAAGGACTATGCTGTTCTTTATCGTGGTAATCACCAGTCACGCTTAATTGAAAAGTCGTTGATGCAAAACCGTGTGCCGTACAAGCTCTCGGGAGGAACGTCATTTTTTGCCCGCGCAGAAATTAAAGACATCATGGCATACCTGAGAATGTTGGTGAATCCTGATGATGACAATGCATTTTTGCGTATTGTGAATACGCCAAGGCGTGAAATTGGTCCAGTAACTTTAGAAAAACTGGGCAGTTATGCCAACATGCGCGGCAAAAGCTTATTTGACGCAAGTTTCGAAATGGGCTTAGAGCAAACGCTCTCAGGGAGAGGGCTAGAAAACCTACGTCGCTTTACGACTTGGTTGGTTAAAATTGCGGATCAGGCTGAGCGTGGCGATACCGTCGAGGCAGTACGCTCTTTGGTTCGAGACATTAACTATGAAGATTGGTTATACGAAACGTCGTCGAGTCCGAAAGCGGCAGAAATGCGCATGAAGAACGTCTCCGATCTGTACTCTTGGATAGTAGCGGATCTTGAAGGTGACAACTATGACCAAGAAGAGAAAAGCCTTAAAGAGGTGGTTCAGCGTTTGACCCTGCGCGACATGATGGAGCGTGGTGAAGAGGACGATGATAGCGATGCGGTTCAACTGATGACATTGCATGCCTCTAAAGGTCTGGAATTTCCTTATGTTTACTTAATTGGTAGTGAAGAGGGGATACTGCCACATCAAACCAGCATAGATGAAGACAATGTCGAGGAAGAGCGCCGTTTGATGTACGTAGGTATTACTCGAGCTCAGCGAGAGCTGACTTTTACCATGTGTAAGGAGCGCCGTCAGTTCGGTGAGCTAATCAAACCGACTCAAAGTCGCTTCTTAGATGAACTACCGTTTGATGATGTCGAATGGGAGCAGACTAAGAAACCAGTCTCTGCCGAAGAACGGATGGCAAAAGGCCAAGCACATATCGCCAATCTAAGAGCGATGTTCAAAAAGTAGCAAAAACAAAAAAGGCTTGGACAATCCAAGCTTTTTCCATCTTATCGATATAGAACGGTTTATAGATCTTTAATCATGTGCTCAATTGCAGCGATGATTTCGTCATCTGAACAGTCCATACATGAACCTTTAGCAGGCATCGCATTGAAGCCATTTATTGCGTGGTTAGTTAGCACGTCTTTACCTTGAGCGATACGCGGAGCCCAGTCACCAGCATCACCGGTTTTTGGTGCACCACTTACGCCGGTGCTGTGACATGCTGTACAGAACATTCCGTAAACTGCTGCGCCATCGCGTGGGCCAGTTGGCTCCGCTTTCACTGGCTCTGCGCCTGCAAGATAGACATCACCGACAGGTTTAATACGTTCTGCAATTGCATCATATTCTTCTTGGCTTACGCTGGCTGCAAAAGAGGCGCTAGAAAAAGTGATTGCAGCGACCAAAGCGGTTAATAATTTTCGAGACATATCCATTAAACTCACTTTACATTCCTGAAGGTAAGTTCGTGCTTACCTATTATTAGATTGTGACTGACCAACAGCCCTTCATAAGATGATTTGCTGTTAAATCAATGTAAATAATGGGTGATTATATCCTGATAAGTTGTTGCAATAAACAACAAGTTAACCGCATCAAGGGGTATATCTGGTGGGAAATAGGGGTTTATCACACTTTAATTGCCCAAAAAGGCACCAAACGATAAAAAAAGTTGAAAAAGTACTAGACGACATTGTGTGATATACGTATTATTCCACTCCGCCGATGGGGCATGCGCCCGTAGCTCAGTTGGATAGAGCGTTGGCCTCCGGAGCCAAAGGTCGAAGGTTCGAATCCTTTCGGGCGTGCCATTCGTCTAAAGGTGTATCGGTAAAAATTTCAGTGGTGGCTATAGCTCAGTTGGTAGAGCCCCGGATTGTGATTCCGGTTGTCGCGAGTTCAAGTCTCGTTAGCCACCCCATTATTTGCTCGGTGAATAGCGCAGCTTGGTAGCGCATCTGGTTTGGGACCAGAGGGTCGGGGGTTCGAATCCCTCTTCACCGACCACTATCTTAGTTTATGGCTACATTAAAGCGGTAAACCTAAAATTGATGGTGGCTATAGCTCAGTTGGTAGAGCCCCGGATTGTGATTCCGGTTGTCGCGAGTTCAAGTCTCGTTAGCCACCCCATTATTATGGTAGCTTTGCTTCCATTCTTGATGAAAGTCGAGATAAAACACAAGTCGGTGAATAGCGCAGCTTGGTAGCGCATCTGGTTTGGGACCAGAGGGTCGGGGGTTCGAATCCCTCTTCACCGACCACTATTGAAGCCCTAGTCGAAAGACTAGGGCTTTTTTGCATCTCAAAGATTGTTTTTCATCCCTTAACATTGCCTTCAATAGAGCTCAGAGAAATAGTGAGTAAACCAACAAACTACCGCTATATACTCCAACTCATCAGTTTGTATTATTCCTACTTTAATGTGAGTAAATTTCGCACAAAAGCAGCAGTGTTTTAATCTGAGTTTGTGTGATTTATTTATTATAAGCTTCGCCTTTGTGGCTTTAATTTGTGATTTGATTCGGCTTTTTATTCTTTGACTGGTGTTTTGTTTTTATTTTGTTAAAGCGCTCAAAGGTTGATTGCGTGAATTTTTATTCTGTTGTTGTTTTGGCTTTCTTATAACCAAAAGCTGTATTAAATAACTATAGGCATTTAAAAATAAGCCTTTTTAGCACGTGTTTAAGATTTTTGAATTGAGCAATGATCCAGTGTGATTGCATATTTATTTCCTAAAACTGCTTGCTTCTTGTTCTATTTCGACTTTTCATCCTATATTTGTTGCTTTTCTGTGAATTATTTGCCAAATTGATGAGCTTATAAATTACCAGAACGCTATACCTAATTTTGGTATCGAAACCTAGGTATAGGACTGGTATGAATGGATTCACTTTTCAGACAGGGCAGAAAGCTGCCAAAGCAGTAGAGGTCTGGTAATGTCACTTTTAGAAGTTAAAAACCTTCGAATAGAGTACCCTTCGCGTCATGGTGTTCATGCCGCAGTTAAATCTCTCTCATTCAATATCGAACGTGGTGAAATCGTCGGCGTAGTGGGCGAGTCAGGCGCGGGCAAATCGACCGTTGGAAATGCGGTTATCGATCTATTAAGCCCCCCTGGGCGAATTGCAAGCGGCGATGTTTATCTAGATGGTGAGTTGATTTCTGGACTAAGTCCGGAGCAGATGCGCAGTGTTCGCGGTTCAAAAATTGGATTTATTTTCCAAGATCCAATGACTTCTCTAAACCCACTATTTACCGTTGAGCAGCAGTTGAAAGAAACCATTCATGCCAACATGAAGGTAACGGATGAGGAAGCCTATAAGCGTGCGCTTTCTCTAATGCAGCAGGTGGGTATTCCACAACCAGAAAACCGTTTGAAACAGTATCCGCACCAGTTCTCTGGTGGTATGCGTCAGCGCGTTGTGATTGCGATTGCGCTTGCGGGTGAGCCAGACTTGATCATTGCCGATGAACCAACGACGGCATTAGACGTTTCTATTCAAGATCAGATCCTATCGCTTATTCGTGAGTTGTGTATCAAGAACAACGTTGGTTGTATGTTGGTAACACACGATATGGGTGTGGTTTCCAACGTGACTGATCGCGTTGCGGTTATGTATCGTGGTGACTTGGTTGAGTTTGGTCCTACGACAAAAGTACTTGGCGATCCTGATCACGCCTATACACGCAGTTTGATTTCTGCGGTTCCACGTTCAGATATGAAGCTGGATCGCTTTCCATTGGTAAGTTACATCGAAGAAGCTCAAGAAATGGAGCCGCTAGATGTGAAAAATCACTGGCTAGGTCAAAGTCAGGATCACCGTGAATACACTGGCTCTCTACTTAGTGTAGAAAACGTAAATCTACGTTTTGTGACGAAAGATTCGTTATTTGAAAGTCGTCGTGAATATGTTCAAGCATCTAACAACGTCAGTTTTGAAGTATTTGAAGGTGAAACATTTGGTCTAGTTGGTGAGTCTGGTTCGGGCAAATCGACGATTGCACGTGTCATCGCTGGTTTGTATGCGCCTAACTCAGGCAAGGTAACATTCGAAGGGATCGACTTAACATCACTGAAATCAGAGAAAGAGCGTCGTCCTTTACGCCGTCAGATGCAGATGGTGTTTCAGAATCCATACACTTCAATGAATCCGCGTATGAAGATTTTCGATATCATCGCAGAGCCGATTCGTTTCCATAAGTTGACTAACAGTGAAGCAGAAACCAGACAGATCGTTAACGATCTACTTGATCACGTTGGTCTGAGTCAGATGGCTGGGGTGAAATACCCACATGAATTTTCAGGCGGTCAGCGTCAGCGTATTTCGATTGCCCGTGCACTTGCGACGCGCCCGCGTCTGCTAATTTGTGATGAACCGACATCGGCACTCGATGTGTCGGTACAGGCACAGATACTCAACCTACTTAAAGATTTACAAGACGAGTTGAACCTTACCATGCTGTTTATCAGTCACGACTTGCCAGTCATTCGCCAGATGTGCGATCGAGTGGGTGTGATGCAAATGGGGACATTATTGGAAGTTGCCCCAACTGAGCAGCTGTTTAGAACACCTCAGCACGAATACAGTAAACAACTGATTTCTTTAATGCCTGAATTTACAGGCTTAAGAGAAGAAGTAAAAACGGCGTAAGTCGTAAGTCTTTCCCGTCTACATCGGTTGACGGGACATAAACAGAAGCAAATACAACAACTAGGGATGAATCCCGCATAAGGAGTTATGCATGAAAACCATGAAAAGCAAACTAGCAGTGGCTTTGATGGCAGCAGGCTTAAGCTTTAGCGCAGCTGCAGCAGATATCACCGTCGCGTATGACGCAGATCCAGTATCACTTGACCCACATGAGCAGCTATCTGGCGGCACACTGCAAATGTCTCACATGGTGTTTGATCCACTAGTTCGTTACACACAAAAGTTAGATTTTGAACCTCGTCTTGCTGAAAAATGGGAACGTGTTGATGAGACAACATTCCGTTTCACATTGCGTCAAGGCGTTAAGTTCCACTCTGGTAACGAGCTAACGGCAGATGACGTGGTTTGGACGTTTGAGCGTCTGAAAAATTCTCCAGACTTTAAAGCTATCTTTGAACCATATGAAAAGATGGTCAAAGTAGACGACTACACAGTTGAACTTGTTTCTAAGGGTGCTTACCCACTGGTTCTTCAAACTGCGACTTACATCTTCCCAATGGACAGCAAGTTCTACTCAGGTACAACGGCTGACGGTAAAGATAAAGGCGAAGTTGTGAAGCACGGTAACTCATTCGCTTCGACCAACGTTTCTGGTACAGGTCCATTCATCGTTACTTCTCGTGAGCAAGGCGTAAAAGTTGAGTTTGAACGCTTCCCAGGTTACTGGGACAAAGAGTCTAAAGGTAATGTTGATAAGCTAACTCTTGTTCCAATCAAGGAAGATGCAACTCGCGTAGCGGCTCTTCTTTCTGGTGACGTAGATATGATCGCGCCTGTAGCACCAAATGACCACAAGCGTGTAGAAGAGGCGAAAAACGTAAACCTAGTAACACTACCAGGGACACGTATTATCACCTTCCAAATGAACCAAAACAGTAACGAAGCACTTAAAGATGTTCGCGTTCGTCAGGCGATTGTTCATGCAATCAACAACGAAGGCATTGTTCAGAAAATCATGAAAGGTTTCGCGACTGTTGCTGGTCAACAAGGCCCTGAAGGCTACGCAGGTTACAGTGCAGATCTAGTGCCTCGTTATGACCTGAAGAAAGCGAAAGCTCTAATGAAGGAAGCAGGCTACGAAGATGGCTTTACGCTAACGATGATGGCGCCAAACAACCGTTACGTGAACGATGCGAAAATTGCTCAGGCTGCGGCAGCGATGCTATCTAAGATTGGCATTAAGGTTGATCTAAAAACTATGCCTAAAGCGCAATACTGGCCAGAGTTTGATAAGTGTGCGGCAGACATGCTGATGATCGGTTGGCACTCAGATACAGAAGATTCAGCGAACTTCTCTGAGTTCCTAACAATGACTCGCAACGAAGAAACGGGTAAAGGTCAGTACAACTGTGGCCACTACTCAAACGCTGAAGTTGACAAGCTGGTTATGGATTCAAACGTAGAAACGGATCCAGCTAAGCGTGCGCAAATGCTTCAGAAAGTGGAAGCGACTCTGTACAACGAAGCTGCGTTTGTTCCTCTACACTGGCAGAACCTAGCATGGGGTGCGAAATCTAATGTAGATATCGCTCCAATCGTGAATGCGATGAACTTCCCTTACTTCGGTGACCTAGTCGTTAAATAAGTTGAAGTAAGTAGGGCATCTGCATTATGCAGATGTCCGCTAATTTTTGGTGCTTAACTTTGTTTCAGTCGGGTTAAGTGCCATTTTTAAGACTGAAGATTGCGACCAGCAGCCCTCTTCGCCCAGCCGGTGAAAGGGATTCGGGTTCGCAGACTGAAATCTATGGAAAGTTAAGGGGCAAGGAATGTTTTCGTTTCTGGTCAAGCGCCTGTTTCAGGCACTGATAGTGATGTTTGTGATCAGTCTAGTGGCGTTTGCCATTCAGGATAACCTCGGCGACCCATTGCGTGAGCTTGTTGGTCAATCAGTTTCGGAAGCTGAGCGTCAAGCTCTGCGTGACGAGCTGGGTCTGAATGATCCCTTCATTACAAAATACACTCGCTTTGTAACCTCTGCGCTACAAGGTGATTTAGGTACTTCTTATTTCTTCAAACGCCCTGCGGTTGAAGTCATTCTAGATAAGCTGGTTGCAACGCTTGAGCTGGTATTTGGCGCAACGGTGATTATCGTTGCTTGTTCGATTCCATTGGGCGTTTACTCTGCCATTCACCCAAAAAGTATATTGACCAAAGTGGTGATGGCTTTCAGTAGCATTGGCATATCGATTCCGGTGTTCTTGACCGCAATTATGCTGATGTACGTCTTCTCGATAGAGCTAAACTGGTTACCATCTTATGGTCGAGGGGAGACGGCAAATGTTCTAGGCTGGGAGTCTGGATATTTTACTCTCGACGGCTTAGCGCACCTGATCTTGCCATGTATCGCGCTCGCATCAATCATGCTACCTCTGTTTATTCGTCTTGTACGTTCTGAAATGCTTGAAGTACTAAGCTCGGAATACATCAAGTTTGGCAAAGCGAAAGGTCTGGCTCTGAATAAAATCTATTACCAGCACGCATTGAAGAACACCATGCTACCTGTACTTACCGTAGGTGGTGTACAGATTGGTACTATGGTTGCGTATACCATCTTGACTGAAACGGTTTTCCAATGGCCAGGTACAGGTTTCCTTTTCCTAGAGGCAATCAACCGCGTTGATACACCACTTATCACAGCGTACGTCATTTTTGTTGGTCTGATTTTCGTGGTAACCAACACCATTGTTGATTTGCTGTATGGCATCATCAACCCGACGGTAAACCTGACAGGTAAAGGAGCATAATCATGAGTCAAACAGCAGCTGCTCCTTCTCATTGGGAGCGTTTCAAACAATCGGATTTCTTGTATTACTTCAAACGCGATAAAGTTGCGATGGCGAGCTTTACTGTGTTTATGATGTTTTTAGTCATGGCGTTAGCCGCACCTGTATTGGCACCGACAGACCCTTACGATCTTGCCTCCATCGATATCATGGATTCTGAACTGCCGCCATCTTGGATGGACGGTGGTGACGAGCGCTTTGTTCTTGGTACTGATGAGCAGGGGCGTGACATCCTTTCTACAATCCTATACGGCTCTCGTCTATCGCTGACTATCGGCTTTCTAGCTGTAGGCTTGCAGTTAGTTCTTGGTATCATCATTGGTCTATCAGCAGGTTACTTCGGTGGACGTATTGATAGCTTCTTGATGCGTTTCGCTGATGTGCAGCTATCTTTCTCAACCATGATGGTTGCTATCATCGTTTCTGCTATCTTTAAGGCGAGTTTTGGTAGTGACTTTTATAGCCAATATGCGGTGGTGATGCTGGTGGTTATCATCGGTGTGGCTGAGTGGCCTCAGTATGCGCGTACGATTCGTGCTTCCGTGCTTGCCGAGAAGAAGAAAGAGTATGTAGAAGCGGCACGTGTAATGGGCTTTAAAGCACCACGTATCATGTTCCGTCACATCCTACCGAACTGTCTGTCGCCGATTTTGGTTATCTCTACTGTACAGGTGGCAAATGCTATCATGTCTGAAGCGGCACTTTCATTCCTAGGTTTGGGTCTGCCGGTAGACCAACCTTCACTGGGTGCCTTGATTAGTATTGGATTTAACTACATTTTCTCTGGTGCATGGTGGATCACAGCCTTCCCAGGTATCGTACTGGTTACATTGGTACTGGTTATCAATCTACTTGGTGACTGGTTACGTGATGTATTTAACCCAAAAATCTACAAAGGGTGATCCAAGCCTAAGATTTGGCGATAAAAAACTCACTAAACTAAGGGCCGTAATCTATTACGGCTCTTTTTTTGCATTCTCATTTTCTGGGCAGTAAAACCTCTACTGCGTCACTATAGTTATCATCCTAGGTGAGTACACTTAGATTAGTTTAGATAGTATGGGTATAGATATGGCCTCAAAGCCGAAGCAATCATTTTTCAAGTATTGGTCTTTTCTCGCAATATTGGCGTTGCCTACCGTGTCATTACCAACCTTGGCAGAAGAAATCCTTTGCGATGCAATTCAGGTATCGGCGGATGAGTTGCCGCTTTTGGATCAGAGTTGTCCAATAGGGAAAGGTTTGTGGGGCAAATCCAAGCCGGTAGGCCAAGAATCGACATTTTGGATTCAGTGTGGTGTTTTTAGTCAGCCATTTTCGGTTGCCCAGGCTAAGAAAATCTATCCTCATATTACGACGGATGTATGGAATAAGCCGGAGGCAAAAGTCTACCGCTGCCTCATTGGTCCATATAAGGACTTCACCACGGCTAGACAAGATTTAGATAAGGTTCAGAAGCAATCTGGCTATCAGCAATCATTCATTCGTGAAATTGTAAAAGGGGCTTCCGCTAAAAAGCCCAGTGCGACGCCAAAAACTCAGCCATCTAAGCCTAAACCGGTTGTCAGTGAGTTGAGTCAGGGTAAAGGTCAAGCCACGACAGTGATTCCCGCTCCAGCCAAAGCTCAGCCAACGGTGGTTCCTCAACCTAAAGCGACGAATGAACCAGCAGAAGATAAATCCATTACTGTTCGTCGTTCAGCATCGATAGCGGGAGTGGAGTATGTCGTTCCATATTGGATGCTTAAAGACGAACAGTTTTATATGGAACATGAGATCCCTTGGAATCGCTTAGACTATGAAGGTGCGTACAAAACTTGTTACCGTATGAAAATGCGTATGGCGACAGCGTCAGAATGGCAGACTCTCCTCGACTCTAATGTGATGACAAAAGATGAGTGGCCAGTCCATTTACCTTATTGGGGCTCCGAAAAAACAGGCTTATTTAGCAGTGGCAAGGTCAACCAATTGAAAGGAACGTCGCTGCTCAATGTGGTTTGTGTGAAGTAGAGGAAAAATCAGTAGTGTGCGCTACTGATTTTTCGTTTGCGACTCTTGCACCAGTTCGAGATATTTCTTTTCAACAAAGTCCTTCTCTTTTGTCATATGATGCAATTGCTGTTGAGATGCTTCTAGTTTTGCGGTGAGAGAATCGACATCGCCTTTTTCGGCTAACTTCTGTTTGTAAGCTTCGATGGTCGCTAGCATCTGTTGTTTCTCTTTTTGCAGCTCTTTATTGGAGATTGCCAGGCGAGGCTTAGAAAGCTTTGGTTACTGCCGTCTATCGATCAAAAAAACCTGCGATGCTCGCGAAGCAGTAAAGATTGCTCAGGAGTGGCATCCTGAGATTGTGCTAACCGATTGGTATATGCCTGAAATGTCCGGCCTTACCTTGATTAACGAACTGATGAAGCTGGGTGATGCGATAAAAATCGGGATGATCACGACGGTCGATGACCAGTTGCAAATCCGACAAGCCAAAGAGGCAGGAGCAAGTTTTGTTCTTACAAAGCCATTTGAAGATGCCGATCTGCATAAGCTCTTACTGCCTTTGGTTCAAGGTGTGGAGGAAAGTAAGAAAACCTTGGACTCTATTGGTGAAGTCCACAAAGAGTTGGCATTACCTAAACTCTCTCAACTCGAAAAGCTGTTGCAACGCGAGCTGGGTGAAAAGTTGGTACTGTGTCAGCTGCCTCCAGAGCCATTCGATGAAAGTAAAATTCCCTGTTTGTTGGCCGTTGTATGAGGATAGTGCCACGCAGCGTCCAAGAGCGGTTGCTATGCTAGATTTGCCAGCAATATGTATCATGTCACAAGCGAAGAATGGAGTTTCGACTCAGGATATTTCTCAGGCTTTGCAGAGTAAACTGGTTGGTAAAGCGATGCTGGATGGCTGCCAAAAGGTGCTATCGCTTTCCGCTCTTGCCTTTCTTGATAGCCAAACGCGTAAGAGCTTACGCCTCAAGAACGTCAGTTACATACCTGAAGTATTTGATAAGCTAAAAACACTGTATGGCAAAGAAGCCGGTAAACGAATCGATTTTGCTTGTCAGTTTGGCGATATGGCGTTGGGGAAAGTGACTTTAGTTGGTTTCTAAATGATATAGGGTAATAAAAAAGGATGCCGAGGCATCCTTTTCAAGACTCATGCAGATTAACGCATTGTCATCAAATACCAACACGGGTCGATTCTGAAATAAATCTGGAAAGGTTAGTGTGATAAGGCTTACGAGCCTTTTCCAGAAAAACAGTATTCTTTAGCTGTTTTTCCTAAATCCTGAACCTTGATGCTATCAGTTTCCAGAAAATTAGTCACTTCTTGAAAGCTTGATTTTAAGAAGTGGAGATGCTGATGCCTTGTAGGGGCAAGCTCATTTTTGCCCCGAAGTTTGTTATGACTCACATCTGTACATGGAAACTTGAAGGGAAATATCTTAGTTTTTCTAACATCCAGATACGACAAGAGCCACTAGAAGTGGCTCTGTTACGCGCTACCTGCGGTCAATACTCGATGAGCGGAAGAGAACAGGGCTATTTGAATTCATCTGTCTACGAGTGGAGCCGAAGCCACGCTTCTCATAGCAAGCATCAGTAGTATATGCTTGTAACCTGTTGAGTTCAAATTTAGCTGAACATACTGGCAAGCTTATGCCCCAAAACCATTTAGAGTAGATGCTCGCTACAGTTTTAAGACTCTACATTTGACCTAATTTTTCTGATGCTTCACTATGCACCTAGTGTATTACAACTCTCTTTCTATCTCTATGATTTAAAAGTTTAGGGGTTGTTCAGACATTCACAAGAGGGGGTTACGTGGGTGACGCCCAATAGCAATTAACTTATTGTTCATAGCATTATAATTTTCTAAATCGAAAACTTTTGAGGAAGTATAGAATGTCAGACTATTTACCAACGCAAGGTGTTACGTTTTGGCCGATAGGTAACGGTGACTCTACAACAGTATCAATTAATGATGATGTAAAGCTACAAATAGATTTGCATCATATGGTTGCTGCAGAGGATGA
>NZ_QEWN01000093.1 GCF_006124995.1 Vibrio sp. Hep-1b-8
AGAGATCGCAGGTTCACTGACGTCTCGAATCAATGATAATTTTCAGGTACTCAAGCCTGCATTTTCAAGTTGATTGGGTATAGAAGATTAAAAATGCAATATATTGTTAGCCGTTAATTTTCGACGATTATATCTAATCCTATAAATTTATTTATAGCTTTGACAATCGCCATGATTCCGTTCATCTGAGCATAATAATATTTCAAGGCCAGTTTTTCGCTAGTTAGTCATTTATTTAAGGGCATTGCAGTCTCATGCCGACCACAGTCGTTCACTGTATGAAACCGTGTTAGCAAATAACGAAGTACTTTAAGCCTCGGTTACGTTAGATAAGCTCAGCAAGGCCCTTTTTCAAATTGAAGTGTCAGATCTAGTCGGAACTAATGCACATTAGCGTCTGTCTTGCCATAAAGCTATTTTGACTTCTGGTTTAGGTAATCTAGTACCACTTCATGGTGATCTTTGGTTTTGAATTTTTGGAATACATGTTCGAGGTTACCAGCTTCATCAATTAGGAAACTGGTTCTAACAACTCCCATATTTTCACGACCCATGAACTTCTTAAGTTGCCAAACACCGTACTTTTCACAAACAGCGTGTTCTTCATCGGCTAGCAACGTGAAGTTCAGCTCTTGCTTATTGATAAAGTTGGTTAGCTTTTTTGGGGCGTCAGGGCTGACGCCAAGAACTACAACATTGTGATCATCCAGTTCAGCTTTATTGTCACGTAATCCCTGAGCCTGAACGGTGCAGCCTGGTGTTGAAGCGCGTGGGTAGAAGTAGAGCAGTACTTTTTTTCCTTGAAGTTCAGATAGTGTCACTGGGTTATTGTCCTGATCATTCAGGGTAAAATCTGGTGCTGTTTGTCCAGTTTCAATTGCCATCGGTTTTTCCTTACTTTCTAATATATTATATCCGCCGTAGAGTGAACCCCTACGCCGTGTTTTGAGCCTTTATTTTGTTAGTGTGCGTCCATCACATCAAAGCCGAGTGTTCATGACACGCCTTATTGACTATTTTTTATGAAATTAAGTGAGCCTTGTACCTCTAGGTCACGGCAAAGCGTGTCGAACTCTTCTTGTAATTGCATCAGGTTACACTCGGACCCAACGGTAGCCGTGATGGCAATGTGAAATTGATCTGACGCCGCATCGATTTTGGCTTTATCTATGGTCTGAGCACTGAGCGAGGATAAACCGATCTCTTTTTGAGCAAAAAAGTGAGTAAATTTTTCCGTCAGTCCAGGCTTATCAGCCGATTCTACAAACACTTCAAGTGTGTAGGCGTTTTCTAGATAAGCGTGAGTAGATGTACGTTTCATTATCGTGATCAGATCATGTTCTTGACCAAGCAGGGGAAGGGTCGTTTCTACCCGAGTGATGGCAGCATTGTTACCTGAAAGTAACATAATGAGAGTAAATTCATTGCCGAATAGGGCGATACGACTGTCAACAATATTGCATCCAGACTGAGTGACTAGGTGTACAACTTGGTTGCAGACACCCGGGCGATCTGTTCCTACCGCAGTAATCACTAGATGTTGAGTCATAGGTTCACTTTTATCAAAGTTGTTTTTATTAATGAGAGAGCTTAGCACAGAAGCGAGTGAGAAAAATGCGCCAGACAACGCTTTTTGTTACCGAATTGAGTCTGCTTTAATCGGATCGACAACGAGCACCGAATTCTTCACTTAGTACTGACACGGCGGAAAATAGAAGGAGTATGTTGCCAGAGTTCTAACATCCAATAAATATTCATTCATTTAGGTGATTTAAGCGCATCTAAGTGCTTGTCTTTATCAATCGCCTTACAGTACCATGCGATAAGTATCTAAATTAGGGAGAAAGACATGTTTTCAGGAAGTATTGTAGCGTTAATTACACCGTTTAATCATGATGGCGAAGTAGATTACGTGAGCCTGAAGAAGCTGGTGGAGTACCATATTGCAGCGGGCAGCGATGGCATCGTAGCAGTCGGTACGACCGGTGAATCGGCAACGCTGACTATTGAAGAGCATGTCAAGGTCGTGACGAAGTCGGTCGAATTTGCTGACGGGCGAATCCCTATTATTGCTGGAACGGGTGCAAATGCAACGCACGAGTCTGTCACATTCAGCCGTCTACTAAACAACTCAGGGATTGCAGGTTGTTTAAGTGTTACGCCTTACTACAACAAACCAACGCAAGAAGGTTTGTACCAGCACTACAAAGCCATCGCAGAAGAGAGCGATGTACCACAAATTTTGTACAACGTACCAGGCCGTACTGCGGTAGACTTACTGCCAGAAACAGTGGCGCGTTTGTCTGAAATCGAAAATATTGTTGCACTTAAAGATGCGACAGGCGATTTAAGCAGAATTGCAATTCACCGTGAACTTTGTGGCGAAGATTTTATCTTACTAAGTGGTGACGACCTAACAGGTTTGGAATTCGTTAAACAGGGCGGCAATGGTGTTATCTCGGTAACCAATAACATTGCAGCCGCAGACATGGCGAAAATGTTCAAACTGGCTCGTGAAGGTAAGTACGAAGAAGCGGAAATTATTAACCAACGCTTGATGCCTTTACATAAAAACCTGTTTATCGAGTCGAACCCAATTCCAGTCAAGTGGGCAGCGCATAAACTAGGCCTGATTGAACATGGTAGTTTGCGTCTGCCACTGACAGAGCTATCTGAAAGTGCTCGCCCGACTGTGGCTCAAGCAATGACGGAAGCTTGCATTTACTAAATTTGAATATGGATGGCCGGAGCAATGCTCCGGCTTACAAGTATCAGGAGTTTCAATGAAATTGTCTCACCAGCTAGTCGTCAGTTCACTAGCTGTTTTTGTTTTAAGTGCATGTTCAGGCAGTGCGACACAACGTCGTCAGGCTAAGGATGACTTTGAATACTTAAATACGGCACCGATGCAAGAGTGGAAGTTGACTGAAGGGGCAACTCCGCAGTTTTACACTAACTATCAAATTCCTCTGGGGGAGTTTTCTGGTGGTGTAGGTAAAGAGGTTGATATTCGTCCTCCTCAGCAAGTATTAGAATTGATTCCGGGTGCGAGAGCTGAACGTAGGCGCGGTGAAACGACACTTTGGCTACTCCGTGAAGATGAAGTTGAGAAAGTTTGGCAAACCGCAGAGAAGATGCTGCAAGAGCGAAACATAGCGATTCGCGAACAGACTTCAACACGTATAGAGACCGATTGGGTAAGCTGGATGTCTGAAGACGAGGACGTTGAGCTTGGCGCACGTTACCAAATTGAGCGCGTCGTTGCTGATGGCCGTCATGGCTTTCGTATTTCTTTAATTGATTGGCGTGAAGCAGGCAAAAAGCTACCTGTTACTGCTACTAACAAAGAACGTTACAACGCGCTGATGACTAACTTAGTGACGGCTCGTTATGACCTAGACTTACGTGAAGAAGCAGCTCGTAAAGCAGAACAGTTAGTGAAGCAGATCCCGATTACAATGGGTTCAGACCGCAGTGGCTTCCCTGTTATTATTGCTCGAACTCAATACAACGTACTGTGGAACCGTCTACCGACTCTTCTGCCGACTATTGGCTTTACTCTTGAAGAGCGTAACCAATCTCAAGGTACGGTCAAAGCGAAGTATGCGGCACCTGATGATAAGTTCTGGAACGATATTGGTGTCAAACCAATTGGTCTAAACTCAGGGACTTACACCTTCCTATTTGGTGATCTTGGTAACCGTACTTCAATTAACGTGACCGATTCATCTGGTAAGCCAGTCGAAGCAAAACTGCTTAAAGATATGGTGCCGGTGTTGGCTGCGGTTATTGAAAAACAAGCGCGGTAATACCGATTGTTCCCAATAAAAAAGCTGACCTAAGGTCAGCTTTTTTTGTATGTGTTTATCGTGATTACAACACCATTGCTGCAATCCAACCAAATACAATCAGTGGGATATTGTAGTGGATAAAGGTTGGTACCACGGTTTCCCAGATATGTTCGTGTTGACCATCAGCATTTAGACCAGATGTTGGGCCTAAGGTTGAATCCGAAGCCGGAGAACCTGCATCACCCAAAGCCGCTGCGGTACCAACAAGTGCGATAGTGGCCATTGGTGAGAAGCCGAAAGCCGCCGCGAGTGGTACGTAAATAGTGGCAAGAATTGGAATGGTTGAGAATGATGAACCAATCCCCATTGTTACCAACAGACCAACAACCAGCATCAGTAGTGCCGCCATAGGTTTGTTATCACCAATACTGGTTGAAAGTGCTTCAACGAGAGATTCAACACCACCCGTTTGTTTCATCACTGCGGCAAAACCTGCCGCTGCAATCATGATAAAGCCGATCATTGCCATCATGTGAACACCTTTAGTGAACACGTCATGGGTTTCTTTCCACGCAATCACACCGCCGAAAATAAACACCATGAAGCCAGCAAGGCCACCAATAATCATAGAACCAGTTGAAAGCTGAACGCTAAGAGCGGCAACAATACCGACAGCGGCAACCAATACGTTTTTCTTGTTGATCTCCTTTGGACTTTCTTCAACATGAGTCAGCTCAGTTTCTTTGTACTGGCGAGGCTTGCGATAGCTAAAGAAAATCGCAGTAACAAGACCAAAAACCATACCAGCAGCAGGAAGCAGCATAGCAACAGGCACTTGGCTTGCAACGACGCTTTCTAGGCCGTTCTCGTGCAAGTTTTTCAGCAGAATGTTGTTGAGGAAGATACCGCCAAAACCAATTGGCAGCACCATGTAGGGTGTAACGAGACCAAACGTCAGTACACAAGCAATCATACGACGATCGAGGTTTAGCTTGGCAAACACGCCTAGTAGAGGTGGAATAAGAATTGGGATAAAGGCGATGTGAACAGGAATAATGTTTTGTGATGACATAGTCACCAAAACTAATGCAACCAGCACCGCATACTTCAGGCCAGTTGACGCCGATGCGTTTTCTTTACCGTGAATACGTTTAATCACGCTATTTGCTAGCAGGTCTGTGATTCCAGAGCGAGAGATAGCAACAGCAAAAGTACCGAGCATTGCATAGCTTAGAGCGATGGTAGCGCCACCACCTAGACCACTTTCAAATGCGGAGATAGCTTGATTCAGTTCCATACCTGAAACCAAGCCACCGACGATAGCACTGAATGTCAGTGCGACCACGACATTGACTCGCATCAGTGCTAAAGCAAGCATGACACATACAGAAATGACAACAGGGTTCATAATTTACTCATAAGTTGTGTTTACATTTTTATTTTATTGTTTCGGCATCCGATGCAACGAGTGGCCAGCCACCAAGAGCTTTCCATTTATTGACAATGCCGCAAAAGAGCTCAGCCGTTTTTTGAGTATCGTATAGAGCTGAGTGAGCTTCTTTATTGTCAAATTCCATCCCAGCCGTTTTGCACGCTTTAGCCAAAACAGTCTGACCGTAGGCCAAACCACTTAGTGTTGCAGTATCAAAGGTAGCGAAGGGGTGAAATGGGACACGCTTTAGCTTGCAGCGCTCACTCGCTTCCATCACGAAATTGTGATCGAAAGTTGCGTTGTGAGCGACCATGATGGCGCGACTACAATCTGCAGCTTTTTGTTCCTTGCGCACAAGCTTGTAGATTTCCTTGAGAGCATGGTCTTCTGTCACAGCACCACGCAGCGGACTATATGGATCGCGAATCCCATTAAAGTCGAGCGCTTCTTTTTCAATGTTAGCGCCCTCAAAAGGTTCGACATGAAAATGAATGGTTGACGCGGGGACAAGATCGCCGTTTTCGTCCATCTTTAGAGTAATGGCACAGATTTCCAGTAGGGCATCTGTTTTGGCGTTGAATCCCGCAGTTTCCACGTCAATAACGACGGGAAAGTAACCACGGAATCGTTTTTTTAGCGTCAATGCTTCGTTTTCTATAGTCATGTGTGCTTCGTATTATGTGACAGGGCAGGCATTATTGCAGATTCTTTCAGCAAGAAAAACCGTTAATGCTGATTGAAAAAGAAACATTGTAAATTTGTACTATACAAATGTGTTGGCTAGATTTTTGCATTGTATTTGTCGCGGGCGATCGAGCGGCAAAAGCCACCTCGCCAGAGTTCAGCTAAGAGAAGAAGTATCGTATGAAGAAGTTGTTTGCAACCAGTTTAGCCTTGTCCATGACAGCGTTTACTGTCCAAGCGTATGCGTTGGATAAGCAGTATGTTGCAAAGCCTCAGCAATCGACGTGGCAAATGGTTGCCAATACACCATTGGAATGTCGACTCGTACATCCTATCCCCAATTATGGTGATGCGGTGTTTTCTTCTTACGCCAGTAAGAAAATCAATCTCGACTTTGAGCTCAAGATGAAACGCCCTATGGGGCAAACTCGTGATGTTAGCCTTGTCTCTATGCCTCCAGCATGGCGACCAGGAGAAGGTGCCGACCGGATAACCAGTATCCGCTTTTTCCAACAGTTTGATGGCTATGTTGGCGGACAAACTGCGTGGAATATTCTGGGTGAGTTAGAGAAGGGGCGATACCCGACATTCAGTTATCAAGAATGGCGCAGCCGTGACGAAAGAATAGAGGTTGCACTCTCATCGGTGCTTTTCCAACGTTCTTACAATGTCTTTAGTGATTGTATTGCCAATTTACTGCCTTACAGCTTCGAAGATATCGCATTTACTATTCTTCACTATGACCGTACTAGCGTAGAGCTGAATAAACAGTCACAGAAACGCTTGGCGCAAATTGCTGAATATATTAAGCACAACCGAGATATCGATTTAGTGCTTGTCTCAACCTATACCGATGCCGATGATAGTAAGAGTTCGAGCCAAAACTTATCGGAACGACGTGCAGAAGTGTTGCAAGAATACTTTAAGTCGTTAGGCTTGCCGGAAGATCGTATCCGGGTTCAAGGTTATGGTAAACGTCGACCGATTGACGACAACTCATCACCAATTGGCAAAGACAGAAACCGCCGCGTCGTTATATCCTTGGGTCGTACTCAGGTTTAAACCGCTGAGCAACTCAATAGCTAAAAGCCAGCATATCGCTGGCTTTTAGCTATTGAGGGCACCAGATCAGTTTAATCTGAATTTAGCAATCAGGTTACAATTGGTAGCAGTATCAATATCTTGCACCATTCTAGCGATGTTTGGATTAGGGTGTCTTTTCATAAATTCGATCAGGGCTTTCTTACAGCATCCCATCGAGTCAATGAAAGCATCGCACTGGGTATTTGGGCATTGTGGGACGAGAGTCAGTACTTTTTCTGATGCTAGTTGGAGATACTTCAGTTCATATTTCTCGTCGCCAATATTGCGCCAGAACATCGCCATGTTGTGGCACGATATCACTGAAATCATCAAACGATCTTCTACATCGACCTCGTCTTGCTCACTAATACGTTCACTCAGAGTGAGTGCTTGTTGGTAATGAAGTATGCCACGTAGATGGTCATCATCACTCATGGCTAGATCAGCCAGCAAGGTATGCTCCTCCCATTCGGTAATGCCCATGTTATCAATCTCCTCGGTGCGAACAGTTAGAGATTAAGTGATAATCATTATCAAGTAAAGTCTAAAAATTAGGACAGCGAGTTGCTGTCCTAATGTTGGATTGATGCTAGGGCGTTTTAGCCTTCCAAACCTGCAGAGGCTTGCTTGTTTTGGATCAGCTCGATCATGTAACCGTCTGGGTCTTTAACAAACGCGATATGTGTTGTACCGCCTTTAACAGGGCCAGGTTCACGAGTCACATTGCCTCCTGCAGCTTTGATAGCCTCACAAGTTGAGTAAATGTCGTCGACGCCAATAGCGATGTGTCCAAATGCTGTGCCTAGGTCGTATTCCGTCGTTCCCCAGTTGTAGGTCAGCTCAATCACAGCGCCTTGAGATTCGTCACCAAAGCCAATGAAGGCTAGCGTGTATTCGTACTCTTTATTTTCATTAGTACGAAGTAGCTGCATTCCCATTACTTCAGTGTAAAACTTGATTGATTTATCTAAGTCACCAACACGAAGCATCGTGTGTAAGATGCGTCCATTTGACATTGTTATGCTCTCCTAGTTTTCTGGATATACTTTCTTTAAATTCACATTATATTTACAAAAAGTGTTTTTAGTAAGTGAGTGATTAAGTAGAATTCTATACCGAATCAACTTGAAGATGCAGGCTTGAGAACCTGAAAATTATCATTAATTCGAGATGTCAAAGAGCCTGCGATCTCTGGAAGAATCACAGCAAAAAATTGGTCTATTGCCGCATTGAAGTCCTGTTTTCTTTTGAAGTAAACGTTGTTCCTCGACTTCTCATTCATTACTTTCCATAGCTGCTCTATTGGGTTGAGGTTTGGACTGTAAGGTGGAAGATAATGCAGTTTAATATTCAGAACAAACGCCGCATCTTTGACTAAGTCACTACGATGATATCCCGCACCATCTAAGATGATATGAAGCTTATGGGCTAACGGATAACTTTCTCTTAACTTACAGAAAAAGCGAACAATACTTTCACTGTTAATACTTTTGTAATTGTGAATGATGGTGGCACCAATATCCGACAGGTTCAGTGCGCCAATAATGTTCAATCAGCTACGGTTGCCCGTCGTTTCAATCACCTTATCTTGACCAGTACGTATCCAGCCATGAGATATTTTTGTCGATAAGGTTGGGTGAACAGCGTCGATAAAGACTATAGATTCATCCGTGCCACAGCTTGCCTTTAGAGCTTCATCGGCCCTAGCTGTTTTGCTTCATCAAACTTGTGTGGTACGCCTTTCGGTTGCTTGTAGCTAAAACCATTGTAGTGAAGCCATTTGTTCATACCAGAAATCGTGTAATCAAGTCCAAATGTCTCTTTAACGTAGGCGACAATTTGATGAGTGTGAAAATAGGTTTTCTCAGTCAAATGCTCGATTAGGTGCATGGTTTGAGCAGCAGAAAGCTTACTTTGGCTTCCGCCATTCTCAGGCTTAAGTTTTTCAGAAAGTACGTAGTCACTGAGGTGACGTGCAACGGTCGATTCATGAATACGAAGAGCTTGTGAAATCATAGTCTGACTCCAGCCTTCAGAAGCCTTTAATACGGTCGCAAACTCGACTATCACGTTCAATGTCGTGCATTTGTTCGAGTTGCAGTTTCAGTTGAGAAGTCAGTGTAATTTTCATGGTTCGTAGCGTGATTCTGATTCTATTGAAAATCAAGAATCTTCAATGTTCAAGGGTATAGGTAAAACATGGTTTTTTGGGAATCTAATTGATCATTATTCATTACAAAAAATATAACTTTGTAAATGTAAGCGATTTATAGCTTCAAAATATGGTGAATAGTGCCAGAAATCCTTTACAAAAAGAAAGCATTAACCCCCGAAATTCTGATTAAAGAATGCTACTGTTATGATCCTCGATACAGTTTAGCTGAACCGATTTTCTATGGGTAATGTAGTTTGAGTACTTCCCAGCTCATTTCTTCGTCAATCTATCACAAAACGCAAAAATGTAATAATCGTATTGTAAACCTCCCCTGAAACGCAAGGTGAGATCGCGAACATTTTCTAACCACTTAGAATGATCAGTTTGACGATCATATCTAGCTGTGATCATATACTCTCCTTTAAGAAAGAGACCTACCCACAATGCATATCGATGAGTTTAAAGAGCACTTCCATTTAGTCGCAGATAAGCGCCAGTCAGCAAAGGTTACGTATTGCTTGTTTGAAGTTCTGTTCGGCTCATTGTGCGCTGTTATTGCTGGTGGGCGTTGTTGCCTAAATCAGTTGAACCTTTTTCGAGTCTTGCGATCTGACCCTTTATGATGGTTAGAGCGGTGGTGACATGGGTAAGGCAAAAAAGAAGATAACTAACTGGGCGGAGTACAATAAGGCTCTGTGTAAACGGGGCTCGGTTACGTTCTGGATAGATGATTCAGCTGTAGATGCATGGCGATGCAAAACCCATCATGGTAAGCGTGGTAGAGGTTTCCAGTACTCTGATACAGCGATTGAAACTGCATTGATGATTAAGGGGATATTCTCTCTACCATTGCGTGCGCTTCAAGGTTTTATCGACTCTATCTTTGAGCTATTGGAGGTTCCCCTGACTACACGTGTATCAGCAAACGCTCGAAGACAGTTCAAGTCAAATATCGTAACAAATCCAGAGGAGCTATTCGCCATATCGCTATTGACTCGACTGGTCTCAAAGTCTTTGGCGAAGGTGAGTGGAAGGTGAAAAAGCACGGCGCCGAAAAACGCAGAACTTGGCGCAAACTGCACTTAGCCGTTGATGTAGAAACTCATGAGGCCATTAGTGCAGAAGTCAGTCTTGTAAGTGTTGGCGATAGCGAAGTGTTGTCAACATTACTCAACCCTTTACGTAGAAAGATAGATACCGTATCTGCCGATGGAGCGTATGACACAAAAAGTTGCTATGAGACCCTGAAAAATAAGGGCAGTACTCCGTTGATACCGCCTCGCAAGAATGCGGCGCTTTGGGAAGATGGGCATCCCAGAAATGAAGCAGTAAAGGCTCTGAAAAACGGAACAATAGCGGAGTGGAAATCTGAGTCGGGTTATCACTATCGCTCAATATCTGAGACTGCAATGTCTCGATATAAAGGACTAACCAGCGGTAAATTGAGCTTGAGATGTTATAACGCTCAAGTTGGTGAGGCACTGGCAAATGTCAAAGCAATGAACAAAGTCATAGGACTAGGTATGCCTGTTAGAAGCTAACGGCTAGTCATATATGGCGTCGTTGATCTTCAAGCTGATTTGATCAACAACGCCTTGCTGGTGCCAAAGGTTGGTTTGATATTCGTGAGTACATCCGTGGTCATCATGAGTGGTTTAAACGTAATGGTATGTTTGTTAATGATATTCCTGCCGATGATACGATTGCTCGCATTATCTCTAAGATAGAACCAGAGCCCTTTCATACTTGCTTTATAAACTGGATGTCAGCAGTACATTCCCTTACTGAGGGGCAACTCGTTGAGATTAATGGTAAAACACTTCGGGGCTCCTACAACCGAGATGACCGAGCTAGTACTATCCATATGATTAACGCCTACGCTTCGTCCAATAAGCTCGTACTTGGACAGCTCAAAACAGAAGAAAAGAGCAACGAGATCACAGCAATACCTGAGCTCATCAAACTTCTTGATATCAAAGGCGCTCTAGTCACAATTGATGCGATGGCATGCCAAACGGAAGTAGCCAAAACTATCATCGAACAAGATGCTGACTACTTACTTGCGGTTAAAAATAATCAAGGAAAGTTACGCAAAGCAGTAGAGCAGGCTTTTGCAAAACAACGAGCATCAAAGCCCAAAAATATCAAAATCGAGCAGGGTCACGGCCGTATTGAAGTCCGTCAAAGCTATGTGTTAAGCAGTGAAACGCTCGAAGGTAACTTCTCTCGTTGGAAAGGATTAAAATCGGTCATTATGGTGGAAAACTTCCGTTACCATAAAGGCAAAGTAGCAGAGCTAGAGTATCGATACTACATCAGCTCAAAGCAATTGAGTGCGGAGCAAGCGGCAAGCGCAGTAAGGGAGCACTGGGGTATCGAGTCAATGCACTGGGTCTTAGATGTGACGATGGCTGAGGATGCCTGCCAAATCTATAAAGACCACGGAGCCGAAAACCTAGCTTGCCTTCGCCATATAGGGTTGAATATGTTGCGCACAGAGCCGACTAAACTCAGTATCGTTGGAAAACAGAAGCGTTGTATGATGAACACAGCGATGCTAGAGGCGGTCTTGAGTGAAGGCCTAAACGCGGTGGGTAAAAATTAAACACTCATGCGGTCGCCCTGCCCTGAAACGATGGTGTTAGCGTAACAATGAGTCATGTTAGGCGCACTTTTAACTGAACTCGAATTAGGAAAAAAAGTTATTTTGTGTAGGGGTTTTCCTTAAATGCTGCGTGTTGTTTGAGGTATTTTTTTACTTTCATTAATGTAAATACTGTTATTTATAAACTGCCAAATAAAAATTTGGTGTATTAGTTGGAGTTCGGTAATGAAGGTAAATAATTATTTGATATGGGCTGTTCTTGCCACCTCAGGATTTAGTCTAATAGGGTGTAATGATGAAATTACGGTTATCGAGAGTATAAATCCAGAGTCAACAGAGTTTTATACAGCGCCCTCTTTTTTATCTGCTAACGTGGTTGATTACAATAATGTTAGGGCACAAGTAAATGGTGATGGTAGTTATACTTTTAAGCTTGCTCCAGAACTTATCACTTATCCTGTAACTTTTAGTGCTCTTATTTCTGAGGGTTATAAGAAGCCCGTGAGCGTAACGCTTAGTACCCATCAAGGAGTTGTGGCCACCGCCGTTACTTCCTTTATTAGTCGTTTCCCTGTAAAAGAGCAAGATGCAATTTTATCACGCCTTTCTGAACTGACGGGTATCCAAGTTGACCGTTTAGTGGATAATTTTGAGTTAAGAAATGATGTTGAAACTGCTAAAGTGTCTCGCGTTTTGTATTATATTGATTTATTTGATTTAGAGGACAGATTTGATGAATTTTTAATTGATGGTATTGACTATCGATTTACAACTAGGGAAAAGTCAGGTAGCGATTTTCTCACTTTGTTTAATGAATTTGCAGAAAATGAAATTACTCGAAGCGAAAATGCTAAACTTGCCACTCATTATTATTATTCTCGAAATTTAAAAAACATACTAAAAACTATATCCAATTTGTCTCAGGATGTCGATCTGAAGGGTTTCTACACCGAAATGGATCGTTACCGAAATAAAGAGTTAAACGGTGTTTTTGGTAGTGATGGTGTTGGCATTTTTTCTCGCACAGTGAACAATAGTTCAAAGTACAGCTACTCTGACACGTTTGAGGGTGTTAGCAATTACATTGAGGCGTATGTCAGTGATAGCCGAACTATTAGTTATACTGACCAGCAGTTACTCACGTATTTTACGTTGTCAGAACGAAATCGATCACTTCTCGAAGGCAATGAAAAATCAGTTTATGTCGATTTGTTCAATGAAGTACTGAATCTTAATGCTGACCTTCGGAAATCCACTTTTTATACACCAGACCAAATTCTGGGTGCGGTTGACAATTTACGCCAGCTTTTTTTAGATGGAACCCCCTATAACAAATCCCATTTTGTCGATGACGTCAAATCTCTGTTTGGTATCCAGCTATCGAGTACTGCGATCGAGCTAATTAAATATAAACTTGATAACGGTGAAGTCACAGCTCATGGGTGGGATATTTCTGATTACGTTAGTTTTATCGACACACACAATAAAGATGATGCTCCAAGTCATTATACCCTTAACGTTAAGTTGCTTGACGGAACAGCTCTGACAGAGTTTAACCCAGTGAAAGGTACGGGGGCAAAAGCTGGGCAGGTCATTGCCGAGGTATCAGCTGAGGCTCTCAATGGTTTGATACTTGGTGAAAACAGTTTGGACTTTTTAATAACCGGAGAAGATGCATCCCTCTTTACTTATGAGTGGAATGAACAGAAAGCGCGCTACCAAATACTACTTGCGAATAATCTATTCCAATCCTCTAATCCACAAGCGACTCTCTCTTTTGAAGCAGTCTGGAAGAAGTACGATAGTGAAGAGATTCTGTCGGAGAGTATTGATTTTACCATAAGTGAAGACAAGGAGTTCTTTGGTGTAGGACGTGTTGCATTTCGTCCGACCAATCCAAGTATAGCTAATGACGTCGGAAATCAAATTCATGCTTACTTTAACAAGCCGATTGATGAAAGCTCTATAGCATCGGCTGTAGTCACTCTCTCTGACAGTAATATTATGATAGGTGAAGTGGGTCGCTCAGATAGTGAAGAGAATGTACTCGTGATTAATATAGATACCTCTGACGTCCAGATTCAGTCAATCGAACGCGATAAAGGAACGAAGTACGCTTACCTTCGTGGAGACTCCACTGGAAAAGATGAAAATGGTTTGTTCCGTAGTGATATTTTTGATGCGTCACTTTATGACTCTGATGATGTTTTAACTGTACAGATCTCGGGTAATCTGCGCGGGATTAATCAAGATGGCTCAACAGTAAATCTCGATTCGAGCCTAAGTGTGCCGGCGAGTAGTATTATATATCGTGGTATAAACTATGAACTAACGCGTTCACCATTGACTGGGCGTCTGTTTATGGCACAAAACCTCGGGGCGACCAGTAAGTGTGATAACCAAAGTGTGAGTCTTGATACTGTCTTACCTACTTGTCGTGGTAATTATTTCCAATATGGTCGTATTTATGATGGTCACGAGATATTTAATCACCCTACACTAACGAATAGTGATGTAACCTCCCGTACAAGCGCAATTAGCTTTAGTGACAAGGGGTGGAATCCCGAAACCGCTAACTTCTTGTCTATTACAACAGGAAATCAATGGGTTGACGTCGCTGATAGATATTTTTGGGCAGATAGCCCGCTGAAAGATACGTCGACAGGAACTTATTGCCCAGTGGGATATAGAGTACCTTCTATTGTAGAGTACGACACTGAGTTTGCACATATTGCCGCTAGCATGGTGGGTAAATATATCAATAACTTCAGTGAGTCGTTTTTCTACATGGGGTTCTCGGGTAACCGCGATAAATATGGTGATTTGGGAACAGAAAACTTCTACACTCTTATGACATACGGCACTGTCAGTGGAAACAACTTCAGGACAGGTACTTTTGGTATTTTGAATAACTTGACAGGTTACAGAGGCCATTTTTGGAACCACTTTAATGGGCAACGCGCATTACGGGGACTTAACATGCGTTGTATGAAGGAGTACAAGTAATAAGCGATCTGAAGTTGCTTTGGATGGCCCCCCAAAATGGGGGGCTACTTTTGTTGTTCTAGGGTGCCGCTTGGAAAACGGAAAATATCCCAGGGTGAGATCGCGAACATTTTCTAACCACTTAGAATGATCGGTTTGACGATCATATCTAGCTGTGATCATATACTCTCTTTTAAGAAAGAGACCTACCCACAATGCATATCGATGAGTTTAAAGAGTACTTCCATTTAGTCGCAGATAAGCGCCAATCAGCAAAGGTTACGTATTGCTTGTTTGAGGTTCTGGTCGGCTCATTGTGCGCTGTTATTGCTGGTGCCAAAGGTTGGTTTGATATTCGTGAGTACATCCTTGGTCATCATGAGTGGTTTAAACGTAATGGTATGTTTGTTAATGATATTCCTGCCGATGATACGATTGCTCGCATTATCTCTAAGATAG
>NZ_QEWN01000094.1 GCF_006124995.1 Vibrio sp. Hep-1b-8
GCTTGGTGCAGTGGGGTAAGCATTGAGGCAACACGAGTTTGAGCTTCACTGATTGCGCCAATTGAAAAAGTAGTGCCGAATTGCTCCTTAAGTAAAGAGCGTATTTTACGCACGCTCAGATGATATTGACCAGCCAAGATCGCGATATGACTCAATAGATTGGGGCCCATGATGCCTTGAGGTATATCGCTCGGCTTTCTGGCCCTCGCGGTTTCGCCACACTGAGAGCATTTACCAGAAAAGAGCCGATACTCGGTAATATCCATTGTCGGTTTGGGAATTTCATGAACCTGATGTCGATAAAAAGGTTTATCACTCATCTTAAGGTTCGTATCGCCACAACAAGAACAGGCACTATCTGGGTAACATTCAACAAAGGTATCAGATGGTTTTAATTCTGAGAGTTGTCGTTTGTGCCCTGAGTGACCTTGTGTAGCTCCTCTCGGATTGCGACCACTAGAGCTTTGAGCTTTTTTCTTTCAGCCCGCTCTTTAGGCCCATCGGATGATGGTGATTTGGATGAATTAGCGCTGCTAGTTTTGAGCTTGTCCTCATAGTGGCGCAACTGCTCCCAGAGCTCAACAATCAGCGCATTCGCTTCGTTGATATCTGAGGCCACGGGCGGCGAAGATGAGAATTTAGATTTTTTCTTTTTCATGCATTAAGCATGACGGCTAGAAATGATCACTCAATTAGGAATGTTGGATCAATTGCGTTAACTCACACTTTTTGTCAATGGACTGCTGGTGAACGCTTACAACTGAGCTTGAGGTGTTACAACGCTCAAGTTGGTGAAATTATGGCGAATGTTAAAGCTATAAAAAAAGTCTTAGGACTAGGTATGCCCGTCAGAAGCTAGCAGCTAGTCAAATATGGCATCGTTGATCTTCAAGCTGATTTGATCAACAACGCCCTGTAAATAGATTAATTCAAACCACAACAATCGCCTACCAGAGCGTGGAAAAATGATTTATCTAAAAATCACAGCGTGGACTGAATTGTACCAGTCCACTGATAATTAAATGTTAAAACACCGAAACCATCCTAATTAAAATATATGCTCTTTCTCACAAACAATAACGTTATGAGAATCTGTTGGTTCTGGGTTAACTACAAAATCGCCAACTGAGCTTTCGTAAGCCACAGTGTTCACATCACCCCACGCATTACCGCTCTCTTCACTTGTCCAAATTACAGCGCTTATAGGCCAGTTAGCAGAATAAGAATTACCCTCTTGAAGAAAGTTCTTCAAGAGTTGAGCAGATTGAACTAGTTTAAGCCCTTTTAATTCACATTCACTTTTAGCGTAGGTGAATTCAGGGGTAGAATACTCAAAAACAGCGGAGCTAGGTGGAACTGGGTTGCCATGCTCATCCGTATAATAAATATCTACCCCAGTTTCAACTAACGAAGTGTCAACAGTTTGCAAAGGGTGGTTGTATAAAGGTACTACACTAACTGGCGCTGAGTCAGATATTTTGCCTCCAACAAAATTACCACTAACTTCAACCTCTGTAACACCAAACTGAACCCCTTCGATCAATCCAGATGTTCCAACTAGCTTTGCGATCATTGAATCATTAATCTTCCAATTCAAGCGATGATCGCCAGTAATTAACACATCTGGCGTACCATCAGAAAGAGTGCCATACACATCGAACTGTTGCTGGTCACCTCTAATAATGTAATCGCCTCTACGCTCTATACGGAAGTCTGTTACATCCGCATCAAGTACGGTGACTGCAATTTCTTTTTCAAGCCTCAAAGAACCGGTCTGATAAACAGCCGTGATTATTGCGCTACCATCTTCAATACCAGTGACATGACCTTTGTTATCAACTCTTACTATCGTCTCATCGTCTGAAACAAATGTAAGTTCCTCCGAACCTAAAACATTAACTTCGCCTTCATTACCACCAAAGGTAAAGTTAATATTGGCGGATAATTGTGTCGAACTGTTTTTTAATAACGTTAATGGCGATGGTAATATAGACAAGTCTAAAGAATCTGGGCTGATAATTGTAACCAGAGTGAAATCGGCATATTGACGCCCCTCATAATCTGCTGAGACATCAACGATAACCTCACCGATATTATTCGTTGTTACATATCCTGAAGTGGTTACACTTGCGTATGTATCATCTTTAGAAGACCAATTAAGATATTTATTTAGAGTAACATCTATAACTTCATTATCACTAGTAATGACACTCGCACCAAGTTGAGAGTTAACACCCAAAGGCAATGTTAGCTGGCGTGAATTTGTCACTAGTGTAAGAGCGCCTTCTGGCACTGGCTTAAAATTATCTACTCCATCTAATAAACCTTCATCACCATTATTGCAAGCAGATAGAAGTGCGGACAGTAACAGACAAAAAATAATTCTAATCAAAATAAAACCTACTTAACAAAATAAACATTAACTCTGCGGTTTATTGCGCGAGCATTACTGGTATTGTTTTCCAAGATTGGATTCTCTTCGCTTCTACCGATTATATTCATTTTATCGTAATCGAATCCGTATTGATTTAAATGCTTAGACACAGCCTTAGCTCTTTCTAATGAAAGACTCTTATTATATTTGTAACCTCCATGGTTATCTGTATAACCGACTATATCAATTCTACTTACATTATCATTGGCTAATGACATTCGTCTAATGGCATTCTCTATTTGTCTAAACCCTTTTGGTTCGTCCGAATTATAATCAAAGAATAAGGTTCCGACATATAGTCTTGTCTCTTCATTAATACTTGGTCTACTCTCATAGTAAACCGATTTAAATGAAGCATCATTTGAAGGAAATCGATAAGTTAAACCAATTTGAAAGTTATTAACATCTGCTTGCCCCGTCGAGTTTGATTTACCAATTCCATCTAGGTATTGATATTCCCCTAAGAAAGATAAATGATTATTAATAGGGACCTCAAAGCCGACGGCTGTTATTAGGTCAATATCATCAATATCGATATGATTTTTAGTAACATTTAGGTACCCAGCACCTAATTTGCCATACAAGTCGAAAAAACCACCAACAGGATAACTTACTTTAAAACTGCTCACAGCACCAATAGACTCAGCGAAAGCGCTAGAACTTTTTATACTACCAAGGCTGAGAAGTTCTAACTCCAAACTGAAATTATCAGTGAATTGATAGCCGGAATAAACTGAATAAGATATGGATTTGTTGTCACAGTTACTTGACTCAACACACGCGTCTTTGAAATGAGAAAATCCAGCTTTTGAACCAATATAAAAAGAGGAGACTTCACTGCCTAAAGCAGATTGAGTTGAGAATAAAATCGCTCCCATAATGGGAATAATCGACCTGAATGCTAACACAAACTTAACCTTAATTAATTTAATGATGCTTTACCCTTACCCCATCACACATTAAATGATGAAAGTGAGGTAGTAAAACTGAACGATCAATACGCCCAATTTTACTCCTCAATGTTTACATATAAAACAAAAAATTAAATTAACACAAAAGAACAGGGAAATTCCTACAATAATTGGCGTGTGGCATTTTAATTACTAATTAACTATACCCAATCAACTTGAAAATGCTAAGCGTTCACCAGCACCGTGTTGACTAAGTGTTTAGGTAAAAACTCGTGTGTTTAAGATCGAGCACATTTGGGTACGGCTGCTGACGAACAACAGCATTGACTATGCGTGAAAGCGTATCAAGTGACGATATCTTTCGCTTTTTACAAGTTTCGATTAGCGAGTGTAGGCGGTCTCGGAACTTGTCGCCTGCATCCGAGGTAGTGCCGTAGCTGATTTTTCTTTGAATGACAAAGCCACGAAGTCGGCGTTCAGCTTCATTGTTGGTCAATGGTATTTTGGGGTTAGTTTGGGCTATGCTCATCCAGTTTTTTGCAGCGACCTTGATAGCGTTGAATTGGTATTTGCTTGATCCCTTTATTGAGCCAGTAATTAAAACGCTGTCTTATTCGACTTAATCTGTTTAGGTACAGGCTATATTTTATCGTTTCGGACTCCCAACGATGTCGCGTTCGAAAGACCAATTTGCTCAGCATAACAAGTCGTTGGCCTATTTTAGCTGTATGTCCTTTACCTGTGTAATCCGCAATCTGTTGTAGGT
>NZ_QEWN01000095.1 GCF_006124995.1 Vibrio sp. Hep-1b-8
AATCGAATCCGTATTGATTTAAATGCTTAGACACAGCCTTAGCTCTTTCTAATGAAAGACTCTTATTATATTTGTAACCTCCATGGTTATCTGTATAACCGACTATATCAATTCTACTTACATTATCATTGGCTAATGACATTCGTCTAATGGCATTCTCTATTTGTCTAAACCCTTTTGGTTCGTCCGAATTATAATCAAAGAATAAGGTTCCGACATATAGTCTTGTCTCTTCATTAATACTTGGTCTACTCTCATAGTAAACCGATTCAAATGAAGCATCATTTGAAGGAAATCGATAAGTTAAACCAATTTGAAAGTTATTAACATCTGCTTGCCCCGTCGAGTTTGATTTACCAATTCCATCTAGGTATTGATATTCCCCTAAGAAAGATAAATGATTATTAATAGGGACCTCAAAGCCAACGGCTGTTATTAGGTCAATATCATCAATATCGATATGATTTTTAGTAACATTTAGGTACCCAGCACCTAATTTGCCATACAAGTCGAAAAAACCACCAACAGGATAACTTACTTTAAAACTGCTCACAGCACCAATAGACTCAGCGAAAGCGCTAGAACTTTTTATACTACCAAGGCTGAGAAGTTCTAACTCCAAACTGAAATTATCAGTGAATTGATAGCCGGAATAAACTGAATAAGATATGGATTTGTTGTCACAGTTACTTGACTCAACACACGCGTCTTTGAAATGAGAAAATCCAGCTTTTGAACCAATATAAAAAGAGGAGACTTCACTGCCTAAAGCAGATTGAGTTGAGAATAAAATCGCTCCCATAATGGGAAAAATCGACCTGAATGCTAACACAAACTTAACCTTAATTAATTTAATGACGCTTTACCCTTACCCCATCACACATTAAATGATGAAAGTGAGGTAGTAAAACTGAACGACCAATACGCCCAATTTTACTCCTCAATGTTTACATATAAAACAAAAAATTAAATTAACACAAAAGAATAGGGAAATTCCTACAATGATTGGCGTGTGGCATTTTAATTACTAATTAACTACCACGACACATTTGCATCGATAAAGTTACTTCCCCAAACCAATGCTTTATTTGAGTCTGAGATATAAAATCCTCCGCGTACCTGGCTTTCACTATCTGAATAATTAGAGAATCCGCCCAATTTAACTTCATCAAAGTTCAAGTTGAAAATGTCTTGTTCCAAATTCAAGTTGGGATCATCCTCTGATATACACTCTTTCCCATTCGGGATACAGCCACCGGATTTTTCATCTCCCCACGCAAACACACCTATGTGATTAATCAAAAGAAAGGCGCGATTATTTGACGTGATCTCAATGGTCCCGTATTTTGGAATACTTTCAGGTAAAACTCCCCCATAAGACGCTCCACCCCAAACCCATAACTGTTCAGTGTTATACAAGGCAAAGGCCCCTTCGCTTGATACGCAATGAGTACTTGTATCAAATGATGTGCTATCAAGTTGTTGTTGTAGCGAACTAGGAATATATCCCCCTTTCTCATCATCTCCCCACGCTGCAAGACCTTTAAATCCATCTGCGATCGCTACAAATGCAGAATCAGTTGCACATAGACGAGAGATCGGTTTATCACGAATAAAGGCTCCCGCAGACGAACTTAACTGCCCGCCATATCCGCGTTCTCCCCAAGCCTCAACATTTCCGTCGTTGGTGATAGCCGCAAACGCATAACGTGTCGCTTTAAGATCCTTAATATTTTGGTAGGTTTTTAACTCAGCACTCACTCCCCAAGTGTATACATCACCTTCATAAGTCAATATCGCGAAACTATTTGATGTGGAAACGACATACCTAACATTTAAAAGTTTGTTAAAAAGGTCATCAGGCAGATCCCCACCATAATTGGGGTTGCCCCATGTAACAACACGATGCCCCCCTGTCGGCATTAGAAACGTGGCTAAATAAGCTTGCGATGTATAGTAAATGTCACTGACTTTTCCGCCCAAAGTTATTAATCTATTAATTTCGGCTTGAGTATTTTCAGGGATAAAAGCCCCTTTGTTTGAATTGCCATAAACTTCGACATGACCATCTTCTTTAAGGACTGCTACGGAATATGCACTGGGAAAGACACGTGACACTTCTGTGGTGGACACCAAATTCGAGAAGTGCTCTCCCCATAAAGTAAGCGTCTTATTTGTTTTTAAAACTCCAAAACCATTTAATAAAGAGTAAATACGTTCAACATTGTATTGTAAAGGTGGCAATAACGATTCACTCCCACTTCCATATGTAAACGCATTTCCCGTTTTATCGACGGTAAGAAACGCTGAGTTAGTAGTTACAAATTTACTCTCTTTAAGCTGGTCTTCTCCCTGATCGTACATATTAAAATCGACACTTTGTGTTATATAACTCCTATCTCCCTTCAACACCGATTCTGAAATGATAATGTCACTGCGACATTCCATAGGGGAAGCGTTTTTATCCGATATTTCTAAACAGTAAGTAAAGTACTTACCCAGAACATCGAGCTGATTTGGAATTGATGCGGGTATAGGAGGGTTACCATCGTCATATATAGTACCGGCGACGAGATAGGAAGACGCTAGTGTACAATCTTCTATTTCATCCGTTACACATGTCGCATAATTTATAATGATGTCAGAAGCAGGTGTTGTTTGATAAACAATATTGGTTTCGCTACCTAACACAGGTTGACTATCTAATGATAAGTTATCGACTGTTGGTGAAACGCTGGCTGTTGCATATTGACTAACAAAGATTAGTAGCCAATATTTAAGTTGCTCATTCATACTAAACTCCAAAAACGAAGTGGACTCGATGAGCCCACTTCAATGGTGATTAAAAACAGTTATGCGCCATTATCCGTACATACAACTAATCCATGGGCATCAATTGGTGTAGGGGCAACCTCAAACTCGCCACTAGAATCTTCAAAGCCAATGGCATAATAGTCCCCCCAAATTGAGTCCGGAACCTTCCTAGAAGTCCAGAATATTTTATGCTTAGGCCACGCTGAAGCTAGACCACCTGAACCGGGTTTTCCTTCCGCATTCATAAGAGTTGCAAACTTTTCAGGATCCTCAACAAGAGTAAGACCAAGCTCTGTACAAGCAGTTTCGGCGGCGCCTTGTCCTATGACAGAGAACTTGTAAGCATCGCCAGCAGTACTTGTCTCACCGGTTGCATCGACACGATGCGTCTCCAACTCGCTTTCAATGACTGACGTCTCGTCAATCATCAGAGGTCTAAAGTATGAATCGACAATATTACCACCAGGGTAGTTCTCATAGATCATAAACGCATTACTTGTCAGCTTATTGCTAGTAACGATACCCTGCGCTGGTTCTTGGGTTCTAGCTTCAATGATGACCCTGATGAAATCACCTGCATGCAGTTGAGTTGGACCAGGACCCTCATTGGGAATAACAAAATTGGGGTCACCTACAAAACCTGCGAGATCTTCCCAAACAGTAGGACTTGACTTTTTAGCAAACTGCCATTGAAAACGCGCTTTGCTAGGATCTTCGACGTCACCTGGATCGCTATCAGTGAAGTCATATGTAGCTGTTATTACAGAGCCTATTGCCGGAAAACCACTCAACTTAATATTACTAACTACAGGTCGCTCATCACGCTCAGACCCTTCTAGGTCTAACAGAGATAATTCTTTAGAACACCCTTCGAAAATGACATTCTCATCATGATCTGTTCGTCGTTCACAACCTACTACATAATCGGATTGTTTTTGTACATCTTCAGATAAATACAGTACTTTCCCATCACCAATTTTTTCATTTGCATCGTTCAACCAAATATACTTCGATGTTTGATTTTTAGATTCATGAGAATCAATCACGAGCTTGTGACCTATCGCGTCTCTTGCCATATCGACATTAACGAGCGATTCACTACTTGCATAAGAGTTCATGCTAAAAATAGTCGTGATCGCCATGCAAACTATTGTTTTTTTCATATTTTAGCCTTTAAGTTTAACGTTGTATTAATGCCTTACCTTGCTTTAATCGAATATATAAAAACATCCTAGCTAAGAAAGGCATGAGAAAAGAGAATGTCGAGCCTTATGCTTTGTTCCACATTTATCTTTCATGAAAAGGTTATTTCAAGCCAAACAAAAATGAAACGACAATATGATGAAAAATTATTCTTAAATGCTGTTTTTATATATCATCATTATCTTCGGATTTGTAAGAAAGTTATGGATTTCAATTTCGATCATGTACGTGACAATACTCTTGTATGACGAATTTCTTAGAACTCCAACCATCTTTCCGTTAAAAGATTCCATTAGAAGACGACTATATTCCAACGAATCTGATAATACATATATCTTTACAATTCTTGAGTTGTTAACAATTTCATTAATAATTAATGAAATTGAACTTAAATTCCATTTCTTATGGAAAGGCTTGAATGAACTCACAACCAAAAACTGTTCATCAGCATGAGCATGAGCATGACACAAGTTTGCTTCAGATGATGGAAATAAATTCATTAATTTCAATAGCTTTGAATGATTGCAGACACTATAGTGAATATGCGATATTAAATGCGAATCGTTCCACGTTAATAATATCGTTTTAGTAAATACAGTATCCTTACATTTTGCCACCCACTCTTGGTATGCTTCCTTCTTAACTCCTAGTAACCTTCTTTGTAACTGAACTATACTTTCATAGGAAAAATGGCTAGAGCCACTAGCTTTACCATTAATAAATGTATTAACAACCAATTCCGCATCAGTAAAAAATCCATAAGCCGCAGTTCTTTCCCCTGCTTCATTAATCTTATCCAAAAAACAGTCAAATTTCGAACTTTGCAGTTTGGATAACTTATTCTCAAATCCACCACTTTTCACTACCAAATCATAAAAATATCGAATATCTCCTTGAAGCCACCTTATAATTATTATTGCTTTTTTTAATTGTATCGGAACAACACCACGCTCCCATCGACCATATGTAACAACACTAAACGAAGGTGGGATTAGCGAACTATTCACAACACCATCCACGAGCATTTGCTGAGTGAGCCCTTTTTTTTCCCTAAACTGCCTTAATACATTACTAAGTAGTTTGTTATTTTCCATAGAACTTTCCACAATGAGAAACTTATTATGTTACACAGACTAATAAAACCCCAAATACAAAAAACGCAAAACATCATTTCAAGTAAATAGTTAGGCGCATATGAAACTTGACATCTTGCGACCGCCCGTAATATCTAACATTTAGCGAAAATGATTAAATTAATATCCGAATAATCCTACAGAAAATGTAGTCTAGACACACTTTGTTGCGTAAATCGCTGGAACTAAGTCAGTAACCCACGATCTGGTCTAATGGAGCCGGACACTAAATTAAGAGACAATACTTGCCAGATCAATGATGTGAAAAATGACAGAGAAAAGAGCTTACAATCGAGATTACGCAGCTATTTTTAGAATTTATTTCGCCGAAGATGCTGACACGTTCGTGATAATTGGGAAATATTGCTGCCTTTGAGGCACTAACAAAGAGGCATGTGATTTTTGATGAAGAGTCACGTTTGACCTCCTGATAGTAGTGAGAGATAGTTTAACCGAATATTGATATCAGAGGGAGGAGCAGACCATCCCATTAGGCTTCTGCCTTCTTCGTGAAAGAAATGAAGTAAAGTTTATCTTTACCAAAACGGAGTCAACCCGATACACAGTAATCCATCTTTGTCAGACGATGAGAGTAAGCCGCTCAGGTTATTACGACTGGCTGAAACGCTGAACCTGTATCGTAGAGTGAGGTGGCCATTTAAACAAAGCCGACAGACTCTTGGTAATTCGAAATGACATAGAAGCTCCATGAAGAAGGCTTTACCGTTGGCTGGTACAGGGTTCGTACAATGATGAGCAGGCTTGGCCTAAAAGTGACTCCGCGAGTGGCTTACAAAGTCACGACGAAGCGCATGCAGTAGTCGATAACTTGTTGAAACAGAACTTCAACAGTTGCTCCTAATCAGGTTTGAGTGGGAGATGTTACTAATCTGAAAACAGGTGAAGGCTGCATTCGGTGAACAATGACATGTCGTCGGTTAATTATGAAAAGTCTCTAAAGAAAGTGTCCGGCTGAAGTTGACCAGAACAAAACTCGTTACAAAATAACTAACTGGAAGCATTACAATAAATCCTCAATTAACCGTGGCTCTCTAACCTTTTGAGCGGCGTAAACATAGAAAACGTCCTCGAGATGGTCTGTCTTAGCGCCAGCAAAGCTGATAAAAGGTGATCTAGTTGAGGTTCTAAATCACCTTTTCTATTTAATACTTATTATTCACTATAACAAGCTGAATACCCCTCACCGTAGTCTACAGTTGAATTCCATTCATAGACTTCTCCTGAGTCCATGTTTACGTAGTAGTGATGGTGATAATTCGATGGTGAAACGCCAAATAAATAAAATCTCCCCGTTGGCCATCCATATCTTTCCCACATACTGCCTGAGCCGACTGGACCATAAGCCCCTTGTAATGCGTCCCTTAAGTTTTCGTCAATGTGTCTTTGATGACTTGCCTTCCAGTTCGTTCGACCAGCTAACTCTATCTGGTTATAGCGAGTGCAAAGTTCTGCCATTTCATTGTATCGGTTTTGGAATCGATAGTACTTTCCTTCTTCTTTTTCATCGTATATTAGAGTCTTACCGTTGATAGGAGAAGTTTCAGCGGCTAGTTTAGTATAAAAAGATTCACTAACTGTTGCTGTAACCAGTGTATTAGAGTCAGGCACTGAATTAACCTTAATGCAGCTATTATCAGCGTTATGGCGACTTGTACCATTTATCAAACCATCACAAACATAAGGAAGATCACCACCACCGCCAGTAGAAAAGTCGCCCCAAATTGTAAGATCCGATTCTCCACAGTTAGGGTGGTAAGCTAAGAAGTACCCTGATGCATAATCAATTGGTGATTGAGTTGAGTACAGATCAATGGGATTATTACATGCGAGTGTCACATCAAGAGCTGTGTCTGCTGAAGCCCAACTGGTTAACATATAGTTACTACCTAAACGATTAACTGTCGCATATGCATCAGAACTTGATATCGTTTGGTTCGGAACACTGATGTTAAATAAATTTTCTGCTTCTTTGGAGAGCTTTGCTGTACCTAAACTCCAATGTACTTGACCATTAACAGAGTCTGTAATCAATACACCATGGTTACTGGTAAGCACTGAAAACTTACCTACTGTTTTTGATGATACATCCGTAAACTGAGAGTCTCCCCAAATTGCAAGCTTGCCTGTGCTACTGTCAGTAGCCACAAATGAACACTTTGTTGCGTATACTTCTGGGGAGTTCATTGAAAGGAGTACGGTTTCAGCTTCATTATCAATATGTCCGCCACAAGTGTCATCTCCCCATGTAAGGACTCCTAAGGCAGTTGTAGCGGCAAACGCTGATTTGGTTGCTTGAATTTTTGTACTTTCATCTGCGTTGATAATAAAATGCACGTTGTTAGGAATTTCACCAGCGCCTTCAGTGTCGTCTGGTGTTCCGTCCCAAGCAACCCAGTGATTCGTTGATGTTCGAACTAAAAAGGCGTCTTTGGTTGCATAAACTTCGTCGGCTATTTGCCCTGTTAGTGCTGTTTCCGCGTAGTGCGGCATTACACCTCCGGCCTCAGGGTCTCCCCAAGTCACGATGTTACCTTTATGAGTGATGGCCAACCACGCTATCGGCTGTCCAATCTCTCCTCCTGTATGGTAAATGGCTTTAACTGGATCGGCTGAAGATAGTCCCTCTATAGGGGTAAATAGCCCACTTTGTGGATTGTATTCTTGAACATAGTGTTGTGCGCTGGATGTACCAACGATAATGAAGCTATCTGAACCTGGGTACACTTGTTCAACATTTGCGATAGTTTGTTCATCTCCCTTTAGGATGATTCCATGCCCCCAAGTAACGGCAGTGTTGGTGTTAGTTGATAACGCCAACATAGCGTTGCCCGAAGCATACATTTGATCCGGTTGAATAAGTGATAGCAAGGAGGATAATTGATTATTTATTACTCCTCCGTAGTTCTCATCACCAAATGCCACTACTTTGTCATATTTTCCTTCATTGTTCTGTATGATGAAGGCGCCAGCATTCATGTTTATCCCTACAGTTTCGGGGAGCGGTGATGTGTTGTTAAATCGATAACTTTTAGATTGATTGAACCAACTCCGTTTAGCAATATCATGAGATATTAAATTGCTCTCATTGGTGTCAACATTATTATTTGCAAAAACACTTGATGACATCGGTACTAAAGCTAAAAAGATATACGACCATAACTTTCCATATTTCATAATTGATACCTTATATGTAATTAATTAACTTGGTTGTGTTCTAAATGTCGGTGATACTTTATAATTGGAGACCTCCTTGTTTTTATTCTCAATTGTAACTTTTTAACTATTGTTTTCTTTGTTATTAGTGAATGGGAAATCACAGAAATAATTTAACATACACCTTTAGTACATATCATAAATTTACCTAGAGAAAATGATGTTTATTGTGACTTTTTTGACTATTGTTTTCTTTGTTATTAGTGAATAGGAAATCACAGAAATAATTTAACATACACCTTTAGTACATATCATAAATTCACCCAGAGAAAATGATGCTTATTGTGACTTTTTTGACTATTGTTTTCTTTGTTATTAGTGAATGGAAAATCACAGAAATAATTTAACATACACCTTTAGCACATATCATAAATTTGGTCGTGACTCCAACATGGAGAACTTGTGTTAAAATGGTAACCTTTTCACCCTCAGACAAGAAATCATGGCTACCATTCAAGTTCAATGTCGATTTTGTAATCAAACTGAACATGTATGTAAACACGGCAAGGGGATAACGGGCTTTCAGCGATTTCGTTGCATAGAATGTCAGCGTTCCTTTCAGCAAAAAACTCTCGCCAAGGCAAGTGACCTCTATCCCCTTCGATAAAGCAAACATCACTCTAATCTGTGAAGTTGATGAGCAATGGTCATTCGTAGGTAAAAAGAAAAATCGCCGCTGGCTTTGGTATGCTTGGGAGCCTCGCTATAAGCGCATCATTGCTCACGCATTTGGTAGCCGTAATACGGATGCGCTCGTTGCTCGCTTTGCTCAAGCCGTTTGATATCCGCTTCTTTTTTACCGATCACTTCTGCGTTTACACAAAAGAATTACCAAGGGAAAAGCATGGTAAGCGTTCACCAGCACCGTGTTGACTAAGTGTTTAGGTAAAAACTCGTGTGTTTAAGATCGAGCACATTTGGGTACGGCTGCTGACGAACAACAGCATTGACTATGCGTGAAAGCGTATCAA
>NZ_QEWN01000096.1 GCF_006124995.1 Vibrio sp. Hep-1b-8
AAGTACATGCCAAATTGGCCGACAAAAGGCTTTGAAAGTCTCGACAGCAGTCGACGTTGGGTTGAAGCCTTCGTGCGCTGGTACAACACCGAGTGGCCGCCACTGGCACTATTTTGGTACTGGGAATTGTTGGTGTTACCTCTGCGCCTGTGTTATCAATTGCTTCAATTGGTGCTTTTGTTGCAGGAGGCGCTATTGGTGGAATCACTGGTACGGCTATTGGAAAAACCTTTGGTGATATCCTTTATGAAAAGGTCATCGACCTTAAAGAATCGAGTGAAGAGCTTGTAGAGGATTGGCTTTGAGTAATTTTTTTGAACATGCTTATACTATTATTACAGGCATACTAGCTGTATATGTGATCATATGGTCTGTTCCCGCAGTAATTATGAGTGCAATGGTCTCACTAGGAAGCATTGAAAGAATTGTATTTATTGACAAGCAATTAGCTAAGAATTTGGATAAATATTACGACGACCAAGGGTATATGAAATGGAACTACCAAATGTCCTATTCTATAGGGACTAGATTGTTTGGTTACTGGCTAGCCTACCCATTTATAAGACATAGAGTGACCACTAAATCTAAAAAATTCAGACTGTTTATGTGGGTTAATTGTATTGGCATATGGAGCTTTTTTATCACTCCATGCTTTACCCTGTTGGTGGAATGGCTGGAGACTATAGGTTAATCATTCACTGAGGCATCGTTCGAGGACTTATTTTGAGTGATTTGCTTAAGGGGTTTTCATGAACATTTTTTGTACAGAAATTTAACTTACTTAACCGCTCCAAACCGACTTCTGACAAATATGCGGAATATAAAGCTGAAGGTAAGACTCCGTTAAACGAAGGGCTTCGTTAGCGAGTTCAGGGGTAATATAGCCATGTTCATGGTAAGACAGTGAATATATCTTGTCGGCGACTTGCAGTGAAATAGCGAATACATTGATGGGTTGGGTAAACTGGGGGACATCGAAGAATTGACGATAGATGGCTTCGACTTCTTTACCCAATGTTAAATCATGTTTGGTGTCAGCGTGACCAAGTTCAGTAAAAGTATGGCGACCTAAAATCAGCTTTCTCGCGATTGGATTATTGTTGTAGTAGTCCACATAGGCGGTTTCGATCATACGGTTAATATCAGTCCAATGCGTGACTTTTTCGGCATCGATACATTGACCAAGTAGTGAGTCGAAATCAGTAAACACATCGTCTAATAAGCTATGGAATAGATTCTCGATGTTCGGGTAGTGGTGATAGACGGTCGAGGTGGCCATACCGCATTCTTTTGCCACATCGTACATAGAAATATCAGTAGCTTCGCGCCTTTCCATTAATTGTGCAACGGCGTTATGGATTTTTGTAAGTTTCTCTTTTGTTGTTACTTTTCGCATAAAACTGTCGTCACTTATTGTCAAAGCAGACTAAAAAATAAAGGGTTGATGCTCAAAAATCAATCTTATCAATATGAAGTTTGACCTCATTAACCCTTTGTTTAGTGCGTATGAATATCTAGGCAAAAACCGAGTTTGATCAAAACTACGCTTGGATATGTGTGCCTGATTTCCCTTCTATGATTTCGAGTGCGCAGGAAAGATCGCCGATATGACCATGTTGCCCGGTCTTTTCCACAAATTGGCAGCATGCATCGACTTTTGGCCCCATCGAACCGGCAGGGAAGTGATATCCCTTCATCTCTTTAACCGATACTCTTTCCAGCTTTTGTTCTTGTGGTGTGCCCCAATCCAAACACACATGAGTGCCATCCGTTAGGATCAGTAAGTGCTCTGCGCCAATTTCTTCGGCAATCAATGCGGCTGTCATATCTTTATCAATCACAGCTTCAAAGCCGACATAGGCACCGTCTTTTTCGATAACTGGTGCGCCGCCACCGCCGCCACAAATAATAAGGTGCTCTTTCTCTAGTAAGTCTTTAATTGCTTTTATTTCTAACACTTCTTTAGGTGCAGGAGATGGAACAACTCGGCGCCAATGCACACCGTCTGGTTTTACGACCCAATTATTGGCTTCAGCCAGCAGTTTAGCTTGCTGCTCGGTATAGACAGGGCCAATAAATTTGCTTGGGTCTGCGATCGCAGGGTCATTTTCATCAACAACGATGCGCGTCAGTATTGTGGTGGTGAAGCGGTCTTCGATTGCAGCATTTAACCCCTGTTGAATTAAGTAGCCGATCATACCTTGGGTTTCAGCGCCTAATACATCAAACGGATACGGCGGGCACTCTTTATAAGCATCATTCTGTAGAGAGAGTAATCCCACTTGAGGGCCATTACCGTGCACGATAACCAAGCGATAATCTTTACTCAGGGCTGCTAATGAACTTGCTGTTTGCTCAATACTCTTTTGCTGGTTTTCACAGCTCATTACTTCTCCGCGTTGCAGCAGCGCATTACCACCGACCGCAACAACAATAATAGGCTTCAACATCTCTTAATCTCCAAATAATGACTGGCTAAAAGCCACGTAAGATGGAGATACTCTATTGAAATATCAGAGTACTATTGGCGATAAAAATCACAATTCGATTTCTGCTCAAAAGTGAGTCTATTTAGTTGCCACCCCATCACAGAAAGTGAAAATAATCGCGAATTCAATCGGATATGTGATCTTGTTTTCAACTTAAGACGCTCAATAAATAAACAGTACTTTTGTTGATGAAAATCAATCATTCAGTGTTTGGTTGCTTTTTATCCAGTTTTTGTCGGTTCTATTTCATTTGTAATCTGAGTTTTCTTCCCCAAAACCGATATTCAATTTTCATCCCAGTTCACTTCATCGCTTTGCCGTTTAATAAGTTCCGAATTAGATATTAAGGAGCTAAGCGATGAGCAACGAAACGCAAGGAAAAATGGGGGTCACTGGGATAGCACTCTTTACACTGTGTGCTGTGCTAGTAGTCGACACATTAACCGCGTCAGCAAGTATTGGCGTTAGCGCTATTGGCTGGTGGGTGCTAATGCTGGTCTTCTTTGTTATTCCCTACGGACTAATCACTTCAGAGTTAAGCACCGCCTATCCAGGAGAAGGGGGGATTTACGATTGGGTAAAACAAGCTTTCAAGTTTAAATGGGCAGTAAGAACCACTTGGTTTTATTGGATCAACGTAGGCTTGTGGATGCCTGCTGTCTACATCATGTTCGCGGGTATGTTCGCAGAGCTGTTTATGCCGGGCTTGTCGCTATGGGGGCAGATCGCAATTTGTATCTTGTTAACTTGGCTAACGGTATGGATTTGTAATGTTTCTGCTGATATTGGCGTGTGGGTAACGAACATTGGCGCGGTATTAAAAATAATCGTAATCAGCACCTTAGGTGTAGGCGGATTTATCTACGCGATGAAAAACGGCGTTGCCAATGAGTTCACTTTGCCAGCAATGATGCCTTCATTAGATTCAGCGGTCTCTTTTCTACCAGCCATTGTTTTCAACCTGATGGGCTTCGAGCTTGTCGCGACGATGACCAAAGAGATGAAAGACGTCCGTGACATGCCTAAGGCTGTTTTCCTTTCCATCGGTATCACCGCTTTCCTATACATCTTCGGTACTGTTGGAATTTTGATGGCGTTACCCGTCGAAAGCATTGGACTTGTGGCTGGCCTGATCGACACCTTTAAAACCTTATTTGGTGAAGGTCCGTTTGGCACGGCAATGGTTTACGTCTTTGGCACGTTCGCTCTACTCACGCTTATCGGCAACATGGTGAGTTGGACGATGGGGGCAAGCCGTGCGGCAGCAGAAGCGGCTCAAGAAGGTGAACTGCCTGCTCCAGTGGCAAAAGTATCAGAGAAGGGTTCTCCAATTGGCGCGAACAACATTACAGGCATAGTCTCAACGGTTGTCATCTTGTCGTACGCGTTGTTTGCTCAAGGTAACGATGATCTGTTCTGGTCTATCTTCGCTTTCTCAAGCTGCATTTTCTTACTTCCTTATCTGTTCATGTTCCCAGCGTATCTGAAGCTGCGTGTGGTTGATGGCCAACGTGAGCGCCCATTCAAAGTGCCGGGAGGTATGCCCGCTCAATGGCTGATGTCGATTGTGTGCTTTTTTGTGATTTTCCAAGCGGTGATTCTATTTATCTTCCCGGAAGCACTCGATCTCACGGTGGCAGATTGGGGATACACAGGGCCAGTTTTGATTGGCGTTATCGCGACAGTCTTGATTGGTGAATGGATTTTGTTGGGGGCTCTCAAGCGCAAAAAAGCACAAAGCGAACAAGAGAGTCGCGCTGACAACACTAAAGAAAATAAACAAGCTCAAGATTAAGTTGGAGGACAGAGCAATGAAAAAAGTAATTGATACCACACCAAAACATGATGGTTTCAGAATGCCGGGTGAGCATGAGCCACACAATGAAATTTGGATGGCGTGGCCTGAGCGTACAGATAACTGGCGTGATGGAGCGAAACCAGCGCAGAAAGTGTTCTCGGAGGTTGCCGAGCAGATCAGTAAAACTACACCAGTGACGATGCTCGCGAGCTCAACTCAATACGATAACGCGGTGTCTCGCTTACCTGAAGATATTCGAGTTCTAGAAGTCTCAACCGATGACTCATGGATGCGTGATATTGGCGCGACATACGTCGTTGATGATAAGGGAGAGCGTCGCGGAGTTGACTGGGAATTCAATGCTTGGGGTGGTTTCGTTGATGGTTTGTATTCACCTTGGAACAGAGACAATCAAGTCGCACAAAAAATGTGTGAAACCATCCGAGACTCAAGATATCGAGCGCCTATCGTATTGGAAGGTGGCTCAATCCATGTGGATGGTGAAGGCACGCTTTATACAACGGAAGAGTGCTTATTGCATGAAAGCCGTAATCCAGACTTGAGTAAAGAAGAGCTGACCAAAGTGCTGTGTGAATACCTCAATATTCAGAAAGTAATTTGGTTACCTCGTGGTCTCTATAATGATGAAACCAATGGCCATGTAGACAACATCTTACATGTGGTTAAGCCGGGCGAAGTCGTGCTGACTTGGTGCGATGATGAAAACGATCCTCAGTATGAAATCAGCCGAGAAGCGTATGACTACATCACAAGCCAAACCGATGCTAAAGGGCGAGAAATCAAAGTACACAAGCTGCCAATGCCAGGTCCTTTGTATATGTCTACTGATGAAGCAGCAGGGATTGATATTGCAGAAGGGATGGAACGTGAAGCGGGTGAGCGATTAGCGGCATCCTACGCCAACTATCTGATTACCAATAAGCAAATAGTATTGCCATTGCTGGATAAACGCTATGACGACGACGTGATTGAAATCCTAGAAGAGCTCTACCCAGGTTATGAGGTTAATGGCATTCCAGCGCGAGAGATCTTGCTCGGTGGCGGCAATATCCACTGCATTACTCAGCAAGTACCAAGAATATAACCTGAGGTCATCGCCTCAAACATAAAAACAGCAACAACAAAGTTTAACTCCAACCGAAACGAAATCATCACGAGATCGACTTAAACGACACCGTGAAACGACGAAAAATAGGAATATATTATGAAATTACCTTCTTCTAGCGCGACTGAACTGAACAAAGCAAACCTTGAGCACATGGTATCAATGAAAGACTTCTCTGTTGAAGAGATGGATAACATGATGGAGTTAATGACATACCTAAAGCAGGCACGTAAAGACAATGCGATTCCACAACTGTTTAAAGGCAAGTCAGTGGGTATGATCTTCGAAGCGGGCTCTACACGAACTCGCGTATCGTTTGAGGTAGCCGCAACTTTACTGGGTGGTCACGCGCTGTTCCTTTCGCCGAAAGATATTCACCTAGGAGGTAAAGAGTCGATTGATGATACCTCTCGCGTTCTATCACGTATGTGTGACGTCATCATGGCTCGTACCAATAGCCCTGAAACCTTGGATGGTTTGCTAAACATGTCGACAGTGCCGGTTATCAATGGCCTTGATACACGTTTCCACCCAACCCAGATGCTGGCTGACCTATACACCATCAGAGAGCATATTACCGACGGACGTAAGCTATCTGACTTAACGCTGGCGTTTATGGGTGATGCTACGGATGTGTGTCGTTCTTTGATGCTGACTTGTGCAAAATATGGCATGGGCTTTAAGCAAATTGGCCCTAAGAAGTACCATATGGAGCAAGAATGGATTGATATGGCGCTCAACTTCTGTGAAGAGTCTGGTGGTACGATTGAAATTACCGATGACGTGGAACGTATCAGTGATTGTGATGTGGTTTACGGCGACAGCTTCTACTGGGTTACCCAGATGGACGAGAAAGAAGAACGCTTGGCGGCATTTATGCCGGACTATGTCATCACTGAAGAGCTGATGGCAAAAGCTCGTCCGGGCGCGATGCTTCTTCACTGCTTGCCAGCAAACGACAAAGAAGAAGTGACTCGTGGCGCGTTAGAGAGTGAATACTCTGTGGCATTTGATGAGGCTGAAAACCGTCTAACGGCTCAAATGGCTATCTTGGTTTACTTCACGCATAAGGATTCGGTTATCCCAACGCAAGAAACCATCAAGCATCACGAAGATAAGATCAATGGTTTCCTAAGTACCCTATAACGTTCGATGACAGTTTGTTTTGCCCCGTTTAAATAGTAGCAGCAAAACAAGACTTAAATGGCCCTGTTTCCCCAGCGAGAAGCAGGGCTAATTATTTGCTTCCGGTGATTGGTTTAAAGCTTCCTAAAAATAAGCACTTCTACGAGTCGCCATACAAGGAGAAATATCGACATGAGTATCGGTATCAAAAAAGTTTCAAGAAACACTGATAACGAATGACATGGATTCCCCCTCCCGAGGATCTGCCACACTTACGTGGTACTTATTAGCACTGGAGGCACCATGTCTGATTATTCTTATTTTGGCGGTATCGATCTAGCTAAAAACCACTTTAGTATTCATGTCGTTGACTCACAAGGTAAAGTGACTCTTCATAAATCGGTTACTCGCTCTAAGCTACTGACCACAATAGCAAATATGCCACCCATGCGTATAGGACTCGAAGCGTGTGGCGGTGCACATTATTGGGCAAGAACGCTTAATAAATTAGGACATGATGCTCGCATTATGGCGGTTAAGTATGTTGTTCCACATAGAACTAAAGGCAAAAACGACCTCAATGATGCCGTGGCTATCTGCCAAGCTGTCCACCATCCATCTACACGATTCGTTCCAGTAAAATCTCCAGAACAACAAGCCATATTGTCTGTTCATCGAATGCGTGAGCATTGGGTACGTGAACGAACGGCTCTAATGAACCGTATTCGCGCCTTACTGTCTGAATTTGGTCTTATCATTCCGGTTGGCAGATCTTCGTTAATGAAGCAAGTACCTCTCATGCTGGAAGATGCCGAAAACGAGCTTCCACAGTTAGCTCGAACCGTTATTGCTGACGCGTACTATCACCTTGAACAACTTAACCAACGTATTGCGGATACTGAGCAAGTGTTCGAGGCTTTTTCAAAGGTTAGCGAAAATGTTCAGCGTATCATGAAGGTCAGAGGAATTGGCCCACAAACAGCAACAGCTATTCTAGCTTCTATAGGTAACGGCTCTCAGTTTGATAAAAGCCGCGATTTTTCAGCCTGGCTGGGGCTAGTTCCGAAGCAGTATTCTACTGGCGGTAAACCTAGGTTAGGTAGGATAACCAAACATGGAGACAAGTACCTACGCACCTTGCTCGTTCATGGAGCTAGAACGGTCATTGCTAATCTAGGGGATAAACAAGACAGGCTCAGCCAGTGGTGTCGAGGCGTGTTGGAACGACGAGGGATGAACCGAGCCATTGTCGCTCTTGCAGCAAAGAATGCTCGAATTATCTGGTCGCTGTTACACAACCAAACGGAATATGAGAATTACGCTGCTTAAGAAACCACTAACTCAAGCAGAGTAACAAGAGTAAACCCACCGGGTCATAGCAGACGCAATGGATGGAGATAGGTTAAGACCACGTGCGGAGAGCCTGTTAATGCGGCGGACATTAAAATGTCATCTAACGAATAAGGCACCGCAGTCGCGCAAAGTCATCAGGGTCACGATGTTGCGAATCATCGATATAAAGACCGAATGTAGAGCGGCAGTCCAAAACCCATCACTTGAAGTTTAGCGGATGTTTGACAACCGGGGGAATCCATGTAGCCGCGTTAAGTGGTGAACAACGCGTCCACCCTACCTAAACCATTGTGCCGTAAACACTTAAGCTGAAGCAAACTGAGAATGCCACGCGTTGTGAATCCGTCTTGAACGCCTTGTTAGGCAAATTTTCTTGCGCCGACTATTTTCTAGATGGTTCGTGCCCTTCATACATTGGCAAGTTTATTTCTAGTTCTTCCCAGTTCCCTTTTGAGGTGATGAAGTTGTGCGAGATTGGACGTTCAACTATATCGCTGTCGATTGCCCCCAAACGGATTCTTAGCTTGTCCGGCTTTGCTGAATTCGAGCTATAGATTGGTGCACCGCATGTCGAACAAAAGTATTTCCGCTTACCCTCGCTACTTTCGTAATAGGTAAGAGTCCCTTTTGCGTCGTTAAGGTTTAACTCTGACTTATTAACATAACCATTTGTCGCAAAAGCACTGCCACTCGCTTTTCGACATAGTGAGCAGTGACAATAAATAGGATCTGTAATTCCACCATGTAGTTCGAACTGGATAGAGCCACACAAACAACTTCCTTTGTACATTTCGCCTCCGTGGGAAGTGAATAGATATTTGCCTAACGCCCAATTAAGGGGTGAACAACGCCACCACCCAAACCTAAAGCATTGTGCCATAAACACTAAACTGACTTGAAGTGAGGGCGCCAAGCGTTGTGAATCCCTATTAAATTGCTTGTTAGGTGTTTTCGATAAAACCGATTAAATCATCAATATTGAAACTACAGTTACGAGATATTAAAAAAGTCTTTGCATAACGGTCTAAAAGCGATTGTTCAGGTTTGATTCCATTTTTGATAATTCTTCTTACCTCGGTTATTTTCTCCGATTTTATTTCATCAGATTGACCAATGAAAATTTCAGTAAGTAACTGCTCTCTTCTTTCTTGTGCGCCCTTTCCTTTACATTTTTCCTTAATATACTTTGCAATAACAATAAAAAGCATTTTTTCACAATGGAAGTACTTAAATTCATCAGAAATGTGCCGACTGTAAGCTTTCTCGATACTTCCTGACTCAAAAAGACAACGATAGAATTGTACAATATTGTCAATGAGGAAACCCTCCTCAACTTGTTGCTCTGGGGCTAAAAGTATGAAGAACGGTGTCGGTTTATCTAACTTTATTGGTATCACAGCCCTCAATGCATGGCACGCGGCACCGATAACACATAAGTTATTATTTGTTGCAACATTTAGCTCTCGAAAATGTTGAGCCGCACATTCCCAAGAAATATATTCATTTGTTTTACAAACTAGCAACCCTTGTTCACTACAACCATGCATATCTATGTGAACCATCGGTTTCATATTTCTATCCCTTGCATGGTTAACCAACTCAATGAATATAGATTCAAAATCGAGTTTTGAATCTATATTCACAACTTGAAAACCGAAACCAAGTAACTCTGATTGTAGCCTTAAGTCTTCTACCATACGATTCGTTGGTCCATCTTCCCCAACTCTTGTGCTCGTTAACCAAATTACAGAATTACAAGAAAATCCAGAGTCTATCATCATATTTGAAGTACCAATCTATCATTTACACCTAACGCCAAATTAAGTAGTGAGCAACGTTGCCATCTACCTAAAGCATTGTGCCGTAAACACTAAAGCTGATTCAAACCAAAAGTGCCAAGCGTTGCGAATCTGCTTAAATTTATTGTTAGGCGCATTGGGTTTCGATGCTATCTAAAATGTGTAACACGTCTTCAGCGAAAAGCTCTAATACGATATCCATTGTCCAAGATTTCTTGAACTCCGCACCCTTAAACTGGATGCAGATCTTACAATCCTCTCGCATCATGACTGATGGTAAAATTGGCTTACTTACAGTATCTGCATGTATGATTTTGTCACATACTTGTTTCAAGGTAACGGGCCTACATATATAC
>NZ_QEWN01000097.1 GCF_006124995.1 Vibrio sp. Hep-1b-8
GCCCTTACGAGTAGGGCTACACACGTGCTACAATGGCGCATACAGAGGGCAGCCAACTTGCGAAAGTGAGCGAATCCCAAAAAGTGCGTCGTAGTCCGGATTGGAGTCTGCAACTCGACTCCATGAAGTCGGAATCGCTAGTAATCGTGGATCAGAATGCCACGGTGAATACGTTCCCGGGCCTTGTACACACCGCCCGTCACACCATGGGAGTGGGCTGCAAAAGAAGTGGGTAGTTTAACCTTCGGGAGGACGCTCACCACTTTGTGGTTCATGACTGGGGTGAAGTCGTAACAAGGTAGCCCTAGGGGAACCTGGGGCTGGATCACCTCCTTATACGATGATTATTGCGATGAGTGTTCACACAGATTGATGGTTTATGTAGTTTAAGAGAAAGAACATCCCCCAAGATGTTCACTTAGTGTCCCGTTCGTCTAGAGGCCTAGGACACCGCCCTTTCACGGCGGTAACAGGGGTTCGACTCCCCTACGGGATACCATTGGGTCGTTAGCTCAGTTGGTAGAGCAGTTGACTTTTAATCAATTGGTCGCAGGTTCGAATCCTGCACGACCCACCATTCTTCTCCACGAAGGAATGGCCTTTGTTTTACTTTACTAAAGTAAAAACAACAGGAAACTTATGTGGGCGATTAGCTCAGTTGGGAGAGCACCTGCCTTACAAGCAGGGGGTCACTGGTTCGAGCCCGGTATCGCCCACCATTCTCTAAGTATTTTTGGATAGGAATTCCAAACCACTTCAGTTAAGCGTATGTGGTTGGTATTTTCGACTCCGAGAGTCTTTAGAAAATGAACTTCTTTGGAAGTGATTTGCTCTTTAACAATTTGGAAAGCTGACGAATAACAACAATCCCCATATCTTTGATATGCGTTGTTATTCAAATTAAAAGTTCTCAAATCCTAACTTTCTCTAATAAAGAGAAATTTAGGTACCAACACACATTCAAGTGTTCTTGGAAACATCCTTGTGATGTTTATATTTGAGTCCGGCAAAATCGTGTCTGCACATGTATAAAAATGCAGACAACTTTGGTGACTAACAAAGACCCTTTGGGGTTGTATGGTTAAGTGACTAAGCGTACACGGTGGATGCCTTGGCAGTCAGAGGCGATGAAGGACGTATTAACTTGCGATAAGCCCAGATTAGGTAGTAAAAACCTGTGAGTCTGGGATTTCCGAATGGGGAAACCCACTTACATAAGTAAGTATCGCTGCGTGAATACATAGCGCAGTGAGGCGAACCGGGGGAACTGAAACATCTAAGTACCCCGAGGAAAAGAAATCAACCGAGATTCCGAAAGTAGCGGCGAGCGAAATTGGACTAGCCCTTAAGCTTTTAATGAGACAGGTGAAGGCTCTGGAAAGTGCCGCGATACAGGGTGATAGCCCCGTAACCGACATCTCATCATCAGTGAAATCGAGTAGGGCGGGACACGTGTTATCCTGTCTGAATATGGGGGGACCATCCTCCAAGGCTAAATACTACTGACTGACCGATAGTGAACCAGTACCGTGAGGGAAAGGCGAAAAGAACCCCTGTGAGGGGAGTGAAATAGAACCTGAAACCGTGTACGTACAAGCAGTAGGAGCACCCTCGTGGTGTGACTGCGTACCTTTTGTATAATGGGTCAGCGACTTATATTCAGTAGCAAGGTTAACCATCTAGGGGAGCCGTAGAGAAATCGAGTCTTAACTGGGCGTCGAGTTGCTGGATATAGACCCGAAACCAGGTGATCTAGCCATGGGCAGGTTGAAGGT
>NZ_QEWN01000098.1 GCF_006124995.1 Vibrio sp. Hep-1b-8
GAAGTTTGTTATGACTCACATCTGTACATGGAAACTTGAAGGGAAATATCTTAGTTTTTCTAACATCCAGATACGACAAGAGCCACTAGAAGTGGCTCTGTTACGCGCTACCTGCGGTCAATACTCGATGAGCGGAAGAGAACAGGGCTATTTGAATTCATCTGTCTACGAGTGGAGCCGAAGCCACGCTTCTCATAGCAAGCATCAGTAGTATATGCTTGTAACCTGTTGAGTTCAAATTTAGCTGAACATACTGGCAAGCTTATGCCCCAAAACCATTTAGAGTAGATGCTCGCTACAGTTTTAAGACTCTACATTTGACCTAATTTTTCTGATGCTTCACTATGCACCTAGTGTATTACAACTCTCTTTCTATCTCTATGATTTAAAAGTTTAGGGGTTGTTCAGACATTCACAAGAGGGGGTTACGTGGGTGACGCCCAATAGCAATTAACTTATTGTTCATAGCATTATAATTTTCTAAATCGAAAACTTTTGAGGAAGTATAGAATGTCAGACTATTTACCAACGCAAGGTGTTACGTTTTGGCCGATAGGTAACGGTGACTCTACAACAGTATCAATTAATGATGATGTAAAGCTACAAATAGATTTGCATCATATGGTTGCTGCAGAGGATGAGGATGAGGAGTATTTCCCCGTTGTTGACCATTTAGTAGAAGAACTTCCAGAAATCGATGGAAAGCCATACCTGTCAGTTTTTGCTTTAACTCATCCAGATAAAGATCATATACAAGGTTTCGACAAGCTATTAGATGAAGCGACAATAGGCGAACTTTGGCTTACACCAAGAATCTTTGATGATGAAGAGCTTTCGAAAGAAGCTGATGCGTTTTATGAAGAAGCAGATAGAAGAAGAAAGCTGGCAATTGAAAAAAATGGCGATTTAGAATCAGGTGATAAAATTAGGATATTCGGCTATAGCAGTATTTTAGAAGAAGATAAGTTTAAGGGGTTCCCTGAGGATCTACTAACATTGCCAGGTGAAAGTTTATCCTTGTTGGATGGAGAAGATTTAGGTGCAGAGTTTCATGCTTTCATCCACTCCCCCTTCAAAGCAGAAGAAGATGACGAAAGGAACGACACTAGCTTAGGTATGCAAATCTCCTTAGGGGACGAAAATGATGATCTGAAAGTATTAATTTTTGGAGATTTAAAGCATGACAGTCTTAGAAAAATAATCGATATTTCAAAGACTAATGAAAATGAAGACAAGTTAGAGTGGAATATTTTACTTGCGCCTCATCACTGCTCTAAATCTGTTATGTATACGAAAGATGAAAATGACAAGAACATTTTTCAACGTGAAATGATGGATGATCTTGAGAGTTATTGTCTTGATATTGGTTATGTCGTTAGTAGCTCAAAATCAATACCAGCATCAAATAAAAAAGGCGATAACCCCCCTCACGCAATAGCTAAAGAACGATACGAAGAGATTGTTTCTACTGATTTTTTATGCACTCACAATGACGAGTCAGAAGATGCGGAACCAATTGTGTTTGAGAAAACCGACAATGCATTAGTATTAAATGGTGAAGCAGTAAGTGTAAACGCCGTTAAATCACTTTCTGACAGTGTGAATGATGCTCGTGCTAGTGGAACCCCCCCAACCAATACCGCAGGATTTGGAGAGCTGTAAATTGCGCTCAAATGGACAAGATAAAGCGGTTAATCAACTTAACCGCATTGAAGCAGCGTCAAATAATGCTTTTAGGGTCGTTCGTATAAACGAACCACATGAAGAAAACTCAACAATGTACGCTCTAATAGAGATCAATTGTTTAGGAATAAAGTCGAGTGATGATGGATTAAAACTTCGTCCTAAAGAAAAGTTTACAGTGTGCATACCCGAAAACTTCCCATTTAAGTATCCATCTGTTTATGTTAGTCATGCTAGGTTTAATGGCTTCGCACACGTTCAGTGGGTTAGACATCTGTGTTTGTTTTTATCACCAGACACTGAGTGGAATATTAGCGATGGCATGTATGGCTTCATTGAACGATTAAATCAGTGGTTAATTCGGGCCGCCACCAACTCACATGAGCAGGATGGACAACCGCTTCACCCACCAGTTGCCTACCCCGCAAATAAAGACCTACCAAGTGTGATTGTAAAGAAAAACACTCCATCATTTGATGAACCTTTTTGGATTGGATTTGCAATAATTAAGCAAATAACCGAAGACAGAATTGATTTAATTGGTTGGCAAAAAGAACTTGTTAAGTCAGAAAAAGGAGAGTTAGCTCCAGTAGTATTACTTAACGAAGATTTTCCTTTTGAGTATCCAAATAAGGCGGAAGAGCTATTCTCTCTCATAGAAAAATTTGGTGTTACAGTTGATAGTATTCATTTGCTGTCTTTGTTTGCTGCCGCTGTGAATTCTCCAGATAGCGATTTGTATCTGGTTATTGGTACACCAATGAGAGGTGCTAAGGGAGGTAAGCTGCTACAACATATTTCAACTTGGTCAATCGACAGTACTACTAAAGACACAATTAGTCTTGAGATCCGCTGCTTAAATATGCTGGCTGAATCTACAGATACGGAATTCAGGGAAAAAGTCGAACAACATAGACAAGGTTGCAAAGAACTTTCGTTAAAATGTCTGAAATCGGCAAACCTTCGTTGGTGTTCTGTTAAAGAAGACCGTGAGGAGGTTACTGTAAGAAGAGATACTCAAACTTCAGCAAATGCATTTTTGGACAAAGCGGTTGTGATATGGGGGTGTGGTGCTTTAGGTAGCTATATTGCTGAAGCTCTTGTTCGAGCTGGTGTTAAACACATTGTCTTGCGCGATAACAAGAAGGTTCATCCTGGAATTTTAGTTCGGCAAAATTATGAAGATTCTGACATCGGACTTTGGAAAGCTGAGAGCCTTAAAGTTAGGCTTCTGAGAGTTAACCCTAACTTAACTGTAGAAGTCAGCAATGATGATATTACTTCATCTATGAATACCCTACCTGAATTATCTGTAGCTGAAGATAACCCATATGATTTGCTTATTGATGCTACAGCATCTAATAAGGTGCAGTTGACCTTGGAATGTTATATCAAGTGTAGCAAACCAAATGTTTCGTTATCATCTATGTTGATAGGGGCCAGCGCTGATAAGGTTATAGTCAATTACTTTCCTGCTGTGAGTCAAGCCTCAACATTCGACTCTCTTAGGAAACTAAAAATAAAAGTTAAAGGTCGGAAAAAACTTGAAGAGTTTGCAACTGAATTTTGGCCTAATAACGAAGAATTCTTAAATTTTCAACCCGAACCCGGCTGCTCTGATCCTACTTTTGTAGGTTCATCAATTGATATGATGATTCTAGTAGGTAAAGCATTAGAGCAAATCGGAAACTTCTTCAAGTCAGACAATAACATACAAAGTGCGATGCTCTCCAAGTATGAGCATTGTGGAGATACCTCTGTTATCCACCCTAAAGACCTTGTAGCGGACTTACCGGATGGTTATCAGGTAAGGGTACAAACTAGTGTCTTGGCTGATATCAAAAAATACGTATCCAAATCAAAACGCAGAGGTAAAGAAGTTTGCGAAACTGGGGGGTTACTCTTTGGGCAAATAGACCATGCAAGCGAAATTGTCTGGATAAGTAAGATCATTGGCCCCCCAAGTGACAGCGTTGCAAAGCCAGAAAAGTTCATTTGTGGCATAAAAGGCACACATAAATTTAACAATGAGATTTCCAAGAATACACAAGGTTCAATTTCATATGTTGGGATGTGGCACACACATCCTATTAGTGCTGCAATACCTAGTGAAACAGATATGGAAGGTATGGCAGGAATAATGTGTAGAGATGGGTTTGCTTCTGAGTCTCAAATACTTGTAATAGTAGGGTATAGTAGCACTGAACCTGAACTTGGCATTTATAAATACTCCATTTCAGATATAAAAAAAGTTGGTGATGGAGTGATGAATCTTAAGCTGGCAAACAACGGTATTGTTAGGAAAATGTAACTATCATTCAATATCTAGATTATGAGCATAACGAGGGTGCAATAATTCACACATGAAAGAATTGATTTCAAAAATTTCATCTTACAACCTGTTTAACTATCTATTTCCAGGAGCGTTATTTGTTGTTTTGTTAGAACAACTTACGGTGTTTTCACTGAAGCAAGAAGACATAGTTCTTAGTGTTTTCTTTTATTACTTTATAGGTTTGGTTATAAGCCGTTTAGGGTCTATTGTGATTGAGCCGCTCCTTAAGCTTTTTAGAGTTGTTAAGTTTGCTGAGTATGCGAACTATGTTGCGGCATCAAAAATTGATGAGCTTATTGTGACGCTGTCCGAACAGAATAATATGTACAGAACATTATGCTCGGTCATGTTGTGTCTTGGCGGTGCAAAGCTATGGGAAGTGTACACATCTGATTTTCCTTGGCTCAGTGAAAATTTTGAGACACTTGTTATCATTGTGCTAGGTGCGCTGTTTGTACTTGCTTACAGAAAGCAAACTGCGTATATCAGATCTCGAGTAGAGCGTCATACCAACTAAAGCAAGTAAGTTAAGACGAAATATAACAATGGAAGCCTTAAGATCTTGGTGCTTCCATATCAACACAACTGAAAACTTATTGTTATCCGTATATTACTAAATTAGTAAATAGCCTGACTCACTTCTGTCCAAAAATGAGTTTGAAAGCGTAGATTGGGACAAAGCGTAGATTGGGAACGGGTTTGATTTGGATGGTAAGCCCACTCAATTGTCATTCAAGTGGGCAGCGGTGGAACTACTTAATTGGCACCACCTTACTCCTTTTAAGCTTGGCAAGATTCTCTCGAAGCTGAGCATTCTCATATTCAAGTTCATCAATACGAGCCAGTGCCTTAACTAACTTATCATTCAGGTGATGCTGTTCAGCCGCAAACAGAGCTAACTTCTCTCGCTCCGCCTCATACTTGTCTTTGAAGTTACTTTTAATGCGCTTTTGCTCTTTGAGCTTACCCCGCACCGCTTGTATTTCTGGCTGAACGTATTCGCCTTTCCCTTCTGCAATATCAACTTTGGTCTGCTTCACCTTTTCTACAAATTCAGGGTAGTAATAACCGCTACCATTGCCGAGTTTCGCTTCTTCCTCAACCGCTCTCACACTCAATTTGCGGCTTTTGGGGATGTGTTTAGGCTTACCGTTGGCTATTCGGTCTAATGCAGCCTCAAGGGCGATTAATGTATTTTCACTCTTACCCATGCTTAAACCTCCGTGATATTAAGTTCAGCTTCAAAAGGAGTAAATTCCATCCCAAAGTCCCGCATAACGTTTTCTGCCGCTCTAATTTGAGTAATGTAATGGCTTCTATCCGTGACCGTAATATCGTCTCCTGTTGCCATATAGGCCGATAAACTACGATGCTTATTTTGCCACCACTTTGCTTGCTGCTCATCAATGATGCTGCTTCCAGACGAACAATCGACGCAAAACTGTGGTGTAACAACACCATCCATATCGCAATCATAGCCACTCTTGCAGTAGCTGTGCAGTGAGCCATGAAGCGTGAGTTTACCGTCTTTTACCGCCTTATAGATGGTGTCCCAAGAGCTGTAAATCGTTGGGACATCACCTCGCATTTTCATGATGGCTTTGCCATGTGCGCCCGATAATGTTTCATCAGAATGCCACTGTTTGAAGATTTTATTGGTAGTAGATTCAGCGTTAATCTCATCAAGTGCTTGTTGAATTTTCGGATCGACCATTAAATCACGAAGGCTGGCTAAATGCCCCCCGTTCGTGTACCACTCTGTCATCGCCAAATACAGATGTTTGAACTGCTGCTTGAGTGCAACCAGTGAGCTTAATCGGTTTTTAACGCAGTAGAACGCGAGGCTGCGTCTGAATTGGTGAGTGCTCATAGGCCAAGGTTGACCAACCACAACTTGGTTTTCAATTTTGACCTGTGAGCTAGGGTTTGACTCCACACACTCTTTGTAATCACCATCATTCACCACAAAATCAAATTGTTTACAGAATAGTTTTAGCCGATGATTCCACCCTGTAATTAATTTCGGCGCCTGAGAGCGGTGTGTTTGATTGACCCATAGCGAATTTGCGTATTTCTCATCGGGGTATTGCACTTTTTCTCGCCAGCTTTTTGTGAGGATGGACACCAAATCAATCGCGGTTTTTGACACGGCTGCCGTTACCCACGTTTCTCGTTTTTCACCCAATTTAAATGTATGAGATTGAAGAAGGTGAAGCTCTCGGCCACTCAGTGAGTCTAGGTAATAACTGTTCGGAGTGAGCTTATCAAGTTCGCTATCACGCATACCACTAAAGCCGCCACACACAATGTAAGTTGCCGTGATTAGCTGGCCTAAGTATCGCTGAAAATCACGGCCATTCTCTAAAGGGATATTGGGTAGCTTTGTTGCCAGTGGCGCAATCAGCTCATTTGGTTGCTTGGGTTGATTGTCGGTAATAGCGGCAGCAAACTTATGATTATCAATACTTCTATCGGAGTTCATGAATCTGAATACTCCGCCAGCTTTCACCTTATCTTCTACGATTAGCTTACCTTGAATGTAGTTGTCTTGGAGGTCACGCTCAGTCTCGGCAATGAGCGTGGCATGAGGAAGCGCTTCTTCAATAAGCGCCATTGCCTTGCCATAGATGGCGTGGCAAAGACGTTCAGGAATAACTAATGTTTGTTGGTGTCTTATATCATTTAAGCGCCTAGCTTCATTCTTTGACTCGATACGAGCAATGCCCAGAGCTATCTTATGCCAAGGGGTGTACTCAATGGCTTTGTTGATGGCTGTAAATGTTTTCTCAAGCGCGCTAACGCTCAACTCACGTTCGCTAAGGCGCTCATTGAGCTTCAGACGCATATTAGTCGATGACAATGTAGAGAGTGTGTGCGCATTTTCTTGAGCGAGAAATTGGTAGGTTACCAAAGCGTAATTAAGTCGACCGTGAACGGTTGAAAACTTTGGTGCCTTTCTTTTTTGTGGAGAGAGATTAAATAACCAACCGTAAGTGAAGAGCTTCAACTCTCGTTGTAATTCTGGGTGGGCATCTAATTGCGAAAATGAAAGATTGTTCTTTTCTTTTTTACGTGAAAAAGCAAAGCAATCCCAACTGTTTTGGCCAAAGGTGGCGGTGACGTTACCGTCTTTATCTCGGCAAACCACCACGCCATCCAATTCGTCGAACCGCTTCTCATGGTACAAGGTGACAATATCGGCAGGCTGGACTTTATGCTCTACGGGGGAGTCAGCAAGATATAAATGGTCAGTATTGAATTTATTTTTGCTCATTTGGATGTCTCCTGTGATGGAATAAGGCTGAGCACTGATTCCGCATCATCCCAATTCGGGTGTAAGCCCTCATCGTCCAATTTATCTTCTGCCTCTTTAAGTAGAGAGGTCTTAATGTTTGGCAGAATCTGGGTATCAATAAACACAATGATGTCTTCAAAGTTTTGCTTGTAGTGATGAGCATCAAGGTGGCGATATAGGGATTCTTCAATACAGCTTTTGAAGCTTAATAGGCACCAAATATCTGAGAGAGATTGAACTATGACCTGGTCTGGACAACCGAAACAATTAAGTAAGTCGGCACACGCCAACCTCTCACCGTCTTTAATTAACCCATGCTTGAGCGCTTTTCTTGTGTACTTTTCTGACTTTTCACCAAAAGGCTCAGAGCAACTTCCTCCGTTCGGAGTACGACTTAAGTTAGGAAGGTTGATTTTGTTTTCTACCTCGATAACCAACACATCAATGCCTAAGCTTTCTTTGGCTTCATTTGTGCTTTCACCTTGCTTTATCTCTTGCTCTCGCAAGGACATTGCATCTTGCATCATCCCATTATTGGCAGTTCGGTTACCCTTGCTGTAGCTTCTCTTTCTCGTGTTAGAAGTGTTGTTGAGCATGATGTCGTTCACCAACTCACCTTGATGGTAAGTCGTGATTTGTGCGCCCGTTTCTCGAAAGCGACTGATGACAGGGCGCAAGCGACGACCCGTTTGGTCGGTAAAGATAAAGTGCTTTTCGACCCATTTACCTAAGAAACTCTGCAAGGTTACGGACTTGAGCGGCGCGCGTTGTTTTGAGGCGACCGTTTGCAATAATGTCGCGTTGGGGGCTGTGGAAATCAGGCGTGAGGCTTCGAGCAGCGTATCAAAGAAGCTCATTGCGTACTTAGGAATATCCAGCTCATGACCGCCAATGTCAACGTGGATGGTTTTGAATGCTCGGCGCTTAAAAGCGGGCATGGTGTACCAAATTTCACCGATGGATGTAGAGGCGTTATCTGGTTGCTGTAGTTGGAATAAATCACTGGTATTAGCGTAGGTGTAGTAAGCCAGTAGGTAAGTTCCAGCACACATCATTTTGCTGATGCCACCACATAGTTTGTACTGCTCTCCCTTCCAGTTAAACGTCATGGTTGGGACGGTCTGATAAGCATCTATGTGCTTTTCAGGGTTTTCAATAAACTGCATGGCAGTCTGCTTAAAGAGACTGCGCAAAAAAGGCAGTAATTGATTTAGGTTACTGCGAGTATAAGCCTCAAAGGGCTCCCTATCGCTATCATCCATGACGGTGATGTTGTCGAAATACGCACTTGGCAAGTCTAAGTAATCACAAAATAAACGTAGCATGCAAGAGCGGATTTTTTTGTAGGAAGAGCGCTTTGGTTTTCCAAGCAACACCTTTTTATAGAGAAACGCAAAGTAAGCTTCCGTGGCGGGTTGTGTGAACGCCTCTTCATTATGTTCATCGCACCAACGAAGATATTGAGAGCATTCTTGATATGTGTTGTAGAGTGACTCTGGGCTTTTACCTTCACTCATAAAATCCTCAAAGCGAGATTTCATTTGAAGGATAAAGCCTTCCCTATTTGCATCTTTAAAGCGACCGCTCTGCTTTAATGACGCTGTTGAAGGAAATCCCTTGACCATGAAGCGATTAAAGTCGACTAAATTATTGTTAGATGTATCTAATTGAATACAAAGCTCTGGCTTCCAGCCGTGCAAATAAGCGATATTACTCACTCTCACCGCCTAGAGCTTCATGCATGATGCCGTCTAAAATGCCGAATTTAACTTTGAAAGCTTCTTTACGTTTCAAGAAGTGTAAATATTTCCAAGTAGTTGAGATGTGTAGATGCCCCATCCATCCCATAAGTAGGCCAATGCTTTCTGAAGGAGGGTAACCAGCGTCAAGCAAATCACTTAATCGGTAAGTGCCATAAGTCGCGCGCAAGTCATGAAAACGGTGCGTGAATGCAGGGTGGGTCTTTCTAATTTGAGCTCTAAGCTCTATCCAGCGAGCTTCTATAGACTTAGCGGTTACGGGGTTGCCTTGCTCACTAACGAATAAAGGTTCATGCCGCTCAGATCGCTCTAATCGTTCAAGCGCCTCTTTCTTTAGCGTATCAGCCATTTCTGGTAGTGCTTCAAGTTTTTGGTCAAGCTTGTTTGCACGCTTGATTCGTCGCTCTGAAACTCGATATTCATTCAATGTAGATAACAACTCGGCAGAGATTTCCACTTGGCGAATTTTGAGGTATTTGGTCATCACACCTGTATCTTTAGGTGATAGTAACAACTCGAAACGATGCTTACTTCCAGCAATAGGTGTTGCTGTCTCGATAGATCTCGTGGATAACGTCGCAATCTCTTGGATACGCATACCAGTATCAATAGAAATAAGCACCTGTAAACGCAGCTCTTCAGATACGTTGGGCAGATATTGAGTGAGAATACTCAGTGACTCTTGGCTCAACGGAGTGAGAGGCCGGATGTTGCCATTGTCGGCATCTTTAGGGACTTTAATGCGTAGGTCACTTGTTTCTACGGTAAAAGTGGGTGATACATGAGCCAACATTCCTGTACTCTGAACAGAAACAAATTCCATTTTGAATGGAGCCTCTTTCTCGTTCTTTATCTTTAGATAACCGTCATGCATCAACCACTTATAGTAATTGACAATTTGGTTCATGCGAACGCTGGCAGTGCTATGCGCCAAGTCACCCGTTTTAATCTGCTTTAGTAGGTGAGAGCGAAATAGATAAGTCGGTTTTAGCCTTTTGACGGGAGGGAATGTATCCCATGCTAAATTCTCATCTTCAAGGAATTGATAATAGGCATAAAGAGCTTGAGAGCAGGGACTAAGGTCTTTAGCATCCTTAACCGCTTTT
>NZ_QEWN01000099.1 GCF_006124995.1 Vibrio sp. Hep-1b-8
CGTTAATGGTGAAAAGAAATCAAAAGACCAAGAGTTTAACGCAGAAACTGTCTACTTTGATTTCTCTCAGTTCAGTAGCGATACGGTGATTCACTACGATATTTTAGCTGGTAAAGAGTATCGTAGTACCCCGTTAGATCCAGAGACTGGCAAGTGACTCGGTTAACTAAGCGACAATTCATAGAGAGGAGTGTCGCATTGGTTCTGGTTTCAGTGAGCGCACTTTCTGGGTTGTACTCGATACTGAACACTACCGAGCAAGAATCTATTCTGGTTACGGGCTTAAAACCAACCGATGCAACCGTAAAAGTGTGGGCAAACTATTGGGTATATGGTGATGACTGTGAATCCTACTCTTATGATATGTTTGGCCAAAAAGCCCATCGAGGAGGAAAGATCACTACATTCTTTACTCCGAGTAATGATGTAAGTGATGACCGTTATCAGTTCACCGTGCCATACTCAACTTACACAAACAGTAAAAATTGCGTGGTCGAATTACGAGATATCAAGGTCGAAGCCTATAACGCATTTGATACTGTAGGTTTTGCCCAACTACGTATTCACCAATCAGGCACAAAATATTACAACAAACCGATAGGCTTAGATTCTACAATCGAAGCTAAAAAATGCGAGCCCTTTTATTCTGCAAAATATAATAGATGGACGAATGGGTTTGGTTGCTTTTATTACGTTAATGGTGAAAAGAAATCAAAAGACCAAGAGTTTAACGCAGAAACTGTCTACTTTGATTTCTCTCAGTTCAGTAGCGATACGGTGATTCACTACGATATTTTAGCTGGTAAAGAGTATCGTAGTACCCCGTTAGATCCAGAGACTGGCAAGTGACTCGGTTAACTAAGCGACAATTCATAGAGAGGAGTGTCGCATTGGTTCTGGTTTCAGTGAGCGCACTTTCTGGGTTGTACTCGATACTGAACACTACCGAGCAAGAATCTATTCTGGTTACGGGCTTAAAACCAACCGATGCAACCGTAAAAGTGTGGGCAAACTATTGGGTATATGGTGATGACTGTGAATCCTACTCTTATGATATGTTTGGCCAAAAAGCCCATCGAGGAGGAAAGATCACTACATTCTTTACTCCGAGTAATGATGTAAGTGATGACCGTTATCAGTTCACCGTGCCATACTCAACTTACACAAACAGTAAAAATTGCGTGGTCGAATTACGAGATATCAAGGTCGAAGCCTATAACGCATTTGATACTGTAGGTTTTGCCCAACTACGCATTTATCAATCAGGAACAAAATATTACAACAAACCGATAGACTTAAATTCTGCAATTAAAGCGAAAAATTGTGACGCCTTTTTACATCAATGGAAAGACAAGACCTGGTCGGGTGGGCTAGGTTGCCATTATTCCGTTAATGGTGAAAAGATATCCAAAAAACAGGAGTTTAACGCAGAAACTGTCTACTTTGATTTTTCTCAGTTTAATAGCGATACGGTGATTCACTACGATATTTTAGCTGGTGAAGAGTATCGTAGTACCCCGTTAGATCCTCAAACAGGTAAGTAACTGGGTATGAGTAACAAACAGCGAATATTATCGATTGTGCTTATCACCATTACAGTAATTCTATTTGTGTATTATTTGGGGC